>CAZEPJ010000032.1:0-49539 GCA_964514105.1 uncultured Desulfarculaceae bacterium | reverse complement strand
TCGGTAGTACAGGCGCTGGTAACAGAAGAGCAGGACCTTGCTGGCCCAGATGTCCTTGCTGGCCGCGAACAGATTGAGGCTCTTGGGTTCCTCCAGGAGGCCGATCTTCAGCAAGGCCGCCGAGGCCCCGGGTGGGCTTCCCGCCAGTCCCACCAGGGCGCATCCAAGAAGGACCGCTGATGCGCACGCCACCTTGCCAAACCGGAGCACGGAGAGTCTCGTCATGAAGTCGCGTCTCCTTGAGTTGGGTTGGAGCAAATGGAACTCCTCTGGGCGATGCTGGCTTCCACGAAATCGATGACCGTCCGTTCGACTCTGAGTCCATATAACTGATTCAAGCTGGGAATGCCCCCCGGGCTGATGCAGTTTATCTCAATCAGTTTACCACCGATGAGGTCAATTGCAACGAAATAGAGCCCGTCTTCCACCAGTCGGTGCCGCACAATGTCCACGATGCGCAGGTCCGCCGGGGAGATCTCATGGCGCTCCACCCGCCCCCCCGCGGCAAGGTTCGTGCGGAAGTCGCCATCGCAGGGGATGCGCCGCATGCCGCCCAGGATCTCTCCGTTGAGGAGCATGATCCGCACGTCCCCGTGGCGAACCTCTTCCAGGAACTCCTGGACGATGATGGGGTTGCGGTCCTCGTACCGTTTGGTGCTGTCCACGTAAAAGTTGAGAAGGGAGTTGAGGTTCTCCGGGTCCCGGTTGGTCAGTTTGATGACGCCGGTGCCCCGGAACCCCACCGTGGGCTTCATGATGACGTCGCCGCCGAACTCGTCGATGATCCTCCGGAGCCGCACGGGGTCCCGGGAGACGTGGGTCTCGGGGATGATTTCCGGGAAGTTGAGCATGTACAGCTTGCTCGACGCCCGGATCTGACCCTGGATGTCGTTGATGATGAACACGTCCTTCTTGACGAACTGGAGAAAGTCGATGGTCCGGAAGTTGACCGGCGGGTTCTTCCGCAGGAACAGGGCGTCCAGCTCGGTGATGTCCTCGAACAGGCAGCGCTCCTGGTGGATGTCCTGGACGCACTTGCGCCAGGTCTCCTGCCTTGATCGCCCCGGCTCGGCCTCCAGCTGCTTCATGCGGGCGCGGATCCGGTTGCTCTTGACGTACAGGTCGTGGGGCTCGAGGAAATAGGTCTCGTGGCGCCGCTGGAGGCACTCGTAGATCAGGTGGCTCGTGGTGTCCCGGAGCGGGTCCAGCTCCTGGAGGGGATCCATGAGAAACGCGATCTTCATGCTTGTATCACCTCCTGCGGGCCATCTGTGCCGCGTGGCGGATGATCTCGCCCGCCGCATCCACCCGGGCAGCCCGCTCCAGCTCCCGGAATCCCGGTGTGGTGTTGACCTCCAGGACAACGGGCCCCTGCGGGCCTTCCATGAGATCCACCCCGGCCACGGCCAGGCCCAAGACCTCGGCGGCCCCCAGGGCCAGGTCTATCCACCGCCGGGGCGGGTCCCATGGGACGCCGGTTCCCCGCAGATGGGCGTTGGCCCGGAACTCCCCCGGCCGCGGGATGCGCCGCATGCTGCCCACGGCCCGGCCGCCCACGACGACGATGCGCCCATCGCCCCGGGCGGCGGCCGGGAGATACTCCTGCACGACCACACCCGGGGCCGGCCCGGGCGGGTTCTCCACCAGGGCCCGCGCCCGGGCGGCGTGGCGCACCAGGAACACGGCGGTCCCCTGGCGGCCGCGGGTGGCCTTCATGACCAGGGGGAACCCGCCAACGGCGCGCACGGCCGCAGGAAGCTGAGAAAGGTGGGTCACGAGCCGGGTCCCGGGCACCGGGATGCCCGCGGCATCCAGCTCCCTCAACGAGAGGAACTTGTCCCGGGCCACGGCCAGCGCCCGGAAGCCGTTTACGGCCGGGATCCCCGCCCGCTCCAGGTGAAGCACGGCCGACAGCTCGCCGTCGTCAATGGTAGACCCGATGCGCGGGAGAAACACATGGGGGAGCTCCCGCGGCCGCGCATCGGCGGCATTCGAGGTCGCGGCATGGACCCGCCGGGGGTGGAGCAGGTAGGTCTCGTGCCCCATGGCCCGGCCGGCCTCCAGGAGCCGCCCGTTGGGATGGTAGCTCCGCGTGCGGGTTGAGAGAATGGCGATTCGGATGGCGGACCCCCCCCGGGGCGGCGGCCTCTCCCGGATCGAAAGGGGCTTCAAGGGCCCTGGCCTTCCCACGACCGCCGCAGTCCCCGGCGATCGAAGGACATTCGCGCGGTCCTCTCCAAGCCGAATCGATCCAGGTAGAGCTGCAAGTACTCCCGAAGCTTCAGATAATACCAGAAGGGCCATCCGTACGTCTCCGCCAGGAGGGTCTCCTTGGCGCTTCGGACCAGGGCCTGCACCTCCCGGGGGTCCATGCCGCGCGACGTACGGAAGGAGATCTGGTCGAAGAACGGCGTGTCGTCCACCCGGATCTCCGTGATGCCGAAGGCGCGGGGCTCGTGAAACAGATGGCTGTTCTGGTACAGGACGAAGGGATACAGAATGAAAGACTGGACGATGGACCGGTTGGCCGCCAGAAAATCCAGGGTGGCCTGGGCCTCCTGCCGGGTCTCGGTGGGGAAGCCGATGATGATGCAGGCATGGTTCCAGATCCCGGCCTCGTGGGCGGCTCCCAGGACCCCAAGGGCGCCGGTGGGGCTGGTCCCCTTGCGCATGAGCTTCAGCACGCGCGGATGGGTGGACTCCACGCCCCAGCGGATCTGCCGAACCCCGGCCTGGGCCATCCTGCGCAGGCGCCTGGGCGTGAAGCCCGCCACGGGTTTTGCCCAGATGAGCATGGACAGCGACAGCCGCCGTTTGAGGATGCGCGCGCACAGATCCTCCCAGTACGCGGGGGGCATGCAATCGTCGTTGACCGAGATGTCCCTCACGCCGTGCACATCCTGGAGGCGCTCCAAGTCCTCCACGACCCGCTCCGGAGGGAGATAGTCCACGCGTTCGTGTCCGTACCGGATGCAGAAGGTGCACTTGCCCCAGTAGCACCCTTGGGACATGCGCACGGGTGCGTACGGCCTGGGCACCAGATATCGACCCCACGGCGCATCGGTCATGTCCGCAGGGGGGAGGTCCTGCAGCCGGGGCGGGGGGGCCAGGAAGGTGGCCCGGGGTCGGCCTTCCTCCAGGGAGATCAGGTTGGGGACGCGGGACAAGGGTTGGGCCCGGGTCACCGCCATCAAGAGGGCCTCCAGGGCCTCTTCCCCCTCGTGGAGCACGGCGCTGTGGAAAAACCATCGAAAGTACTGGGGGTGCCCAAGCAGCTTCTCCCGGATGCGCAAGAGGTGCTTGCCGCCGACCACCACGTGAACGCGGGGCAGTCGGTTCCGGATCAGTCGGGCCAGGGTCATGGCTGCGATGAACTGGTGGACGCTGGAGATGGAGATCCCCACAAGGGGGGGGGGATCCTCCACGATGTCGGGAAGGACGTGATCCCGCCAGAAAGGGAGGAAGGCGTTGCGCTCCGGGTCGTCGCACAACCCCAGCAGATCCTCGAAGGTACGGATGTCTCCGCGGCGGTAATGGTTGAAGGAAATGCGGCCGGGCCATTGGGCCAGGCTTGCCAGAAGCATGAGGCCGTGCAGTTCGTCCTGCGCCCCCAACAGGGCGTCGGGCTGGAAGAAGAGCTCCGGGTCCCGAAAGGTGCGCAAGATCCGGTCCACCCGGGATACCGATGCCTCCCAGCGGGGGAGTTCTCTGCGGGCAAGGTCGAGCCACCCGCGGGGAACATCCGCTCCCGCGCTTCCGTCCAGCAGGCGGGCGGCCCGCGGCGCCAAGGCGCAGAGGGTCTCCGGCGTCAGGAGATAGTCCACGAAAAACGAGATGTTGGCGTCGACGGTTCGGACCTCATGCCCCTTCTCCCGCAGATAGGCCGCCAGGGCCGGCAGGGCCAGGTGGGGCACCATGGGCACCCACACCGGCGGGAACACGAGCATGACACGCGGGGGGCAAGCCCCTTGGGTGGGTCGGGAAGTCAATGCCGCCTCGTTTCTCCGCAGAGGTCAAAGCAAACCTAGCAGATCTTCCCGGCAATGACAATCTCCGCCCCGTCCCTCCATCCGCTGGGATGTGGTAGACTGCTATTGAACATGCATGGATGAGACGCCCGGAGGGAGGCCGGCACTTGCGAGCAACCAAGGTGATCATCTACGACTGCGACGGAGTCCTGTTCGATTCCAAGGCATCCAACGAGGCATTCTACAACCACATCCTGGACCGTTTCGACCTTCCACCCATGGCGCCGCATCAGCTGGCCTTCGTCCACGCCAGCACGGCGCCAGAGGCCGTGGACTTCCTGTTCGCTGGAGATCCCAGGCGGGAAGCGGCCCAGGCATACCGGCTCTCCATGGACTACGGCCCGTTCATCCCCATCATGCGGCTGGAGCCCCATGTGCGGGAGGTCCTGCGCGCGCTTCGACCGCGGTACGGAACGGCCATCGCGACCAATCGGGGACCCACCATGCCACTGGTCATGAGGGAGCACGGGCTGTCGGACCTGTTCGATCTGACGGTCACGAGCCTGGATGTCCGGTCTCCCAAGCCCCACCCCGAGTGCCTGTGGAAGATCCTGGCCCACTTCGAGGCGGCTTCCCGCGAGGCCCTGTACATCGGTGATTCGGAGGTGGATCGCCTGGTGGCCGAGCGGGCGGACGTCCCATTCGTGGCGTACAAGAACCCCTGTCTGAGGGCCGACCATCACATGGCAGACCACCAAGAGATCCTGGCGTGGCTCGACGGGGCGGCCGGGGCCCCCTGAGGAGGCGGCCATTCCGAGAGTCCAGGGCCAGATCCAGGGTCTCAAGTCGTCCGACCTCCGATTCCTGGAGCGCATCTACCGCCGCAAGGTCCCCGCCCATCGCGTCGTCACCCCCGAGCTGGCGAGGCAGCTCTCGGAGGTCTCCCGAGGGATCGGGCGCCAGGTGGGCGTGCTGCTGGATCGGCGGGGAGCCGTGTTCATGGTCATCGTGGGGGACGACCACCGGATCGTCATCCCCTCCCTGCAGGGGCTGCGAACCGCCCCGGAGCGGCTGCTGGGCCTGCGCCTCGTCCATACCCACCTTCGGGGAGAGCCCCTCACCCAGGACGACCTCACGGACCTGGCCCACCTGCGGCTGGACCTCATGTGCCAGATCCAGACGGGAGAGGATGGGCTCCCGGGGCGGCTCCAGGTGGCGCACCTGCTTCCGTCCAATCCGGCCCGTCGGCAATGGGAGATCCTGGAGGCCGACAACCCCTCCCGGCTGGAGATGGACGCCCTGGCCCTGGTCGAGGCGCTGGAGGACGAGTTCTCCCGGGTCATGGGGGGGCGGCGCGTGGAGGGCAAGGGCGAGCGGGCCATGCTGGTGGGGGTGTATCCCGCATCGGGGCATCGGGCCACCCGATCCATGGACGAGCTTCGGGAGCTGGCCCGCTCCGGCGGGCTGACGGTCCTGGATGCGGTGCTGCAGGTCCGTCCCCAGCCCGACCCGCGGTTCGTGCTGGGAAGGGGAAGGCTGGAGGAACTGGTCATCCGCAGCAAGCAGCTGGGGGCCGAGATCCTCCTGTTCGATCGGGACCTGAGCCCGGGGCAGCTGCGAAACCTCTCCATCATGACCGATCAGAAGATCGTCGACCGCACGCAGCTCATCCTGGACATCTTCGCCCAGCACGCCCAGAGCCGGGATGGAAAGATCCAGGTGGAGCTGGCCCAGCTGCGCTATCTGCTGCCCCGCCTGGTGGGGAAGAACCCGGCTTTGTCCAGGCTCCGGGGGGGCATCGGGCTGCGAGGCCCGGGGGAGACCAAACTCGAGGTGGATCGCCGGCGGGTGCGGGACCGCATCGCCCGGCTGGAGCGGGAGCTGCAGCAGGTGCGCCGCTCCCGGGCCCAGCGCCGGGCCGGTCGAGCCCGACAGGGGCTGCCCATCCTGAGCATCGTGGGGTACACCAACGCGGGCAAATCCACCCTGCTCAACGCCCTGACCCGGAGCGAGGTGCTGGTGGAGGACAAGCTGTTCGCCACCCTGGATCCGGCCAGCCGCAGGCTGCGTTTCCCCCGGGAGAGGGACGTCATCCTGACGGACACGGTGGGCTTCATCCAGGACCTCCCTCCGGATCTGGTGACGGCGTTCCGCTCCACCCTGGAGGAACTGGAGGACGCCGACCTGCTGATCCACCTGGCGGACATTGCCAACCCGTATGTGGAGGACCAGATCCGATCCGTCCAGGGGATTCTGGAGGCCATGGACCTCCAGGGCAAACCCCAGCTCCTGCTGTTCAACAAGGCGGATTTGGCCGAGGCCGATCGGGTGCGGGAGCTCACCCGCGCATATGACGCCCTGGCCGTCTCGGCCCTGAGGCGCGAGGGGCTGGAGGCGCTCACCGTGCGCCTGGAGCAGCTCCTGTTCGGCCGGGGCGGGGCGCACGGCATGCGGGCGCGGCAGGAGGCGGGGTCGGAGACGGCTGAGGATCGCGAGGCCGCGGCCGGGCCCTGAGGGCCTGGCGCGCGATCATGGCCCGCATGACGTCCCCCGAATCCTCTGCGTGGTTGCTCGTGTCGCCCGGTATGCCACGAGGCGGGTGAGATGGAAGGCGACGGCCGGGTGGGCCAACGGTGAGGGAGAAGATCCCGCTGCTGAGCCTGCGCTCGATCCGCCTGCGAGTCGCTCCGGAAACATGCCATGGCCCGGCTCACCATGCCGGGCATCTCGCGGACGACCTCCACGGCCTTGTGACCCATGAGGAACAGGGCGTCACCCAGGGGGGGCGGGAGGACGGTCGTGGTCCGGTAGGAGAGCCGGTGCGAGGTGTCCTGCATGGCGTTTATGACGCGGTCCTGCTCCCTGAGAAACCAGAGGCACTGGAACTTGTCCACAGGCAGGAGCAGTTCCCGGGGGAGATGCCCCCGGATGTTCCGCGGGATCTGGTCGGCCTCGTGCGCGGCGCGGGTGACCTCCATGTGCAGAGGCCATGGCCACGTCGTTGGCCCCCATGCCCCAGGCCATGTTGCACCCCGGCCAAGAGGCCCAGAACGAGGATCGTCAGCTCCCCGGCGTCCCGCTCATGCACAGGGCTCGCCATGGGGGTGAGGCGCTGCCATCTGCCGTCAGCTGCCCGGCTCCAGGGCCAGGACGTGGACGAACTTGGGCCCGTGGGCCCCCATCACCAGGGTCATCTCGATATCCCCTGTGCGGCTGGGGCCTGAGATGAGATGGACGGCGCTGGGCAGCCCGCCTCCCGTGTCCATCCAGTGGCGAAGCAAGGGGGGGAGATCGTGGACCGATGCCAGCCTCTGCCCGGGGACGACCACCGCCAGATGCACGGGGGGAAGGAGGGAGACGGCCCGGGGCTGCCCCGGACAGCTCCTGACCACCAGGGTCCCCGACTCCACCAGCAGGGCCTCGGCGGCGGTGATGCCCAACTCGGCCTGGCCCGCCCAACGGGTCCACTGCTCGCCGGGGGGGAGGGGCGGCGCCACCTCGACCCCGGCCTCGGCCAAGAGGGCGTCCAGGTCCAACGCCTCCAGGCCCGGATGGTGCCAGCGCACGGCCCTGCGCACCTGGTGCTCCCGGAGCACCTCGCCGACAATGGCCCGCGCCTCCCGGGGAGTTGCGGCGCGGTGAAAGCGGGTGGCCAGGGTCTCCATCTCCCTCTGGAGGGTATCCCACGGCTGGCCGGGCTCCACCCACGGGATCGAGCCGTCTCCATGGCCGGCCTTGAGGAGTTCCTCATCCCGAGCCGGGAAGCCCAGGGCCAGTTCCAGCCGCGACAGTATGCGCTTGCGGTGCCCTTGGTTCATGCCCCATCACCTCCCTGCCCCAGTGCGCGGCGCAGTCCCTGCCAGCCTCTGGAGAAGGGCCGGGCCAGGGGGGGGACCCATCGGCTGCGGGCCCAGCGCGCCAGCGGGGGCGGCAGGGCCACCCACTCCCCCCCGGGGGCCAGCACGGGATGGAGGAGCCTCACGGCCCGCCAGGCCGCCTCATAGAGCCTGGGGCGGGTCAGCAGCCGCCCGTACAGGGCCATGGGGACGCGTTCCTGAAGGGGGATTCCCCCGTCCCAGTTGGGGTCCTCGGTGAGGCGCTGCCTCAGGGTGAGCAGGAGCTTGGGCAGGTCGATGCGCACCGGACACACTTCGGCACAGGCCCCGCATAGGGTGGATGCGAAGGGGAGCAACCGGGCCAGCCTGGCCGGGACGAGCTGGGGGGTGAGGATGGAGCCGATGGGTCCCGAATATACCCAGCCGTAGCTGTGCCCTCCCACCGTGAGGTACACCGGACAGACGTTGAAGCACGAGCCGCAGCGGATGCAGTGCAGGCAGGATCGCAGATCCGGGTCGGCCAGGATGCGGGATCGGCCGTTGTCCATGATCACGACGTGGAGGGCCTCCGGCCCATCCAGTTCCCCGTCCTGTCTGGGGCCCGTGAGGATGGAGACGTAGTTGGAGAGCTTCTGGCCCGTTGCCGCCCGGGACAGAAGGGCGATCAGCAGGGACATGTCCTCCAGGGTGGGGATCACCTTCTCGATGCCCATGAGAACCACCTGCACCCGGGGGACCGTCACGCTCATCCGGATGTTTCCCTCGTTCTCGAGCAGCACGATGGAGCCGGTCTCGGCCACGGCCATGTTGGCCCCGGTGACGCCCATATCGGCCCCGAGAAAGCGCTCCCGCAAGGATGCCCGGGCGATGGCAGTGAGCTCCTCGGGCACCTCGGTGCGCTCCACCCCGAGCTTCCGGGCAAACAGATCGGCCACCTGTCCCTTGCTCTTGTGGATGGCCGGGCCGATGATGTGGGACGGAGGCTCCCCGGCCAGTTGGACGATGAACTCCCCCAGGTCCGTCTCCCACGAATCAATGCCCTGGGCCTGGAGGTGATCGTTCAGGCCGATCTCCTCGGTCATCATGGACTTGCCCTTGACCACGCTTCGCACTTGGTATTGCCGGGCCAGGTCCGAGATGATGCGCCTGGCGTGGGCCGCGGTGGGGGCCCAGTGAACCACGCCACCCCGCTCCAGGATCCTGGCCTCGAGGTCCTCCAGGAGCTGAGGCAGGTGGGCCATGGAGCGCTCCTTGATCTCCCGGCCCCGGTCTCGGATCCCCTGGGGGTCGGACAACCGGGAGAAGGCCGCATCCCGCACGGTCTTGAAGCGCGTGCCCGCCCGGAGCAGATTGCCCCGGAGCTGCGAGTCGGCCAGCGCCTCCTCGGCGCGGCGGCGGAAGTGCTGGGTCTGGATCTTCATGCCCCATCTCCATGCATGGTCGGGGGGGTCACGGGGTCCGCTCCAAAACCTCGGCGATGTGCAGGGCCCGCACAAGGTGGCCCTGCTTCTTGAGGTACCCGCCGATGTTCATGAGGCAGCTGATCTCGGCGCTGAGGAGATACTGGGCCCCCGTGGCCAGGACGCGCGCCGCCTTGTCTGCCACCATGGCCTCGGAGATGGCGGGGAACTGCAGGCTGAAGGTCCCTCCGAAGCCGCAGCACGCCTCGGGGCGCTCCATCTCGACCAGCTCCAGGTCCCGCACGCGAGCGAGCAGGGCCCGGGGCTCGCGGTGGATGCCCAGGGCGCGGTACACCTGGCAGGAATCATGGTACACGGCCCTCCCCGGCCAGCTCGCCCCGACATCCTCCACGCCCAGCACGTTCACCAGAAACTCGGTGAGCTCGAAGACGCGCTTGCCCAGGGCCAGGGCGCGGTCCGCCCATCGGGCCTCGTCCCGCAGCAGCTCTGGATACGACTTGCGGACCATGCTGACGCACGACCCGGAGGGGGCCACCACCGCCTCGGCGTCCTCGAAAAGGGAGATGAAGTGCCTGGCGGTCCGCCTGGCTTGATTCCAGTGGCCGCTCTTGTACAGCGGCTGCCCGCAGCAGGTCTGGCCCCTCGGGTAGACGAGCCTTGCGCCCATCCGCGCCAGGACACGGGCGGTTGCCTCACCCACCTGGGGATGAAACTGCTCCACGATGCACGGGACGAAAAGGCTGACCTTCAAGATGGACAACTCCTTCGTAAGAGGCGTGGCGGAGAAACGCCGTCATTTTACACGTCGACGGACTTGGGATCAATCCCGGCCCCCTTGACGCGGGACGGTGCCCGTGTGCAGACTGGCAGGCGGGGATGGGGAGGTCTGAGATGCGCGCGTATTTGGTGGACGAGCTTCGGGAGTCCGATATGCAGAAGATCCGGCCCTACCTGGACCAACGTGCGGAAAGATCGTCCGTCGAGGACCTTTACTGGCTCCATCTGCCTGACCGTCTCCTGGCGGGTGTCCAGGAGGCGCACCGGGATTGTCGGCCCTACGGTGCGGCTGTGGAGGTGGGAGACCGCTGGGTAAGGTTCGAGTTGCTGATTCGCAGCCGGAGCGACCACAGATGCCCTTGCGCACGCTACGCCGATCCGCTCCAGCGGGAATTCGTCATGGGGTTCGCCGATGGGATGATCCGGGATCTCGAGATCCAGACATGAGCCCTGTGGCAGACCTCACGGTCATGACGTTCAACTTGAGGTTCGATAACCCCGACGACGGCCCCCACGCATGGGCCTTTCGAGAACAGAGGGTGATCGAGACCGTGTTGGCCGCCCGTCCCGACCTGCTGGCAACGCAGGAGGGAATGCCGGCCCAACTGGAGGCACTGCGCCACGGGCTGAAGGGGTACAAGGCGTCTTTGCCCGGGCGCCCCAAGGACCCACACCCCCGGGTCCAGTGCCCCACGATCTTCTTCCGGCACGAGCGGCTCTCCCTGGGGACAGCCGGCGAGTTCTGGCTGTCCGAGACGCCCCACGCCTATTTGAGCAAGAGCTGGGGGTCGGCCTTCCCCAGGATGTTCACGTACGCCCGCTTCCAACACCGGGCCACCGGGCGCCGGCTCTGGTTCGGCAACACCCACCTGGATCACTTCTCCTCGAGGGCCAGGCTCGAGGGGGCCAGGCTCATCCGGGCCTGGGCTCGCCGAAAGCGCCTGCCCGTGATCCTGGCCGGAGACTTCAATGACCAGCCGGATTCGGACGTCCATGGGGTCTTCACCGGCGGCCCCCCGGCATTGGCCGACAGCTGGCGACGAGCCCCGGGGACGCGAGATGACGGCTGGCCGACCGTGCACCATTTCACGGGCATCCCGGCGGGTGAGCGCATCGATTGGATCCTGGTCTCCCGGGGGATCGCCGTGGAGGAGGCGCGGATCATCCCCTGCGAGCCGGGCAAGGTCCCACCTTCGGACCATTTCCCCTATTGGATCCGGGTGCGCATCGGGTGAGTGGGCGAACCAGGGGGCATCCGCGAGTGGGCGGCGGCGGCGATCCTTCCCTGCCCGCGAGGCCCGGTCTTTGCAGCAAGGGTCATGACCCTGTGGAACCGCAGTGGCGTTGGTCGAGGTTGGGGAGCCGTCCTAGGGCGCCTCTTGTTCGGTCATCCCCCGGGTTCCCCACCGACGGAAGAGGTTGTGGGGAATGGCGAGTTGATCGAGGACCTTTCCCAAGGTTTGGGCAACGATGTCGTCGATGGTCTTGGGAAGGTGGTAGAAACTGGGGATCGGAGGTAGAATGACGGCCCCCAACTCGGCGGCGGTGCAAAGGAGCCTCAGGTGCCCCAAGTGCAGGGGGGTCTCCCTGACCACGAGGATGAGCCTGCGTCTTTCCTTGAGGCAAACGTCTGCGGCCCTCACGAGGAGATTATCGTTGAAGGATTGGGCGATGGCCGAGAGGGTCTTGATGGTGCACGGGGCCACGACCATGCCGGCCGTCAGGAAGGACCCGCTGGCAATCGATCCGCCGTTGTCTCGCCAGTCATGCACGACCCCGGCGAGGGCCTCGACTTCCCGCACGGCATAATCGGTCTCCAGCTCGATGGTCCGCTTTGCGGACTCGGAGATGACCAGATGGGTCTCGATGCCGTGTTGGCGCAGGACCTTGAGCAGTTGGATGCCATAGATCGCGCCGCTCGCCCCCGTGATCCCAACGACGATCCGTTGGGGGTTGATCCCAGACATGTACCCTCCGTATCACATGAGCTGGCATCTTCCCGGGGTTCGAAGGCCCGTTGGTCGATCCGGGAAAACGCCCAAAATGGTGCACCGGTCTTGGGCGTGCAGTCAATTGAGGGGCGGTGCACCCGGCTGCGTCGTCTGGCAGAGCCGGGCACGGTTCTCCACTTCCAGGATCTGGTACCCCTTGGCCCGGAGGTGGGCAACCACCTGCGCCGGACGATCGGTCTGAAGGCGCACGATGACGTTTTTTCGTTCCACGTTCTCCCGGCTCAGGGTGAAGATGCTATGGATCACGGCGCCGGTCTGGTCCACGTCGTCGGCCACACGGCCCAGGGCCCCAGGCCCGATCTCGAGGTCACGAAGCGTGATTCCGATCCAGTCCTCCCTCACACCCAGGATCTTCGAGAAGGTCTCGAAGATCTCCTCGTAGGAGACGGTCCCCACGAGCGTGTCTCCCTCCATGACCGGGAAGAAACTCACCCCCAACTCTGCCCCTTTCTTCATGGCCACTTCCACTGCCTCGTCGGCCTGGACGGTACTGGGCCTGCGGATCATGAGATCCCGGACCTTGAGTCGTTCGTTGAAATAGCGGATCTCATGGATGTTCTGCCTGGCCGTGATGTGGGTGGCAGCCTCGTACAGATCCCTTCTCCTGAGAATACCACGGAGCACCCCCTCGTCGACCACGGCCATGTAGCGAAGCCCGTGCTGGTTGATCAATTGCTGGGCCTGGGAGATGAGAGCGGAGCTGTGGATGGTCACCGGGTTCTTTCTCATCCAGTTGCGTATGATCATGCTGTGCCTCCGGCCAACATTTCTTCCATGGCGGTCGCGGCGTGTCGGGCAAATGCATGCTCATTGATGTGGGAATCGACTTCCTCCACGGGGAGGCTCGGCCCAAGCCTTCGCCTCACGGCCGTCAGGAAGGCCATCCGGGCGGCCGGATCGTGAAGCGGGCGGCCCGGCCCGTCGGCCTCCGACCATCCCCCCTTGGGCACGAGCAGCCTGACCGCCGTTTGATAGGCACTGAGCCTCTCGGCAACCTCCTCTCCCAGCCGGGCCGACTCCTCCTGAGTCAGCCCAATGGCCGACCGGAAGTCGTAGAAGAAGATCTTTCGATCACGGTACGATGCCGGGATGTTGTTCCTCGTGAACTCCAGTACGGCGCAGTCGAGCCCACCGGGTACCACCACCCTGGGCACGGGACGACTCGGCGAGGGCCTCAGTCGCCCGGGCCCGATGCCCCGGCAGTATCCATCCATCATCTGATCCGCGAGCTCGTGAAGGGCCAGATCCAGGATCCCGTCAAAGAAGCCCTGGGCGGCCAATTCCTCCAGCGCCATGCCACCCGTTCCATTGGCGTGAAAAGCCACCACCTCGTACCCCCGCTCCTCGAGAAGGGCCTTGAGGCGGCTCGCCCCCTCGGTGACAAACCCGAACATGGTGAGCGCCACGCGTCGTCTTTGTTGCAGGGGCCTGGGTGTGGTCGCGGCCATGGCGCACACGGCGGAGGTCGCTTGATCGAGGATGGTTCCCGTGATGGAGTTGATTCCCAACAGATCGGCCACACTGTGGATCATGGTGATGTCGCAAGTCCCCACCGTGGCGGACATATCCCTCGATGCCACGGTGGAGACCATGACTTTGGGGAATCCGAACGGCAACGATCTCATGACGGAGGTGCCGAGGTGTGTGCCCGTCCCGCCCCCCGCGGAGATGATCGCACAGATTCTCCCCTCTTGGTTGAGCTTGCGCACTTCGGCCCGGGCGCGCTCGATGACCTGGGCGATGGCCGCATCCCGGTGCGTCCCCGTTTCCCATCGGACGCCCAGGTCCAGGTCGGGTCGAAACCAGGGCGGTCCCTTGGTCCCCACATGGATGGTCAAGGCGGACAGGCCCCTTTCTTGGATCCCGTCCCTGATGAAGAGGTGTTCCGGGCCTTTGGAGTCGAATGTGCCCAGGACGGCTATGGATGACACGGGCCGTCTACTCCTTCCCCGTTTCCATCGCCGGTATCAAATCACTTCCCCCAGTGCCTCGGCAACGGCGCGGGCGAAAGCGGGGTCGTTGATATGGGCATCCACCTCCCGCACCACGATGTCTGAATCCAGGTTCTCCCTCAGACTCGTCACGAAGACGCGATCTGCCTCCAAATCATGGAGGGCACCTCCCTGCCCGCTCAGGGACGAGAAGCCTCTCATGGGGAGCAGGAATCGCACCTGTTTCTTGCGGGGGTGTCGGTTGAGCTTCTCGGCCACGGCTCTGGCAACCAACCGCATCTCCTGCGCCGTCGTGCGGGCCTGAACCCGCATGGCATCCTGCACCAGGAGCTTTCGCTGGGAGAGCTTCCTGGATGTCCAGAGGGGATCCCCCTTGTCCCGCCGCTCGATGGGACCGCAGCTCAGCATATCGAACCCGCACGGACTGAGGATGTACGGCACCCCCCTGGTCACCGCAGCCTCCAGCCGATGGGGCCCCGCGTCCCTGTTGCCTCCCAGGATGTGCTCGCTGAGGCCGGCCGGGACCAGATCGATGAATGCCTGGAAGAGGCCCTGCCCCACGAGATCCTCCGCCGCCCGGTCTCCCAGGCCCGTGGCATGGAACGAGACCACGTTGTACCCCTTCGCCTTGAGGATCGTCCGGACGGCCTCGGCCCCGCGGTCGCAGAACCCGAACTCGGTCAAGGCAATGGAAGGCCTCTCATCCTGCGTGATGGGCTCTGAGGACTCCACCATGCCGCAGATGAGCCCTGCGCCGTTGATCATGAGGCTGCGGATCAGCGGGTTGAGCCCCACCGTGTCCACCACGCTGTGCAGAACCGCGATGTCCCTTACGCCGAAGTATTCCGAGAACTTGCCCGCGTATGCGGGCATGGCCGCGGCGCTGGAAACGAGCGCCTTGGGGAACCCAAAGGGCAGGGCGCGCAAGGCTGGCAGCGAGATGGAAGTGCCGGTCATTCCGCCCACGGCAATGACCCCTCCAATCCTGCCCGCGGTCTGCAGTTCCACCAGCTTGCGGGTCAGTCCGTCCGACATGGCGCACGTGGCCTTCTGCCTCTCCTTGACCAGACTGCTGCGGATCTCCTCCATGGACGTCCCGCCGGCCCTGGCCACCTCCTCATTGGAGACATGGGGCTTCAGGCACGCAACGATGCCGCCCACCCCCATGCTGATGTCTATGAGGAACGCCCGGTGGCCCCTCGCTTCGATCCGCTCCTTGAGGAGCCTGAGGGCTTGCTCCCGTTCGTCCAGCATTCCCACCACGGCGACTTCCATGGGGAACCTCCCGTGGGCGGGGATCAAAGGCCCAGCTTGGACCATCTGGCCGTCACACGCTTGACCACCTCCGGATCCAGTTCGATGGGGATCGGCTTGTCCTTCCACTCGTAGGGGATGGTGGCGTCGATGAGGAGCCTCCCGGTGATCTCCCGGGCGTTGATCGGCAGCGAAGGATCCAGGGGGGTGGACCTCCCGCGCCTGATGACCTGGCATCGATTGGGCTGGAAGCGGAACGCCAGGGCGTACAGGACACGCGGGATGTCCCACGGGTCGATGTCGTCGTCCACCACGATGACGGTCTTGAGCCCGTACGCGCCCATCTCCGTCGAAATGGCCGCCGTGGCCACCTGATCCACGTGGCCGGGATACATCTGCTTGACGGAGATGATCGCCAACATCCTGCCGGACCCCTCCGGCGGACAATAGATGGCCTTGAGCCCAGGGATCTTCATGGCCGCAAGCTGTTGCCACAGCGTGGCGCCATAGGTGAGGGCCATGGTCATGTGTGTGTCGGTCACCGCCCTGCCCACCGTCGTCCCCCAGAATATGGGGTTGTGGCGATGGGTGATGCAACGGACCTTGATGAAGTTCCGGGGATCGGTCCCAACGCCCGAGTAGTAACCGGTGTACTCGCCGAAAGGACCCTCGGGCAGGAAGGCATCGGCATCCACTTCCCCTTCCACGACGATCTCGGCCGTGGCAGGGACGGGCAAGTCCACGGTCTCGCCTCTGACCACCTCGATGGGTTTGCCCCTGATGGAACCAGCCAGGTCGTACTCCGATTCAAAGGCTGAGAGCCGGGCCGCGCCCATGAGGAACAGGAGAGGATCGCATCCCACCACCGCGGCCACGGGCATGGGCTTTCCCAGGGCCTTGTACTTCTTGAGCATGATGTCCGCATGCTTTCCCTTGATGAACTGGGTGCCCAGGCGGTCCTTGTCCAAGAGCTGAAGCCTGTACGTCCCCAGGTTCACCCACCCAGTGTCCGGGTCCTTGGTGACCACGAAGTGGGCCGTGCCGAAAAAACGCCCTCCGTCCTTGGGATAGAACTTGGGCACCGGAAACTTGAAGAGGTCCACCTTCTTGCCCTTCAGGATGTTCTCCTTGCACGGGCCGGTCTTGACCCACTTGGGGGGTATCTTCTTCTCGCCCTTGATCACCCATTCCCGCATGAGATCCACCAGGGTGGATTCCCGGGGCAACCCCATGATCATGGCGAGCCTGTTCGTGGTGGTGCAGGCGCTGGTGAGCACCGGCGACTTGTAGCCCTTCACCCGCTCGAAGAGCAAGGCTGGCCCTCCCTTCTCCTCGTTGAGCTTGGCGATGTGGGACAGCTCGAGATCCCAATCCACCTGTTCCTTGATGCGCTTCAACTCCCCTGCCTTCTCGCATTGCGTGATCCATTCCCTCAAGTCCATATGGCCTCCCTCCTCATGGCTGACATGGCGCACACATCGCACGATCTGGCCGGATCGCGGCCTACTGCTTGGGGATCTTCAACGGCTTCATGGCCCTTTCCACGATGAGATCCAAACCGGTCTTCCTGCCCAGGACGGGGCTCTGCTTCCTTCGATCCCACACGGTCTCGGGCCGGCTCTGGAGGATCAGGACGTTGCCCGTCGAGGGCAGATCCTTGTCGATGGCCCACTCGATATCCATGGGGCGACCGTAGTGCTTCTCGATGGCCCGCCCCATGCGCGCAAGGTTCAGCACGTCCTCGTCGATCATGCATTGGTTCGTCTGCCTCTCCTCGGGCAGGGCGAGCTTCTTGACGGTCTGGGTCTCCAAATCCGTGGTGAAGTAACAGTGCTTCCTCGAGATGGTCCTCGCCGCGATCTGCATGGTCACCTTGTCCACCACGAACTGGTCGGGTGTGCACTCGCCGCTCACGACGCTCTCCCCGAAACCCCAGTTGGCGTCGATCACAATGCGCGAGGCATCGCCGGTGGCGGGGTCAAGGGTGAACATGACGCCGGCGGTCCAGGAGTTGACCATCTTTTGAACACCCACGGATATGGAGACCTTCTGGTGGGGATAACCCATCTTGGCGCGATAGGCGATGGCCCTCGGGGTGAACAGGCTGGACCAACATCTGCGAATGTGAAGGAGCACATCGTCTATCCCTCGGATCCAGAGGTAGGTCTCCTGCTGCCCGGCGAAGCTGGCGCCGGGGAGGTCCTCGGCTGTGGCGCTCGAGCGAACAGCCACCGGAACCGCAGGCACGTGACACAGGCGGGACAATCGACGGTACCGCTCGGCGATGGCGTCCTCCAGCTCCAGGGAAAGGCAAGTGGATTCCAAGACGGAACGGACCCTTCGGCTGGCCTCGTCGAGCCGCTCGACGTCCTGGGGATCCACCCGTTGCAGGATCCCCAGGACCTCTGCCTGGATGCCACCCTCTTGGAGGAACCGTTCATACGTCGCGGTGGTCACCGCGAATCCCGGGGGGACCGGGATCTTCGCTCGCATGAGTTCGCCCAAGCCGGCGTTCTTGCCTCCCACCAGGGCGACATCCTCCTTGCCCACCTCGTCCAACCAGAGGGTGTAAGCCATGGCCTCTCCTCGAGACGGCCCGTCGGCGCCTGCGATCCGGCTTCAGGCCCTTTGTAAGACGTCCACCACGCCCTTGTCACCGTCCACGCGGATCACGTCGCCAGTCTTGATGACCGAGGTGGCGATGCCGACGCCCGTCACCGAAGGGAGTCCATACTCGCGGCAGACGATGGCGGCGTGGCTTGTCAGGCCGCCGATGTCTGTGACCACGGCCTTTATCTTGGTGAAGACCGGGGCCCACGACGGATTGGTGGTGGGGCATACCAGGACTTCACCGGGCTCCAGGGTGGTGATCTCCTCCAAGAGCTTGATCACCCGTGCCTTGCCCTCGATGGATCCGGCCGAAGAGGCGAACCCCTTCAGTTCCTTCACGTCCTCGGGCTTGACGGCAGCGCCCTTGAGCCATTGCTCCACCTTCTCCGAGGTCACCCCCCAGAGCATCACGGTGAATGGCTCCGCGATCTCCTCGGGCACGGTTCCCAGGGCCGGCGGGGGCATCCACTTCCTTGCCGCCTCCAGAATGGACTTTCTCTTGGCGGCTTTGGCCTTCCAGTATTCGGAGCGGGCGGGCACGCCGTGGCCCAGGGCATATGCCGAGACCATGTCCTCGATGATCATGGGGACCTCGAACCGGGTGAAGAGGTATATGTCCTCCCTGTCACCCAGGAGGCCATACCTGGTAAGGAGTCGTCCCAGTTCCCACATCTTGGTGAACGCGATGGTGTGGAACCAGTGCTCGACCCAGAACAGGTGGTCTTCGGCGTACCGGTAGATGGTGCGGCACGTCCTGTACGCGTCCTCGAATGCCTTGCGGTCGTCCTCGTTGGGGATGAGGCCCCGGTATTCGTCAGCAAGTCTTTCCCGTTCCCGCTCGATCTCGTCGAGATAGCGTTCGATGCGCTCCCCCCGCTCGAGCCTTTCCACATAGCTTTGAAGGTAGCTGAAGGGGACCTCCATCTTGTTGACCCAGCTTCCCTCGTAATGGAACCATCCGCTCCCGCAGGAGGCGTAGAACCAGGGGTTCTTGACCGAATCCATCTGCCGGAGCCACTCTCTGCCCTCGGCGTTTTGCGAGAGCTGGTCGATCTTGGCGGCGGGTGGCGTGTCCTGTTTCAACACGTCCTTGACAGACGGCAGGGTGGAGGCCAGCCGGGCCAGTTTGCACAGTTCCTCCTCAGGTCTGTACATCGTCACCACTGCACCGGCCACCAGCTTTCCGATGGTGCTTTCGCTGATCCCCGGGAAGAGCTTCCGGCATGTATCCGCGAACATCAGGTAGCCCAGGTAGGAGAGGTTCAGGTATTCGAAGTGGTACTGCCAGGCCTTGATGACGGTATTGACCAGTCTGTCGTATGCATCCATCACCTCGAAGGCCGTGAAGTAGCCCCTGGGGGCCGGAAAGACCACGCCGTCGGGTTCGAACGCAGGCAACTCCTCGGGGATCTTGAGATCCTCCAACTCCTGTCCCAAGGCGCGGAATTTCTTGAGCCATTCCTCGTACAGCTCGTCGTAATGCCCGAAGACATAAAACACCCGATCCTGGAAGAGCTGGGCCTTCTTCTCGATCACCTCCGGCGGGGGAGGTTCGACGGCGCAGATGTACATGTAGCAGCCAACCATGCGTTGAGCCACCCCCTGGGCGGGGGGTATGCAGAACACCCGGGTGTTGTACTGGGAGAGGGAGATCTGCCAGGCCTCGTGGAAGATGAGGTCCCAGGGGAACATGGGGTCGGGCGCATGGATCTTGTCGTGGAACCAGAACTGCCTCCCTTCCCAATCCGCCCTCTCCTGGCTGAATACGTAGTACGGGGGATACAACTCCTCCCACCCCTCGAGTTCAGGGGGGTACACGACCTCCTGCGGTTTCGGAAAACCCCTGTCCGCCATCTCTCTCCTCCTTTGCGGTCGGCGTGAAAGGAAAAGGCCTCCGAGGCGCGAAAACAAAGAGGCCGGCCCAGGTCTCGGTGTCCACAGCTCTGGTTTTAGCCGCACTATAGTCAGGGGGAGGCGCCGTTGTCAAATTTCATGTTTTTATACAAGGCATAAGTTGTGTTTATAATAGAAACCCAACGATCTGGCCGTCTCCCGGCGGTTCGCCGGGCGCAGACGAGGCGCCACCGGGGCGTCACGGAGGCCTGACCTCATGGTCAACTTCACCCAACTTCGCGCCTTTTACGAGGCAGCCAAGGCCCAGAATTTCTCCCGAGCGGCCAGGGCCCTGAGCATCACCCAACCGGCCATCACGGCGCAGGTGCGCGCCCTGGAAAGCGCCCTGGAGATCAAGCTGTTCAAGAAGAAAGGTCGCACGGTGGCCCTCACCGAGGCAGGGTCTCTGCTCCTGCAGCGGGCGACAGCAATCTTCGATCTTGAAAAGGAGATCGAACGAACCGTGGGTGAGCTGCATTCCCTCAAACGGGGGCTGCTCAAGATCGGAACCACGAAGACGTACGCCAGGTACGTGATGCCCTCGCTGATCACCCAGTTCCACGCCAGGCATCCCATGATCAAGATGATCCTGGATGAGGGGAGTTCTCTGGAGATGTGCCGGAACCTCCTGGATCTGAGAAACGAACTGGCCATTTGCGTGAAGGTGGAGGAGTTGAAACGGGTGAGATTCATCCCTTTTCGTCGCGAGCGGGTGGTGGCCATCGCCTCTCCCGATCATCCCCTCATGCGAGAGGAGGCCATCACCTTCGAGAGCCTGGAAGGCATCCCGGTGGTCATGAAGGAGCGGGGATCCGGCACCCATGCCCTCGTGAGCCAAGCCTTTGCCGAGTGCGGGATAACCCCCAACGTCCTCGTGGAGACGAGCAACCTGGAGTTCATCAAGGACATGGTGGAGAAAGGAGAGGGCATCTCCTTCCTCGTGGAGGCCGCCGTGGAGAAAGAGCGGGCGGAAGGAAGGATCGCCGTCCTTCCCCTCCGGAAATGGGACCTTCACCTTCAGGTCTATGTCGCCATGCTGGATCGGGAGGATCTCTCCCCGCCGGCTCGGGCGTTCCTGGAGATACTGAAGGCAAACCGCGATTCCACCGGAGCTCCGCTGCCGCCTTCAGGCAAGGAACTCCGGGACGGGACTTGAACGATCCTGTCCCGCCCTGGCCTTCCTGGCTGCCCCCGGTCCCTGCCAGGGCGCTGGCGGCTACGGCAAGGAAAGACGCGATCCTCGGATGTCCAGAAGCCTCGAGAGGAGGGCTGTGGCCGACGTGAGCTCCTCGATGGCATCCTCCCTGACGTCCTGGGTGAAACTGGAGACAAACCCCACGACCCACAGCGCGGCCACGGTTCGACCCTGGTGACGGATGGGGGCGGCCACGGCCCGAATTCCTCTGAGGTATTCCTCCTCGTCGCAGGCATAACCCCTTTGGCGGGCGCGTGCGACCTCTGCCATGAAGGCCTCCGGATCGAGGATGGAGCGATCGGTGAAGGCGGGCAGCGGTCCCTCCCCGAGGATGGCTTTGGCTTGCTCCAGGGGCAGGTCCGCCAGGAAGACCTTGGCCGTGGCAGCCGCCAGAAGGGGAAGGGTGGTCCCGGGGGGGGAGGTCACGCGCAGGAGTCCCTTGCCTTCCACACGGGACAGGATGCGCACCCGTTCACCCTTCCTTGCCCCCAGGAAGACCGTCTCTCCCACCCGCTCGTTGATCCGCTGCATCAAGGGTTCGGCCAGATGGGGAAGCTCCCATACACCAAAGGCCTTGCGCGCAAGAGCCAGGAGGCCCCGGCCGGGACCGTAGCCCGCCCCAAGGTCTTCCCTTTCTATCCACTGGGCATCCTCCAGCGCGTGGAGGATGCCGTGGAGCGTGCTCTTGCTGTACCCGAGGGAGCGCGCCAGTTGACTGAGGTTGCGCGGCTCAGGGCACTGGGCCAGATGCTCCAACAATCGGATGGATCGCTGAACTGCCGGCGCCTGGTACGTGGAAGCCATCTGTTCACCCCGATGAACAAGTCCATCACAACGTACCACATCCCGGTGGCTCTGTCCACCGCAATTCCCTTTCAGTGATTCCATGATTTTTCTGTTGACAAGGAGGCCTCCCTTGATAGAATCAGGCGTAGCGAGTTCATGGAGCTGAACACCATCGTCGCCACTGGGCAGCGGCAAGGAGGCACCCATGCTCTTGCCTCGATTCGAGTATTATGAGCCATCGACCCTGGGGGAGGCCTGTCGGCTCCTGGTCGACCTGGGCCCCCAAGGCAAGGTCCTGTCAGGAGGCACAGACCTCCTGGTCAACATGAAAAAGGGATTGATCGGGCCGAGCCACTTGGTGAGCGTGCATCGCATCGCCGAGTTGGAACCCCTGACGGCGGCTAACGGAGCCTTGGAAATCGGCGGCACGGTGAGGGCCGCCCGTCTGGCCCGCTGGGAGGCCTTGCCCGGATGGGCACAAGCCCTGGCCGAGGGAGCCAGATCCCTGGGGACACCCCTGGTGCGCAACCGGGCGACGGTGGCGGGCAACGTGGTCACGGCCAGACCGGCTGCGGACCTCCCGCCCCCCCTTATGGCGCTGGGGGCGAGGGCGAGGCTCGTGAGCCCCACGGGACACAGGGAAGCTCCCCTGGACGGATTCTTTGTGGGGCCGGGCCAGAGTCGGATTCGAGCCGATGAAGTCCTGGCCCGCCTGATCGTGGACAGTCCGCCGCCCTGGACGGGGTCGGCCTACATCAAACTGGGCGTTCGAAGGACCCTGGAGATCGCCCTGGTGAACGTGGCAGCGGCGATCACCCTGGAGGGCAGGGATGGACCCATCGCCAGGGCGCGTGTGGTGTTGGGAGCCGTGGCGCCGACTCCCGTGCGTTCCCCCTCGGCGGAGACCAGCCTGGTGGGGGAGAGACCCGGGGAGGCCCTCTTCGCGGAGGCGGGCAAGGCCGCGGCCAAGGACGCGCGACCCATCGACGATTATCGGGGATCGGCGCAGTACCGTGGTTGGATGGTGGAGACCCTCGTGCGCCGCGCCTTGACATTGGCGTGGCAGCGGGCCCTGGATGTTTGACCAGTGGCGGGGAAACAGGCAGGGGGCAGATCATGAAGAGACTCATCAAGCTCACCGTGAACGACCAGGATTGGGAGTTGGCCGTGGAACCCCATCGAACGCTGCTCCAGGTCCTGAGGGAAGACCTGGAGCTGACCGGCGCCAAACACGGGTGCGGCCTGGGTGAGTGCGGGGCCTGCACGGTGATCCTAGACGATGTCCCGGTCAATGCGTGTCTCGTCCTGGCCGTGCAGGCAAACGGCGCCCGCGTGACGACCATCGAGGGGTTGGCCAGGGGGGCGAGGCTTCATCCGATTCAGCAGGCCTTCGTGGATCACGGGGCCATCCAGTGCGGCTTCTGCTCGCCGGGGATGATCCTGTCGGCCAAGGCCCTGCTGGACGAGAAACCGACGCCCAGCGAGGAGGAGATACGCACCGCCATCAGCGGAAACCTCTGTCGATGCACGGGGTATCAGAAGATCGTGGAGGCCATCGAGGCCGCGGGCAAGACCCTGTCCGCCTGACCAGGAGATCCGCCATGGGAGCGTTTTCGGTCATCAATTCCCGAGCCTCCAGGCTCGACGCGCCGGACAAGGCAACAGGCGCAGCCAAGTACGCGGACGATTTGCGGATGCCCGGCATGCTCCATGGGGCCATTTTTCAAAGCCCTCTGGCGCACGCTCGGATCCTGAGCCTCGACGTGTCCAGGGCGAGCAGGCTGCCCGGGGTCAAGGCCGTGGTCACGGCCCGGGAGGCGGGCACGGTGAAATACGGCGTCAGCCCGGCCCGGTACGACGAGACCCTGTACTGCACGGACAAGGTGCGGTACGTGGGAGACGAGATCGCCGCCGTGGCGGCCGTGGACCAGGAGACGGCCCAGGAGGCCCTGTCTCTCATCCGGGTCGAATGGGAAGAGCTCCCCGCGGTGTTCGATCCCCGAGAGGCCATGCGGGAGGGCGCTCCGCTCCTGCACGAAGATCACCCCGGAAACATCTGCGCCGAGGTGCATCAGGAGTTCGGCGACGTGGAAGAGGCCCTCCGGGGGTGCGACCTGATCCGCACGGACACCTTCGTCAACAAGCGGCAGGATGCGGCCTTCATCGAGCCCCACGCCTGCCTGGCCCACTTCGACCTCCACGGCAACCTGACGCTCCACACCGCCACCCAGGTCCCCCACTACGTGCAGAGGACCGTCGCCATGGTCCTGGGGCTTCCCGTGGGCAAGGTGAGGGTCGTCAAGCCGTACGTGGGGGGTGGGTTTGGACCCAAGGCCGAGGCGACGCCCCTGGAGATGAGCGCCTGCCTCCTGGCCATCCGAACGGGCAAGCCCGTGAAGATGACCTACAGCCGAGAGCAGGTCTTTCTGCACGGCCGGGCGCGGCACCAGTTCATCCACGAGATGACCACGGGGGTCAAGGCGGACGGGACCATCCTTGCCCTTCACAACCGGTGCATCCTGGACGGCGGGGCGTATTCCAGCTTCGGCATCGCGACGGTCTACTACGCCGGATCCCTCCTGGGCGGCCCGTACCGGCTCCCAAACATGAAGTACGATGGGTATCGGATCTACACCAACAAGCCGGCCTGCGGCGCCCAGAGGGGCCACGGCGGGGTAGCGGCCAGGGCGGCGTGGGAGCAGCAGCTGGACATCCTGGCCCAGGAACTGGGCATGGACCCCATCGAACTGCGGCTGCGGAACATCATGCGGACCGGCGACGTCACCTGCAACGACCTGAACATGAGCAGCCTGGGCATGAAGGAGTGCATCGAGGCCGTTCGGGACCGCTCCGGGTGGGAGGAGAAGAAGGGAAGGCTGCCCAGGGGTCGGGGGATCGGCATGGCCTGCGGGTTCTTCGTCTCCGGGGCCGGCTATCCCATCTACCGCAGCGACACGTACCACGCCACGGTGATCATGAAGCTGGCCGAGGACGGCGGAACGGTGGACCTGTTCACCGGCTCCGCCGAGATCGGACAGGGCTCGGACACGGCCCTGGCCATGATCGCCGCCGAGGCGCTGGGGGTGAGGCTGGAGGATGTGCGGGTCTTCTCCGGTGACACGGAGTACAGCGTGGACCTGGGCGCGTACTCCAGCCGTCAGACCCTCATGACGGGCCACGCCGCCAAGGAGGCCGCCGAGGAGGTTCGGCGCCAGGTGCTCGACACCCTGTCCCGCAAGCTCGGCGTTCCAGCGGAGGAGATGGACATCCGGGACGGGCTCATCGTGTTCAGGGGCGGGGGCGTGGATTTCCGGGAGGTGCGGGCCGCATACATCAAGGAACACCGGGGATGGAGCGACCCGCCCCAGGGGGCCGATCTCACCTTCCGGGAGGCGGCGCGACTGGCCTATTTGGAGAAGGGGACCATCGTGGGCACCGGCAAGTACAAGCCCGTCAGACTCGGCGGCCAGTACAAGGGGGCCACGGTGGGCACTTCGCCGGCCTACGGCTGCTCGGCCCAGGTCGTGGAGGTGAACGTGGACATGGAGACGGGCCGGGTCCAGGTGGAGGCCATGACCGACGCCCACGACTGCGGCCTGGCCATCAACCGGACCTCGGTGGAGGGTCAGATGCAGGGCTCCCTGTCCATGGGGCTGGGAGAGGCCCTGTTCGAGGAGGTCAAGTTCGACGACAAGGGGCGGGTGGTCAACCCCAACTTCGCCGAGTACAAGATCCCCACCGCCCTGGACATGCCCAAGATCCAGAGCGTCATCGTGGAGAGCCACGAACCCAACGGCCCGTTCGGGGCCAAGGAAGTGGGCGAGGGGGCCATCATGCCCACCATTCCCGCCATCCTCAACGCCGTATCGGATGCCGTGGGCGTCCGGATCAATGAGCTACCCCTGTCGCCAGAGCGGGTGCTGCGCGCCATCCGGGGCGGGTAGTGTCCCTGGGCCCCTCTTCAGCCGTCCCCTTACCCGGAGCCGGGCCCACGCCGCCTTGAAAAGCCTCGCCGTCTAGGGGTATGTTCAGGAGCGGGGGGACAAGACCTGCGACCCCCGGCTTGCCCATTTCCCCGGGGGAGGTGCGGCGGTGGGAGAGCTTCATGCGGTGATCCTGGCCGGCGGCAGCGGCACGCGCTTCTGGCCCCTGAGCCGGGAGACCATGCCCAAGCAGTTGCTGCGCGTCCTGGGCGGCCGGAGCCTCCTGGCGGAGACGGTCCAAAGGGGGCGGGCCCTGGTCCCCGAGGGACGCATCTGGGTGGTGACCAGCCGGCTCCAGGCGCCGGGGATCCGGGCGGAGCTTCACCGGTGCGGGGCGCCGGGGGCGCGCCTGCTGGTGGAGCCGGCGGGAAGGAACACGGCCGCGGCCATCGCCCTGGCGGCGGCGTCCATGGCGGGCGGGACCTCCGAGGCGGTCATGGCGGTCTTCCCGGCGGACCATCACGTGGAGGCCCCGGATCGGTTCCTGGACAGGGTGCGCGAGGCCCAGGAACTGGCCCGGGCGGGATGGCTCGTCACCTTCGGGATCCGGCCCACTCGCGCGGACACGGGGTTCGGGTACATCCGCCGGGGGGAGCCCCTGGACCGGGGGGGCCCCGCCGGGGTGCAAAGGGGGGAGGCCTACCGCGTGGCGCAGTTCACGGAGAAGCCCGACGCGGAGACGGCCGGCCGGTATGTGGCCTCGGGGGAGTTCGTCTGGAACAGCGGGGTCTTCGTGTGGCGGGCGGACCGGTTCATGGAGGAGCTGGCGCGCTTTCTCCCGGTGCACTGCGGGGCCGTGACGGCCATGGCCCAGGCCGGAGAGGAGGGCGAGGCCGGGGCCGCGGCGGCGGCTCGCTACGCGGCCCTGCCCAGCGTGTCCGTGGATGCGGGGATCCTGGAGCACTCGGATCGGGTGGCCGTGATGCCGGCGGACGTGGGGTGGAGCGACGTGGGGAGCTGGCCGGCCCTGCGGGCCATCCTCCCCCGCGATGCCGCGGGCAACGTGCTGCAAGGCGACGTGCTGGCCGTGGACAGCCGCGACTGCCTGATCCGATCCGACGGCCGCCTGGTGGCGGCCCTGGGGCTGGAGGGGATGGTGGTCGTGGACACGCCCGATGCCCTGCTGGTGTGTCCAGAGGCCCGCAGCCAGGAGGTCCGGGGCATCGCCGAGGGCCTGCGGGATGCGGGGCGGCCCGAGGCCCTGGAGCCCATGGAGGTCCCCAAACCGTGGGGGGCCTTCCGGGTGGTGGACCGCGCTTCGGGCTACCAGGTGAAGTGGCTGGACGTGGCCCCGGGCCAGAGGCTCAGCCTCCAGAGCCATCGCCATCGCGACGAGCACTGGGTGGTGGTCCACGGCCAGGCTCAGGTGACCCTCGACGGCCAGGAGCTGCTGCTCTGTGCGGGCGGACACGTGCTCATCCCCCGGGGCGTCCGCCACCGGGTGGGAAACCTCGGCCCAGGCACCATGCGCCTGATCGAGGTCCAGATCGGCGAGTACCTGGGAGAGGACGACATCGTCCGCCATGAGGACGACTACGGTCGGCTCCGGGGGGCGTGAGCCGGGGGGCGCTTCCCCCCCCCCCCCGCGCAACAGAGCGCCCGGCGGACCGGCCGGAAGAAGGGCCTGGACAGGATCCCACATGGAGGAGACGGTCGATCGATTCCTGAGCCACCTGGCGGTGGAGCGGGGCCTCTCGCCAAACACCCTGGAGGCCTACAGCCGGGATCTCCTCGGTTTCGTGGTCTATCTGGAGGGGCGGGGCGTGCGGGCCCTGGACCAGGCGGAAGCCGCCCACGTGCAGGGATTTCTGGGGGTCCTTCGGGAGCGAGGACTTTCCCCCCGGAGCGCGGCCCGCGCCCTGGCCGCGGTCCGCTCCCTGTATCGATTCCTGGTCAGGACCCGGGCCGCGGCCGCCAATCCGGCCGCGTCGCTCCGATCCCCCAGGTTGGGCCGTTGCCTGCCCAAGGCCCTTAGCCGAGAGGAGGTCGAGGCGCTCATGGCGGCCATGTCGCCCCAAGAACCCCTCAAGCTCCGGGACCTGGCCATGGTGGAGCTGGTCTACGCAACGGGCATGCGGGTCTCGGAACTGGTGGGGCTGAATCTCTCCCAGGTGGCCTTCCACACCGGCGTCCTGCAGGTGAGGGGCAAAGGGGACAAGGAGCGGGTGGTCCCGCTGGGGGAGTTCGCCATGGGGGCGCTGCGGGCCTATCTGCAGCGGGGCAGGCCCCGGCTGGACCGGGGGAGGCCCACCCAGGCCGTGTTTCTCAACCGCTCGGGGAGGCGCCTGACGCGCCAGGGTTTCTGGAAGCTCCTGCGGGGGTGGGCGCGGCGGGCCGGCATCGCCCGGACGGTGACCCCTCACATGCTCCGCCACTCGTTCGCCACCCATCTGCTGGAGGGCGGGGCCGATCTCCGGGCCATCCAGGAGATGCTGGGGCATGCGGACATCTCCACCACCCAGATCTACACCCATGTGGCCCGCTCGCGCCTCAAGGAGATCCACCGACGATTTCACCCCCGGGGGAGGTGAGGGGCCGGCGGCGGGCAGCGAGGGACGATGAGGAGCTGAGGAGCCGCGGGGCACAAACATGGCGGGACAGGGCCTCCAGATCATCACGACCCATATCAGCGCGGACTTCGACGGCCTGGCGTCCATGCTGGCCGCCAAGAAGCTTCATCCGGACGCCCGCATCGTCTTTCCAGGCGCCCAGGAGCGGAGCCTCCGGGAGTTCTTCGTACAGTCCACGTTCTACCTGTTCGAAGTGGAACGCCTTCGAGACATCGATCTGAACCAGGTCTCCACCCTGATCCTGGTGGACACGCGCCAGCGGAGCCGGATCGGCAAGTTCGCCGAGATCGTGGATCGGCCCGGGCTCGAGATCATCATCTACGACCATCACCCTCCCAGCGAGGACGACATCGCGGGGAGCCTGGCGGTGGTCAAGGAGGTGGGGGCCACCACCACGGTCATGGTGGGGCTGCTGCGGGAGCGGGGGATCCCCTTGAGCGCGGACGAGGCCACGGTCCTGGCCCTGGGCATCTACGAGGACACAGGGTCGCTCACCTTCTCCTCCACGCGGGAGGAGGACTTTCTGGCCATGGCGCACCTGCGGGCCCAGGGGGCCAGGCTGAGCATCATCCCCGATCTGATCACCCGGGAGCTCACGGCCGATCAGGTCTTCCTCCTCAACGACCTCATCCAGTCGGCCCGGAAGGTGCGGGTGCACGGGGTGGAGGTGGTGGTGGCCACGGCGTCCACCGAGCGCTACGTGGGGGACCTGGCGGTGCTCGTCCACAAGCTTCGCGACATGGAGAACCTGGACGTGCTGTTCGCCCTGGCGCGCATGGAGGACCGGATCTATCTGGTGGCGCGAAGCCGCCTGGACAGCGTCAACGTGGGGCAGATCGCCCTGGCCTTCGGCGGGGGGGGGCACGCCACGGCCGCCTCGGCCACGGTCCGGGATCAGACCCTCATCGAGGTCGAGGAGCGGCTCCTGCGGCTCCTGGAGGACAGGATCCGGCCCGCCAGGACCGCCCGGGAGATCATGTCCTTCCCGGTCAAGACCATCCAGGCCCACCAAGGGATCGAGGAAGCCGGGGAGATCCTCTCCCATTTCAACATCAACGTGCTGCCGGTCATGGAGGGGGGGGCGTTGGTGGGCCTCATCTCCCGGGTCGTGGTCCAGAAGGCCACGTTCCACGGTCTCAAGGACCTCCCGGTCCGGGAGTACATGACCCTGGAGTTCGAGACGGCCGCCCCCCAGACCCCCTTGGAGGAGATCCGGCGCATCATCGTGGAGAACGCCCAGCGCTTCGTGCCCATCGTGGAGGGGGGCGAGCTGGTGGGGGCCATCACGCGCACGGACATCCTCAGGGACCTGCAGGCCGAGGGGCTGGAGGAGAGCGGATACGCCTTCGACCGGGTGTATCAGGACGAGGGGGTCCGCAAGAAGAAGATCCAGCAGATGATGGAGGAGCGGCTCCCCGGGAGGGTCCTGGCCGTCCTGGCGGACCTGGGAACGGTGGCCGAGGAGGTGGGGGTCCCGGCATTCGCGGTGGGGGGGTTTGTCAGGGATCTGCTCTTGCGCCGGGAGAATCTGGACGTGGACGTCGTGGTGGAGGGCGACGGGATCGGTTTCGCCAGGCGCTTCGCCGAGCGCTTCGGGTGCCGGTACCGCTCCCATCACAAGTTCGGGACGTCGGTCCTCATCTTCCCCGACGGATTCAAGGTGGACGTGGCCACCGCCCGCACCGAGTACTACGAACACCCGGCCGCCCTGCCCACCGTGGAGTTGAGCTCCATCAAACTGGACCTGTACCGGCGCGATTTCACCATCAACACCCTGGCCGTCCGCCTCAATCCCCCCCATTTCGGCCAGCTGCTGGACTTCTTCGGGGGGCAGCGGGATATCAAGGAGCGAACGGTCCGCGTCCTGCACAATTTGAGCTTCGTGGAGGATCCCACCCGAGTCCTTCGGGCGGTGCGATTCGAGAAGCGATTCGGCTTTCGCATCGGAAAGCACACCCTCAACCTCATCCAGAACGCCGTGCGGCTGAACTTCCTGGAGAAGGTGGAGGGGCGCCGGCTATGGCACGAGCTGCTGACCCTGCTCCAGGAAAAGCAGCCCCTGCCGGCCATCCAGCGCCTGGGTGAGCTGGAGGTCCTGCGGTTCATCCACCCCCGCCTGGACTTCCCCGAGGGCAAGCGGCTGCTGTTCGAGGATGTGGCGGGGGCCCTGGCCTGGTTCGAGCTGCTCTACCTGGATGAACCCGTGGACGGCTGGGCGGTGTACCTCCTGGCCCTGCTGGACCACCTGAGGGACGAGGATCTCCGACAGGCCCTGGGGCGCGTGGGGTTCTCCCCGCGGGATGTGGATCGGATCTCCTGCCAGAAGCAGGCAGCCGACCGGACGCTCTCGCGCCTCTCGGCGGGCGATCGGCTGTGCCCCAGCCAGGTCTATGGACTGCTCCTGCCCTTGGCCTTGGAGACCCTCCTGTACATGGTGGCCAAGGCGAGGAGCCGTGCGGCCAAGCGCCATCTCTCCCAGTTCATCACCCGCTATCGAGGGGTGAGGCCCCTTCTCAACGGCGAGGACCTCAAGGTCCTGGGCCTGGCGCCGGGGCCCGTCTTCCGGCGGGCCCTGGATGCCCTGCGGGACGCCCGGTTGGACGGCAAGGTGGCCAGCCGGGAGGACGAAGTGGCCTTCGTTCGGCAACAATACCTCCGGGAATTCCCTTGATTCCCCGCCCGAGTGTGTTAATATTGCTTGGGTCTCAGGCGGGAGAGGGCCATCTCCCGCAAGGCGTCGAGACCTTTTGTTTTTCCGGCAAGGACCATGGAGACCTGGATCCCTCGCTTCAAGGCGCACCTGGAGGCCGAGAACGCCTCGGTGCACACCCGGCGGGCCTACGTCAAGGACCTGGAGTCCTTCCGGCTCTTCGCCCGGGAGCGCCTGGGGCGCGAGGTGGCCGCCCGGGAGATGGACGCGGACATGGTGCGCCTGTATTTGGCCAGGCGGGCCCAGCAGCGCCAGCGGACCACCGTGGCCCGCGAGCTCACGGCCTTGAAGAGCTTCTGCCGGTTCCTGGTGCGCGAGGGGGTCCTGGCCCGCGACGCGGCCCTGGAGATCCCCGCCCCCAAGATGGGCCGGTCCCTGCCCAAGGTGCTCTCCATGGACGAGGTGGCGGCCCTGCTGCAGACCCCGGATGCCCGAACGCCCCTCGGGCTGCGAAACAGGGCCATCCTGGAGCTCCTGTATTCGTCGGGTGTTCGCGTCAGCGAGCTGGTGGGGCTGGACCTGGCCGACGTGCGGTGGGACCTGGGGGTGGTCCGGGTCCTGGGCAAAGGGGGCCGGGAACGCATCGTCCCGGTGGGCGACCCGGCGCTGGCCGCCGTGGGGCTCTACCTGACCCGCCGGGGAGAGCTCGCGCGAGGCCAAGGGGCCCCCGAGGCCCTGTTCCTCAACCCCCGCGGAGGGAGGCTCACGGCCAGGAGCGTGGCCCGGATGCTGGATCGATACATCGTGCGGTGCTCCATGCGGCGCGGGGTCAGTCCCCACAGCCTGAGGCACACATTCGCCACCCACCTGCTGGATGAGGGCGCGGACCTGAGGGCCATACAGGAGATGCTGGGCCACCAGAGCCTGTCCACGACCCAGCGGTACACCCACGTGAGCGTGATGAGGATCCTGGAGGTCTACGACCGTTCCCACCCCAGGGCGCGTCGCCGGGACGAGCCCGCGGGAGGCCCGGGGGGGGCGGGCCTCCGAGAGGAGGAGGGGCCATGAGGCGGGAGGCGTGGCGGGCCACCACGGTCCTGGCCGTGCGCCGCCGGGGAAAGGTGGCCATGGCCGCCGACGGCCAGGTGACCCACGGGGCCACGGTGATGAAGCGGGGGGCGCGCAAGGTCCGAAGGCTCCATCACGATCGGGTCCTGGCCGGGTTCGCCGGGGGGTCGGCCGATGCCCTGACCCTGTTCGAGAAATTCGAGCAGAAGCTCGACGCGTTCAGCGGCAACCTCATGCGGGCGGCCGTGGAGCTGGCCAAGGAGTGGCGGACGGATCGGGTCTTGAGGCGCCTGGAGGCCATGCTCCTGGTGGCCGACCGGGAGGCCACCCTCCTCCTTTCGGGGACCGGGGACGTGGTGGAGCCCGATGACGGCCTCGCGGCCATCGGCTCGGGGGGGCCCTATGCCCTGGCGGCCGCCCGGGCCCTGCTCAAACACACGGAGCTGGACGCCCGGCAGATCGCCCGGGAGGCGATGGAGATCGCGGCCGATATCTGCATCTACACCAATCGGGAATTCGTCATCGAGGAAGCGTGACATGGCGGCCTTCACCCCCCGGGAGATCGTCTCTGAGCTGGATCGCTTCATCGTGGGGCAGCGGCAGGCCAAGCGGGCCGTGGCCATCGCCCTGCGAAACCGGTGGCGCCGGCTGCAGATCCCCGAGGCGCTGCGGGAAGAGGTGGCCCCCAAGAACATCCTGATGATCGGGCCCACGGGGGTGGGCAAGACGGAGATCGCCCGGCGGCTGGCCCGTATGGCCCAGTCGCCCTTCATCAAGGTGGAGGCCTCCAAGTACACCGAGGTGGGGTATGTGGGGCGGGATGTGGAGTCCATGGTTCGAGACCTCACCGAGCTGGCCGTGAACATGGTGCGCGACGAGGAGATGCAAAAGGTGCAGGTCCAGGCCGAGCAGCTGGCCGAGGAGCGGCTGCTGGATCTGCTCCTGCCCGTTGCCCGGCCGGGCGGCGGGAGAGGGGGAGACGGGGGCGGGGGGGCCCAGACGTTGCAGGAGGCCCTGGAGGCCCTCCGGCCGCGGCCGGCCGAACCCCCGGAGGCCTCGGGCACCCGGGAGAAGCTCCGGCGCATGCTCCGGGAGGGAAAGCTGGACGATCGCTACGTGGAGACCGAGGTGGCCGACCGGACCGTCCCGGTCATGGGCGTGCTGTCCACTGCGGGCATGGAGGACCTGGAGCTCCAGCTGCGGGAGATGCTGGGGAACCTCTTCCCGGGGCGCACCAAGAAGCGGCGCATGCGGGTACCCGATGCGCTCAAGCTCCTGGCGCGGGAGGAGGCGCAAAGGCTCATCGACGCGGACCGGGTGGCGGAGCTGGCCCGGGAGCGGGTGGAGCACACGGGGATCGTGTTCATCGACGAGATCGACAAGATCGCGGGCCGGGGCCAGGCCCACGGCCCCGACGTGTCCCGGGAAGGGGTCCAGAGGGACATCTTGCCCATCGTGGAGGGCACCACGGTCAACACCAAGTACGGCTGGGTCAAGACCGACCACATCTTGTTCATCGCGGCCGGGGCCTTCCACATGAGCAAGCCCTCGGACCTTATCCCCGAGCTCCAGGGGCGCTTCCCCATACGGGTGGAGCTGGATTCCCTCACCCAGGAGGACTTCGTGCGGATCCTCAGGGAGCCCGAGAACTCCCTGCTGCGCCAGTACGAGGCCCTGCTGGATACCGAAGGGGTGTCTCTGGAGTTCACGGCGGACGCGGTGGAGGAGATCGCCCGCATCGCCACGGTGGTCAACGACCGCGGGCAGAGCATCGGGGCGAGGCGGCTGCACACCGTCATGGAGCGGCTGCTGGAGGAGCTCTCCTTCGACGCCCCGGACCGGGACAAGGGGGCGGTGACCATCGACGGATCGTACGTGCGGGAGAAGCTGACCGACGTGGTCCGGGACGAGGACCTGAGCCGGTATATCCTGTAGGCGAAAGGCGCCCGGCGAGGGGCGACGGGCGGCGGCCGGGCCCCACCAGCCGGTCCCGTCTGGCGGAGAAGGCCATGGACTCTCCCATCGAGAAGGCCAAGGTGCTGGTGGAGGCGCTGCCGTACATGCAGCGCTTCTACGGCAAGCGCATCGTCGTCAAGTTCGGGGGCCATGCCATGGTGGACGAGGGGCTCAAGCGCTCATTTGCCATGGACATGATCCTGCTCAAGGCCATCGGCCTTCACCCCGTGGTGGTCCATGGAGGAGGGCCTCAGATCGGCCAGGTCCTTCGCCGCATGGGCATCGAGTCGCGATTCTACCAGGGGATGCGCATCACCGACGACGAGACCATGGACGTGGTGGAGATGGTCCTGGTGGGCAAGGTGAACAAGGAGATCGTTGGGCTCATCAACCGGGAGGGGGGGCGGGCCGTGGGCCTCAGCGGAAAGGACGGCCGGCTCATCCTGGCCCGCAAGATGCACGTGCGGGGCCCTTCGGACCAGGTGGAAGCCTCGGAGATCATCGACCTGGGCAAGGTGGGCGAGGTGGACCGGGTGGACCCGCAGGTGGTGCTGGCCTTGGAGGCCGAGCGCATCATCCCCGTCATCGCGCCCGTGGGGGTGGGCCCCGGGGGGGAGACTTACAACATCAACGCCGACCTGGTGGCGGGCGCCATGGCCACGGCCCTGGCCGCCGAGAAGCTCATCCTGCTGACGGACGTAGAGGGGGTGCTGGACCCCGATGCCAGGCTCATCTCCACCCTGGACGCCCGCGCGGCCCGGGCGGCCATGGCGGACGGGATCATCAAGGGCGGCATGCTCCCCAAGGTCAACTGCTGCCTGGAGGCCATCGAGGGGGGCGTGGGCAAGGCCCACATCATCGACGGCCGCAGGGAACACGCCGTCCTGCTGGAGGTCTTCACGGACGTGGGGGTGGGGACGGAGATCACGCCGTAGGGGCGGCACCGGAGCGCGACATGAGCAACTGGATGGAACGGGCGGACAAGGTGGTCTTTCAGACCTATGGGCGCTTTCCCGTGACCTTGGTGCGGGGGCAGGGGGCCCGCCTGTGGGACGAGGAGGGGCGGGAGTACATCGACCTGTTCGCCGGCCTGGCCGTGTGCAACGTGGGCCACTGCCACCCCAGGGTCGTGGCCGCCATCCGGGAGCAGGCGGGCCGACTCATGCACGTCTCCAACCTCTACTACACGCCGCCCATGGTGGAGCTGGCCGAGCGCCTGGTGGCCCTGACCTTCGCGGACCGGGTCTTCTTCTGCAACAGCGGGGCCGAGGCCAACGAGGGGGCCCTCAAGCTGGCCCGCAAGTGGGCCAAGGACCAGGGGCACCCGGAGCGCTTCGAGGTCATCACCACCCACGGGTCGTTCCACGGCCGGACCCTGGCCACGGTGACGGCCACGGGCCAGGAGAAGTATCACCACGGCTTCGAGCCCATGGTGCCGGGGTTTCGCTACGTCCCCTTCGGCGACCTGGAGGCCGCCCGGGCCGCGGTGGGCCCCGGCACGTGCGCCATCCTGGTGGAGCCCATCCAGGGCGAGGGGGGGGTGCGGATGCCTCCCGAGGGGTATCTCCGGGGGCTCAAGGAGTTGTGCGAGCAGCGGGGGATCCTCCTCATCCTGGACGAGGTGCAGACGGGCATGGGGCGCACCGGGACCCTCTTCGCCCACGAGGCCGAGGGCATGACGCCCCACGTGATGACCGTGGCCAAGGGGCTGGGCGGGGGGCTGCCCATGGGGGCGCTGCTGGCCACGGGAGATGTGGCCGCGGCCCTCACCCCCGGGACGCATGCCACCACCTTCGGCGGCAATCCCGTGACGGCGGCGGCGGGGGTGGCGGTGCTGTCCGTCCTGGTCGAGGACGGGCTCCTGGAGCGCATGCGGCCCACGGCCGCCCGGTTCCGCCAGGGGCTCCAGGAGATCGCGGCGGCCTATGCCCCCGTGGTGGTGGAGGTCCGCGGCCGGGGGTGGATGCTGGGGATGGAGCTGCGCGAGCCGTGCAAGGAACTGGTCCAGGCCGCCATGGCGCGGGGGCTGCTCATCAACTGCACCATGGATCGGGTCCTGCGCTTCGTCCCCCCCCTGGTCCTGAGCCGGGAAGAGGCCGAGGAGGCCCTGGTGCGCCTCCGGGGTGCGTTCCAGGCGGTGTTCGGCTAGGGGGCACAGGGAGGCCGGGCGCGGGCTGCGCCGCCGGGCCTGCCTTCCGGGGGCCCGTGGGGCGCCCGGGGGGCGAGCACGAGACGGGAGGGGCGGGTTGAGACATCTGCTGCGCATCGATCATCTGACCCAGGGGGATCTGGAATCCATCCTCACCCTGGCGCGGGTCATCAAGGACAAGACCAAGCGGGGCGTGGCCCATCGCACCCTGGACGGGAAGATCCTTGCCATGATCTTCGACAAGGCGTCCACGCGCACCAGGGTCTCCTTCGAAGTGGGCATGTATCAGATGGGGGGGACGGCCCTCTTTCTGGAGTCGTCCGCCACCCAGATGGGCCGGGGGGAGAGCATCCCGGACACGGCCAGGGTCTTGAGCCGGTACGTGGACGGGGTGATGATCCGCACGTTTGCCCAGGATGCGCTGGAGGCCTTTGCCCGCTTCGCCACGGTGCCCGTGATCAACGGACTGACGGACCTGTTTCACCCGTGCCAGGTGCTGAGCGATCTGTTCACGGTGCAGGAGCGTCTCGGGGACATCCGACGGCATCGCGTGGCGTACGTGGGGGACGGCAACAACGTGGCCAACTCCTGGATCCACGCGGCCAATCTGGCGGGCTTCGATCTGGTCCTGGCCTGCCCGGAAGGGTACGACCCCAACGGGGATGTGCTGGCCGGGGCGGGGGCAAATGTGCGGCTGGAAAGGGATCCCCTGGCGGCCGTGGCGGGGGCCCGGGTCATCTACACGGACACCTGGGTCAGCATGGGCCAGGAAGGGGAGGCCGAGGCCCGCAGGAAGGCCTTTGCCGGATACCAGGTCAACGAGGCCATGCTGGGGCGGGCCGCCGCCGGGGCGCTGGTCATGCACTGTCTTCCCGCCCATCGGGGCGAGGAGATCAGCGATGCGGTCATGGACGGCCCCCAATCCGTGGTCTTCGATCAGGCCGAAAACCGGCTTCACGTGCAGAAGGCCATCCTCGAGCTCCTCATGGGGCCCCATCGGCCCAAGGGGCCTTCGCCGGAGCATGCGTGAGACGGGCAGGGGGCCGCGGGGGGGGCCGCCGACGGCGGCGGGCCCGGGGGGTTCGGACCCCAGAGGGGGAGGTGGAGATGGAGCGGATGAACAAGGTGGTACTGGCGTACTCCGGCGGGCTGGACACGTCGGTCATCCTCCGGTGGCTCATCGATACGTACGGGTGCGAGGTCGTGGCCTTCACGGCGGACATCGGCCAGGAGGAGGAGCTGGACGGCCTGGAGGCCAAGGCCCGTGCCACGGGGGCTTCGGGCTTCGTGGTGAAGGACCTGCGGGAGGAGTTCGTGCGGGACTATGTGTTTCCCGCCCTGCGGGGCAACGCGGTGTACGAGGGGGGGTACCTCCTGGGCACCTCCATTGCCCGGCCCATCATCGCCCGGCACCAGGTGGAGGTGGCCCGGGCCGTTGGGGCGGACGCCGTGGCCCACGGGGCCACGGGCAAGGGGAACGATCAGGTCCGCTTCGAGCTGACCTTCACGGCCCTGGAGCCCAGGCTCCGCGTCATCGCCCCTTGGCGGGACCCGCTGTGGTCGCTCAGGTCCCGGAGCGAGATGCTGGCCTATGCCCGGGAGCGGGGGATCCCGGTGGAGGCCACTTTGGAGAAGCCCTACAGCTGCGACCGCAACCTCCTGCATCTGAGCTTCGAAGGGGGCATCCTGGAAGACCCCTGGTTCGAGCCCGAGGAGGACATGTTCAGGCTGACCGTCTCTCCCGAGGCGGCCCCGGATCGGGCCACGTACGTGGAGATCGCCTTCGAGGACGGGACCCCCACGGCCGTCGACGGCAGGGCCATGGGCCCGGCCGACCTTTTGGCCCATCTCAATGCCCTGGGCGGGGCCAACGGCATCGGGCGGGTCGATCTGGTGGAGAACCGGTTCGTAGGCATGAAGTCCCGGGGGGTGTACGAGACGCCGGGCGGGACCATCCTGCATGCGGCCCATCGGGCCGTGGAGTCCATCACCATGGATCGGGAGGTGATGCACCTGCGGGACAGCCTGGTGCCGAGGTTCGCCGAGCTCATCTACTACGGCTTCTGGTTCTCCCCGGAGATGGAGCTCCTGCAGGAGACCATGGACCGGGCCCAGCGGGGCGTCACCGGCACGGCGCGCCTCAAGCTGTACAAGGGCAACTGCATGGTGGTCGGCCGCAAGGCCCCGCGTTCCCTGTACGTGCCGGACCTGGCCACCTTCGAGAGAGACGCGGTGTACGATCAGCAGGAGGCCACGGGATTCATCCGGCTGCAGGGTCTGCGGCTGCGGGTCAGGCGGCTCGTGGCCGAGCGGTCCGGGGCCTGACCTCCCCGGGGGGGCGTGGGCCTCCCGCGGGCGAGACGAGTGGAGCCATGGCCGATTCCCTCTCCTTTCCCGAGTTCCTTCAGGCGTTCGGGGCCTCGCTTCCCCTGGACCAGCGCATGTACCGCCACGACATCCGCGGGAGCCAGGCCCACTGCCGGATGCTGGCCCGCCAGGGGATCATCGCCCAGCAGGAGGCCCGGGTCATCCTCCAGGGGCTGGAGGAGATCCTCCGGGAGATCGAGCAAGGGCAGTTCCCCTTTGCCCTCCAGTGGGAGGACATCCACATGAACGTGGAGCACCGCCTCGTGGAGAAGGTGGGGGAAGTGGGCGGGAAGCTCCACACGGCCAGGAGCCGCAACGACCAGGTGGCCCTGGACGAAAGGCTCTTTTTGCGGGAGGAGGTCCGGGGGATCCAGGGACAGCTCTTGGACCTGATGGAGGCCCTGGTGGAGAAGGCCGAGGCCCACCTGCGCGTCATCATGCCGGGGTATACCCACCTCCAGCGGGCCCAACCGGTCCTCTTCTCCCACCACCTCATGGCCTACTTCGAGATGTTCCATCGGGACCTGCGGCGCATGGAGCGGTGCCTGGCATCCCTGGACGAGCTCCCCCTGGGCGCCGGGGCCCTGGCCGGCATCGACTTTCCCGTGGACCGTGCCTCGGTGGCCCGGGAGCTGGGATTCGCCCGGGTGTCGCGCAACAGCATCGATTCCGTGAGCGACCGGGATTATCTCCTGGAGTTCCTATCGGCCGCGGCCATCCTGGGTCTCCACCTCAGCCGCTTCTGCGAGGAGATCGTGTTGTGGAGCTCCCAGGAGTTCGGCTTCGTGCGGCTCACGGAGCTGTTCTGCACCGGCAGCAGCATCATGCCCCAGAAGCGCAATCCCGACTTCGCGGAGCTCATTCGCGGCAAGACAGGGGGACTTCTGGGAAACCTGGTGTCCCTGTTCGTGACCCTCAAGGGGCTCCCCCTGGCGTACAACAAGGACATGCAGGAGGACAAGCGCCCCATGTTCGAGGCCGTGGACACGGTGCGCGGCTCCCTGCGGGTCTTCGTCCAGATGCTCCGGACCATGGAGGTCGACGCCCGGCGCATGTCCCGGGCCACGGAGGAGGGGTACCTGACCGCCACGGACCTGGCCGACTACCTGGTGGAAAAGGGGAGGCCCTTCCGCAAGGCCCACGGCGTGGCGGCGCAGATCGTCCGGGCCTGCCTGGAGCGGGAGATCCCCCTGTCCCGCCTGGAACTGGAGGAGCTTCGGCGGTACGATGACGCCTTCGATGCCGACGTCTTCGCGGTCCTGGACCCCAGGGCGTCGGTGGAGCGCAGGGCCAGCCAGGGCGGCACCGCCACCCAGCGGGTGATGGAGGCGACGGAGGCCGCGCGGGGCGATCTGGCCCGATGGCGAGAGCGACTGGAAAAAGGGGTGGAGCCATGAGCGTCGGGCACCTGTGCGTCACGGCGGTGAGGGGCGTTCTTGCAGTCGTTGTCCTGGCGTGCCTGGCGGGGTGCGGCCTCAAGGGCAAACCGTTGCCGGCCGAGAGGGTCGTGCCGCGGGCCCCCACCCAGGTGCGGGTGGAGGTGACGGCCGAGGGCCTGCGGGTCTCCTGCCTCGTTCCCCAGCGAAACAGCGACGGCACGCCCCTGACGGACCTGGAAGCCGTGGTGTTCTCTCGATCGGCCCTGGAGGGAGGGGATTGCCCCAGCTGTCCTGCGAGCTTCTCCCAGATCGCAGAGGTGGCCTACGCCCCGGGCGACAAGGCCGAGTCTGCCCGGGGCAGCGTGGAGATCGTCGACCCCGTCCAGAAGCCCGGCCTCTACCAGTACCGGGCCCACGCCCGCGCACGTTCCGGCTTGATGAGCCGGCCGTCCATGCGGGCCGAGGCTTACTGGGACGTGCCGCCCCGGCCGGTCGAGGGGCTTCGGATCCGGGAAGGAGACGTGCAGCTGGAGATCTCCTGGGACCCCGTGCGGCAGCGGGCGGACGGCTCGGACGCGGCGCCCGGGGAGGTGGGCTACCAGCTCTTCAAGGCCCGCAGTGGAGGGGACTTCGGCGGGGCGCCCGTCCACGGCAAACCCCTGCAGGAGGCCCGCTTCGTGGATACGGCGGTGCAGAACTACGCGGCCTACCAGTACAAGGTCCGGGCCGTGCGGACCGTCAAGGACCGAACCGTGGCGGGGCCGTTCTCTGCGGTGGTGGAGGCCACACCCCAGAAGGTTCTGCCCCCCGAGCCGCCCCAGGGGCTGGTGGCCTTCCCCACCCCGGCCGGGGTGCGCCTGGTGTGGGAGGGGGCGGAGAAGCGGGATGTGGCCGGCTACCGGGTCTACCGCTCCTCGGCCGAAGGCGGGCCGTGGGAGGCCCTCAGTGCGGAGCCCATCCCCACGGTGGTGTTCAACGACGGGGCCGCCGGGCGGGGCAAGACGTACTGGTACGCGGTCACCGCCCTGGACGACGCCAAACCCCCCAAGGAGAGCGCTCGGTCCACGCCGGTGCGGGTCCACGTGCCCGGGGGACCGCCCGCGGGGGCCTCGGGGGGGACCAAGGTCCGCTGAGCCCGGGCGCTGGTCGGGCCAAGGGGAAGGCTGGGAGCGCACCGCCGGGCCGGGACGGCCCGGGAGTGCCGGGGAGGCCATGCATCATTTCCATTACGTGGAAGGGGAGCTTTGGTGCGAGTCCGTGCCCCTGGCGCGCATCGCCCGGGAGGTGGGGACGCCCGCATACGTGTACAGCCGGGAGACCCTGGTGAGGCACTTCCAGGCCTTCGACGGGGCCTTCGAGGGCACGGACCACCTGGTCTGCTTCTCCGTCAAGTCCAATTCCAATCTGGCCCTCCTTCATCTGTTCGGGAGCCTGGGCGGCGGCGTGGACATCGTGTCGGGCGGGGAGCTGTTTCGGGCCATGCGGGCGGGCATACCGCCGCACCGGGTGGTCTACTCCGGGGTGGGAAAGACCGATGGGGAGATCGACGCGGCCCTGAAGGCGGGCATCCTGCTGTTCAACATCGAGTCGGCCCAGGAGCTGGAGGTGGTGGATGCCCGGGCCCGGGCCATGGGGGTCAAGGCCCCGGTGGCCCTTCGGGTCAACCCCGATGTGGACCCCCGGACCCATCCGTACATCTCCACGGGGCTGCGGAGCAACAAGTTCGGCGTGGACATCCGCATCGCGCCGGACGAGTACCGGCGGGCCCGGGACATGGCCGGGGTCGAGGTGGTGGGGGTGGACTGCCACATCGGCTCTCAGCTGACCCAGGTTGCGCCCTTCGTGGACGCCCTGCGTCGCCTGGGGGATCTGGTCGCCAGTCTGAGGGAAGAGGGGATCGCCATCCGCTACCTGGACCTGGGCGGAGGCCTGGGCATCACGTACGACGCCGAGGAGCCCCCCCACCCGGCCCAGTACGCGGGGGCCGTCCTGGATCAGATCCGGGCCCTCCGGTGCTTCCTCATCCTGGAGCCGGGCCGGGTCATCGTGGGCAACGCCGGGGTTCTGCTGACGCGGGTGCTGTACACCAAGGAGGGCGAGACCAAGCGGTTCGTCATCGTGGATGCGGGGATGAACGATCTGATCCGTCCGGCCCTGTACGGATCGTACCACGGCATCCAGGCGGTGCAGGACCCCTCGGGCCGGGGGGAGCTGGTGGCGGACCTGGTGGGGCCCATCTGCGAGTCCTCGGACTTCCTGGCCAAGGACCGGCGGATGCCCGCCTTCCGCCGGGGCGACCTGGCGGCCGTCATGAGCGCCGGGGCCTACGGGTTCAGCATGTCATCCAACTACAACTCCAGACCCAGGGCGGCCGAGGTGCTGGTCAACGGGGATCGATACGCCGTCATCCGCAGGCGGGAACGGTACGAGGATCTGACCGCGGGGGAGGAGATCCCCCGCTGGGGCGTGTGAAGCGGCGCATCGGACCGCCCCGGCCGCGTCTTTCGGTGGGGGGCGAGGAGGGAGCTCGGGACCCATGGACGGCTACCCGTTCTGGAAGATGAGCGGAAGCGGCAACGACTTCATCTTCATGGACCACCGGGAGGTGCCGTGGAAAGAGTGGGACCTGCCCGAAGTGGCCCGAAGGCTCTGCCGCAGGCGGCTCTCGGTGGGGGCCGACGGCCTGGCCGTTCTCATTCCCCCCCGGGATCCGCGGCACGACTTCGCCTGGCGGTTCTTCAATGCCGACGGCTCGGAGGCCGAGATGTGCGGCAATGCCTCGCGCTGCGCCGCGCGGTTCGCCCTGAGCAAGGGCCTGGCCGGACCCGTCATGCGGTTCGAGACGCTGGCCGGTCCCATCGATGCCGAGGTGCGCGGGCAGCGGGCCCTGGTGGGCATGGGCGCGCCCACGGAGATACGACCGGAGGTGGCGGTGACGGCCTCGGGGCGGGCCGTCTCCCTGGTTGCCGTCCATACCGGCGTTCCCCACGTGGTGGAGTTTGTGGAGGATGTGGACGCCGTGGACGTGGTGGGGATGGGCCGCGCGATTCGCCATCACGAGGCCTTCGCGCCAAGGGGGACCAATGTGAACTTCGCCCAGGTGGTGGACGGGCGGACCCTCAAGGTGCGGACGTACGAGCGGGGTGTGGAGGACGAGACCCTGGCGTGCGGGACCGGAGCCGCGGCCGCGGCCCTGGCGGCCCACATGGGGGGGCGGGTCTCGGCCCCGGTGTCGGTCATGGTGCGAAGCGGCCGCGTCCTGGGGATCCATTTCGAGACCCTGGGGGAGGGATATGGGCCCGTGCGGCTGGAGGGAGACGCCATGCTCATCTACGAGGGCGTGGTCCGCCAGGACGCGTTGGCCGATTGACCCCGGCAAGGAGGCTGGCCATGGTCAGGGTGGGCATCGCCGGCGCGGCGGGTCGCATGGGGCAGCGGCTGGTGGCGGCCGTGAGGGAGTCGGCGGACGTGGCGCTGGCGGCCGCACTGGAGGTCCCGGGGCACCCAGGCGCGGGGCAGGACGCCGGTTCCCTGGCGGGCTGCGGGCCCATGGGGGTGGCGCTCAGCACGGACCCGGAGGCGGCCCTGGCGGCGGTGGACGTCCTCATCGATTTCTCGCACCACCAGGCCTCCATGGGGCACCTGCGGCGGGCATCGGCCATGGGAAAACCCATGGTCATCGGCACCACGGGCTTCACCGGGGAGGAGCGGGAGGAGATGGGGCGCCTGGCCCGCTTCGTCCCGTGCGTGGCCTCTCCCAACATGAGCGTGGGCGTCAACGTTCTGCTGCGGGTGCTCGGGGAGGTGGCCGCGGCCCTGGGGAGCGAGTACGACGTGGAGATCGTTGAAGCCCACCATCGGCGCAAGGCTGACGCCCCCAGCGGCACGGCGCTGCGCATGGCAGAGGTGGTCGCCGCCTCTCTGGGCAGGGACCTGCAGGACGTCGGGGTCTTCTCCCGGCACGGCCAGATCGGGCCCCGCACCGACCGCGAGATCGGCATACAGACCGTGCGGGGGGGGGATATCGTGGGGGAGCACACCGTGATATTCGCAGGGATGGGGGAGCGGGTGGAGATCACGCACCGGGCCCACAGCCGGGACAACTTCGCCCGGGGCGCGGTGCGGGCGGCCCTCTGGGTGGTGGGGCAGGGGCCGGGGCTTTACGACATGCAGGACGTGCTGGGGGTGAGGCGATGAGGTTCGTGAGGTTCGAGAGGCAGGGGGCCGTGCATTGGGGCCTCTGGGAGGAAGCGGGGGTCCGGCCCGTCCGGGGTGAGGTGCCCGGCGACTGGAAGCCCACGGCGGATCTGCTGCCCGCCGCGGAGGTGAGGCTCCTGGCGCCGTGCGTCCCGTCCAAGGTGGTGGCCGTGGGGCTCAACTACCGGGACCATGCCGAGGAGACCGGGCACCCCCTGCCCCAGGAGCCGCTGCTCTTTATCAAGCCCTCCACGGCAGTCATCGGACCGGGGGAGTGGATCCGCCTTCCGGCCATGTCCAGGCGGGTGGACTACGAGGCCGAGCTGGCCGTGGTCATCGGAAAGACGGCCAAGGACGTCCCCGAGGAGCGGGCCGGGGAGCACATCTGGGGCTACTGCTGCCTCAACGACGTGACCGCCAGGGACCTTCAGGGAAAGGACGGGCAGTGGACCCGGGCCAAGGGGTTCGACACCTTCTGCCCGCTGGGGCCCTGGATCGTCTCGGAGCTGGACCCCGGGGACCTGGCCGTGGAGGGGATCCTCAACGGGGAGGTGAAGCAGCGCTCCTCCACCCGGCAGCTGGTCTTCTCCGTGCCGTTCTTGGTCGGCTTCATATCGCGGATCATGACGCTGCTGCCGGGCGATGTAATCGCCACGGGCACCCCCTCGGGGATCGGACCGCTCAGGCCGGGCGATCGCTTCGAGGTTCGGATCCAGGGCATCGGGACGCTGGAGAACCGGGTGGAGTGAGGGCCCACCCGGAGGCCGACTCCGGGCGCCGGGAAAGGATTGCGACGGATCATGTGGACCGAGAAACTGGCCAGAAGGCTGACCCAACTGCCACCGTACCTGTTCGCGCAGATCGATCGTCTCAAGGGCGAGGTGGCCGCCAGGGGAATGGACGTCATCGACCTGGGGGTGGGGGACCCGGATCTGCCCACGCCGCCGCACATCATCGCGCGGCTCCAGGAGGCGGCCCTTGACCCGGCCAACCACCGCTATCCGTCTTACTCGGGCATGGGCGATTTCAAGGTGTCCGTGGCGCGCTGGTACGAGCGCCGCTTCGGTGTGTCCCTGGACCCCAGGACCGAGGTGGTCTCGCTCATCGGATCCAAGGAGGGGATCGCCCACATCCCCCTGGCCTTCGTGGACCCCGGCGACGTGGTCCTCGTGCCGGACCCCGGCTATCCCGTGTACCAGGCGGGCACGGTGTTCGCGGGCGGTGAGCCGTACCGGGTGCCCCTCAGGGAGGACAAGGGGTTCCTGTTGGATCCCCAGGAGGTCCCCGAGGACGTGGCGCGAAGGGCGGTCATGCTCTTCATCAACTACCCCAACAACCCCACGGGTGCCACCGCCGATATGGACTATTTCCGCAAGGTGGTGGCGTGGTCCAGGGCCCACGGGGTGATGGTCTGCCACGATGCGGCGTACAGCGAGATGGCCTTCGACGGGTACCGCCCGCACAGTATCCTGGAGCTTCCCGAGGCCAGGGAGGTGGCCATCGAGTTTCACTCCCTTTCCAAGACGTACAACATGACGGGTTGGCGCCTGGGATTCGCCGTGGGCAATGCGGAGATCGTGGCCGGGCTGGGGCGGATCAAGACCAACGTCGACTCGGGGGTCTTCCAGGCCGTCCAGCTCGCGGGGATGGCGGCCCTGGACGGCCCCCAGGAGCCCATCGCACAGCACAATCGCATCTACCAGGAGCGCCGGGATGCGCTGGTGGAGGGGCTTCGGGCGGCGGGGCTGGAGGTCAACCCGCCCCGGGCCACCTTCTACGTGTGGGTGAAGGTCCCGCAAGGGTACACATCCGCGTCGTTCACGGCCCATCTGCTCTCCAAGGCCGGCATCGTGACCACGCCCGGCAACGGGTTCGGGCAGCACGGGGAGGGCTTCATCCGCATGACGCTTACGGTGCCGGTGCAGCGGCTGCGGGAGGCCGTGCGGCGCATCCGGGAGGCGGGGTACTGAGGCGCGCGGCTGCATCAGGTCACGGCCCCCGGGGGTCGGCGGGGGCGGGGTCCCCATGCCTCCCGGGGGAACTGGCCTACATCGGCCTGGGCTCCAACGAGGGGGATGCGCCGGCGCAGATCCGCGAGGCGCTGGGGCGCCTGGTGGGCGCCGGGGCGGCGCGGCTGGTGCGGGTCTCGTCCCTGTACCGGACCGAGCCTGTGGGCATGGAGGAACAGCCCTGGTTCGTCAACGGGGTGGCGGGCGTGGCGACGGGCCTCACCCCGGCCGGGCTTCTGGGGTTCCTCCTGCAGATCGAGGCGGGAATGGGGCGGGTGCGCCGGATCCCCGGGGGCCCCCGCACCATCGATCTGGACATCCTGTTGTACGGGGACCGCGTGGTGCGGGGACCGGAGCTGTGGATCCCCCATCCGCGCATGCACCGGCGCCGGTTCGTCCTGGCTCCCCTGTGCGAGATCGCACCGCAGCTGCGCCATCCCGGGCTGGGCAAGACCGTGCGGGAACTCCTGGAGAGCCTGAAGGACGACAAGGCCGTGGAGCGGCTGGGTCCGTTGGAGGTGTCCCCATGCTGATTCGCCTGGCCATTCTGGCCGCTGTTCTGTACATCCTGTATCGGCTGTTCCGCGCCAGGAGGCCCTCGACCCCGGTGGAGGGCCGAGGCCGGCCGGCCCCCCGGGAGGACGTCCTGGTGCAGGATCCCTGGTGCAAGACCTATGTGCCCAAGGGCCAGGCCGTGGTGGCCGTGGCCGGCGGCAAGGATTACCACTTCTGCAGCCAGGAGTGCAGGAAGCGCTTCCTGGAGCAGCAGGAGGCGGGGCAGGGGCAGGCGCCGCCCGGCAACGGGCCTGCCACGTGAATCCCATGGGGGAGTGACGGAGGCGTGCATGAAGTTCTTCATCGACACCGCGGACATCAATGAGATCCGGGAGGCCAGGCGCATGGGCATCCTGGACGGCGTGACCACCAACCCTTCTCTCATCGCCAAGACCGGCAAGGCGTTTCGGGCCGTGGTGGAGGAGATCTGCGAAGAGGTGGACGGCCCCATCAGCGTGGAGGTGGTGAGCACCGATCACGCGGGTATGATCCGGGAGGGGAAGGACATCGCCCGCATCCACGAGAACATCGTGGTCAAGGTCCCCATGCTGGTGGAGGGACTCAAGGCCTTGGTCGAGCTCACCGAGGCCGGGATCCGCACCAACTGCACCCTGGTCTTCTCGCCCGTCCAGGCCCTCCTGGCCGCCAAGGCCGGGGCCACGTACGTCAGCCCCTTCGTGGGCAGACTGGACGACATCTCCCAGCCGGGCATGGAACTGGTGGAGCAGATCATTCAGATCTACGACCAGTACGAGATGGAGACCGAGGTTCTCGTGGCCAGCGTGCGCCACCCCGTTCACGTGCTGGAGGCCGCCCTCATGGGGGCGGACGTGGTCACGGTGCCGTTCAAGGTGCTTGCCCAGCTGGCCCACCACCCATTGACGGACATCGGTCTGGCCAACTTCCTCAAGGACTGGGAGAAGGTTCCCAAGTAGGAGGCCGGCGGGCCCGGGCCCTCCCGGGGAGGCGGACCCCCATGCCCCGTGAGTATCTGAGAGGGAGGCACGCGGACTACCTCTTGGACGTCATCGACGCCGTCAGGGAGGCCATCTTGTGCGCCGACATCCGGGGCACCCTGCTGTTCGCCAACCGATCGGCCCTCTGTCTGTGGGGATACGCCCCGCCGGAGCTGCTGGGGAAGCCGGTGGACGTTCTTTTCTCGCCCGAGTGCCGGGGGCGGGGCTGCGACCTGCTCATCCGGGAGACCCTGGAGAAGGGCGAGGCCGAGGGGGAATTCCTCTTCTGGAAGAAGGACGGGGGCGCGTTCCTGGGGCATGTGCGGAGCGCCCTGCTTCGGGGGCAGGAGGGCCCATCGGACGTGATCTGCGCGGTGCAGGATCTGACCGAACAGCGCAGGCTCCAGCGGCGCCTGCTGGAGTCCCAGAAGATGGCGTTTCTGGGCAAGCTCGTTGACGGCCTGGCCCACGAGATCCGCAACCCCATCGTCACCCTGGGGGGATACGCCAGGCGCCTGGAGAGGACCCTGGGGCCGGACCACCCGGGGCGGCCGTACGTGGGGATCGTCCTGGAGGACGTGGCGCGCATGGAGGGGATGCTCCGGGAGATCGAGGAATACTTGCGGTTCGCCCGGGGCCATCGCCTTGCATTCACCCGGCTGGACCTCCAGGCAATCCTCAGGGAGGCCCTGGGGAGGCTGCCCTTGCCGGAAGGCATCCGGTTGGAGACGGCCTTCCCCGAGGACGGCCCGTGGATATACGGGGACGCGGCCCATCTCACGGAGCTTTTTCACGACCTGCTGGAGAATGCCGTGGAGGCCATGCGGCGCGGAGGCGTGCTCACCGTGGAGCTGGCGACCTCGGGCGGGCGGGCCCTGGCCCGGGTCCGCGACACGGGCGTGGGCATCCCCGAGAAGTCCCTGCAGCACATCTACAGCCCGTTTTTCACCACCAAGACCAAGGGGGCCGGCGTGGGCCTGGCCAAGGCCTATATCATCGTGGAGGAGCATGGGGGTCAGATCGAGGTGGCGAGCGAGGTTGATCAGGGAACGGCTTTTGAGGTATCATTCCCGCTGGATCGGAGGCAGAGGCCCCGGCGGGAGGTGTGAGCGGTGCCCTGGAAGCCTTTTTGGGTCGTCGCGGTCTTCATGCTGTGCCCCTGGGGAGTTGCCCGAGGGGACATCTACCGCCATGTGGACGCCAATGGGGTGATCCACTTCACCAACACCCCGAGCAAGGCCGGTTTTCAGCTCTACATGAAAGAAACGGTATCCCGGGTCCTTTCGTCGTCCGCCCCCGACGACGTGGCCGCCGTGTACCTCAGGGGGGGCGGGCTGGAAGGGCTCGATGCCGTGATCCGCGAGGTCGCCAGGCGATACGGGCTCAATGAGTCGCTGGTCATGGCCGTGATCCATGCCGAGTCCCGCTTCGACCACCGGGCCGTCTCCCGCAAGGGGGCCCGGGGACTCATGCAGCTCATGCCCGGCACGGCCAGGGAACTGGGGGTCCGGGACTCCTTTGACCCGGTGGAGAACATCGAGGGGGGCGTCCGGTACCTGCGGAGCCTCCTGGACGGCTTCGGCGGGAAGCTCCATCTGGCCCTGGCCGCGTACAACGCGGGCCGGGATGCGGTGCTCCAGCACCGGGGCATCCCCCCCTTTCCCGAGACCCAGAACTACGTCAGGCAGGTGATCCAGCTGTACGAGCAGTATGAGAAGGACGCCCAGTCGCAGAAGCGCACGGCCCTGGCCGGGAAGAAAGGAAGTTGACACGGATCCGGCCCCGGCCCTATCATGATGTTGTCTCCAGGGCGGGAATAACTCAGTGGTAGAGTGCAACCTTGCCAAGGTTGAAGTCGCGGGTTCAAATCCCGTTTCCCGCTCCACGCATGAAGACAGGGGCGAGGCGACTCGCCCTTTTTCACCTCACAAGCCTCCGCCCGGGGCGGCATAGCCAAGTGGTAAGGCAGCGGTCTGCAAAACCGTTATTCACCGGT
>CAZEPJ010000031.1:0-50905 GCA_964514105.1 uncultured Desulfarculaceae bacterium | reverse complement strand
ATCCCTCCCCCGAGGGAAGCGGAAGCGAGGGACCCCATGACGCGATGTGTCCTGGAGCACTCCAAAGGCCTGCTGGACAGAACGATCTTCAGCCTGGAGCGAGAGGCCACCATCGGCCGAAGTTCTCAAAACAGCGTTTGCCTTGCCGACGGACTGATCTCCCGATACCACGCCAGATTGGTGCTCGACGGGGGCCAGTGGGTGCTGTCCGACCTGAGGAGCCAGAACGGGACCTTCGTCAACGGTGAGCGGGTCGTGCGGCACACGCTGCGCCATGGGGATGCCATCCGCGTCGGTGAAACGACCCTCCGATTCCTGGAGATCGAAGAGCCGGCCGGACCCTCCCCGCTCCTCCAGACCCAGGGCGTCTCCTCCATGGAGCTGGCCGAGGAAATCCAGGAACAGATGGATCTGGTCAAGGCCTTTCTGGACGCCCTGCCCATCGGCATCGCCATCATCAACGAGCGGATGGAGGTGCGCTACTTCAACGGAGCCGCCGCATCGTTCCATGCGGCGGCATCTCCCCGGGAGGGTGACCCGTTGGGGTCCTTTGTGGGGTGCGAACACCTGGAAGGCCAAGGTCGGTGCTGCGGCCGAGGGGTCTGCAGCCAGTGTCCCCTGCTTGCGGCCGTGATACAAGCCTTCTCAGAAGGGGCCTCCAGCGCCAGCCAGGAGATGACGGTCTGGGCCCGGGATCCGCGAAAGGCTCGGGTCCTTCTGTTCTCCATCGCGCCTCTCCCGTTCCGGCTCACCGGGGAGGTCCTGGCCCAGGTCAGCTGGGAAGACATCACCCATCGGAAAGAGGCGCAACGGGCGCTGCAGGACGCCCATGACAAGCTGGAGCAACGGGTCCGGGAGCGCACCGAGGGGCTGGCCCGGGCCAATGCCGAACTCGAGAAGGAAGTCGAAGAGCGCAAGCGGGCCGAGGCGGCCCTGGCGGAATCCCACGAGACCCTCCTGACCGTGCTCGACAGCATCGACGCGGACATATACGTCGCCGATCTGAGGAGCTATGAAATCCTGTTCATGAACAAGCACATGATGGACAGTTTCGGCCACGGGCTTGTGGGCCGTCTGTGCTGGGAGGTGTTTCGCGGGGAACGGGGACCTTGCCCCCATTGCTCCAACCCTCGGCTGCTCGATGACCAGGGTCAGCCGACCAGTGTGTACATCTGGGAAAGTCTGAACCCCGTCACGAACAAGTACTACCTGAATTACGATCGGGCCATTCGCTGGGTCAACGGGAAGTTCGTGCGGCTCCAGGTGGCCATGGACATCACCGAGAAGAAGCGCCGGGAGGACGAACTGCAGAAGGCCGCCAAGCTGGAGTCCATCGGGGTTCTGGCGGGAGGCATCGCCCATGATTTCAACAATATCCTGGCAGCCATGCTGGGGAACATCTCCTTGGCCAAACATGAACTGCGGCCGACCGATCGTCTCTTCGGGATGCTGGATACAGCGGAGAAGGCCACTGCCAGGGCGGCGGCCCTGACCCGGCAGCTTCTGACCTTCGCCAAGGGGGGGGCACCGGTGAAGCGCATCGCCCGGGTCCAGGAGATCGTCACGGAACCGTGTGAGTTCGCCCTTCGCGGATCCAAGTCGCGCTGCGAGTTCTCGGTGGCCGAGGGCGTCTGGACGGCCAGGGTCGATCCCGCCCAGATCGCCCAGGTGATGCACAACCTGGTCATCAACGCCGACCAGGCCATGCCGCAGGGCGGTGTCGTGGACGTATCGGCCGAGAATTTCACCCTGACCGAGCCCACGGCCGATCTCCCCCTGGAGCCAGGTCCGTATCTTCGGATCACCGTCGGCGACCACGGGGTCGGGATCCCCCAGGAGGCGCTCCCTAAGATCTTCGACCCCTACTTCACCACCAAGGCCAAGGGGAGCGGTCTGGGTCTGGCAACGGTATACTCCATCCTCAAGAGGCACGAGGGACATGTGGCCGTGGAGTCCAGGCCGGGCCAAGGGTCCACCTTTACGGTCTATCTTCCCGCCTGCTCAGGAGACGAGCCACCCGAGCAGCTCCCAGGCGAGCTCGCCGTTGGCGGGTCGGGCAGAGTGCTGGTCATGGACGATGAGGCCATGGTGCGGGAGACCGCCGCCAAGATGCTCCGGCGCCTGGGCTACGATGTGGTCGAGGCCGCCCATGGACAGGAGGCCGTCAGGGTCTACCGGGAGGCGTTGGCCCAAGGGGCCCCTTTTCGTGCGGTCATCTTGGACCTCACCGTCCCCGGCGCCATGGGGGGCAAGCAGGCGGTTCAGGAACTCATGGCCATCGACCCCAAGGTCACAGCGCTGGTCTCGAGCGGGTACTCCAACGACCCGGTGCTGGCCGACTACGGCCGCTACGGCTTCAAGGGCGCCATCGAGAAGCCGTTCGTCCTGCAGGAGATCGACAGGACGCTTCGCCAAGCCCTGGCCAGCGAACAGGGCGCTTGGTGATCCCAAGGGAGGCCGGATGAACCGATGGCCCATGGTGATCCTCTGGCTGGCCCTGGCCTCCGGGCCCGGGTGGGCGGCGGGCCTTTTCCCCGAGATCCCGGGCTGGAATCGGCATGGCGAGATCCAGCGATACACGCCCGACAACGTTTTCGATGCCATCAACGGTGCCGCGGACCTGTACCTGGCGTACGGTCTTGAGGCCCTCCAGACGGCCGAGTACCGGGGACCCGGCATGGCCTCGGTGCTGGTGGAGGTCTACACCCACGGGACCCCCCGCCAGGCCTTCGGGGTGTACAGCCGGGAGCGCGTCCCCCAGGGTCGGTACATGGAGGTCGGGGCGCAGGCCTATGTGGACGAGGGGAGCGGATTCGCGGGGATCGTCAAGGGGAGCCACTACGTCAGGGTCGCAGGCAGCGACCTGGGGCCCGGGGGGGGGCAGGTCCTGGAGACATTCGTCCGAGAGATCGCGGGGCAGCTGCCGGGTGAGGCCGCCCTGCCGGCCCTCCTGGCCGCGTTCCCCGGCGAGGGGAAGGTCCCCCACTCGGAGATTTACGTGGATCGCAACGTGCTGGGATACCCCTTCTTCCAGGCGGGCTTCCTGGCGGACTACACCGTGGACGGCGCCCAGTTCCGGCTCGTGGCGCTGGAGGCGGCGGATCCTGCCGCGGCCGAGGCCATGCTCTCGGCCTATGTGGCCCAGCTGGGCCCAAAGGACGGAGGCGGGGGGACCGAGCCCGTCACCCTGGAGGACCCCAATCACGGCGCCGTGGCCCTGCTCCGGAAAGGGCGATTCCTGGCCGGAGTCCTCGGGGCGGCAGCCCCCGGGCTCCGAAACAGCTATTTGCATCGATTGACGGCGAACCTGCCCCCGTGACGAAAAGGCCGGGGGGGGCCTCGCCGCCGCCTCCCCCCTCCCCCCGGGTGAGCCCCCTCGCCCTCACAGCCATTTCTTGCGCCTGAAGCAGGCCAGCATCGAGGCGGCGGCAACGCCCATGAAGGTGAGGATGGCCGGATAGCCCCACGGCCACTCCAGCTCGGGCATGTGCTTGAAGTTCATGCCGTACACGCCGGCGATGAAGGTCAGGGGGATGAAGATGGTGGAGATGATGGTCAGGACCTTCATCACCTGGCTGAGCCGGTTGCTGATGCTCGAAAGGTAGATGTCCAGCATGCCCGATAGGACATCCCGGTAGGTCTCGATGGTCTCCATCACCTGGATGGTGTTGTCGTACACGTCCCGCAGGTAGATCTGGGTGGGTTCCCGGATGAGGGCGGTTTCCCCCCGCTCCAGGCTGCCGAGGAGTTCCCGGAGGGGCCAGACCGACCGGCGCAGGAAGATCATCTCTCGCTTCAGGCTGTGGATGGCGCTCAGGGTGTCGGGGGTGGGGGCCGTGACCAGCTCATCCTCCAGCGTCTCGATGCGCTCTCCGATCCTCTCCAGGACCACGAAGTAGCTATCCACCACGGCGTCCACCAGGGAGTAGACCAGGTAGTCGGCCCCCATCTTCCGGATGCGCCCCTTGCCGGTCCGGATCCGCTCTCGGACGGGCTCGAACAGGTCGTTCTCCCCCTCCTGAAACGAGATGACATAGTTGGGGCCCAGGACCAAACTCACCTGGTCCCCCAGGACCTCCCCGTGCTCCTCGTCGTACACCAGCACCTTCAGGACCAGGAAGAGATGGTCCTCGTAGTCCTCCATCTTGGGCCGCTGCCCGGTGTCCAGCACGTCCTCCATGAGCAGGGGGTGCAGGCCGAAGCACCTTCCCAGCTCGTCCACCAACTCGATCTTGTGGATGCCGTTGATGTTGATCCACGTGGTGTTGGGCTTGTCTCGATAGACGTGGCACGCCTCCGCCGACTCGGTCTCCCGGGTGCGGGCCCCTCCCTCGTCGTAATCCATCACAGTGATCCTGGGCCGCTCGGTCTTTCGCTCGCCGATGTGGACCAGGGTCCCCGGCGGAAGCCCCGCCTTCCCGGACCGCTTCTTGGATAGCCTGGAGCGACGCTTTCCGTGTCTGGTCATGATCCCTTGCTCACGCCTTGTGGATCTTCTTTGGCGCGGGCCCCGGCCGACCGCCGGCCGTGCCCGGCCCGTCGCGGCCCTCGGCAGCCGAGATGGTCAGCCCCGTGGCCGAGCAGTGGACCGGATAGCGCCGCCAGCACCCCCCCGCCTCCATGGCCTCTTGCATGGCGGCCCAACCCGGGCACCCCCGGCAGAGGATCTCTCCCCGGGTCACGCACGGAGGCGTGGGGCCGGGGCGGAGGACCCGAACGGCTCCGGCCCCGCATCCCATTGTCCGCCGTTGGCGCCTTCCGCTCATGTCGATCACCAAGTCAGTGCCGGTGTCCGCGCCGGAGGGAGCGGGAAGCGACCCGTGCCCCCCCCCCCGCGGGGGGTGCCGGCGCGGTTGCACGCCGTCTCAACGCAGGCACCGACTAGTCCCGGAGCCGGCCCGTCCCGCGCAGGACCTTCTCGGGGGTGATGGGGAGATCCAGGCAGCGGAACCCCGTGGCATGGTACACGGCGTCCGCGATGGCCGGCGCCGTGGGCGACGCCAGCCCCTCGCCCGCCTCCTTGGCCCCGAACGGGCCCTCGGGCTCGAAGGTCTCCACGCAGAACGACTCCCCGGGGGGCATGTCCTCGGCCGTGGCGATCTTGTAATCCAGGAACGTCGTGTTGAGGGTATGCCCGTCCCGCATGACGAACTGCTCGCACAGGGCGTAGCCCAGCCCCATGTGGACAGATCCCTCCAGCTGGCCCTCCACGCTCATGGGGTTGATCACCGTGCCGCAGTCGTGGGCCGTGGTCATCTTCTCCACCCGGATGAGGCCCGTCTCCTCGTCCACCGACACCTCGGCCACCTGGGCCCCGAAGGAGAAGGCCGGACTCACCAGTCCCTTGTCCCTGGGCGTGTACCCTCCCCGGCCGATGACCGCTTCCCCGCGGTTGGCCCGCACGGCCATGTGCACGGCCTGACCGAACTCCAGGCCCCGATCCGGACGGGCCTTGACGAAGACCCGGTCGCCCCCGAAGGCCACCTCATGGATCACGTTGAGGTCGAAGCGGGCCGAGACCACCGAGGCGAGCTGCTCCTTGACCCGGCGGGCCGCCTGGAGCACGGCGTTCCCCGCCATGAGGGTCACGCGGCTGCCCCAGGAGCCCAGGTCGGCCTTGGGGGTCATGGCCGTGTCCGCCGAGGTCAGGCGGATCCGCTCCACGGAGATCCCCAGCTCCTCGGCCAGGATCTGTCGGAGCACTGTGTCCGATCCCTGGCCGATGTCCGACGCCATGGTGAGCAGGTGCACGGTCCCGTCATCGAAGGCCCGCACCTCGGCCGAGGAGAACGGATAGCGGGTGTTGAACCAGTTAAACACCCCGCCCGAGATGAAGCTGTAGCACCCCACGCCGATCCCCTGTCCCCGGGGCAGGGCCTTGCGCTTCTCCCTCCAGCGCGTCATCTCGGCCACCTTCCGCAGGCTCTCCACAAATCCGCAGGAGGAGATGGTGGCCACTCCCGGGATCACGTCGCCCGGGACCATGGCGTTCTTGAGCCGCAGATCGATGGGATCGATCCCCAGCTCCTCAGCGGCCATGTTCATCTGGCTTTCGGCGGCGAACAAAGCCTGGGGCGCGCCGAAGCCCCGCATGGCCCCGGCTGGAGGCTTGTTGGTGTACACATGGTAGCCGCGGTAGCGGTAGGCCGGATACCGGTACAGCATGGCCCCGAAGTTGCCCACCAGGAAAGTGGCCGTGGGCCCCATGGAGTTGTAGGCCCCGCCGTCCAGGTAGACCTCGAACTCCTTGCCCAGAAGGGTGCCGTCCCGTTTAAAGCCCACCTTGGATCGGATCTTCATGGGGTGGCGCCGGCGGCCCGTGGCCAGCTCCTCCGCCCGGGTCAGGGTGAAGCGCACCGGGCGGCCCGTCATCCTCGCAAGGAGGGCCGCGCAGAAATCCCACGGTCGCAGCTCCATCTTCCCGCCGAATCCGCCCCCCACGAAGGGTTTGATGACCCGGACGTGGTTCTCGGGGATCCCCAGGGTGGAGGCCAGCAGACACTGGACGATGTACGGCGTCTGGGTGGATGTCCACAGGGTGATCCTCCCCTCGGGGTCTGCCTCGGCCAAGGTCGTGCAGGGCTCCAGATAGGCGTGAGAGACGGCCTGCACCGTGAAGCGGTCCTCCCGGACGTAGTCGGCCGCCTCGAAGGCCGCCTCCAGATCGCCGTAGTCGATCTTGCGCTCCAGGCTGACATTGCTGGTCAGCCGTCCGTCGTCGTGGATCAGGGCGGCCCCCGGGGCCAGGGCCGCGTCCACGTCGAAGTGCGCCGGCAGCTCCTCGTAGTCCACCTGGATGAGGTGGATCGCCTCCTCCGCCGTGTCCAGATCGATGGCCGCCACCGCGGCCACCTCGTCCCCGATGAAGCGCACCCGGTCCATGGCCAGGGGGTGCTCGTCCTGCGTCTGGGGGACCAGCCGCCAGTTGCCGTATGGAATGCCCGGGGTGTCCTTCCCCGTGATCACGGCCTTGACCCCCCGCAGGGCCAAGGCCCGGGAGGTGTCGATATGGAGGATCCGGGCGTGGGGCACCGCACTGCGCAGGAGCTTGCCGTGGAGCATGCCGGGCAGCTGCATGTCCCCCGTGTACACGGCCCGCCCCGTCACCTTGGCCGGGGCGTCGAGGCGGGGAAGGTCCCTCCCGATGTAGCGATGTTCGGACATCCCAGCTCATCCTTCCATTTCGCATTGTGGATTGCGGACGCGCGCCTCCACGCGGCCCTCACGCGCAGCGCGGCGGCCGGACCTCCAGGCTCGCCCTCAGGGCACGGCCGGCCAGGACGCGCACCATGAGGCGCCGGTACGACGCCGAGGCCCGGACGTCGGAAATGGGGCTGCACTCCCCGGCCGCGGTCTCGGCAGCCTCCTCCAGGAGCTCGGGCGACGGAGCCTTCCCCTCCAGGACCCGTTCGGCGCCGCGGGCGCGCATGGGCACCGGCGCCACCGCCCCCAGGGCCATGCGCACCCGGCGGCACGCCCCCGAGTCGTCCCGCTCCACCAGTGCGGCCACGCCCACGGCGGCGATATCCACCTTGCCCCGGGCCGATATCTTCTCGTAGTGGGAGCCCGCCTGCGCCGACGGCGGGGGGAGATGGATCTCCTTGAGGATCTCCCCCGTCTCCAGGGCCGTGAGCCCGGGACCCCGGAAAAACTCCTCCACGGCGAGGATCCGCTCCCCCCCGGGGTGGGCCAGCGTCAGTCGGGCCCCGTAGACCAAAAGGGGCGGCGCGTTGTCCGCGGAAGGCGCCGCGTTGCACAGGTTCCCGGCCACCGTCCCCATGTTGCGGATGAGCACGGTGGCGGTGCGCCCCGCGGACGTGGCCAGGGCCGGGTAGTGGTGCCGCACCTCGGGGTGCTCGGCCACCTGGGCCAGGGTGGCCGCCGCACCGATCACCAGGCCGCCGCGGGCGTCGAACCGCACGTGATCCAGCCCCGGGACATTTCGAAGCCCGATGACGAACGCGGGGGCGACGGCCCGGTGCCGCAGCCGGATGATCAAATCCGTGCCCCCGGCCATGAGGCGCGCCCGCTCCCCGTGCTCCGCCAGCAGGGCGCAGGCCTCCTGAAGGGTGCGGGGCGCCAGGTACGTGAACGGGGGAAGCGGCATCTCGTCACCCCTCCTTGGCTCGGGACGCCATGGCCCTGGCCGCCGCAGCGATGGCCTCCACGATCTTGTTGTAGCCGGTGCAGCGGCACAGGTTGCCCGACAACCCCCGGCGAATCTCCTCCTCCGTCGGGGTGGGGTTGCGCTCCAGCAGGAACTTGGCGGACAGCACCATCCCGGGCGTGCAGTACCCGCACTGCACGGCCCCATGCGCCACGAAGGCCTCCTGGATGGGGTGGAGACGCTCGCCGGCCGGCGCCAGGCCCTCGATGGTCGTGATCTCCCGCCCCTGGGTCTCCACGGCCAGGGTGAGGCAGGAGGAGACCGTCCTGCCGTCCAGCAGGACGGTGCAGGCCCCGCAGTCACCGGTCTCGCAGCCGATCTTGGTGCCGGTCAGCCGCAGATCCTCCCGGAGCACCTCCACCAGGGTGCGCCAGGGATGAACCCCGACCTCATACACATCTCCGTTGACCTTGAGGGTGATGTTCACCTTTGCCATGGACACCTCGACGGTTTGCCCCGAGTGGGTCGAGCCGCGCCGACGCAACGGGGCTATGATGGCCGACGCCCCGGGGGGGTGTCAAGGCATCCCGGGCAGACGAGCCAGAGCAGATCCCCCCGAGGCCGGACGGCCCCGGCAGGCAAGACGTCCTCACCCCCCGGGCCCCCGGCCAGGATGCGTCGGACCACGGCCTGTTTGTCCCGGCCCGTGACCAGGAACATGACGCACCGAGCGGCATTGAACACAGGGAGCGTCAGGGTGATGCGCTCCACGGCGGGCGATGCGTCCGGGGGCGGCGTCACGGCCACGGCCCATCTGCGCCGTTCCCCAAGGGCGGGGCTGCCGGGGAAGAGCGACGCCGTATGCCCGTCTCGGCCGACGCCCAGGAGGACGAGGTCCATGGCGGGGGGGGCCTGCGCGTGGCCCCGGCCGGCGCACAGGACTCGCCGGAGGAGCCCCTCGTACCGCAGGGCCGCCTCTCCGGCAGACCCCATCTCGCCCTCCATGCGGTGCACGTTGGCGGGTGGGATGGGGATCCGGGAGATGAGGGCCCGCCGGGCCATGGCGAAGTTGCTCAGGGCATGGTCCGGCGGCACGCATCGCTCATCCCCCCAGAAGAGCTGCGTGCGGTCCCAGGGCATCTCGCAGGCCAAGGGAAAAGCGGCCAGCAGGCCGTACAGCCCCTCGGGGGTCTTCCCTCCCGAAAGGGCCAGGGAGAATGAGCCCCTTCGCCCCACCGCCTCCCGGGCCCGGGCCAGGATCAGGGCGGCGGCATGCCCAAACAAGGCCTCCTCGGTGCCATGGCAATGGACCTCCACCCTAGGCGTCCAGCAGGCCCAGGTCGCCGATGAGCCGTTGGGCCTGGGGCGGCCCCCAGGAGCCAGCCTCGTACGGATGCAGGTTGGCGGCTTGATCGTCGCACCCCTCGCATTGCTCCAGGATGGGTGTCAGATACTCCCAGCACAGCTCCAAGCCGTCCTGACGCCAGAAGAGCATCTGGTCCCCGTGGATGCAGTCCACCAGGACCTTCTCATAGGCGTCCTGGGGGGGGACGCCCTGCCCGTCCTGGTAGTCAAAGCGCATTGGCACGGTCCGCATGCAGATCTCCGGCCCGGGGGACTTGGCCTGAAAGGTCAGGCGGATGGCTTCGCTGGGATGGATCTCGAAGGTCAGATCATTGGCCGGGATCCGCTCCCCCAGCACAGGCGCGAACATGGAGTGGGGCACCTCCCGGAACCGCACCACGATGCTCGTGGTCTTTCGGGCCATGCGCTTGCCCGAGGTGAGGAGGAACGGAACCCCCTGCCAACGCCAGTTGTCGATGAAGGTCCTCATGGCAGCGAAGGTGGGCGTGAGGGATGCCGCAGACACCCCGGCCTCCTGCCGGTATCCCGCCACCCCGGCCCCCTCCACCGTGCCCGGGCCATACTGCCCCAGGACCAGACGGCCCCGGAGCCGCTCCGGCGGCAGGGGCCGGAGGGACGCAAATAGCTTGGCCTTCTCGTCCCGCACGGCCTCGGCATCGAACCGGGATGGGGGCTCCATGGCCACCAGGGCCAGCAGCTGCATCATGTGATTCTGGAACATGTCGCGAAGCACGCCGGACTGCTCGTAATAGCCCGCCCGATGCCCCACCCCCAGGGTCTCGGCCGCCGTGATGGCCACCCGTTCCACATACGCCCGGCTCCAAATGGGCTCGAACACGGCGTTGGCGAACCGGAACAGGAGGATGTTCTGGACGGTCTCCTTGGCCAGGTAATGGTCGATGCGGAAGATCTGGTGCTCTCCAAAGTACCGGTGCAACCGGCGATCCAGGGATTGGGCGCTGCGCAGGTCCCGCCCGAAGGGCTTCTCCACGACGATGCGCGACCAGCCCCTCCCCTCCCCTTCCCGGGCCAGCCCGACCCGCCCCAGCATGTCGACGACGCCTTCGTACAGTCCCGGCGGGATGGCCAGGTACAGGATGCGATTGCCGCCCGTGCCGTATCGAGGGGCGAGTTCGGACAGGAGCGCGGCCAGGGCCTCGAAGGAGCCTGGGTCCTCGTAGTCCACAGGGCGATACGCCAGGCCCCGCGCGAAACCCGTCCACGAGTCCGCCGTCTGGAGCCCCGCGGCCTGCACGGCCTCCCCCATCCTCTTCCTGAAGACCTCGTCGTTCCACGGCGTCCTGCCGCAGCCCACGATGAAAAAACGCTCCGGCAGGCCCCCGCCGCAGTACAGGCGGAACAGGGCCGGCATCAGCTTTCTGGTCGCGAGGTCCCCCGAGGCCCCCACGATCACCATGGCGCACGGCTCCCGGGGCCGCTCCACGGCGCAGGTCCGCGACGCCCCGGACCGGCCCGCCATGACCCCTTGGGGCTTCATCCTCCGCCTCCTCCCGTCGGGATCCGACGCGGCTCGGGCTTCCCTATTCCCCGGAGGCCGGCACCACGGCGTGCCCCCCGAACTCCCGGCGCAGGGCCGCCAGCACCCGCTCCCCGAAGGTGTCCTCCTTCCTGGAGCGGAAGCGGGCCATGAGGGACAGGGCGATGACAGGGGCCGACACCCCGCTCTCCACGGCCTGCTGCACGGTCCAGCGCCCTTCTCCCGAGTCCTCCACGTGCCCCCGGATCGCCTCCAGTCGGGGGTCGGCCGCGAAGGCGGCTTCGGCCAGCTCCAGGAGCCAGGAGCGCACCACGCTGCCCTGGTTCCACAGGTGGGCCACCCGGGAAAAGTCCAGTTGGGAACCGTATGGGGATGCCTCCAGGATCTCGAATCCCTCGGCATAGGCCTGCATCATGCCGTACTCGATGCCGTTGTGGATCATCTTGACGAAATGCCCCGCGCCCGTGGGCCCGCAGTGAAGATATCCACCCGGCGGGGCCAACGACTCGAACACTGGCACCATCCGCTCGTACGCCTCCGGCGGCCCCCCGATCATGAGACAGTAACCCACCCGGAGGCCCCAGATGCCGCCGCTCGTCCCCACATCCAGGAAATGGATCCCCCGCAAGCCCAGGTTCTTCGCCCTGACCAGATCGTCCCGAAAGAAGCTGTTGCCGCCGTCCACCACCACGTCCCCGGGGGAGAGCAGGTCCGCCAGCCGGCCCACGTGCTCGTCCACCGTGGACCCCGCCGGGAGCATGAGCCAGGCGATGCGCGGGGGCGCCAGCTCGCCCACCAGCTCCTCCAGGGAGAATGCCCCCCGCGCCCCTCGGGCCTCGGCCTCCCGCGTCTTGTCCGGCGAGCGGTTGTAGGCCACCACCTGGTGCCCGCCCTGAACGAGCCTCCGGGCCATGTTCATGCCCATACGCCCAAGCCCAATCATGCCCAGCCGCATGACTGCATCCCCTTTCTCCTCAACCCCCGACCGATCCGTCCCTCACGGCCTCCTGCCGCCTCCCCGCTTCCTGAGCTCCGCCTCCACCCGCTCCGCGAAACCCTGGAGGTCGTACCGCTTGAGCAGTTTACCGTTGATGAAGATGGTGGGAGTGCCCTCGACGCCCGCCTCCTGGCCGTCCCGGACGTCCCTGCGGATCAGGTTCTCGACGGCCGGCGATTTGGAGTCCGCGTTGAACCGCTCCATATCGAGACCGAGCTCCCTGGCGATCTCCTGGATCTTGTCGGGGCCCATGGATTTCTGGTTTTCGAAGAGCTTCCTGTGGAACTCCCAGAACTTGCCCTGGGCGTGGGCGGCCAGGGCCGCGGCCGCGGCCGTCCGGGCGTGGGCGTGGCTCTGGAGGGGGAAGTTCTTGTGAACGATCTTGACGTCCTTGGGGTATCGCTCCAACACCTGCTGGAGCAGAGGCTCGAGCCTGGCGCAGTACGGGCACTGGTAGTCGTCGAAGACCGCAACGGTCACCGCGGCGTCCTGGGCCCCCTTGAAGGGCAGCCCCTCCACCGGGAAGAGGTGCACGAACTCCAGCCGCACCATACGGGCCGTCTTGCCCGACCGGCTCGTCACCACCAGCGTCTCGCTGGCCGAGGAGTACGCCACCCGGTCGAACTCCTGTCCCACGGGGATCTCTCGGATGACCTTGCCGTCCGAAACCGACCACGCCAGGACGGCGCCCCGGGTCAGTACGAAGAGCCACTTGCCGTCATCCGTGCCCGCAACGTCCAGGGGCTCCGCCTGAAGGGGCAGGTCCCTGCCTTCGCCCCACTCCAGGTCCCTCGCCGCCCGCGCCCCCCCTGCGGGGAGGATACCTGCCAGGGCTGCGAGCACCAGGGCCGTCCAACACACCCGCATGTTCATCCTCTCGGCACCTCTCCATTCCCGGATTGAAACCCGACCGATGGGGCTATGTTAGCCCGAACCCGGGGCGTTGGCCACCCCCCATCGCCCCCGTGGGCCGCCCCCGACCCCCGCGCTCCGATCCGCCTTGACCGGCGCGGGCTTCACCGTGCGGGCGATCACCGGTAAAACAGGTTGGGAAGGAGCAAGACCATGCCCGGCCAGTAGGTCACCAGGCCCAGGCAGATGAGCAGGGGAAGGAGGAACGGGAGACAGGCCCGCGTCACCCGCTCGAAGGACAGGCCGCTCACCCGCCCCAGCACGAACAGGACCATGCCAACCGGGGGGGTGAGCAGTCCGATCATGAGATTCAGGACCATGATCAGCCCGAAATGAACAGGATCCACCCCGATGCGCTCCATGAGGGGGAGGAGCACCGGCACGAGAATGGTGATGGTGGCGATGGTCTCCATGAAGCATCCCACGGCAAGCAGGAACACGTTGACCATGGCAAGGATGGCCCAACGCTCCGTGGTGAACGACAGGACGACTTGCGCGATATTCTCGGTGACCTTGGTGACGGTGATGAGGTATCCGAAGATGGATGCCCCGGCCACGATGAGCAGAATGATGGCCGTGGTCTCGGCGGTCTCCATGCTCACCCGGATGAACTCGCGCATCGACAGGGTCCGGTACACCCCCATTCCCAGCCCCATGGCATAGACGGTGGCTGCGATGGCCGCCTCGGTGGGCGTGAACACGCCCGTGGTCATCCCCCCGATGAGGATCACCGGCGTGAGCAGGGGCAGGAAAGCCCGCTGGAAGGTCCGCCACAGGACCGCCGCCGAAAACCGGGCGTCCCGACCCCAGCCCCGCGTGTGGGCGTAGTACGTGACCATGGCCATGGTGATCCCGGCCATGGTCAGCCCCGGGATGATGCCGGCGGCGAAGAGCTGGCCGATGGAGGCGTTGGCCATGACCCCGTAGACCACCATGGGAAGGGAGGGGGGGATGATGGGGCCGACCGTGGAGGAGGCCCCCGTGACCCCCACGGCGAAATCCACGCTGTATCCGTGGTCGCGCATGGCCCGGATCTCGATGTTCCCCAGGCCGCCGGCGTCGGCCACGGCCGTGCCCGACATGCCCGCGAAGATGACGGAGCCCACCACGTTCACGTGGCCCAGCCCGCCCTTGAGCCAGCCCACCAGAGCCAGGGCGAAATCGTAGATCCGCGTGGTGATGCCCGAGGAGTTCATGAGGCTCCCGGCCATGATGAAGAAGGGAATGGCCAGGAGGGGAAAGGAGTCGATGCCGCCGATCATGCGATGCAGCACCACCAGGTGCGGCTGGGCCCCCTCCAGGATGACGAAAAGGAGCGAGGCCCCCGCCAGGGCGATGGCCACCGGCACCCCGATGACGAGCAGGAGCACGAACCCCGCCAGCAGGACGGCCGTGGTCATTGATGCCGGCCCTCCTCACGTACCCGCAGGAGCGGGCTGGACCCCGCCCGCCAGTTCCCCGCGGCCGTCTGCACCGATCGGATGGTCATGATGGCCAGGCCCAAGGTGCACGTGCCGTACACGAGGCTCATGGGCCAGTCCACGACCACCATGGGCTGGGTGCGGACGATGAGGGTCACCTTCCAGCACAGCCAGGTGGCGTACGCCAAGAAGATCACCCGGATCAGATCCACCACACGGGAGAGCAGCCGGGCGAGCCCTCGGGGCAGGTACAGGTAGAGGAACTCCACATGGATGTGGCTGCAACGCCTCACCGCGAGCCCCCCACCCAGGAAGGCCACGCACACAAGGAGGTAGCGCGCCATCTCCTCGGTCCACGCCAGGGGGTTGTTGAGGGCGTACCGGGTGAAGAACTGAAGGAAGACCACCACGGCCAGGGCCCAGAAATACGCAAGGGTCACCCAGTCCTCGAGGCGGTATTGCGACAGGTCCGCCTGGGCGGCGGCCCCCGATCCCGGATCCGCCGGGCCGTCCCTGGGGTCACGCTCTGTCATGGAGATCCGCACAGGCCGGTGAACCGGCCGGAAGGGCGCCCGGGATCGCCCCCCGGCCCGACGGCGGTCCCCCGGGGCCCGTCTTCGTCCCCGGGGGGAACTCGGCCGCCGGGCGCCATGTCATTTCACCCCCTGGAGCCGATCGTAGAGCTCCCGGCTCCAGACCGCCCCCGCCGAGGCATCGTTGTGGACCTTCACCCCGGCCTCGCGAAACGCCTTGAGATCGGGTTGCACCACCTGGACCCCTTGCTGGCGAAACCAGTCCACCAGCTTCTGCTCGGACTCCCGGATGGAGGCCCCTGCCCGAGCCGCCGCCTCCTTGTACACGGCCTCGAAGACGCCCTTTTCCGAATCGGACAGCTTGTTCCAGAGCTGGGCGCCCACGACCGTGGTCAGGTTGTCCAAGATGTGGCCGGTGAGGCTGATGTGGGACTGGACCTCGTAGAATTTCTTGGCCTGGATGGTGGGCAAGGGGTTCTCCTGGCCGTCTACGGTCTTGTTCTGGAGCGCGAGGTAGACCTCGGCAAAGGCGATGGGTGTGGCGTTGGCCCCCACGGCCCGGGCGTACATCATGTACATGGGCGCCTGGGGCACCCGCAGCTTCATCCCCTTCATGTCCGCCGGGGTCTGGATGGCCTTGTTGGCCGTGGTGTGCCGGGCCCCGTAGTAGGTCAGGGCCACGATCTTGTTCTTGGTCTCCTTGAAGTAACCGTCGGTCAGCTCCGTGAGGATGGGGCTCTGGCTGTACGCCTTCCAGTGGTCGAAATCCCGCCACATGTACGGGGCGTTGACGATGGAGAAGGGCTTGTACAGGGCTCCGATGAAGGAGGCGCCGATGTAGGCCATGTCGATGGTGCCCAGCGGCAGTGCCTGGTGGATCTGCTGCTCGTTGCCCAGGGCCGAGGCCGGGAAGACGTCGATCTGATACTTGCCGTTGGTCCGTTTGGCGATCTCATCGGCCGCCCAGACGGCCTCTTTGTGAAACGCCTCCGACGTCTCGTACACGTGGGCGAATTTCAGCTTGGTCTGGGCCGTGCCCGGAAGCGCCGCGGCCAGGAAGGCCGCCGTGACCAGAAGCGCGATGCAGGCTCTCCGCATGTTCTCCTCCCCTGTGTTGGTGTGCGCCGGCCCGGGGCCGGCGGGATGGACCATCGCCCGGCGAACCGGAGCATACGGAATCCGCGCGGATGTGTCAACCTCCCGGGCGCATCTCCCAAGGCCCCGTTCCCGCCGTGGGACCCGGGCCCAAGAGGGCCCCCCGCCACCAGGCGCGGGGATCACCGCCCATCGCGTTCGCCGGCGCCTCCACCGAAGCCGCCGCCGGCGTGGGTCCTGCAGGGGGACCGCTCAGGAGACCTTGGCCAGGGCCAGGTCCATGACCCGGAGCACCTCTTCCATCTGGCCCTGGGAGATCACCAGGGGGGGCTGCACCCGCAGCACGTTGCCGAAGGTCCCGCCCAGGCCCAGGAGCACGCCCTGCTCCAGGCAGATCTGGCGCGCCCGCTTGCCCTCGTCGGCCGCCGGCTCCCTGGAGGCCCGGTCTTTGACCAACTCCACCCCGATCATGAGCCCCTTGCCCCGCACCTCGCCCACTAGGGGGTACTGGTCCTGCAGCGCCTTGAGCCGATCCAGGAGCATGGCGCCCTTGTCCAGGGCCTGTGCCGGGAGATCCTCCCCTTGGAGGACCTGGATATTGGCCAGGCCGGCCGCGCAGGAGACGGGGTTTCCCCCGAATGTGGAGAGGTGATCTCCGGGCCGGAAGGAATCGGCCACCTCTTCCCGGGCGATGAAACCGCTCAGGGGGAATCCGTCGGCAATCCCCTTGGCCATGGCCATGATGTCCGGCTCCACCCCGTAGTGCTCGATACCGAACATCTTGCCGGTGCGGCCGAATCCCGTCTGCACCTCGTCGCACAGAAAGAGGATCCCGTGCCTCTTGAGGACCTTGTCCACTTCCAGGAAGAACCCGTCGGGCGGCGTGATGATGCCCCCCTCTCCCATGATGGGCTCGGCGATGAATGCCGCCACGCTGTCATAGGTGTTGTACAGGATGATCTCCTCCAGGGCCCGGGCGCAGCGCATCCGGCAGCGGGGGTACTCCAGCTCGTAGAAGCAGCGGTAGCAATACGGCGCCGGCAGGAAGGTGCATCCCACCATGTACGGACCGCCACGCCGCTTGCGGCCCAGGTTCCCCGTGACGCTCAAAGTGGCGTAGGATCGTCCGTGGAAGGAGCCCTGGAGTCCGATGAACTCGGTCTTGCCCGTGAACTGCTTGGCCAGGCGCATGGCCCCCTCGATGGCCTCGGCGCCGCCGTTGCCAAAGAAGGTCTTCTGCAGCCTCCCGGGGGCGATTTCGGCCAGCTTCTCTGCCAGGTCCGCCGTGGGCTGGGAGTAGTACACGTACGAGCAGCAGTGGACGAGCTTGTCCATCTGAGCTTTGGCCGCGGCAATGACCTTGGGGTGGCAGTGCCCCGAGTTGGTCACGGCGATCCCCGAGAAGCAGTCGATGTACTGCTTGCCGGCCGCGTCCGTGTACGTGGCCCCGCTGGCCCGCTCCACCACCACCGGCTCCACCCGTGCCACCATGGCCGTGTTCACGTATTTCCTGTATTTCTCCACGGTATCCATTACTGGTTCCTCCTCCATGTTTGGATGGCTGTTGCCATTGCGCCCAGCGGCCCAGTTCCCGCCCCCTTCCTCTCACCCCTTCTCCACGATGACGCGCACGTCCAGGGCCATGCACCCCTCCCTCTGGTGGAAGACCCTGAGGGGATTGATATCCATCTCCCGCACCTGGGGCAAGTCGCACAGGAGCTGGGAGAGCCGCAGGAGCACGTCCGCCGCCGCTCCCAGGTCCGACGGCCGCGTGCCCCGCGCCCCCTTGAGTACGGCCGCCCCCCGCAGACCATCGAGCATCTCCAGGGCCTCCCTGCGGGAGATGGGGGCCACCCGCACCGAGACCTCATCGAACAGCTCGGCGAAAATCCCACCGAGCCCCACCAGGACCACGGGCCCGAACTGGGCGTCCTGCCGTCCTCCCAGGATGAGTTCCCGCCCCCCCGTGACCATGGGTTGGATCAGGGCCCCCTCCACCACGGCGTCCGGGTAGGCCCTGCGGATCCGGTCCACCATGTCCCGATACGCGTCCCCCACGCCCTTGTCACTGCGCAGGTTGAGCTGGACCCCCCCCACGTCGGACTTGTGGGAGATCTCCTGGGAGATCACCTTCATGGCGACGGGGTATCCGACCTGTCGAGCCGCCGCCACCGCCCCCTCCTCATCGGAAACGGCCAGCCCCCGAGCGATGGGGATCCCGTAGTGCTCCAACAGTTCGCACGCCTCGTGAAGGAGCAGGTGGCGTCCCTCCTGCTGCGCCCGGCCGAGCAGGGCCTGGGACGCCTCCTTCCGGGCCGGAAAGGCGGGGATCTCCCGGGGCTCCTGCAGGCGGACCTTCTCAGCGTGGTACCGCCGGTTCAGCTCCAGGGCCCGGATGGTCTCCACCACCTGGGTGAAGACCGGGTAGTTGAGGTTCTTGCGCAGGTGGCTCACCTCCTGGTCCTCGGTGGACACGTACAGGGCCACGGGCTTGTCGTACTTCCTGGACAGCTCGATGACCCGGTTGAACAACTCCCGCGCGGGCTGCCCCTCGAAGGCCGCATGGTACGTCTGGAGGAAGACCATGCCGTCCACCTCGGGCTGGGCCAGGGTCCGGTCGATGATCCGGGCGTAGATCTCCAGGTCGAAGAGGTCCCCCAGGTCCAACGGGTTGGTGAGCTTGATGACCGAGGCCCGGAAGTGCCCCTCGATCTCCTCCAGGAATTCCTGGGGAAACTCGGCCAGGGCCAGTCCCGAGGTCTCACAGGCGTCGGCGGCGATGACCGCGTGCCCCCCGGAGCGGGACATGACGGCCAGGTTTCTCCCCCGCATGGGGGGCAGTCGCAGGATCTTGAGATCGTTGCCCAGGGTGGTGGCGTCGTGCACGCGGATGACGCCGCTTTGCCGCAGGGCCGCGTCCACCACCCGGTCGTTGCTGGATAGGGACGCCGTGTGGGACGATGCGATATTCCGCCCCAAGCGACCGATGTTGGACTTGAACGCGATGATGGGCTTGGGGGATCGGCGGGCCGTCTCCATGAGCTTGCGGCCGTCCTGGATCCCCTCCAGGTACAGGAAGATGAACTTGGTCCCCGGGTCCTCGATGAAGAAGGCCAGGTATTCCTCGGTCCGGATGTTGAGCATGTTGCCCACGGAGACGAACTTGTCGATGCCCAGCCCCTCGTTGGTCAACAGGTGCAGGACCGACAGTCCCACCCCCCCGCTCTGGGTGATGATGGAGACGTCCCCCTGGCGCACCATGCCGCCCAATGGCGGGAACGGGCTGGCAAAGCCGTTTTCCATGTTGACCACGCCGATGCAGTTGGGCCCCACGAAGCGGATCCCCCAATGGTCTGCCACCCGCACGATCTCCTCCTCGATGCGGCGGCCCTCCTCGCCGTGCTCCCGGAACCCTCCGGACTCGATCACCGCCCACCGGATCCCCTTGCGGCCGCACTGCTCCAGGATGCCGGGGATGGTCCTGGCCGGGGTCAGGATCACGGCCAGGTCCACCTCGTCCGGGACGTCCAGGACCGTGGGGTAGATCCTCCGGCCCGCGAAGACCCCGCCCTTTCGCCCCACCAGGTGGATGATGCCCCGGAAGTGAAACTGGGTCAGATTCAGGACGATCCCCCGGGCCATGTTGACGGGGGAGTCGGAAACGCCCACGACGGCCACGCTGTTGGGATAAAAAAGCTCGCGCATGCCCCTCTCCTGCTCAAGCGATCATGGTGCAGAACCCGGCACCTGCGAGAAGTCCAACCGCACCGTGACCCGGCGCTTCTGGCCGCCCGGTTTGAGTGAGCGGCTCACATCGGGCGTGCGGATGTAGCGGAGGTTCATGGGGCTCACCTCGGCCATGCCGAACCGGGCTGCCACCTCGCCGTACCATAGGGCGTCGTGGATCATCCAGGCCCGCATGAACAGATCCCGCCTCTGTTGCACACTCAATACCAGAGCGGACACGATGAACCTCCCTGCCCTCTCAGGCCGATAGCCGGGGCCGGCGCCCGGCCCAGGGCCTGGCCTCTTCCAGTTGAGCCGCCAACCTGAAGAGCGTGGCCTCGTCGCCGAACCGCCCCACGAAGTGAACGCCCACGGGCAGTCCCTCTCCGTTCCAGAAGAGCGGAACGGACATGGCCGGCTGGCCCGTGATGTTGCAGATGGGCGTGAAAGGGACGAAGCTCGCCGAGCGGGACAGCCCATGGAGAGGGTCTCCCGGCGGGGAGTCGAACGTGCCCAGGGGGACCGGGGGCTCGGCCAGCGTGGGCGTGAGCCACACGTCGTGATCCAGGAACAACCGGGCCACGTCCCGGCTCACCTTCTGGAGGGTCTGAAGCGCCAGGAGATAGTCGGAGGCGCTGTGCCGCCGGCCCATTTCGTACAGGGCCCAAGTGAGGGGCTCGTACGCGTCGGGCTTCTGGGGTTGGCCCGTGATTCGGGCGATGGCCTCGATGTTGGCGGCGCAGCCCGAACTCCAGAGGATCGCGAAGCCATGGTTCATGGCTTCGACATCAATGTCCGGCGAGGCCTCGGCCACCTCGTGCCCCAGCTGGGCGCACAGCCGGCCCGCTTCCTCCACGGCCCGCACACAGTCCGGGTGGACGGAGACCCCGGTGGCCGCCCGGGTGGCGAAGGCGATGCGAAGCCGCCCGGGTGGCGCCCCCACCTCCTGGGCGAACGGCCGGGCCGGCGGCGGCGCCCAGTACGGGTCCCCCAGGTCCGGACCCGATGTGGCGTCGAGCAGGGCGGCGCTGTCCCGCACCGAGCGTGTCACTGCGTGCTCGCAGATGATCCCGCCCATGATGTCGCCGAATCTCGGCCCCAGGGGGTTCCTCGCCCGCGTTGGCTTCAGGCCGAACAGCCCGCAGCAGGATGCGGGGATGCGGATGGATCCGCCCCCGTCGTTGGCGTGGGCCATGGGCACCATGCCCGAGGCCACGGCCGCGGCCGACCCGCCGCTCGACCCCCCGGTTGTCCGCCCCGGGTCCCAGGGGTTTCGGCACGGGCCGAACAGCTTGGGCTCGGTGGTCGGCAGGAGCCCGAACTCCGGGACGTTGGTCTTTCCCACCACCACCAGACCCGCCGCCTTGAGGCGCACCACCAGCTCGCTGTCCGACGGGGGGACGAATCCCCGCAGGAGGCGGCAGCCGAAGGACATGGGAACCCCGGCGTACGCGGCCAGGATATCCTTGAGGAGGAACGGCACCCCCGCGAAGGGGCCGTCCGGAAGAGGCCCCCCGGCCACCGCGCGGGCCTCCTCGTACATGGGGGTGACCACTGCGTTGACGGCCGGGTTCAGCCGCTCGATCCTCTCGATGGCGGCATCGACCAGCTCCAGCGCGCTGACCTCCCTTTTGCGGACGAGCGCGGCCTGGGCCGCGGCATCCATGAACGCGAGCTCCTGCGTCAATCCCATGGAATCCTCCCACCCCTTCGCCGGGGCGAAGTCCCCGGCCTCTTTATTCGCGATCGACTCCTCGCCCGGGGGCTGGTTCAACACCCCAGGCACACTATAATGGCTCGGACGGGTTGTCAAACGGGGGCAGCCCCCGTTGGATGGAAGGCTCATCAGGCCGTGGTCCCCGAGGCGACCCACGGGGGTTCGCCCCGCACCCCGGGACGGCCCGGCGGGCCCATGGAGCGAACGGGGAGGTGCGGGCTATGAAGACGCGCTGCAGCTGGGCGGGCGACGACCCGCTCATGATCCGGTACCACGACGAGGAGTGGGGGGTCCCGCTGTACGACGACCGCCGCCTGTTCGAATTCCTGATCCTGGAGGGGGCCCAGGCCGGTCTGAGCTGGTCGACCATCCTGCGCAAGCGGGAGGCGTACGGGCGGGCCTTCCATGACTTCGACCCCGAGCGGGTGGCAAGATACCAAGCACGGGACATGGCCCGGCTGCTGTCGGATCCGGGGATCGTGCGCAACCGCCGCAAGGTCGCAGCGGCCGTCGGGAACGCCCGGGCGTTTCTAACCGTGCAGGAGCGGTTCGGCAGCTTTTGCGCGTACCTGTGGCCGTTCGTGGGGGGGCGGCCCATGGACGGCGCACGACGGTCCCTCTCCCAGATCCCTGCCAGTACCCACCAGTCCCGGGCCCTGAGCCGGGATCTCAGGGGTCGCGGCTTCGCCTTTGTGGGCCCCACCATCTGCTACGCCTTCATGCAGGCCGTGGGGATGGTCAACGACCATCTCACGAGCTGCTTTCGGCACGGTGAGATCCTCCGTGGCGCGCCCTAGCACCCCAGGAGCCTGGCCAGGACCATGCGCTGGACCTCCGAGGTCCCCTCCACGATCTGGAGCAGCTTGGCCCCCTTGTAGTATCGCGACACCGGGTACTCCTCCATGTACCCGTATCCCCCGTGGATCTGCACCGCGTCCGAGGCCACCCGCTCCAGCATCTCCGAGGCGAAGAGCTTGGCCGATACCGCCTCGAAGGTGTGCCGCCGTCCCTGGTCCTTGAGCCACGCGGCCTTCCGGTACTGGTTCCGGGCCAAGTCGACGGCCACGGCCATGTCCGCCAGCTTGAACTGGATGGCCTGATGTTTGGAGAGGGTCCGACCGAACTGCACCCGCTCCTGGGCATAGCGCAGGGACTCGTCGAGGCAGGCCTGGGCCACCCCTACGCAGATGGCCGCAATGCTGATTCGGCCGGTCTCCAGAACCGCCAGATGCTGGGCGAACCCGTGTGCCGCGTCCCCCAGGAGGTTCCCGTGGGGGATGCGGCACTCCTCCAGGATCACGTCGTGGTTGGCCGACGCGTGCCAGGCGATCTTCCGGTGGCGCTTGCCCAGGGTGAATCCCGGTGCCCCCTTGGGCACGATGAAGGTGGCGATGGGCCGCCTGCCCCCCGAGGGTTTGTCCGTGAGGGCCGTGACGATGACCAGGCTGGCGTTATCCAGGCCAATGTTGGTGATGAACCGCTTGGTCCCGTTGAGGACCCACTCATCCCCCATGCGGACCGCGGTGGTCCGCACGGCCCCGGCGTCCGATCCGGCCTGGGGCTCCGTCATGCCGAAGGCCCCGATCTGCTCGCCCCGGGCCATGGGAATGAGCCACCGCCGCTTTTGCTCCACGGTGCCGAATTCGTAAAGCTCCTGAGCCACCACACAGGTGGTCACCTCCAGCATGGCCCCCAGGGTGGCGTCCCCGCGCGAGATCTCCTCGATGCACACGTGGACCCCCACCCAATCCCCGCCGCTCCCGCCCCATTCCTCGGGAAACGGGACCCCCATCATCCCCAGCTCCCCCATCTGTCGGATGATGTCGTAGGGGTATTCCCCCGTTCGGTCCATCTCCTCGGCCCGGGGCTTGATGACCGATTCGGTGAAGTCCCGGGTCATCTCCCGGATCATCTTGTGCTCTTCCCTGAGGTCGAAGTCCATGGAGGCACCTTCCGTCTCTGTCGAAGGAGGAGGCGCGGCGTCCAAGCGCACAGGCGTTCGCATCCGATGCGGCGACCATGACGGTCCTACTCTTAGTTGCTGCCGCATCGCTTGTCAAGGCGTCTGGGTGGTCCGAACAGGCGACCCCCGCAACGGTCCGGGACGACGGGGACGAAGGTCCGCTGTATACTGCACGTGGAGATCAGCGCTGGGTGGGAGGTGCGTGGATGGAGAAAACGCTTCTGGTTGCGCTGGCTGCGGGCCTCTTGGTCCTTTGGGGATGTGCCGCCCAGTACGGCCCGGCTTCCTCGGGGATCAACGACACCCGCCTCGACGAGCATCGGCGGATGTGTTACAGCTGCAAGGGCCGCCACCATCCCCTGTGCGAGGACTTGAATCTCATGATGTTCGCCAACCAGCCGGCCACGGCCTTGTGCGGGGGCCCGTCGCTCTGAGGGGGGTTCGCTCCGAAAGAAGGCCTCGAGGGCGCCAGGCGCTGGAGGGATGCCTCGTACCGGGCGAGTATGCGCAGAGCCCTGCGGTGCAGGTCCATGACCTCCTGCACCCTGTCACCATCCATGTCCGCCAGGCAGCGGGCACCGGCATGGAGCACCCGGAGGCGGGCCAGCTCCCGCTCGTGCCGCTCCAGCAGGAGGCGGCAGCGGAACACCGCCTGCTGGCGGACCAGTTCCCCGAGGCGGGAGCGGCCCTTCTTTCGCACCCTGCCCAGGGAGCGGATGACCCCGGCCAAGTCGTCCCGGCTCAGGGCATCCACGGCCTCCTGCACGTGCCACCGGGGCGGGAGCAGCCCCCACCGCGCCAGGCTCGGGCCACCTGCGCGGACCGCGACCCGCAGGAGCGTCCCCACGCCGATCAGGGGCGGCACGCTCAGGCCTCTCTGGCCTTGAGTCCGGCCTCGAACAGCCTGAGGAAGTTCTCGCGCAGCTCGGGCAGATCCTCGGTGAGCCGATCGATGCGCCGAAGCACGTCCTGGTAGTCCTCGCCCGGCTCCGCCGGGGTCTGTTGAAGGAGCCGCACGGTGGCCTCGTAGACCTTCTTGTCCAGGCGCAGGAGTCCCACCCCGGCTCCGATGAGCTCCAGGATCCCGTGGATCACCTGCATCCCCGTGAGCTCCTTCAGGATCGTCTCCGCCCCCAGGCCCACCAGGGCGCCCACCAGCCCCCCCTTGATGCTCAGACCGTCACGACCCATGTCCCTTGCTCCTCCCGTCCTTCACCTCCCGCACCACGTCCTCGGCCCGCCGGAGCATCTCGTCGATATGTCGATCCTTTTGCTCGATCCGCTTCTCGAGGCTTCGCACCTCCCTTCGCAGACCGCGTACCTCCGAGGAGGTGAACCACCCCTTGACCCGCACCATGACGTACGCGCCGAGCCCCCCCAGGAGGAACCCCAGGAGCAGCCCGACCAGGAAGTCGAAGGGCTCCACCAGCCACCTCCCATCTCAGTCTACCATGACCCGCCCGCCTCCGGCCAACTCCCTCTTTGCGCCCGGAGCCGCCCCGCAAGCTGGTTCGGGCGGCGAGGGTGCCCCGGCCCATGGCGTTCCCGCCCCAACCCCTGTACAATTCCAGGCCATGCAACCGGAAACGGCCCCGGCTCCCCGACGATCCATGACAAGGCAGGCCATGTACCTGGCGGCCTCCCTGGCGTACACGGCCCTCATCTGGGCCCTGTCCTCCAGATCCGACAGCGGGGGGATGGGGGTTCCGGCCCCGTGGGACAAGCTCGCCCACGCCGCCGAGTACGGCATCCTGGCCGGGCTCCTGTACGGGGGGCTCCTGTGGACCCGAAGGCCCTGGGCCCTTTGCTGGATCCTGGCGACCCTCTTCGGGGCCGGCGACGAGCTTCATCAGGGCCTGGTCCCGGGCCGGGATGCCTCGGTGTGGGACTTCCTCGCCGACGCAGCGGGCGCCATGGCCGCCGTGGCCCTGGTGCACGCCGTCCGGGCGCGTCGCCCCAAGGATCGCTTCCCCGCCGAGGGTGTCTCCGCCACGGCTACAAGGACCCGTCCACCTGTGCATCGATGAGCGCGGGGCCGCCCCGCTCCATGGCCCGGGACAGCGCGGCGCTTACATCGTCCGCCCTGACCACCCGCTCTCCGGGGACCCCCAAGGACCGCGCCAAGTCGATGAAGTCGATGGAGGGACCATCCAGGTCCATGCCCACGTATCGCCCGGTTCGGGCCGATTCCCCGGCGAGGGCGTGGCCACGCTGTTTGAGGATCCGATATCCTCGGTTGTTGAGGATCACGGCAACGACGCCCAGCCCGTAGTGAGCGGCCGTCCAGAGGGCCTGCACGGTGTACATGGCGCTTCCGTCGCCCACCAGGGCCACCACCGGCCGGTGGGGCAGGGCCAGCTTGATCCCCAGGGCGCCGGGCACGCCCCAGCCGATCCCACCGCCGTGGAGGCCGAAGAGGCTCCCGGGATCATTGCTCCGGAGCAAAGAGCGCAGGGCGCCTCCCGATGAGATGGTCTCGTCCACCACCACGGCGTCGGCGGGCAGGCAATCGGCGACGGCCTGCAGGAGGGCCAGGGGGGAAATGGGGACCCGGTCCCGTTCCCGGGCGGCCCGCGCGCGCACGTCGGCGACCGTCCGCTCCTTGGTCCGCTGCGCCTCCTGTGCTCGCCCCAGGGCGGCCTCCCGGCCGGCGGGGCCCAGGCGCTCGCGCACGGCTTGAGCGATCTCCGGGAGCGTGGCCTTGGGATCGCCCAGGATTCCCACCCGCGCCGGGTAGTTCTTGCCGATCTCCCAGGGATCCGTGTCCAGGTGGATGACGGGAAGGCCCGGGGGCATGGGATCCACCGGGGATGGCAGGCCGAGGAGAAACAGATTGCTCCCCGCGGAGAACAGCAGGTCGTGCCCCTCGAGCAGCGAGCGAATGCCGGGAGCCAATCGGGGCATTTCGCCCTGGAACAGGGGGTGGGCGCTGGGGAAGTTGCACGTATAGGCCAGCCGCTCGGTGTAAACCGGGGCCCCCACCACCTCGGCCAGCTCGGCCAGCTCGGCGTGGGCATCGCTGAAGGCCACCGCATCTCCGGCCACGATCACGGGGTTTCGGGCCCGCGCCAGGAGCTCGGCCGCGGCCTCCACGGCCGCCCGCCCCCCTCTGACGCGCCGGTCCACCCGCGTGGGCGCCCCCAGATCCAAATCCGCCTTTGCCGCCAGGACGTCGAAGGGCAGGGACAGGAACACCGGCCCCGTGGGCGGGGCCATGGCGGTCTTGGCCGCGCGGTGCACGGCCCGGGGAAGATCCTCCAGCCGGCGCACCTCGTAGGACCACTTGACGTAGGGGGCCGCCACGGGGGGCAGGTCGGACCAGAGGATGGGCTCCGTGATGTTGAGCGACTGGTCATGCTGGCCGGCGGTCAGCAGGAGGGGCGAGCCCGCCTTGTACGCGTCGTACAGCATTCCCATGGCGTTGCCCAGGCCCGGGCTGATGTGCACGTTCACCACGGCCAGCTTCCCCGATGCCTGTGCGTAGCCGTCGGCCATGGCCACGGCCACCGATTCGTGCAGCCCCAGGATGTACCGAATCGTCTCCTGCCCCGCCAGGGCGTCCATGAGCGGCAGCTCGGTGGAGCCCGGATTGCCGAACAGGAAATCCACTCCCTCTTGCCTGAACAGTTCCAGGAGCGCCTGGTTCCCGGCCATCATCGCCATGTCGGTTCTCTCCCCTCGCACGTCCTCTTCACGATCGAGCTATTATCACCGAGATGGTCGTCGACGAAAAGGGGTCCGGGCGCATTGATCGGGGAGGCGCTTTGTGATAATGGTGATGGGAATAGACGCAAGGATCTTCCCCTTCCGTTTCCCGCGGCGGTCCGCAGATCTTGCCCGCAAACCGAATCGTCGCATCTTGGGGAGCCTGTAGGGGGACCGGCCCCCCTCGGAGGGTACCGGCGGCCCGTTCCCCCCGGGGGGGGGCACGGAGGGGAGCATCCCAACACCACGTCACAGGATGAATGACATGATCCATGCCTCGATCATCGGATGGGGCAAGTGCATGCCCCCGGGGATCCTGACCAACGCGGACCTGGCCACCTTTCTGGAGACCGACGACGACTGGATCACGAGCCGCACGGGGATCAAGGAGCGGCGCGTTTCCCACGTGCCCGTGACCGAACTGGCGTACGTGGCATCGGAGAGGGCGCTGGCCTGCGCGGCCATGGAGGCGGTCGAGCTGGACCTCATCGTCGTGGGAAGCTGCACGTACGACGAGCAGGTTCCCAACTCCGCCTCAGGGCTTCAACTCAAGCTGGGGGCCCATCGGGCCGCGGCCATGGACGTCAATACGGCCTGCACCAGCTTCCTGTACGGGCTTACCGCGGCCACGGCCATGATCCGCACCGGGGTGGTGCGAAACGCACTGGTCGTTGGCGTGGAGGTCATCTCCCCGTACATGGACTGGACCAACCGCAACGTGGCGGTGCTCTTCGGAGACGGCGCCGCCGCCGTGGTGCTCCGGGCCTCGGATTCCCGCGATGGGGTCATCGGGGAGCAGCTCGGCTGCAACGCCGATGCGCGGCATACCTTGCGGGTGCGGGGCGCGGGGGCCCTCTACCTCAACGCCGGCGTGACCTATGGAGATGTGTTGTGGGATTTCGACGGGCAGGAGATCTTCAAGCGCGCGGTGGTGGGCATGGCCCAGGCGTGCGAGGCCGTCCTGTCCAGATGCGGGTTCACGGCCGCGGACGTGGATCTGCTCGTCCCCCATCAGGCCAATCTGCGGATCATCGAGGCCGTGGCCAGGCGAGCCGGGGCCCCCATGGATAAGGTCTTCCTCACCGTGCAGCGCTACGGCAACATGTCCGCCGCCACGGTGCCCGTGGCCCTGGTGGAGGCTGTGGAGGAGGGACGGGTGGCACCGGGCGCCCTGATCCTCATGCCGGCCTTCGGCGGCGGACTCACCCTGTGCGCCCACCTGGTGCGCTGGGGACAGCGGGTGCATCCCCTGGGGAGCACGGACGTGGAATTGCCCCCCAGCCCCGAGACGGCCCTGGAGATGGTCAACGCCCTTCGGGCGCGCAAGGACCCCCACGGCCGCTCCCAGGCCGGTCTGATGGCCGCGAGGTTCGTGGACGGGCGGTGACCGGCGGGGCGCGGACCGCAGCTCACCCCTGTGCGTCGCCCCCGACCTCCACGGCGATGGCGAAATCCGGACAGACGATCTCGCACAGTCCGCAGCCCGAGCAGCGGCGCATGTCCTCGGCTTCGGGCAGGACATGGCCCCGCAGGTTCATGCGCCCGGAGGCGCGGATGGCATGCCTGGGGCAGGCCGCCACGCAGATCATGCACCCCTTGCAGTAGTCCTCGTTCACCCAGAGGCGATTCATGATGTCTCCGCGTCCGCCCCCGGATCCACGGACCGCCGGTACCGCTCCATCCAATCCGGTTTGTCCAGATCGCAGAACTCCCCCACCAGGATTCTCCCCTCCCCCGCCCCCCCGGCGGCCTTATGCACGGGGATGGCCCTGCGCCTCATCCGGCGGAACATCTCCGCCGGCTCCTGCTTCCAGTGCACGGGGCACTGGGACACGATCTCGATGAAGGCCGTGCCCCGCTTGCGAATCCCCTTGACCATGGAGCGGATGGCCTGCCTGGGGTGGGCCGTGGTCCAGCGGGCCACATACGGAGCCCCGGCCGTCTGAGCCAGCCGGCACAGGTCGAAGGAATCCTCCACGTTGCCGTACGGGGTGGTGCCCGTGCGCTCGCCCGCGGGCGTGGTGGGGGCCACCTGGCCCCCCGTCATGCCGTACAGGCCGTTGTTGATGCACAGGATGGTCATGTCCATGTTGCGCCGGCAGGCATGGATGAGGTGGTTACCCCCGATGGCGGCCGCATCCCCGTCTCCCGTGAAGAGAATGGCCCGGAGTGACGGGTTGGCGAGCAGGGCCCCCGTGGCCACGGCCGGAGCCCGGCCGTGGAGGGTCCAGCCCGAGTCGAACTTCAGGTAGTGGCTGGTGAGCCGCGCCGAACACCCCACGCCGGAGATGAATACGAAGTCGTCCTCCCGGAGTCCGTCCTGGCGGACCACGGCCTCCACGGCCCGGAGGGCGTAGTTCAGCACCTGCCCGGCTCCGCACCCGGGGCACAGGATGAGGGGCAAGCGCGGCCCCGACGGGCCCGCCTCCCGGAGATACCGGAGCATGGGGTGTTTCTTCACAGGGGGCCCTCTCGGATGCGCTCCAAGACCATCTCCGGGGAGTGAAGCCGCCCCAGGCTGGGGATGGGGATCACCCGGCGGCAACGATCCCGCAGCGCCTCCGCGATGGGGTGGACCATCATGCCCAGGTTCATCTCCGGGACCAGGACCGTCTCCACGTCCCCGATCAAGCCCCGGAGCCGGCCTTCCGGAAAGGGCCAGAGGGTCTCCAAGCGGATGAACCCCACGGCGATTCCCGCCTCTCGGGCCTCGATCACGGCCTCTGCCGCCGTGCGCGAGACCGCCCCGTAGCAGATGACCACTTGGCGGCATCCCTCCAGGAACCGGGCGTCCAGCCGGGCGATGGCCTCCACATTCCCCTCGATCTTGCCGCGGATACGCCGGACGTTCTCCAGATGGACCTCGGCGCTGTACCGCGTTACGTTGCCGTCCTCATGATGGACCAGCCCCACGTGGTTCACCCGGTAGCCATCCCCCCAGGCGGCCATGGGCGGGACCTGGCCGTGGCCGTACGGCAGGTACTGAGCCGGCGGGATGCCCAAGGCCTGGGGTCGGGTGCGCTCGACGACGGGGATCTGATCCGCGGGAGGGATCATTAGTCGCTCGCGCATGTGGGCCACCGTCTCCTCGGCCATGACCAGCACGGGGGTGCGCCACTGCTCGGCCAGGTTGAAGGCCTCGATGGTGAACGAGAACATCTCCTGCACCGAGGCGGGGGCCAGGGCGATGATGGATCCCTCGCCGTGGTGCCCCCAGCGGGCCTGCATGACGTCCTCCTGGCTGCTGCTGATGTAGCCCTGGCCCGGCCCCGGCCGCTGCACGTCCACGATGACCATGGGCGTCTCGGACATGATGGCGAAGGAGATGACCTCCTGCATGAGGGAAAAGCCGGGGCTGGACGTGGCGGTCATGGCCTTGGCCCCCGCCCACGAGGCCCCCAGGAGCACGCCGGCCGAGGCGATCTCATCCTCCATCTGGATGAAGCGCCCCCCCACCCGGGGCAGGCGCCGGGCCGCATGCTCCATGATCTCCGAGGCCGGGGTGATGGGGTATCCGGCGTAGACCCGGCAGCCGGCCGTGATGGCCCCCTCCATGCAAGCCTGGGCCCCCTGCAGATAGTGCACCCCTGGCCTCAGAAGGCCCTTGGTTGGCCGGTCCCGCATTTACCGCTCCGACGCGAGGTTGGATTGGATTTGGCTCCTCCCCCGTTCAAGCGCAGCAAGGTTCATGCGCAGGGCCTCGGGCGGCAGCCCTTCCTTGAGAGCCCGGACAAGGGCCGTTTCGTCGAGGAGACCCTGGATCAGCTCGTAGACAGCCCCCAATGCAACGGCGTTCTGGCATTTCGTATCCCCGATCTCACGGGCCAGCGCCATCGTGGGTACCGGGTACATTCGAAAGCGGCCGGGAGGTGGAAGCCGCCCCACGGCGTCGGCGTCCGTCACCAGGATGCCGCCCTCCTTGAGGTCGTCCACGTAGGCGTCGAGCGCCACCTGGGACAGGGCGACAAGCACGTCGGCCTTGCGAACGTAGGGGTAGTTGATCTCGCCCTGCGAGACCACCACCTCGGACCGACAGGCACCTCCGCGGGACTCCGGGCCGTACGACTGGGTGTTGACCGAGTTCTTTCCCCCGTAGACGGTGAAAGCGGCGCCCAGGATCCGCCCGATGGCAAGGACGCCCTGCCCGCCGAAGCCGGCGATGCGGATTTCGAAGCGTGGGGGTCGCGTCACGGAGCATCCTTCTCCTGCCGGGCCTACTCCTGGATCCCGTGCTTCCTGAGGAGCTCCACGACCTCTGGGAAGTCGATGTTCAACCGCTTCACCGTGGCCAGTGTGGGGATACCGTCCCGGGTCCAGCCACGGCGCGCGTAAACGGCGTCCACGAGCCTCTGGTACCGTTCTTCCCTGTGCCGGCGAAGCATCCTTGCCCGCTCTTGGACGGACTTGCCCTCTATGGACTCGCCGCAGTGCTCCCTCAACTCCCGGTCATAGTGTTCCGCCCGGTCCTCGTACTCCAGGGCGGTCACCGGTCCTACGGCCCGGTACGGGATGCCGTCGTGTTCCCTTCGGCCATATCCCATCCGGAGGTTGAACACCCTTTGAAAATTGTACACCGCCTCGCTCATACGGATCAGGTCGTCGGGTCCAGCCGCGCGGCCGGTAACCGCGGAGAAGTACTCGGCATACCAGCGCACGTGCCTGAGCACCTTGGCGGGCTCCGCCTCCTGGTAGTTGTCCTCAGGCACCACGTCATTCCACGGCAGCTTGCACAGTCCGCACAGCCCGAACCACGTGCGAAACATGGGGAACCAGTGCAATGCCTCGGCCTTCTGTTCGAAACTCGGCATGTAGTTGTGCACCATGTCCAGGAAGATCAGCCAGGCCTCGTCGTGCTGCGGTCCCTTGAGCGCCAGCCCGTACCCCCCCTGCTGGGCCAGGGACTCCTTGGTCACGTACTCCGAGAACTCCAGCCCCTTGGACTCCATGCCGATGTCGGCCATGAGGGCCGGGTCCGCGCCGAACCGCTCGGCGAAGATCCCCTTCATGCGCCGTACCCCCTGGCCCACCACGGCGCCGAAGCCCTCGCCCCTGGCCATCTGGTGGAGCAGGGTCAGGGCCGCTGAACGGTTGCCGAAGTGAAGCGCCATCCCGCCCGTGTGCTCCGCCGTGATCAACCCCATTTCGAAGCACTCCATGGCGAAGGCCATGGCCGTGCCCACCGAAATGGTGTCCAGGCCGTACGCGTCGCAGTAGAAGTTGAGCTCGAGCACGGTGAAGGGGTCGAATACCCCGATGTTGGAGCCCAGCCCGGCGATGGTCTCGTACTCGGGGCCGTCCACGAACACCTTCTGGCCGGCGTAGGGACCGGTCAAGGGCACGAAGTCCTTGACCCCGTGGCTGCAGGCCACGGCACAGCCCATCCAGCAGCCGTCAAACCCCTTGTCGAAGATGCGCCCGTACACGTCCTTGCCCAGGTTGCTCGCCTCCGGGTGGGAGCCGAAACGGAAGTTATGCACGGGAAGAAGGTCGAACTCGTTCATGATGGTGACGATGTGGGTGGTGCCGATGCGCGCCATCTCGTTCTGCTTGGGGTCCAGCTCCCGGACCTCCTGGGAATGCAGGCGGGACACCCGCTTGAGCGCATCTCGGTCCGCCGGGGCGTTGGTGTCGAGTCCAACCGAGTCCCATCGAGCCACCATGGCCCGGAGCCCCTTGCGGGCCATCACCGTCCCCAGCCCGCCGCGTCCCGCCTGCTTGTACCGCACCCGGCCCCGCCCCCCGTCGTACCAGCTGAAGTTGAGGCACCCCATGCGCGTGTGGCACGCCCCGGGGCCCGTGCTCACCACCGAGATGTCCCGAGGGCGCTTCCCGCCGAAGTGGCGGGTGAGCTGGGCCGAGAGGGCGTATGCGTCCTGCTCCAGGCCCTCCGCCCGGTAAAGGACAACTCTCCGATCCACCCCGTCCACCAGGAGAACCAGATCGCCCGCCCCGTTGCCCCCCACGGCCAGGGCGTCGAACCCGCTGAACTTGAGGTACGGCCCGAAGTACCCCCCCACGTTGCTGTCCACCACGGCCCCGGTCAGGGGCGACAGGGCGCACGCGATGCTCTTGCCCGATCCGGGATAGCCCGGGGTGCCGCCCAGGGGGCCGCTGGCGATGCACAGGAGGTTCTCGGGGTCGTCCCACCGGGTCTCGGGCCCCACGGCCTGCCACAGCAGCCACAGATCGAAGCCCCGGCCCCCGATGAGGAGCTCCTTCATCCGCAGGTCTACGGGCCGGGCCTCGATGCGCCCTTGCCCCACGTCCACGTGCAGGGTCTGACCCGCGTATCCGCCGGCCAGGTTCGGGCGAACGTACGTCCATCGCGTCCATTCATGAAACTTTAGGCTCCCCATGAACCCCTCCTCATCTTTCCGGCCCTCCCGCGGCAGGGCCGCAGCCCCAGATCGTCGCTCCATGCTACCAAGATCGCGGGCCGGAGTTCCAGGGCCCTCGCCGGGGGCACGTGGGAAAAGGGAATCCGGTCCGCCCCTTTGGGGGTCACAGCGGCTCGAAGACCGCCGTGAAATGGCGGAGCACCGGAGGCTCCGAGACGATGCGGACCCCCCGGAGCCGATCCCGCCGCTCGAACACCTCCCCCACGCATTCGATGACGTAGTCCATGTGGCTTTGGGTGTAGACCCGCCGGGGGATGGCCAGCCGAACCAGCTCCAGGTTCGCCGGCTGGAACGCGCCGGTGTCGGGGTCCGTCCTTCCGAACATGACGCTTCCGATCTCGCAGGAGCGGATCCCCCCGTGGAGGTACAGCTCGCATGCCAGGGCTTGGCCCGGGTATTGACGGGACGGGACGTGGGGGAGGAAGGCCCGGGCGTCCAGGTAGACCGCATGGCCCCCCGGCGGCAGGACCAGGGGGACCCCCAGGTCCGAGAGGTGCTCGGCCACGTATGCCACAGACCGGATGCGGTACTCCAGATAGTGCTCGTCCAGGGCCTCTTCCAACCCCAGGGCAATGGCCTCCAGATCCCGGCCAGCAAGCCCCCCGTACGTGGGGAAACCCTCGGTGACGATGAGGATGTTTCGGGCCCTCTGGGCCAGTCCCCCGTCGTTGAGGGCCAGAAACCCGCCCATGTTCACCAGGGCGTCCTTCTTGGCACTCATGGTGCAGCCGTCGGCGTAGGAGAAGATCTCCCGGGCGATCTCCCGCACGGGCCGATCCCCATACCCCGGCTCCCGCCGCCGGATGAAGTAGGCATTCTCCGCGAAGCGGCAGGCATCCAGCAGAAACGGGATCCGGCTCGCCCTGCACAGCTCGGCCGTCCTGCGGATGTTCTCCATGGAGACGGGCTGCCCTCCGCTGGCGTTGTTGGTGATGGTCATCATGACCAACGGGATGCGCCCCGGCCCCTCCCGTCGGATCACCGCGGCCAGTGCCTCCAGGTCCATATTGCCCTTGAAGTCCACCACCCGGGCGGGGTCCGCGGCCTCGGCAATGGGCAGGTCCAGCGCTTGGGCGCCGCTCGCCTCCGCGTTGGCCCGGGTGGTGTCGAAATGGGTGTTGTTGGGGATCACCTTCCCCGCCCCCCCCAGGATGGCAAAAAGGATCTTTTCCGCGGCCCGGCCCTGATGGGTGGGGATGACGTGGCGAAAGCCCGTGAGATCCCTCACCGCCCGCTCGAAGCGAAAGAAGCTCCGGGCCCCGGCATAGGACTCATCCCCCTCCATGATGCCGGCCCACTGCCTGGCGCTCATGGCCGATGTGCCGCTGTCCGTGAGCAGATCGATGAGCACGTCCTCGGCCTTCAGGTGAAAGAGGTTGTGGCCCGCCCTGTCCAGGGCCTCCTCTCGATAGGCCCGGTCCGTGAACCGGATGGGTTCCACCGCCTTAATCCTGAAGGGCTCGATGATGGTCTTCACCCAAATCCTCCCGGCCTTCGCCATGGAGACTTGCGCGCCGTGGGCAAGCCACGCCAACCAGCACCAAAGCCGCCTCCAGAAAGCCGTCGGCGGGGCATCGTCCCCCGGACGCCTCGCAATCTGCTCAGGGGGGCTGTCGGCGCTGGGGTGGTTGGGGGGAGTGACCAAACTTGTTTGGTCGGGGTGAAGGGATTTGAACCCCCGACATCTAGCTCCCAAAGCTAGCGCTCTGACCAGACTGAGCTACACCCCGACTGGCCATTATGGTAGCACGCGGTGCAAGGGGGGTTCAACCACCGGGGGGGGGCTCGTCCCGGATCACCCGGGCGATGATCTCCTTCATGGCCGCCAACGCCTTGGCCCGATGGCTGATGCGGTTCTTCACGGCCGGGCCCAGCTCGGCGAAGGTCTTGCCCCGTCCGGTGACCAGGAACAGCGGGTCGTACCCGAAGCCCGTCTCCCCCCGCGGAGCCAAGGCGATGCGCCCCTCGCACGCCCCTTCCGCCACCCACTCGCGGCCGTCGGGGTGGGCCAAGGCCAGGACGCAACGGAACCGGGCCGACCGCTGGGCCAAGGGGATCCCCTCCAGGGCCCGGAGGAGCTCGCTGTTGTTCTTCGCGTCCGTGGCCCCGGGCCCGGCGTAGCGCGCCGACCAGACCCCCGGCGCCCCTCCCAGGGCATCCACCTCGAGCCCCGAGTCGTCGGCCAGGGCCAACCCCCCGCCCCAGCGGGCCAGGCCTCTGGCCTTCTTGAGGGCATTGTCTCGAAAAGTCAGGCCGTCCTCCACCACATCCGGCGCGCCCGGGCATTCCTCGAGGGTGCGGATCGTGGCGGGGAGTCCCTCCAGCATGGCCCGGACCTCCGCCGCCTTGCCGCGGTTTCGCGTGGCCAGCAGGATCTCCCGTGGGGCGCCGCCGCTCATCGAAGGTACTCGGCCTGGACCCGCTGGATCTCCCGGATGCCCTCCCAGGCCAGATCGAGCATCCCGTCCAGCTGGACCCGGCTGAAGGCCCCCTCCTCGGCCGTGCCCTGGATCTCCACCAGATCCCCCGAGCCGGTCATGACCACGTTCATGTCCACGTCCGCCCCCGAGTCCTCGGCGTAGTCCAGGTCCAGCAGGATGGCCCCGCGCACCATGCCCACGCTCACGGCGGCAACCTGGTCCTTGATGGGAAGCCGCGGGATCTCCCCTGCGTCCTTCAACCGCCGGAAGGCGTGCACCAGGGCCACGAACCCCCCGTTGATGGCCGCGGTGCGCGTGCCTCCGTCGGCCTGAATGACGTCGCAGTCCAGGCGCACCGTGCGCTCGCCGAAGCCCCGCAGGTCGGTCACGGCCCTCAGGGAGCGGCCGATGAGTCTCTGGATCTCCAGGGTCCTTCCCCGGTTCCCGTCCCGGGTCGTTCGGTTCTCCGTGGAGGCGGGCAGCATGCCGTATTCGGCCGTCACCCACCCCTGCCCCTTTCCCTTGAGGAAGGCCGGGACGGCATCCTCCACCGTGGTCGCGCACAGGACCTTGGTGTCCCCCATGCTCCAGAGCACCGAACCCCAGGCATGTCTCTGCACGCCCAGCTCCACCTTGAGGCCTCTCAACGACCGGGGGCCGCGGCCCTCGCACCGCTTTGCCATGGAATCTCCTCGACTCATACGGGATGATCTGTCAGTGAGACCGGCGAGGGTCCTGGAGGAAGGAGCGAACCCCCTTGAGGATCGCCTTGACGAGCTGTCTTCGGCGGCCCGGGTCGGACAGCGCCTTGAGGTCGGCCTGGTTGGTCAGGAAGCCCACCTCCATGAGGACCGCCGGGCACTCCAGGTCGCGGAAGCCCGGAATCGGCGCGGGTCTAGATGCGCGGGAGCCCAGCCCCCAGGCCGCGTCCAGGGCCCGCTGGAGGTGCTCCGCCAGCAGGACGCTCTCGTTCTCCCACTTGGTCCGGGTCATGTCCTGGAGGATGGCGCCCACGTCCGTGGAGCCCTTCTTCTCCTTGTCATTGGCGTCCCGGCCAGGCTCCTCGGACAGTCCCGTCTGGGCATAGAAGACCCGCGGCCCCCGGGCCTTGCCCTCCAGATCGGCGTTGAGGTGGATGCTCACCCACAACTCGGCCCCGGCTCCAGCGCCCCGGCGCCTCACCCACGGGAAGGTCTCGTCCTCTTCCCGCGTGAGGCGCACCTGGAATCCCCCCATGGATCGGGCCTCTTCTCGAAGCTCCCGGGCCAGGGTGAGGGCCACTTCCTTCTCCAGCACGCCGCCCGGTCCCCGGGCTCCCGTCTCCTTGCCGCCGTGGCCGGGGTCCAGAACCAGTCGCAGGCCGCCGCTCGACGGCGGCATCTCCCCGATGGCCCACCCGTTCCAAGTCAGTATCCCCAGCAGCCCCAGGGCCGCCAGCGACCAGGTCCTTGCCACATCCCTCTCCGCAACCGAACCCATGGAGCCGTCCCTGTAGCATAGGCGAGGGCTTGAGGGGTGTCAACCGACGGGCGGCAGCCCTGGCCGGGGCCCCGGCATGTGTGGTATGCTTTTCAAATGCGCCGCCTGGCGGCCGACAAGGCATTCCCCCCGGAGGTGCACTCGGATGCCAGATGATTCCATGCGCCCGGACGCCCAGCCCTGGGATCCGGTGGCCGAGCTTCTCCGGGGCGGCGACCCCGCCGCCCTTGCAGCACGGGCCGGGATCTCCATGGAGGATCTCCTCGGGCGGCGGGACGCCCTGATCCAATCCGAAGCGCAACGGCTCCGGGCGGATGACATCTCCGTTGGAAAGATCGGGCGCAACGACCCCTGTTCGTGTGGTTCGGGGCGCAAGTACAAGCGCTGCTGCCTCGAGAAGCACCGGGCCGCTCTGGTCTTGCTCTCTCCCGAGGAAGTCCGCCGACGCGCCGGGAGATCTCGAAAGGAGGCCGATCGAGAGCAGGCCGTGCGCCAAGGGTACGGTCTCCTGACCGACCGACTGTACCACAAGGCGCTGGCCTGGGCGGAAAGATGGCTGACCCGCTTCCCCGAGGACGATCGGCTGCACGACGTGGCCGCCACTGCTGCCCTGTACCTGGGGGACTTGGAGCGAGCGGCCGCTATCGCCGATGCGCGCTGGGAGGCCGCCCAGAGGGAAAAGGCCCATTTCCTGGCCCATGGCAGCCATTCGTACGACGACCCCGGGGCGCCTCCCGGACACGCGTACGCACCCCAGGCCTGGCTGGAGAGGCGCTGGGTGGCCCGCAGGGCCCTGGCCTATGGAGACGGGCAACCTCTGTCCCAAGACCCGGCCGTGCAGCGGATGGTCGAGGCCCTGAAGCGGGCCGACGACCCGGCCCGATTCCCACAGCAGGGGGAAGAGGGTCTGAGAGTTCGCCGGGAGGCCTTGGGCCAGACTCTCCAGGCGATCAAGGAGGCGGGTCCATCCCTCCTGCCCTTCCTGCGCCCGCTCGCCGTGCGATACAGTTGGAGCGCCCTTCTCGTCCCCGAGATCCTGGCCCACTGGGGAGACGATGCCTCCATCCGGGCCCTGGCAGAGATCGCCCTGTTCCACTACCCGTTTCTCACGGAAGCCTGTCTCAAGGCCCTGGAGGATCACGGCGAGCGCTCTGTGCCGGTACTGCGGGAGATCTTCGAGTCCCAGGGGGAGTTCGACGTGCTGAAGGTGGATCTCATCTCCGTTGCCGGAAACATCGGCACGCCCGAGGCCATGGCATGGATCTGCACCCTGCTCGATCATGCCGAGGCGCACGTGGTCAACTGGGCGGGAGGTGTCCTGGGCAAGAAACGGTTCCTGCCGGCCCTGGACAGGATCCGAGCGGCGGTAAACCGGGTGGGGCCCCAGCCCAAGCTGGAGTGGGCCATCGCGGAGTTGGAAGATGCGGCAAAGGGGCAGGCCGCCGCCCTCGATGGCAGCTGATCTTCTTTCGCGGCGCGGCCCCGTGCCCGTCGCGGGGGCGCGCCGCTCTATCTCGCCCCCCCCGGCCACGGCCGGTGTCCGAGCAGCACCAGCTTTCGTTCGTTTTCCGCCTCCCGCCGGGCCGTCCACTCCCTCCACGCCCCCCGAAGGGCCTCCATCTCCCCGAGGCAGGCGGCCATCTCCTCATGCATGCTCCCATGCCCGGCCGAAAGGACGCGATCATCCCCCTGCCCCGTGGCGCATCCGTCGCTCTGGCCGGCCATGGCCATCGCCATCTCGATCCCCCGGATCTTTCCCCGGACCAGCCGGGCCCTCTCCTTGATCTCCCGAAGCATGGCGAGAACCTCCTCCTCCTCGGGGGTCAGGTAGTCCTGAAACCGGGTGCAGGCAGCGGGTTCGGGGCCGTCCAGGAAATCCCCACAAGGCGGGCAGTGCTCTTGGCTCATCCGCAGGCCCTTTTCACTCTCGGGAACCATGGCAGTCCCTCCGTCGGTCGTCAGCGCATCATCACGGCCGCAAGCCGTTGGCTCCAGGTTATTCCCCCTCGAGGGGAAGTCAAGGGTTCGCGGTGCGGCCCGGCGGGCCGTGCCTTGACTTCGACGGATGTGGATGTACCCTATAGACAAAACCCCGGGCTCCAGATTTCCAATGCCGGACATGCCCTTCGTCAGGTAACAGCATTGCCCATCAATCAGGAGGCAAGGAGGATGAGTCAGGATCGACCCGTATGCCCGCACTGCAACCAGGAAATGAAACGCTGGGCCACGCCCTCGATGGGCACGTGGGAGTCGGATTTCATGTACGTCTGCTTCAACGACCAATGCGGCTACTATGTCCGCGGCTGGAAGTGGATGCTGGAGCGCTACGAGGTGTGTGCCTCGTACCGCCACAAGTTCGACCCGCACACCGGGGAGAAGGGCCCCATCCCCGTCTGGTCCCCCGACGCCCTCAAGAACGGAATCATCGACTGAAGCCCGCCCCGCACCCCGCCGAGGGCCGGACGAGATTCCGGCCGGCCCCGCGAGGGGGACCTATTGACTTGCCCGGGACATGGTTTATGCTTTGTTCAGCATAGCTAGATCTGTATTTCAGTCCGGAGGTGGGGGTATGGAGATCCGGGAAAGCGAGATGGCCGAGCTGGTGAGGATGGTCGCCTCCGGGGAAGCCCGGGAGGCCAGGATGCAGGAGGAGCTGACCCGACCCAGGGTGGAGATCTGGTCGGATCCCTTCTACGATGACTGGGCCGAGTGGGTGAGAAGCCACGAGCGCAAGAAGGCGGGAAACCCGGTGGACGTTTGCGAGGTCTTGTACGGGCTCAAGTCGAGCCCCTTGTGTCCCGTGGGCGTCCACTGAGTCACGGCCCACAGTTGGTTCCCGCGCCCCGCTCCCCGCGAGCGGGGCCCTTGTTTGCACGGGCGTGTCCGAGGCCGGCGGTCCCCTGCCTAGTCGCCCCCACCCGTTTGCGGAAAGAATTCACCCGTGCCGGACTGGTTCCACAGGCTGTACGAGGCCCGGGAGTCCTTCGAGGGGCCGGAGGAGGAGCAGGCCTTCCGCCTCAAGCAGGAGGCCCTGACCCGGGACGAAGCCGCCGGTCTTTGCCGCCTGCTTTCCCTGGCGCCGGGCGCAAGGCTCCTGGACGCCTTCTGCGGCAACGGGCGCCATGCGGTTTCCCTGGCCAGACGGGGATACCGGGTGCTCGGGGTGGACACGGCCCGCTCGCGCATAGGATTCGCCCAACGCTGGGCCCGGGAGGAGGCGGCTGCGGCCTGGTTCGTGGTGGCAGACGCCCGAGCCCTGCCCCTCACGGGGGGGTTCGACGCCGTTCTCGTTCTGGGCGGTTCCTTCACCCATTGTCCGGACTGGGGCGGGAATGTCGCCCTGCTCAGGGGACTGGGCCGCGTGCTCGGCCCGGGAGGCGTCCTGCTCATCGACAACCCCAATCCGTTTCGCTTCTGGCGTATCCAGAACCCCCAGGCAGGCCCGCAGGAGGAGGCGGCCCTGTCGCACTACGACTTCCCCCTGGGGACCGGCGACAAGGCGGGTGCGGTCCGCTACTACACCGCGCCCCGGATGGCCGAGCTGTTTGAGGAGGCGGGATTGCAGGTGACCGGGACGCTGGGAGGACGCGACGGGCACCCCTACGGCCTCCAGAGCCCTCGCCTCATCGTAACGGGCCGCGTGGGGGCGGCTCCCATTTGACAACAGGGCCCCGCCCGAGGCACCATGGGCGGCGGGAGGCTTGGACGTGCCCCGGCGATGGTGCCAGGACGCCCTCGGATCCCACGGGGAGATTCGCTCCCTACAGCTCGGATCTCAGGAGACCACACCATGGCGGATGAACGCAGGAATCCCCACATCGAGACCCTTTGCAGGGCCCTGGTCGCCAAGCAGGGCGAGAGGTTCGAACCCGATGCCCTGGAGCGCCACATCGACTCCCTGTACCGCCTCTTCGAGAACATGCTCGGCCGCAACATGGTGGCCGCCCTGCCCGAGGAGCTGCGCAAGGAGTTCGTGGCGCGCTACGACAAGGGGGGACGCGATGTGGACCTGTGGGAGGTGGGCCGGGTCTTCGAGGCCAACGTCTCCGACTACGAGGGGATCATGAGGAAGACCGCCCAGGAGTTCGCCGCCCTGTACATCAAGAACCGGCCGGGAGAGGCCTCGCCAGCCTAGATCCGCCCCGGCCCGGGCGACCCGGGCGCCATGGGCTCTCCGAGGAGCGCGAACTTGAGCCACCTCATGCCCAGGACCAAGAGGGCTTCGTCCTCCTCGGCTGCCCGCTGTGCCTCCTCCCGGGGGACGGGTACGCGCGCCAGGAAGTTGCTTCGAAACACGAACTCACGGAACCGGTCCAGGTTGTAGCTGGCCATGTAGAACATCCGGAGCTTGGCCTCGGTGAGTTCCGCCAGCCTGGGGCTGCGGCTGGTCACGATCTCCATCCAGGGGCGGTTCATGGCGTTGTACTCGGCCACACCCTGATCCCGAATCCACTCCTCCACCGTCCATTGGCGGGGCTCGTTGAAGCCTCGGCAGTGGGCCTCCCGCACCACGAAGTACCTCTCCTGCTCGCCAACCTCCGGCAGGGCGCAGGACGCCGCCCGTCCCAGGGGATACAGGCGGCAGGCCCCGGGCCGGTCCTCGTACACGGAGCACCCCTCGGCGCGGACAAAAGGACACGGGCTTGCAGGCCCCTGGGCCATGGCCAGACGCACCATGGGGAAGGACGCCCCCTGCGTGCCCGCCTCCCGGGCGTACATCTCCAGAAACTCGGCCGCCGGCAACCCCAGTCGCCGCTTCAGGCGCAGGATGTCGTAGGGCGTCAGGATGAGACGAAGGTCGGCACAACACGCATTGAAGCACGCAACGGATGGGTGGCACGCGAAGCGCAGGCGCCAGCCAGCCAGCGGCCAGAACCCCTCCTTCGGCTCCGGGGCCGTGGAGGCCTCCGGGATCCCCGGGCCCGTCATGAGGGGCGCCCCCCGGAAGCCTTGCCCTGGATGGCATCCTCCCGGATACGCATCCCCCCCCCCGCGACGAGCCCGAACTCCAGCCAGCGGAAGGCCAGCTTCATCAGCTCCAGGTCGTCCTGCCGGATGGCGTCCGCCAGATCCTTCTCCACGTAAAAGAGCTGAAGGAAACGGCTCTCCAGCACGAAGCGCCGGAAGCGATCCAGGTCGTAGAGCGCCATGCGGCACATCTCCTGGATCCTGGGGTTCTCGATTCGCTCCCGACGCAGCCGCGGATCCGAGGCGATCCGCTCGAAGGGTCGCTCCATCTCCTCGTAGGGAAGCACGTCCTGGCTCTGCAGGTACTCGCCCACGCCCCGTTCGCTGTCCTCTCCCAGCCCCTGACACAGCTCGGGGGGGGCGATGATCCGAAAGGCCCCCTTCTGCTCGGCCCGATCCAGGGGGAACATGCGGCAGGACCATGGCCTGTCCTCATAGACCGTGCATCCCGCAGGGCCCACAAACGGGCACGCCCGATCCCGATCCTCCTCCATCCGGAGGACCACCACGGGGAACCCGGCGGTGCGGGAGATAAGGGGGATGGTGAAGCGCTCCAGAAACTCCTCCGAGGAGACGCCCAGGCGCCGCTTGAGACGCAGCACGTCGTACGGGGACAGGAAGATGTTCACATCCCGGCAGCACCGGGTGAAGCACGGCAGATCCGCACCGCACCGGAAGCGCAGGCGCGACTCGACGGTCAGCCGGTCCCCTTCGTCGCCGCCCGCGGGGGCGACGTCCTCATCCACGGCCATGATCGACTCCTCTTGCTGAAGGCATCCCGGCCGGCCGCCGGACCCCATGACGCCGGGCACCGTGGGCCCCCTCACGGTGGCGGGAAAAAAAGAGCGGGCACGACGCCCGCCCCGTTCCAACGGATTGGCGCGAGGACGCCCCTCGGGCCGGCCCCCTCAATCCTCCCCTCGGTACTTGGCGAGGGTCTCCATGATCAACAGCTTCTCCTCCCGGTTTCTGCCGTACTTCCGAGCGATGCGCTCCACCAGCGTCGCGTGGCCGATCTCCACGCCTTCCTCACGCCGAAGCTGGTTCAGCTCCCGCTCGTATCGGTAGACCCCTTTGACGAGTCGCTCCAGCAGCGCGTTCATGGCGAACCCTCACCCTCAACGGGCCCTCAGTGGTGCCCCTGCCCGGCCTCCTCCTGCCTGGACGCCCGCGGCCGGGCAACCCCGGCGGCCCCCGTCTTCAGCTCCCGGCCGATGGTGCGCGCGTACACCAACGCGGTGGTTCGGTACAGGAGATGGGCGAACTTGGAAAACGGCAGGTACGCGAACAGAAACCAAACGCAGACCAGGTGGGCGAAGTACATCGGGTATGCCACCCACGGGACATTGGCCAGTCGGAGGAGCTCGGTGAGGAGCCCCGAGACCCCCGTGGCAAAGACCATCCAGAGAAAGACCCAATCGAAATAGGTGGACTTGCCCGCCTCGTCGCCCTGCTTGTATCGGTTCCGCAGGGCCCAGAACGACCCCGCAATGAGAATGACGGCCCCGATGTTGCCGATCCACTTGACCGGGTTTCCCAGGGAGTACGGGGTCTGGTACCCGAACACGTACACCCCGGCGGCCACGCACGCGGTGGTGATGGCCAGGAGAATGAACCCCCAGACCATGTTGAAGTGGGAGAAATAGCGGGGCCGGTTGACCGTGCACTCCCTGAACTTGCTGTGTTTGAGCAGGTCGAAGATGGCAGGGGCGATGAAAACGGTCACCCATTCCAGAGGGGAGTACCGGTAGTCCCGGTTGATCCTGGGTCCTGCCGCGCTGTACGCGTCCCAGAGCTTCTTGACCCCGGCGGCGGAACAGACGACGGCCCACAGGGCGGTGAGGGGAAACAGCACGTCTACCACGGGCCACTGGGGGATGAACTTGCGGTAGATGATCTCGCCGGATGGAATGCCCAGGGTACCGGCTGCGGCCATGAACATGAGCAGGAGCGCCGCCGGGATGCCAAGGGCCACCGGCAGCATCCTGGGCTCGTTGACCATCCTGGCCACGGCGGACGGCACCGCGTTGGCCATGATGGTCATGCGCCGCAGGGCCGCCAGCACGTCGCCGGGCCGGGCGCCGCGGGGGCAGTACTTGCTGCAGTCGTTGCACTGATGGCAGAGCCACACGTCCGGGTCATGAACCAACCGCTCCTTGAGCCCCCACTGAGTCCACAGCATCTCCTTCCTGGGAAACGGGGTCTGATCGGGAGACAGGTTGCACACCACGGAGCACGTGGCGCACTGGAAGCACTTCTTGACGGTGTCCCCGCCGCTTGCCTTCACCTCCCTGATGAACTGAAGATCCGGTTCCAAGAGCCTTGCCTGGGACATCTGCGCCACCTCCTGGGCCCCGCATGGGGGCGGGAAATCCAAGGGATCTGTCTCCGGACCCGAGAGCGGCGGACCCGGGCGTTCTCGGATCGGTGTATGCAATCGCGGGGGCTCCCCGGCGGGGAGGCGAGGGCCCTGACCCGCACTTCCATCCCCGCGCCTCCTGCTGCCGCCTCAGAACCCCTTGTACGGATTGGGCCCCACCTCTTTGATGGTCTCCAGGAACTCCTCCATGATGCCGGGGATCTTGTCGTAGTCCGAGATCTCGATCTGCTCCACCCGGATCCGGGCCGACTCCAGGGCCAGGCGGTCAAGGGTCTCGGACACCTTGGCCAGGCGGTAGTTGGCCAGCTCGCTCCCCTTGGCGAAGTGGCACTGGTAATCCTCGCCGTGCCTGCAGCCCAGGAGCAGGACACCGTCGATCCCCTTGGACAGGGAGTCGGCGATCCAGATCAGGTTCAAAGACCCCAGGCACCGCAACGGGATGATCCTCACATAGGCGTTGTACGTGCCGCCGCGGATCCCCACCATGTCCAGGGCCGGGTACGCATCGTTCTCGCAGGCCAGGACGAGGATGCGGGGCTTTTCCTCGTCCTCCTCCGGGACCTCGATGGCCTTGATCATGGCCCCGATCATCCCGACCGAATAGTCCTTGAAGGAAATGATGCGCTCCGGGCACGACCCCATGCAGATGGCACACCTGCGGCAACGGGTGGGGTTGGGCAGCGGATTGCCCTTCTCGTCCTCGTTGTACATCCCGAAGGGGCACTCGGCCGTGCACCGCTTGCACTGGGTGCAGCGCTGCATGAAGAGGTCCGGATAGGTCATGTCCCCGGCGCGGGGGTGGACCGCCTTGCCCTGGGCCGTCAACTCAACGCACTGGATGGCCTTGAGCACTGCCCCCCGGGCGTCCTCGCCGCTGAAGGCCAGATCCATGGGGGCCCGTACGGGCCCGGCAGCGAAGATGCCCGTCCGCCGCGTCTCGTACGGAAAGCAGATGAAGTGGGAGTCCGGAAAGCCGTACTTGAGCTCGGGCAGCTCGGGGCCCTGTCGATAGGCCAGGTTCAGCGTGTCGGACTTGATGATGCGGGTGGGGATGAGCAGCTGGCTCGCGATGTCCTTCTTCTTGTCCTTGTCCTCCTCGCTCTCCACCGCGGCCACCTCGACCTCGCCCAGGGCGGTGCGCGGGACCATCCCCGTAGCCAGGACGAGGAGATCCACCTTCACCTCGACCCGCTCGCCCAAAAGGGTGTCGTCCACCGCCACCTGAACCGATCCGTCCCCGTTGGCCGACACCGACGCCACCTGCCCCTTGGTGAGGAATACCCCCTCCTCCTCCTGGACGCGTCGATAGAAATTCTCGTATTGGCCCGGTGTCCGCATGTCCTTGTAAAAGATGAAGACCTTGGCGTCCGGGTTCTTCTCCCGGACATACAGGGCCTGCTTGAGGGCCGTCATGCAGCAGACCGTTGAGCAGTACGGGAGATGATCGGGGTCGCGGGAGCCTGCGCACAGCACGAAGGCGGCGCTCTGGACGGGCCTCCCGTCGGACGGCCGACAAAGGGCGCCTTTGGTCGCCATATCCTCCAGGGCCACCGTGGTGACCACGTTGGGGCTGGCGCCGTATCCCAGGTGCCCCAGTCTTGCGGCGTCGTACGGCTCGAAGCCCGTGGCGAGCACCACGGCCCCCGTCCTCTCGGTGGCCACCGCCTCGCCCTTCCGGATGGACACGTCGAACATCCCCGGGGCCCCAGCGATCTTCTCCACGGACGCCTGGGTGTAGACCGTCACCTTGGCGTCCTGGATCACCTGCCGGGCCAGGGTGCCTGCGTCGGACGGTGCGGGGTCCCGATAGGGTCGTGTCTTGGGGTACTGCTTGTACAGTTTGGCCGCGAACCCACCCAGGACGGCCTCCCGCTCCACCAGCACCACCTCGTACCCCGCCTTGGCCGCCTCCAGGGCCGATGTCATGCCCGTCACACCCCCCCCGACCACTAGGATGCGCCGGCTGATCTCCTCCTGGAAGGGCTCCGGTGGATCCATGTTCTGCACCCGGACGATGCCCATGCGGAGTTGATCCTCGGCCATCATCTGGATGTCCTCGTCGTATTTCTCCCCTTTGCCCGGCTGCGGCTGGTGGGACCAGGCCACCTGTTCCCTCAGGTTCACCCGCTCCATCACGCTGGCCAGCGGATCGAAGGCGAAGGCGTCGGTCTTGACGCGGGGGGAGCAGGCCGCGATGACCAGGGCGTTGATCCCCTCGGAGGCCATGTCCCTGCGGATCTCCTCGATCCCCTCGGGACCGCAGCACATCTCCCGGATCCGGCAGACCTGGACCTTGAACTCCTTGGCCACGCCGGCGAGTTTCTCCGCGTCCACGGCGTCCGCGATGCCGCAGCCCTTGCAGATATAGACGCCGATCTTCTTCTCCATCAGGTCACCTCCTCGCCGCCGATTGAATCGCCTTGAGCGCTGCGGCCGTTGCATCCTGCACCGATGCGGCCACATCCAGCGGTTTGCGCGAGCAGCCGGCCCCGCAAATCCCAGGTCCATCGAGGATGAACCCGTCCTCGTCGCAGCTCGCGGGCAGCCCCGGGATCTTCTCCACGCCGGCCATGGGCTGCATCCCGGTCGCCAGGACCAGCATGTCCACCCGGACCTGCGACTTGGCCCCCGAGGCCGTGGCCTCCGCCTCCACCGTGAGATCCTGGGTGGCGGGGTCCGCCGTGACTCGGGCGATCTTCCCCTTGATCATCTCCACGCCATGGTCCGCCTGGAGCTTGGCCAGGAAGTCCTCGTTGCGCCCGAGGGCCCGAAGGTCGATGTAGTAGATGTAGACCTTGGAATCGGGGTATTGGGTGCGAACGTAGTGGGCCTGTTTGAGGGAGGCCAGGCAGCACACCGTCGAGCAAAAGGCCAGATGGTTTTCATCCCGGGAGCCGGCGCACTGGCAAAAGGCGATGCGCTTGACCTCTTTTCCGTCCGAGGGCCGGACGATCTTGCCCCGGGTGAAGCCGTTGACCGCGTTCATCCGCTCCATCATCACGTTGGTGATGACGTTGGGCAGTTGCCCGAAGCCCAGGTTGTCCATCTTGGTGGCGTCGTAGGGCTGCCAACCCGTGGCCACGACGATGGAGGCGACGTCCAGCTGGACGGTTTGCGCCGCCATCTGGAGCTCGACGGCCCCGTACGGGCAGGCAGCGGCCACCCGGCCGGCCTCCTCGGTACCGATGATCTCTGGGGCGATGACGTATCGCATGGGAAAGGCCATCTCATGGGGGAGATACGCAGCCTTCACCTTGTCCAGGCCGTAATTGAAGGGATTGGGGATCTCGGTTTGGCAGGCATCCGCGCACTTGCCGCAGGCCGTGCAGCGCTCGTTCACGTAGCGCGGGCGGATCTGCACCCGGACCTGGTAGGCGCCCTCGCTCCCCCGAACATCCGTCACCTCGGCCATGGTGAAAAACCGGATATTGCCGTTGGCCCTGATCCGACGGAAGTTGATCTCCATGCCGCACGTGGGCGGACAGAGCTTGGGGAAATACTGATCGATCCGGGTCACCCGTCCGCCCAGATAGGGCTCGCGCTCCACGAGGTACACGGGGTATCCCACCTCGGCCGCCTCCACGGCGGCCGTGATGCCCGAGATTCCCCCGCCGATGACCAATATGGCGCCCCTCTTTCCCTGTGCCTCTCCCATCACATCCCTCCAACTCGGTCTATGGAGCGACTGCCGGGGCAAACGGGACCGCGGGTCCGCGATCCGACATCGTGGCCGAGGCAAAGGAGCGCCCCCGCCCCCCCCCGCTCCCGGGGCCCCGGGCCTTGTCCAGCGGTCGATGGACCGCGGGGCACTCCCGCAAGGCCTTGGACCGCTGCCGAACCACGCTCCCCTGAGCCAGGGCCCTCGCCCGACCCTCGGTCAAAACAAGGCTCCAGACGCCCGTGAAGGCGCCTGGAGCCCGTCGGAGCACCTCCCCCGGCCCGCAGTCCTCAGGGACGAATCCTGGGCCGGGGGATATCCTTCGCAAGCCTCGCGGCCGCTACTTCCCGATGAAGTTGAGAACCGGCTTCTTCATCATCTCCCATTTGTCGCTCTTGGGATCCCACTTGCAGTTGACGAAGACCTTCCAGTTCTTCTCGTCCATGTTGGGGAAATCCGCCCGGAAGTAGTAGCCCGGCCAACGGGTCTCCTCCCGGAACAGGATGGTCCGCATGTGGGCCTCGGCCTGCCACATCCTCTGGACGTTCTCCCAGCAACGCATCAGCTCGTGGAGATCCTCGGCGGCCAGCTTCTCCGAGTCCTCCTTGAGGAACTGCAGGAGCTCCAGACCGCGCTCGAGCATCTTGGCGCTGGTGGTGAAATCCGCGGAGTAGCCGCCCGAATACTCGTCCATGATCTTCTGGAGCCGGAACATGAACATCTTGGGCTTGATATAGTTGGGGTTGATGTCGGGGTTGTCCGACAGGTCCTTGTGCTGTTGGAACAGGGCCAGCGGCTTGAGGATCTTCTCCTTGAGGGCGGCGACCTGCGCCGGATCCACCTTGGGCTGCTGGGGATTGTCCACGCAGTAGGCCAGGGCGCCCTTGGCGGCGATGCGGCCCTCGGCATGGGAGCCGTCGGAGAACTTGTGGCTGGAGGCGCCGGAGGCGTCGCCCGCGCAGAAGATCCCCTTGACCGTGGCCATGCGGTTGTAACCCCAGAAGTACTCGGGCGGGGCCACGTCCTGCGGGCCGCTCACCCAGGCGCCGGAGGCGCCGGAGTGGGAGCCGATGAAGTACGGCTCGCAGGCGAAGATCTCAGAGCCCTTCTCCTCGGGCTGGATGTTCTGGGCGGCCCAGAGGATGGCCTGGGAGATGGTCATATCCAGGAAGTCCTCCCACGCCTCGGCCTCAAGCTCCTTCAGCTTCTTCTTGGCGGCCTTCTCGTCGCCGGCCGATGTGGCGATCTTCTGGATGGCCTCCTCGGTCCTCATGTAGATGGGGCCCTTGCCCGCCTTCATGTCCAGCATGCCCAGCCAGTTGCGCAGGTTGGCCGGGATGGGCTTGACCAGCCCGTACGGGGCCCACTTCTCCAGCTCGTCCTTTCGCTCCACCATGTACTCGCCGCCCTGGGCGTTGGTGGCCCGGGACTTGAACAGCAGGAACCACGCTCCCACCGGGCCGTACGCGTCCTTGAACCGAACGGGGATGAACCGCACTTCCTGGCAGGTCATCTCGCAGCCGGCCTTGAGGGTAAAATACGCGCTGGAGCCCGAGTTGAAGGGCGGATACCAGGAGCGACCCAGGCCCTCGCCCACGGAGCGAGGACGGAACACGTGCACGGCGCCGCCCATGGCCACCAGCACCGCCTTGGCCTTGAACACGTAGAACTTGTTCTCGCGCACGCTGAAGCCCACGGCTCCGGCCACCTTGTCGCCGTCCATGAGCGGCTCCACCAAGAACACGCGCTCGTAGATCTCGAAGCCGGCGGCGTTCATGGCGTTCTTGGCGGCCTCGGCCACCACGACCTTGTAGGACTCGCCGTTGATCATGAGCTGCCAGCGGCCCTCATGCACGTAGTTGCCCTGCTCGTCCTTCCAGATGGGAAGGCCCCACTTCTCGAACAGGTGGACCGTGGAGTCCACATGGCGGGCGATGTCATACACCAGGTCCTCCCGGGCGATGCCCATGAGGTCCTGCCGCACGTACTCCACGTAATCCTCCGCCGTGTTGTCCCCCTCCTTGATCCCCACGTACTGGTTCAGGGCCGACAGACCCATGGCCACGGCGCCGCTTCGATCCATGGCAGCCTTGTCCACGAGGGTGACCTTGAGGCCCTTCTTCTTGGCCCAATAAGCGGCCTCCACGGCCGCACCGCATGCCGCCATGCCACCACCGGCGATCAGAAGGTCGGTGGTCACTTCAACAGTCTCGAAATTCTGCATGGAACTCACCTCCTTGAGAGTTAAGGGCTACTTCTTCAGGGTCGGTACCTCTTTGCCCAGGGAGCCGGGCTCGGTGAACAGGATGTGGCTCTTGAGGTCGTCGGAGCCAGTCTCCCAGCCGCCATCGGGCACCGCAGAGCCCTCGGGGGTGGTCCGGATGGGGAACTTGAAACGCTTGATCATGCCGTTGCGGAACTTCACCGTCCACATGATCGAGTCCGAGCTGCGCAGGGGAACGACCGAGGCGCCCATGGGGGTGAAGTCGGCGTATCCTCGAACGTCCACCGCCTGCTGGGGGCAGATCTTGACGCAGTTGTAGCACTCCCAGCACATCTCCGG
>CAZEPJ010000030.1:0-51583 GCA_964514105.1 uncultured Desulfarculaceae bacterium | reverse complement strand
CCTCCTCCAAGGCGGCGATTAGCACCTCCTTGTCTATCCCCTTTTCCTTCCCGACCTGTTCGATGACCTGGCTGAGGTTGAGTTGCATCCTCACCTGACTCCTTTGGTGTATCAATCCCCCCACGGGTAGACGAGTCGGGCCTTGACTATGCCCTCCAGCGGGACCCTGATCACCTCGAGACCGCAGTCCACCAATATCCTGTCCCCCTCGACGTCCACAAGGGTCCCCTGAACCACCTTGCGCCTCTTTCCCCCCGACGGGAGGGCTATCTTGACCTTCTGTCCCAGGAACTTCTTGAAGTCCTCCAGCTTGCGAATGGGCCTCTCCAGCCCAGGCGAGGAGACCTCCAGGTGATAGCGACGGTCAATGGGGTCCTTCACGTCCAGCAAGTGACTCACCTGTTGGCTGATCTCCGCGCAGTCCCTGACGGTCACCCCCCCTTCCCGATCTATGAAGAGTCGCAGGACCCATCCGTGAGCCTCCCTTTGGAACTCCAGCTCCACTAGCTCCATGCCCTCGGAGGTCACCACAGGCTCGATGATCTCCCAGAGGGCCTGAATCATAGCCCTGGCTTCCATTCGGATCTGAAAAAAAACCCCAATCTTCTTCCGAAAGAATGGGGTCTGTTTGCGGCCGCGGTGTCCTATACCGGAGTACGCAGCGCGTCCCAAATTTTCGGACCTGGAGCGGGCAACGGGGCTCGAACCCGCGACACCGAGCTTGGGAAGCTCGTACTCTACCAACTGAGCTATGCCCGCACCGACGCTTTATGTATAGCGAAGAACCCGGCTCTTGTCAAGGCGTTTGAGCGGCGCCGAGGCATCCACTTTGGTCACGGGCGGCAACCGTGCGGCAACAGCCCCATCTGCCTGCCTCCGCTTCCCACCCTCGCCATCACCCATGGCTCCCCGCATGCGGGGGGTGTTCGCCCCCCCTCCCCGCCGCCCCGCGCCGGATCATCCCCGCAGCAGGCCCCGGGTGATCCGGCCGGGAGAAGGACTGCCTCCTCGCCCGCCATGGGTGCCCAGTCGCTCTGCTGGGAAAGCAGGACTCCGGGACACAGGGCTGCCATTGGGAAGGGCTACTCTGGCCCGCCCCTCGGCAGCCGCACGTCTCGGGCCGGCGTGGAGAGAAGCAGGCTCGACCAGTGGCCCCCGTGCCGCCTCTGCTCGATCCGGAAGGGCAGAGGGCCCAGGCGAGACTCCAGGCGCGCCTCCTGCCGGCCGGCCAGTCCCGACACGATGAGCCACGGCTTGTCCTGCGCCTGGGGCCGCTCCACCAGGGCGCACAGCACCTCCAGGGAGAGATTGGCCAGCACCAGATCCGCTTCCTCGCTCAGCGCATCCAGGGCATCCCTTTGCACCACCGTCACGCGCCCCTCCAGCCCGTTTCGCAGGACGTTGGCTCGCGCCGTGTCCACGGCCAGGGGCTGCAGGTCCACGGCCAGGACCCGCTCGGCACCCCAGCGGGCCGCGGCAAGGGCCAGGATCCCCGTCCCCGTGCCCAGGTCCAGGACGCGCCGGGGACGGGCTCGGTGCCACACCCCGGCCATCAGCTCCAGGCAGCATCGGGTCGATGGGTGATTCCCGGAGCCGAAGCTCACTCCGGGGTCCACCCACACCGTGCTTTCCCCGGGCCCGGCGGCCACCGACTCCCAGGGGGGTGAGACCCACAGATCCGCCACCCGGAAAGGCCGCAGGCGCCCTCCAGCCTCCCAGTCCTCGTACGGCAGGATCGTCTCGCTCCCCATGCGGAGTCCGGGGACGGCCTGGACCCATTCCTGCACCAGTTGTCTGCGGGGAGACGAGAAGAAGAAAAACCGGTAGTCCCCTTCATGCCAGATCCCCAGCAAGTCCGCCGAGGCCCAGTGCGACGGCACATCCCCGCCCCGCCCCTCCACCTCGTACACATGCAGCGTCTCGTATGGACCGGTCATCAATCGCCCCCATCGACCTGAGGATCCTAGCGCCCCCGCGGAGTCGGTGTCAAACGGGGGGACGGGGACGGTTGCGCCCGGGGAGCCCATCGCATAAGCTGGGGAGGGGGTACAACGCCGCGCCCCCCAGGGAGGTCTGCCCGTGCCCTCCGCATATCTCAGCCTCCACGCCCGGGGGGAGCTGCACCCCCGGATCGAGAAGGCCCTGAGCCGTCTGGGGGCGTGTGATCTGTGCCCCCGGCTCTGCGGCGTGGACCGCCTCCGGGGAGAGCGGGGCTTCTGCCGCACCGGGCGAAACGCCATGGTCTCCAGTTACGCCCCCCATTTCGGGGAGGAGGCGCCCCTGGTGGGCTTGCACGGATCGGGGACCCTTTTTTTCACCCACTGCAACCTGCGCTGCGTATTCTGCCAGAACTACGAGATCAGCCATCTGGGGGAGGGACGGGAGGAAGGGCCCCGAGCCCTGGCGACCATGATGTTGGCCCTGCAGCGCGCGGGGTGCCACAACATCAATTTTGTCACCCCCAGTCATGTGGTGCCCCAGATCCTGGAGGCCCTCCCGTTCGCCATCGATGGCGGGCTTCGCGTGCCGCTGGTGTACAACACGGGGGGGTACGATCGGCTGGAGACCCTCCGCCTCCTGGACGGGGTGGTGGACATCTACATGCCCGACGTCAAGTTCATGGATCCCCAGGCCGCCCAACGCCTCTGCGGGGCCCCGGACTATCCCCAACGGGTGCGGGAGGCGGTCCAGGAGATGCACCGGCAGGTCGGGGACCTGGCCGTGGATAACCGGGGGGTGGCCCTGCGCGGCCTCCTGGTGCGGCATCTGGTCATGCCCCACGACCTGGCCCAGACCCGGCGCGTCATGGCCTTCCTCGCCCGGGAGATCTCCACCGAGACGTACGTGAACGTGATGGATCAGTACCGGCCGTGCGGCGAGGCCCACGGCCAGCCTGACCTGTCCAGGCGCATCACCCCGCAAGAATACGGCGACGCCGTGCAGGCCGCCACGGCCCAGGGCCTCCGCCGCCTGGACACCCGGATCCGGCTGCGCCGCATGAGGGGGACGTAGACGGGCAGCGGGCAGCGACGGGACTGCTGCCGGATGTGGCGCGAACCACAGCGCCTGCATGGGGCCTGACAAGCTGCATGAGGAAGATGCCCTCAAGAACCGAACTTCAAGGGTCGAGCGAACCCACTGTTTCCGGCGGGAACGGGGGATGTGGCCCGCGTTCTCTCAGGGGATGAGGATTCGTTGGCCGGCGTAAATGCGGGAGCCGTCCTTGATGTCGTTGGCCCTGGTGAGCTCCCGCACGCTGGTGCGGTACAGGCCCGCGATGTCCGAGAGGCTCTCGCCCCGCTTGACCACGTGGGTCTTGGGCTTGGCCGCGGCCCCCCCCGCCTTCTCGCTCGCCGCCAATGGGGCGGGCGACGGTGCCCAGCGGCCCAGGAACTGATGGACCGCCTGTTCCAGGGCCGCGGCCAGTCGCTCCTGGAACGCGGGGGAGTCCAGAAGGCGCTCCTCCTCGGCATTGCTGAGAAACCCCACCTCCACCAGCAACGAGGGGATGTCGGGGGCCTTGAGCACCCGAAAGCCTGCCTGCCTGGGGGTCGGAAACTTGATGCCCTGAACCCCGGCCATCGCCTCCAGAACGACCCCCCCGAACCGGAGGCTGTCGTTGACGGTCTGGGTCTGGACCAGGTCCAGGAGAATGGTGTTGAGCGACGCATCGCCGTTGAGGCGCACCCCACCGACGAGGTCCGCAGCGTTCTCCTTCTCGGCCAGGATCCTGGCGGCCTCATCCGTCGCCCCGCTCAGGGACAGGCAATAGACAGAGGCACCCCGCGTGGACCGGTTTGGGGAGGCATCCGCGTGGATGCTCATGAACAGGTCGGCCCGCTGGTCCTTGGCGATCTCCACTCTCTGCCGCAGGGACAGGAAGTAGTCACCACTCCTGGTGAGCATGGCCCGCATGGCGGGGGGTTTGTCCAGCCTGCGCTGCAGGGCCTTGGCAATGGCCAGGACCACGTCCTTCTCCCGGGTATTGCGCGGCCCCAGGGCCCCCGGATCCTCGCCCCCGTGTCCGGGATCGATGACCACAACGCGCCTGCTGCTCCCCTTGTCCGGGCGCACCGCCGCCTGCGGCCGGGGGCCCTGGCCCTCCGCGGCCCTCGCAGCAAACGGATTCTCCACATCGATCACCAGGCGGTGGGGCCGGCCGTCCACCCGGGGCAGCACAAACACCGCGTGGCGGGCCCCGGGCTCCTTCAGGTCCAGGGTCAAACGGATCAAGCCGATCTCGCTGCGGCTCAGCCGCGCCTGACGAACCAGGTTGTCCTGGATGTCCAGGACCGAGTCCCGCCCGTCCCGGAGCAGGCCTCGGAACTGGACGACCAGCGCGGTCTCCGATGGAATGAGGTGGAAATCCACCGACTGGGACAATTCCACCACCACCCGGGTGCATGTGGGGGCGGACAAGTGGCGCATCCCCAGGGCAGTGGGCTCGGCCCCGGCCCCGGGAACCCCGCAGGTGAGGATGGCCACAGCCGCACAGGTCGGTCCAATGACCCGTTGGATGCCCCGGAAGTTCCCCATTAAAGGAGCCTCCCCCTCTCCCGTGGAATATGGACGGTCCTATGGTATATGTTTCCTATGAAAAATCAAGTCTTTTTTTTTGAATTCATAATCCAATATACGAAGTACGCCGCAGGGGAATCCCTGCCCTGGCGTCTTTGGCAATATCGCGCCATGGACCAGAGGAGGCATCCCGGCGCAACAATGCCCCCGTTGGTCTACCTTCACTCGAGGCGGCTGGGGACTGCTCGGAGTTGTTGACGATGCCTGCGGATTCCGCTAGATTCGGAGCAGGGGATCCGCCCATGCGGCCAGAGGGTCCGGGGGAGAACGCCATGGCCGAGGTCATCGATCTCGACGCAAAGAAGCGGCAGGATCAGGCGCGGAAGGCCCTAGAGGAGCGCTCACGGAGGCTGGAGACCGTGCGCCAGATCTTCCAGTGCTCCCGCTGCGCCATGAAGTGCATGAAGTGCGGGAGCCAGATGGAGCAGCCTGCACCTGCCCAGGAAGGGGCTTCGGTGCCGTACCGGCTGTGCACCACCTGTCGCGGGGAGTACCATGAGTTCCTGGAGCGCCTTCACGGCAGGGGAGACCCGGCGTACTACTGGTACAATCAGGAATGGATGGGCGTATGGAAGGCCTGGATGCACTACCAGGATGCCCTGTCCAGGTACGAGGTTTCAGAGGGGTTTCGCCGGGTGATGGAGGAGCTTCGCAAGCCGTGACCCGAGGCCCCGAGACAAGACCGGGGGATGCCGCCATGAAGGTCAAGGACATCATGGCCAAAGAGGTGGCCACGCTCAAGATCAACGACGAGCTGAGCCTGGCCGAAGACATCATGCAGCTCGGGCGGATTCGCCACCTTCCCGTGATGGACGGCGACCAGCTCAAAGGGCTCGTGAGCGAGCGGGATCTATTCAAGGCGTCCCTGGCGTCCGCCATTGACTACGACTACCAGACCAAGCGCAACTTCATGAAGACCGTAATCATCAAAGAGGTCATGCGAACCGAGCTTGTCACCATTCGCCCGGATGCGGACGTCCGGGAAGCCGGGCGGCTCCTCCTGGCGCACAAGATCGGCTGTCTCCCGGTCGTCCACAAGGGGAAAATGGTGGGCCTTGTCACCGAGACCGATGTCCTGCGCTGTTACGTGGAGAAGGGGCCGATCTGATTTGGATCCTCCTGGCGCCCATGGTTGTGTGGTCCTCCTATGATTGTATGATCATCGGATCTCATCCGCCGGCGCGCCTTCGTTGATATGGACATCCCGGCCTTCCGGCCTCCGTGGGCGGGGTTTCTGGCCCGGCCCCTCGTGGCGAGAGCAGCTCATGGGCATCAAGGCTGACCTGTACCTGGACCGCATCGATCCCCTTCGATACTTCAACGCCCGGGACTGCCGGCTTTGCGGTGCGACGTCGTGTGGGCAGTGGCTGGAGCGGATCGCCGGCGGCCGTCTCGACCCGGCCACATGCCCGGCCCTGGAGCCCCATCGCCGCCGCGCCCTAGAAACCGTCCTGTCCCTGGACCGGCTGCTTCCCGAGGTGGAAGCGACTCAACACCCCCTGGCCGGACCCGTTGGGTACCATGCCGTCAATGATCCCACGACCCTTTCGCCGGTTCTGGTCACGGGCAATGCCGTTTCCACCCAGGAGGTGCTCCTCGCCGTCCTGGCCACCACCACGGCCCCGTTTCATCTCCTCTTCGTGGACTGCCTCGGCCACACGGTGGACATGGCCATGGTCTACGGGGTCTTCAGCGCCCAGAGGGTCTGCGCCGCCATCGAGAGGGGAAAGCTGGCATCCCGGGTGAGCCATCGCGACCTCATCGTCCCGGGTCTGACGGCCCCTGTGGCTCCTGCATTGGCCGCCCTCACCGGCTGGACCATCCTCGTCGGCCCCATATGCGCGGGGGAGCTTCCCCTGTTCCTCGGGCCGGCATGGACCGGTGTGCAGGAGCCGTGATCGAGGGGGGAGCACCATGGGAAAGGCCGTACAAAGTGCGCTGCTGATCCTCCTGGTCCTGGCCGTGGCCGGGATGGGGGCCGCCTGGATGCTCTGCCTCGCGTTCCTGGATCCCGAGGAATACCGGGCGGAGCTGGAGCGGGCCATCTCCCGGGCCGTGGGAAGGCCTGTCACGCTGGCCGGGCACATCCGCCTCTCCATGCGCCCGTGGGCCGGACTGGAGGCCACGGACATCCGCATCTCCAACCCACCGGGCTGGCAGGAACCCCACTTCATCGCCCTGGAGCGGTTGGAGCTGCGCGGAAGCCTCCTGCGCCTCCTATTGGGGGAACTGCGCGTGGAGCGTCTGGATGTCCAGGCCCCCCGGGTGGTGCTGGAGCGGTCGGCCCAAGGTCTCTGGAACTGGGAGAGAACCGACGGCGGCAGCAGCCCATCCGCCGAACAGATCCACCCGCGGACCGGCGCCCAGGAGCGATCCAGGCGTCGCGCCCGCATCGGCTTTGACACGCTGGCGGTCAGGGAGCTCCGCGTGTCCCGGGGCTCCCTGGCTTTGCTGAACGGAACCCGGGGGGGGGCAAGGGAGGTCACGGACGTGGAGATCCGCCTGGAAGAGGCGGCCCTCGCCCGCCCGTTCACCCTCTCCCTGGAGGCCCGATTGGACGGGAGGCCCGTTTCCGTGCGGGGGCGTGTGGGTCCGGTGGGGTCCCGCGGCTCCACAGTGGAAGTGCCGGTGGAGGTCACATTGGGGGTCCTTGACGCCCTGACCGCGCAGTTGCGAGGAACCGTGAGCGGGCCGAGTTCTCAACCCAAGCTGGATCTGGTCTTCCGCAGCGGGGCGTTTTCCCTTCCCGAGCTCCTGTCCGCTTTGGGCATGGAATTGCCCTGGCAGCCTGCGCACCCAGAGGCCCTGTCCAAGGTGGCCCTGGAGGCGCGCATCGAGGGCACGCCGTCTGCCCTGATACTGTCCCGGGGGAGGCTGGATCTGGATGGCCGTGCCGTCGGGCTCTCCTTGCGCGTGGGCCTTTCCCCGCCATCGCCCCTGTCCGTGGACGCGACCGCGGACGCGCTGGACCTGGACCCATATTTGCCGGCCCCAGCCCCCACGGCCGATCGAGCAGGGCCGGGGAGGCGTGGCGCCGAGGAAAAGGGCCCCAAGGGGGAAAGGGTCCCCCTTGGGCCGCCGCCCCCCGGGGGCGATGCCCCCGCCATGGAGGCCGCCATCTCCGCTGGAAAGATCCGGCTCCGCGGGGTCTGGCTGGAGGGGCTGCGGGCCCGGATGGCCGTGTCAGCCCACCTGATCCGGTTCCCGTCCCTGGAGTTCGGCGCGTATGAGGGCAAGGTGCAGGCGTCTGGCACCCTGGCCTTGGGCCCCGATGGAGTGGCCCAGGAATGGAACGTGGAGGCCCGCGGTCTGCAGGCCAATCCCCTGTTGCGGGAGATGTTCCGCAAGGGGTTCCTCCAGGGACGCCTGGATGCGGACATGCAAGTGCGCTTCATGGGTGCGGATCCGCGCGCCATGGGGCGCTCCCTGTGGGGCCAGGCCCGGCTATCCATGGGCGAGGGGGCCATCGTCGGGGTGGACCTGACGCGCGTCGTCCGAAGCCTGGGGCTCACGGAGCGGCGAAGCGACCCTCAGTGGGGCCAGGGACGGGCGACCGCCTTCAGCGGCCTGCGGGCGTCGTTGATCGCTGATCGGGGTCTGGTCACGCTGCAGGAAGCCGCCATGACGTCGCCGGGTCTGGAGATCACGGCCACGGGCACGGCCCATCTGGTCAAGGAGACGTTGGATCTGCGGCTGGAACCCGCGCTGGGAGGCGGGGAGCCCCACAACGCCTCTCTGGTCGTCCCCGTCCTGGTCCGGGGCACATTTGACTCCCCCCGATTCGTCCCCGATCTCGCCGGCATTCGGAAGAAGGGCGACGGCAGGCTCCACCTCAAGCTCCCGTCGTCCAGGGAGCTCAAGGACCTCCTGCGGGACATGACCCGGGGCAGGTGACGCAGAGCGCACCGGGGCCCTCCCGCGGCCCTCCACGGCGGCGCAGCCCGCGTTCCTTGACAGGGACGCCTGGCCGGGGGCAACATGCCTTCTGACCCGTGTGCTGGGAGGGACCCCTTGGAAGATCTGGCCAGTTACCTGTACGAGGTGGGCCTGCTCAAACGCATCCGCCGCTCGGGGTGGTGGGTGGCGGGGGTGGACGACCCCGAGAGCGTGGCCGAGCACGCGTTTCGAACGGCCGTCCTGGGCTTCCTGCTGGCCGGCATGGAAGGCGCCGATCCCCTTCGAACAGCGGCCATCTGCCTGTTCCATGACACGCCGGAGGCCAGAACCGGGGATCTCCATCGAATCAACCACCGGTACCTGAAGGCGGGTGAGGCCGAGAGGACAGCGGCGAGGGATCAATGGACGCGCCTGCCGGCCCCGATGGGCGAACACGTCGCCGGCCTCATGCGGGAGTGGTTGGACGGCGAGAGCATGGAGGCGCGCGTGGCCCGGGACGCCGATAACCTGGAGTGCCTGATCCAGGCCAGGGAGTATCAGGCCCAGGGATGCTCGTCCGTGGTCGATTGGATCAACAACGCCTTCGGGCGGCTGCAGACCGAGTCGGCCAGGCAATTGGCCAGGGCCTGCATGGAGCAGGACCCCAAGAAGTGGTGGCACGACCTCAAGGTCCGGCCCCGCTGACCCTCGGGATCCGGGCCCCCGCCCTACTTCCCCGACTTGGCGAGCTCCTCGTCCCGGAGCTGGCGTCTCAGGATCTTCCCCACGGTGCTCATGGGGAGGGTCTCCCGGAACTCCACGAACTTGGGCCGCTTGTAGCCGGCCATGCGATCCCGGCAGAACGCGATGATCTCCTCCTCCGTGGCCGCCTCACCCGGTTTGAGCTGTACGAAGGCCTTCACGGCCTGGCCCGACCGGGCGTCCGGTACCCCCACCACGGCGGCATTGGCCACCTTGGGATGCCCGTACAGGATCTCCTCGATCTCCCGTGGATAGGCCTTGAGCCCCCCCACGTCGATCATGTCCTTCTTTCGGTCCGTGATGACCGTGTACCCCTCCTCGTCGATGTGCCCGATGTCGCCCGTGAGGAAGAACCGTCGGCCGTCGATCTGGCGGAAGACCAGCTCGTTCTCCTCGGGTCGGTTCCAGTATCCCTTCATGACCTGGGGGCCGCTGATGGCGATCTCTCCGTCCTGGCCCAGGGGAAGTTCCCGGGTGCCCGTATCCACATCCACGATCTTCACGTCGGTGCCGGGAACAGGGAACCCCACCGAACCGAACTTGCGGTCCCGGGGGTTGGTCGGATTGACGTGGGTGACAGGGGCCGTCTCCGATAGGCCGTACCCCTCGAAGATGATGGACCCGGTCTTCTCCTCGAAGCGCTTGGCCAGCTCCACCGGCAAAGGGGCGGCACCCGAGGCGCACGCGACGATGGAACTGATGTCGAACTTGTTCGCCAGCGGGTGGTTCACCAGCACGCTGTACAGGGTGGGCACGGCATGGAGCAGCGTGGCTCGATGCTTCTCGATGAGGCGCAGGATCTCCGTGAAGGGGGGGGTGCCCGCGCGGGGGTCCGGGACGCACACCACCCGTGCGGCCAGACGCACGGCGGTCAGCAAGGTGAGGGTCAGCCCATAGCTGTGGTACCAGGGCAGCACGCCCATGAAGCAGTGCTTGCCTCCGCGCTCCAGCTTCTGGGCCTTCTGCCCGGGCGCAGGCTCAATCCGCATCCACTCCTCCAGGGCGAAGATGTTGGCGACGAAGTTGCGATGAGTCAGGGCCGCCCCCTTGGGCACCCCTGTGGTGCCCCCCGTGTACAGGATCAGGGCCAGATCCTCCTTGGGGTCGATGACCGTCTTGGGCTGGGAGGCGGGCTGCCCCGAGATGGCCCTGTCAAAGGACACATGCCCGGGGTCGTGATCGGAGGCCTTGGGGATCTTGCCCAGGAGCCCCCCGATCAGGCCCTTGAGGGGGGGAAGGAAGGCCTTGACGCTGCAGTGGACCACGAGCTCTACATCGGTCCCCTCCACCGCCTTGGAGGCCATGGGATAGAACTGGGGATGGTCCATGACGAACACGGCCCTCGCCCCCGAGTCCCGGAGCTGGAAGTTCAGCTCGCCCGCCGTGTACAAGGGGTTGCACGTGACGCACGTGGCCCCGGCCTTGAGGATCCCGAAAAAGATGACGGGGTAGTGGGGCAGGTTGGGGAGGAAGATGGCCACCCGATCCCCCTTGCCGATTCCCCGGGAGATGAGAAAGTTGGCCAACTGGCTGGACATGTCGTCCACCTGCCGGAACGTGCGCGGGGCGTCCTGGAAGATGGTGTAGGTGAGCTCCCCGTAGTGCCGGGCCGTATCCTCCAGGAACTGAAACAGGGGGATGTCGGGCAGATCCAAGTCCCACGGGACGCCCTCGGGCCACTTGTGCTTGTGCCAGATTCGCTCCTCCATGACCTCTCCTTTCTTCGATCAGGACCCCGATGGTCAGATGGTGATCCAGCGTCCGTCCGAGCACCAAGAAAATGCATCGATTCGACTGGAAAGTCAATCTCGCCCTGGTGAATCACGGACGCCGTGGATCCCCCGAGGGTGGCGGGATGGCCGTGGCCGGGCCGTCGCACCCTCTTCGGGCAACGCAGGTGGGGCACGTCTCGCTGCACGGCTCGGTATGGATGAGAACCCGGGCCCTGGGCAGTGCGGCCTGAATCTCCGCCTCCAGGTGGTCGCACAGGGCGTGGACCTCTCCCACCGTCCGCTGTCTCCCCACCACCAGATGGAGGTCGATGTGCCGCTCGGAGCCGGCCTTGCGATGTCGCAGTTCGTGGAACTCCACGAACCCCGCGCCGTGCTCCGCCAGCACCTGCCGGATGACCCGGTCCTCCTCGGGAGGCAGGGGGCGGTCCAGGAGCCCGGCCAGGGCGCGGCGGGTGAGGTCCCAGGCGGCCCGGAGGATCATGGCGGCCACGGCCAGGGCCACCAGGGGGTCCAGGGCAAGGAACCGCAACTTGGCCTGCGGATCCTCGATGAACCGCTCCGAGAGGTAGATCGCCCCCAGGGCCGCCAGGACCCCGGCCGAGGTCCATACGTCGGTGCGCAGGTGCAAGGCGTCGGCCTCCAGGGCGATGGAATCCGTCTCCCGGGCCACCCGAAGCAGCTTGCTGGAGACGATTGCGTTGACCACCACCGAGACCCCCATGACCCCCATGGCGGTTTCCAGGAAGGCCAACTCGCCCCCGCGGAGCAGCCGATCGACCGCCTCCCAGATGATGTAGCCGCCCGCCGCGAAGATGAGGAGGGCCTCCACTGCCCCCGAGGCGTTCTCGAATTTCCCGTGGCCGAACGGGTGCCCCGCGTCGGGCGGGTGGCTCGCCTTGCGCACGGCCGCAGCGGCGATGATGGCGGCCAGCAGGTCCATGGCCGAGTGGGCCGCCTCTGACAGGACGCTCACGGACCCCGTGAGGCCCCCCACCCCCAGCTTGAGCAGGACCAAGAGGGTATTGGAGGCCACGGACAGGAGGGCCACTCGGACCTTGCGCCCTCCTTCGGTGGCCGCGTCCTGCCGTCCTTTGCCGCGACCGACCCTGGTCAACTCGGCAGCCCTGGATCCCATGAGCTCGGCCTCGTGCCCCTGCTCCATGAGGGCCATCATAGTATCCCCGCCCCCGGACGGCAACCGGCGCATCTTTCGCCCGGTGCCTTGAAAACCCGATGGCCATGGCGGAGAATGATCCCAGACGGCGGCCAACATGAAGGTCGGAGGGACGCCATGAGCGATGCAGGGAGGCCGGCATCAGTGGAGACGTGCAAGACGGCCATGGAGCTCACAGCCGATTATCGGGGCAGGCTCCCCGAGGTCGTGGAGGCCATCGTGGCGAGCTGCCGGGGCGAGGGTAGCATCGACCACATCGACGCGGCGCTCATCCCGTCCCGGGAGTCCGTAGTGGAGATCCTCAAGGACCTCCTTGACCTCCTCTATCCCGGGTACTTCGGCCGCCAGGAACTGGACCGGCGCAACCTGGCCTTTCACATCGGGGCCGAGGTCAATTCCCTCTTCGACAGGCTCTCCCTGCAGATTGCCCGGAGCATCCAGCATGAGTGCCGGAGGCTGGAGAGCATCTGCGTCAGGTGCGTGGAGAAGGGTCAGCAGGAGGCCTTCGCGTTCCTCGGGAGGATTCCCGACCTTCGGAGGATCCTGTCCGGAGACGTTCGGGCCGCGTACCGGGGCGATCCGGCCGCCAGGAGCCACGACGAGATCGTCTTCTCGTACCCCGGAATCCTGGCCATCACCGTGTATCGCATCGCCCACGAGCTGCACCTCCAGGACGTCCCCCTTCTGCCGCGCATGATGACCGAGTACGCCCACCGCACCACGGGCATCGACATCCACCCCGGGGCCACCATCGGTGAGGACTTCTTCATCGACCACGGCACGGGCATCGTCATCGGCGAGACCACGGTCATTGGCCGAAATGTGAGGATCTACCAGGGCGTCACCCTGGGGGCTCTGAGCTTCCAGCGGGCGGAGGACGGCTCCCTGGCCAGGGGGTACAAGCGCCACCCCACCATCGAGGACGACGTCATCATCTACGCGGGGGCCACCATCCTGGGGGGCGACACCGTCATCGGCACGGGATCGGTCATCGGCGGGAATGTCTGGCTCACCCGGTCAGTCCCCCCCCACTCCAAGGTGCTCCTGGCGGACCCGGGCCTGGAGATCCAAGAACGCCGCCCGGGCCGCCTGGAGACGGAGGCCTTCGGGTAATCCGGCGGGGCCCTTCAGGCGTCCAACGTCGCGGGGAGCCGTGGCGCGCCCCCTTTCGCGCAGTCTGCCATGGGGAGATGACACCATGAACCGAAAGGGACGATTATGCCGGCTGGTCCTCGTGGCCCTGATCACTGCGGCGGCCCTCGTTCCTCCGGCACTGAGCGGGGCCCACGGACACGGTCGTTTCTATGTGGGCATCGGCCCGAGCTGGTGGGGGCCCTGGTGGGGGCCGGGGTGGGCGTATCCCGCATACCCGGTGTATCCCTACGCGGTCCCGGCCCCGTGCAGGGACTTCTGGAAGGAGGGGCGCTGGGAGCACAGAGGGCGGACCGACGCAGAGGGCTTCACCACCTATCACCGCGTCTGGGTGCCCGGGCACTGGGAGCGGGTCTGCCCCTGACACCGTCTCCCGGCGGCCTCTGATCCCAACCCCCTCTCACCGGGCGCCGCGGTGCCGGCCGGGGGGTCCGTGCATCCGGTCCCATTCCTGGAGGAGGTCCTCGGCCGGGAACGGGAGCACTTGGCGGATCTGCCCGGCGTCCACCAGCAGCATGACGAGCCGATCCACGCCCAGGGCGATGCCGGCCGAGGGGGGCATCCCCCGCTCCAGCGCCTCCAGGAAAGAGGCGTCCACAGGGTAGGCCTCCCGGCCCAGGGCCAGCCGCTGGCGCCTCTCCGCCTCCAGGCGCCGGCGTTGCTCGCCGGGGTCCGTCAACTCGGAGAAGGCGTTGGCCAGCTCCAGGCCGCCCGCGTACAGCTCGAATCGCTCAACCCACCGGGCCGCCCCGGGCTTGGGCCTGGCCAGGGCCGCCATCTCCGCGGGATAGTCGACCAGGAAAAAGGGACGGTCCCCGGGCAGCCTCGGCTCCACCTCCTGCAGGAAGATGCGGTAAAACACGTCCTCCCAGGGCCACTCCAGGGAGACCTCCCTGTACCCCTTGTCTCGGGCGATGGCGACCAGGTCCTCCAGACAGCCGACGGCCTCCAGTTCCACCCCGGCGTGCTCCCGCATGGCGTCGCCCACGGCGATCCTGGGCCACGGCGGCCTCAGATCCAGTCTCCTTCCCTGGTACAGAATGGCGGGGGGCAGATGCAGCATCCGGCGCAGGTGGTCCACCAGGGCCTGGCAGTCCTCCATGAGCGAAGCATAATCTTCTCCGGCCCGGTACCATTCCAGGAGGGTGAACTCCGGGTTGTGGGCCGCGGAGATCTCGCCGCCTCGAAACACGTGGCCCAAGGAGTAGATCCGCGTCAACCCCGCGGACAGGAGCTTCTTGAGGGCGTACTCGGGGGATGTGTGAAGGTAAAAGCGGCGCGTCCCCCCGCCCGGGTCCTCCAGGTCGCACGCCAGGGGGACCAGGTGCGGCTCCATGCCGGGCAATGGGACCAGGAGGGGGGGGTCGATCTCCAGGAACCCCTCCCCCTGGAAGAAGGCGCGGATACCCCCCAGGACGTTCCCCCGGACCTCCAGGTTGCGGCGGAGCTCCGCGTCGCCTCTCAGTCGCACCCAGTTTCTTCGGTCCACTAGAGTTGTCCCAGCCGGATCTTGTCCTGGATCTGCATCTGGGTGAGGGCCCGGAAGTCCTTGATGGGCTCCTTGCGCTCACCCCGGGAAACCAGCGCCAGGGCCTCGCTGGGGCAGGCGGTGACGCAGATGCCGCATCCCACGCACCGGGTTGCATCGACCTTTGCCGCGTCCCTGGCCATGGACAGGGCGTCCATCTGACAGCGGGCCACACACTCGCCGCAGGCCACGCAGGCCGAATCGTCCACCCGGGCCACGTAATTGCTCGCCGCCGCCATGGAGGGCATGGTGGCGGACTTGACGCTCTGGAGGATGCCACAGCAGCAGCTGCAGCAGTTGCAGATGAAATCGATGTGATCCCGGGTGTTATTGGCCGTGCGGATGAGGCCCGCCTCCTCGCTCCGCCGGAGGATCTCCCGGGCCTCGGCCTTGCCGATCTCCCTGCCGAACCCCCGTTGGATGAGGAACCGGGCGAAAGACCCCATCTGGATGCACACGTCGTCGGGGTACTTGCACCCCTGGTCCAGGAGGCGCTTCTCGTGCCGGCAGTAGCACGTGGTCACGGAGAGGACATCCGCGCCGTCGATGTACCGGTCGGCCTCCTCGAAGGGGAGGACCTGAATACCCGCCGCCACGGTCCGCTCCACCGGGATGACCCGGGCGAACGGGGTGATGGACTCCTTGGCGCCCTTCTTCTCCACCGAGTGGAAGTAATCCTCAAAGAGCTTGGCCAGCTCTCGGGTCCTGGGGGTCACCTCCCCCCGCATGAACTGCAGCTCGAAGATGCCCGGGACCACCTGGATGAGCTTGTACCACTTGGAGTCGCCCCGCTGGTTGCAGTAGATGACCCCCTTGTCGGCCATCCGGTTCAATATGGCCGCCACCTCGGCCGAGTCCTCCCCCATGCGCTCGGCCACCTTCTCTGGCGGCTCGGGGGCCAGGGGGGAGAGGTTCACTGCCACCCGGGCCTCTTGCTCCGTGAACAGGGCCCGCAAAAGGGCGTCCATCTCCGGCCCCTTCTCCACCCCGAAGCTGATCTTCCTGAGAAGCTCCGCCAGTTGATCGTACAGCCCATCGCCCATGCCTCGCCTCCTCCCTTCCCTCCTCGAATTGGATCCTCCCATGGCCTCCCGACCCCATCCCGGCCCATGCCGGGCCTGGCATGCGCCTCGGTATGTCATCCCGCGGGAGCCCGACCCGGGCTAGTCGAGTCGTGGCGGGGGCATGACCCAGGCCTCTCCCTCCACCACCACCTTCCGGTCCTGGTTGAGACAGAGGGTGTGAAGCCTCACCCGGTTCCTGGACTCCCGGATCTCCGCCACCTCGGCACGGGCCGTCACCGTGTCCCCGATGCGCACCGGCGCCATGAACCGAAGCTCCTGGGACACGTAGATGGTCCCCGGGCCGGGCAGCCGCGTGCCGATGACCGCCGAGATAAACCCCGCCGAGAGCATGCCGTGGGCGATGCGCCCCTGAAATCGGCTCTTGCCCGCCCAGACCTCGTCCACGTGGGCCGGGTTGAAATCCCCCGTGACCCCGGCGAACAGGACCAGGTCCGCCTCGGTGACGGTCTTGGTCAGCTCCGCCGCATCCCCGACCTTCAGCTCCCCGATGCTCCGCCCCTCCATGCCTTCACCCCTCCTCCGGGTCTTTGGGGTTCCACGGGCCCGACCATTCTACCACCGCCCCCCCGCTTTCCCAACCTCTGACCCTCGGAGACCTGGCCGTCGAGCCGGGGCCGAGGCATGCCGCAGCGGACGGCATAAGTCGTGGGGCAAGGCCCCTGTCGTCGCGCAATGCACCGAAGGCCGGTCCTTTTTTGTTTGACACATCACTGCCCGCTTCCTATACTCTGCTCCGGGTTTTCGGGTGTTGTCCCCCTCGCAACGGTTTTCATCCCTTGAAGCGGCATCTCACATCCCTGGAAGGAGGCGTGACCATGAAGAGGCTCGTGTTGACCCTGGCGGTGGCCCTCGGCATGGCCCTGACCGCCCCGACCTCTGCGGCGGAGAAGAAGGCGGGGGCCGAGCAGAAGGGCGGCGAGGTCAAGGCCAAGGCGGCAAAGAAGGGCGGAACCCTGGTTTTCGGCAGGGGCGGCGACTCGGTGGGCCTTGACCCCGCGTACGAGACCGACGGCAACTCGTTCATGATCTGCGACAACGTCCTGGAGGCGTTGATCTTCTACAAGGAGGAATCGTGCGACCTGGAGCCGGGTCTGGCCGAATCCTGGCAGGTGAGCCCCGACGGCAAGACGTACACCTTCAAGCTCCGAAAAGGCGTCAAGTTCCACGACGGGACCCCCTTCAACGCCGACGCCGTGGTATTCTCCCTGGGCCGGATGATGAAGGAGCCCAAGCTCAAGTGGGCCGGCAAGGGGTGGGAGGTCCCCAAGCAGGAGCGGCCGCCCGAGTACTGGGTGAGCATGAAGATGGACGACACTGTGGACGCCATCGAGGCCGCGGATGACCACACGGTGGTGTTCAAGCTCAAGAAGGTGGAGGCCCCGTTCCTCGCCAACCTCGGGATGGACTTCGCGGACATCATCAGCCCCGCGGCGTTCACCAAGGATCCCAAGGAGTTCGTCCGCAACCCAGTGGGCACCGGTCCTTACCGGTTCGTCAAGTGGGTCAAGGACGATCAGATCATCCTCGAGGCCAACAAGGATTATTGGGACAAGGCCAAGGGGCCATTCCTGGAACGGATCGTCTTCCGGGTGATCCCGGAGAACTCGGTCCGCTTCCTGGAGCTCAAGGCCGGCAAGATCCACATCTGCCAGTTCCCCAATGCCGCGGACATCGACCTGGCCAAGAAGGACAAGAACCTCTGGATCCCCACCCAGCCCGGAATGAACATCGGGTATTTGGGCTTCAACCACACCAAGGCCCTCTGGCAGAACGTGCACCTGCGGCGGGCCGTGGCCCTGGCCATCAACCGCAAGGCCATCGTGGACACCATCTATCAGGGCATGGGCGAGGTGGCCCGCAACCCCATCCCGCCGTTCATGTGGGGCTACAACAAGGCCATCAAGGGCTATGAGTATAGCGTGGACGCAGCCAAGGCGGAACTGGCCAAGGCCGGCTTCCCCGAGGGAAAGGGCCTGCCCGAGATCACCCTCTGGTCCATGCCCGTAGCCCGGCCGTACAACCCCGAGGGGCTCAAGGTGGGCGTGGCCATGATCGGCGACCTGAAGAAGGTCGGCATCAACGCGCGCATCGTGAGCTATGACTGGGGGACGTACCTCAAGCGCCAGCGGGAGCAGCCCGAGGACATGGATTTGTTCCAGCTCGGCTGGACGGGCGACAACGGGGACCCGGACAACTTCCTGGCCGTCCTGTTCGACGGCCTGGCCGATCCGTCGGTGCGCACCCAGTTCAAGAACGAGGAGTACCACAAGCTCATGGTGGACGCCCGCCAGACCACGGATCAGGCCAAGCGGGCCCAGATGTACGAGAGGGCCCAGCAGATCCTGTTCGACGAGGTGGCGGTCATCCCCATCGCCCACTCCATGGTCATGTGGCCCGCTCGCAAGGGCGTCAAGGACTTCAAGCTCCACCCCACGGGCTCCGTGGTCCTGCGGAGCGTCTCTCTGGAGAGGGAAAAGTGAGGCAGCGCTGAGGGAAGCGGGGGGCGGGCCCGGGCCCGGGCCCGGCCCCTTTTTTTTCCGGTCCGCGCGCAGGGGAGGCCCATGTTCGGGTTCGTGATTCGCCGGACATTGAGCGTCATCCCGACCCTTCTCGGGGTCTCGGTGATCATCTTCCTCATGCTGGCCATCACGCCGGGCGATCCGGCTGAGCTGCTCTTGGGGGAGCGGGCCAACGAGCAATCGTTGGCGGCCATGCGGGAGTATCTGGGCCTCAACGAGCCGCTTCACGTGCAATATGGGATGTTCCTCTCCCGGCTGATCCGCCTGGACCTGGGAGAGACCATCTGGACCCGCCAGCAGGTCTGGGTGGAGGTCAAGGAGCGATTTCCCGCCACCATCGAGCTGGCCCTGGCGGCCATGCTCATCGCCTCGCTGCTGGGCGTCACCTTCGGCATCGTCTCGGCCACCCGGCAGTATTCCTGGTTCGACTACGCGAGCATGCTGGGCTCCCTGGTGGGCGTCAGCATGCCGGTATTCTGGCTGGGGTTGGTCCTCATGCTCGTGTTCTCCCTCAACCTGGACTGGTTTCCCATGTCCGGGCGCATCGGGGTGGACTCCGACCTGGAGGTCATCACCAACTTCTACATGGTGGACGCGGTCCTCACGGGCGACTGGGAGGCCCTGGGCGACGTGCTTTCCCATCTGGCCCTGCCCGCCGCGGCCCTCAGCACCATCCCCTTGGCCATCGTGGCACGAATGACCCGCTCCGCCATGTTGGAGGTCCTCCGCCAGGACTACATCCGGACCGCCAGGGCCAAGGGGTTGGGCCAGGCCCAGGTCGTCCTCAAGCATGCCCTGCGCAACGGGCTCATCCCGGTGATCACCGTGGTGGGGCTGCAATTCGGCATCCTCCTGGGGGGGGCCATCCTCACCGAGACGGTCTTCGCATGGCCCGGTGTGGGAAAGTGGCTCTTCGACGGCGTGGTCAAGCGAGACTACATGGTGATCCAGGGCGGGACCATGATCGTGGCCTCATCCTTCGTCGCCGTGAACCTCGTCGTGGACCTGCTGTACGCCGTGATCAACCCCAGGATCAGCGTGAAGTGATGGGCCGCGCGCACCGGCACCCGGACCCCGAGGACCGCCATCCGTTCTTCGATCAGGCGGAAAAGTTCCTGCGCAACCGAACGGGCATGTTCGGCCTGTTGATCATCACGACCTTCGCCCTGGCCGCGATCCTGGCCCCTGTCATCGCACCCTACGATCCCGACGAGAACGCCCTGTACGACCAGATCAAGCCCCCGTTCTGGGACCCGGAGGGTTCAACCAGAAACCTCCTGGGGACCGACGAGCTGGGCCGGGACATCCTGTCGCGGATCATCTACGGGGCCCGGATCTCGCTCACGGTGGGGTTGGTGAGCGTGGGGATCGCCCTGTTGTTCGGCTCCCTCCTGGGGGCCCTGGCCGGGTACTACCGGGGATGGCTGGACAATCTCATCATGCGGATCATGGACGTGATCCTGGCCTTCCCCGGGATTCTCCTGGCCATCGTCATGGTGGCCTACCTGGGACCCGGCCTCCGCAACGCCATGATCGCCATCGGGGTCATCACCATCCCCCGCTTCGCACGCATCGTGCGGGCCTCGGTCCTGGAGGAATTCGGCAAGGACTACGTCACGGCGGCCCGGGCCGTGGGCGCCTCCGATGCGCGCATCATCTCCAACGCCATCTTCCCCAATTGCCTGGCCCCCATCATCGTCCAATCCTCCCTGGGCTTCGGCTCGGCCATCCTGGACGCGGCCGGGCTGAGCTTTCTGGGCCTGGGGGCCCAGCCGCCCACCGCCGAATGGGGAGCCATGATCGCCATGGGGCGTTCCATGATCCTGCGGGCGTGGTGGGTCATGACCTTTCCGGGGCTGGCCATCCTCCTGGGCGTCCTGGGGTTCAACCTCCTGGGCGACGGCCTGCGCGACGCCCTGGATCCGAGGCTGAGGGACTAGCGCCGTGGAGAACGGAAGCCTCCTGGAGATCCGAGACCTCAGCGTGCACTTCGAGGTCAGAGGCGGCGTGCTCAAGGCCGTGGACCACGTGTCCCTCGACCTGGGCGCGGGCAGAACGCTTGGGCTGGTGGGAGAGTCGGGGTGCGGAAAGAGCGTCACAGCCTCGGCCGTCATGGGGCTCGTCCCCTCGCCACCGGGGCGCATCGCAGGGGGAAGGATCCTGTTCGAGGGGGCGGACCTGGTGGGTCTGCCCGAATCACGCATGAAACGGATTCGGGGAAATCGGATCTCCATGATTTTCCAGGAACCCATGACCTCCCTCAACCCGGTGTTCACGGTGGGCGACCAGGTGATGGAGGTCATCCGCCTCCACCAGCGGCTCAACCGACGGGACGCCTGGGACCAAGTCATCGCCATGTTCCGGCTGGTCGGCATCCCTGCCCCCGAATCCCGGGTTCGGGACTATCCCCATCAGATGAGCGGCGGCATGCGCCAGCGGGTCATGATCGCCATGGCCCTGGCCTGCAACCCCAGGCTGATGATCGCCGACGAGCCCACCACGGCCCTGGATGTGACCATCCAGGCCCAGATCCTCGACCTCATGAACCGGCTCCGGGAGGAGACCGGGGCGGCCATCCTGTTCATCACCCATGACCTGGGGGTGATCGCCGAGATGGCCCACCGGGTGGCGGTCATGTACGCGGGGAAGGTCGTGGAGGAGGCGGACGCCGAGGGCCTATTCGATGCCCCGCGGCACCCGTACACCGTGGGGCTGCTGGGGGCCATCCCGACCCTGGGAGGCGGAAGGCGCGCGCGGCGGCTGTCCACCATCGCGGGGGTGGTCCCCTCCCTGTTTCGCCTGCCCCGGGGATGCAGCTTTCAGGATCGCTGCACCCGGGCGTTGGACCTGTGCAAGGACGTGCCGCCGCCCCAGGTGGAGGTAAACCCGGGCCACCGGGTCAGTTGCCACCGATACGGATGAGCTCGAGGCGCCAAGTGGGAAGTCCCTTGGGCAAGGAACAAGGAGCATTTCGACATGAACGGCCAGCCTCCAAGGATGGCTCGACCCCATGACCCGTGACGGCCTCTCGCCCCGCACGTCGCCCGCGGCATGCCCCACGGCCAGCCCAAGGCCCCTGGTGGAGGTGCAAGATGCCGTCAAACATTACCCCGTCACCGGGGGCGTGTTCCTCCGTCAGATCGCCGCGGTGAGGGCCGTGGACGGGGTGAGCCTGGACATCCGGCAGGGAGAGACCCTGGGGCTGGTGGGTGAATCCGGTTGCGGCAAGTCCACCCTGGGGAGGCTCATCCTCCGGCTGGAGGACCCCACCGCCGGGGATATCCGCTTCATGGGCCGCAGCGTCCTGGCGCTCCACAAGAGGGAGATGCGGGGGCTGCGGCGGGAGATGCAGATCATCTTTCAGGACCCTTTCTCCTCCCTCAATCCCCGCAAGAACGTCGCCCACATCGTGGGGGAACCCCTGCTGGTCCACGGGATGAGGGACCGCAAGGCGCGCGAGGCGCGGGTCCTGGAGTTACTGCAGGTGGTGGGCCTCAAGCGGGAGCACGTCAGACGGTTTCCCCACCAGTTCTCGGGAGGCCAGCGCCAGCGCATCGGCATCGCACGGGCCCTGGCCCTTAACCCCAAGCTCATCGTCTGCGATGAAGCGGTCTCGGCCCTGGATGTATCCATCCAGGGGCAGGTCATCAATCTCCTCCAGGACCTCCAGGAGGAGTTCGGCCTCACCTATCTGTTCATCTCCCACGGCCTGAGCGTGGTGGAGCACATCAGCGACCGGGTGGCCGTCATGTACTTGGGGAAGCTGGTGGAAATCGCCGATTCCGGGCCGCTCTACGCCTCCCCCCTGCACCCGTACACCCAGGCCCTCCTGTCGGCGGCCCCGGTCCTCGACCCCCGCCGCAAAGGGAGGCGCACCATTCTGATGGGCGATGTCCCCAGCCCCATAGACCCCCCTCCCGGATGCCGCTTCCACACCCGCTGCCCCCACGCCGAACCCCTCTGCCGGCAGGGCGAGCCGCAGCTGCGGGAAATCCTCCCGGGGCACCGGGCCGCCTGCCATTTCGCGGGTCAGAGGCCCTCGCTGTTCACCCCCCGGGTCTGACCGCCGCGGCTCCTTCACGTCTTTCTCCCCCGGGCGTTGGCCCGGCCATCCGGGCACTCCCGGCAAATGTCCAGGCCGGCCCTGCGGGCCATGCCGAACTCGTCGTTGACGCCTTCCGGCTTTCCCTTCTGCGCCATGAGGTGACGAAGGGCGCACGCGTGCCTGGAGATGCGCAGCCGCCCGGGCTGCCTCGTGCATTCCAGGAGTTCCATGGTCGCCTGCTCCACCTCGGCCAGGTCCTGAGAAAACAACACCTTCATCCCCCCCTTCCTCGCGCATTCCGTGGGCAAGTAACTTGTTAGACAACGCCCATGGGAAAAGGTTTGCCAAAACCGCTCTAGTTTCCGTGTATTAGAGAAATCTAACCGAGCACGGCGCCGCGGGCCTGGAGGATTTGCCCGGGGGGCGCTCCCATCAGAGCAGCCCCCAGGATGGCGCTGAGGAGGTTTTCCGGGTGTCCTGCCGGCGCCGGGCCGGCATCATACGCCCCGCTCTCCATGGCGAGCCGCACCCGGCCCTTTTCGATCCACGCCCCTCGCTCCACGGACCCGCGGGAGGAGACGAACAGGGTCTCTCCCCAGTGCCGGTGGGCCAGCGGCTCCAGCAGCGGATCGTCCCGGTTGAGGATGAGGACGTCCCCGGCCCCCTGGTTCATGAAGATGCGGCTCTTGATCCGAACGGTCTCGGCAGCGTCCCGATGCCGGTCGAGGTGAAGCTCGCCGATGTTGAGGATGACCGCGATGCGCGGCCTGAGGTGAACGATGGACTCCAGTTGGAAGCTCGACAGGGCCACGGCCATCCACTGCCCGGGGCGCTGGGTCACCAGCTCGGAGAGGGGACGGCCCTTGTTGCCCCCGACGGCGATGGGCCTACCGCAGGCCTCCATGAGCTCCCCCATGGCCCTGACCGTGGCCAGCTTCCCGGCGCTGCCGGTGACGGCGATCAAGGCCGGACGGCCGCCCAACTCGTACGCCACCTCGGTCTCGCTGATGACCGGGATCCCCTTCTCCCGCAGCGCCCCGACGACCGCCAGGTCCGTGGGCACGCCCGGGCTTCGCACCACCAGGTCCGTCCCTTCCAGAAAGTCCAGGGAGTGCCTCCCCCGCTCCCAAGGGCAATGGGCCAGGTCCTGGGGCACGGCCACCTGCGCCGCGTCGGAAAGCCGCACACGGGCTCCGTGCCTCAGGAGGAGCCGGGCAACGGCCAGCCCGCTGGCCCCCGCCCCCAGCACCCCCACGCGCAGGCCGTCTGGCCGATCCAGCGGCAGGGGAAGGAGGTGCCATCGCAGCTCGTTGACCACTCCCACGCTCCGGGACAGGGGAAGGCCGTCCACTCGAGGTTCGGGTCTTCCGCTCAACCCGTCCACGGCGCCGGCGGCCACCAGCGCCTCCACGCCCTGGGTCATCTCTCGAGCCGACGGCAGGAGATCCCGGCCCGACAGCACAGAGAGGGCCGCCACCAAGCCGTAGGCCCCCCAGTTGGAGACGCCCGAGACGACCACATAGTCCGTCAGCACCGTGGAGGCGATGCGCGGGCCATGGGGGACGGCCTTGAAGACCCCGCGGAAGACCCGCCCCATTCCCACCTCGTTGCCCCCGTCTCCGATGCCGATGGTGACGATCCCCCTGGCTTCGGCCGCCAGAAACAGCCCATCCATGGGGGCCACCAGGTGGCTGATGTCCTCGCCCCGCATGTTGTAGTACCGGTCGTCCCGGGCCCGGCCCGGGCGCTCCACGGCCACCAGGTGGGAGGCCGCCTCGCGCTCCAGCAGATCTGACCGCCATGGGACCAGGGGCCCCGCCCCCATGGCCCGGTACAGGGGAGCCGTAAGTTCGTCGGTCACATAGGCCGACTCGATGCCCAGTTCTCCAAGGGCATTGCCCACGGCCACGGCCCCGGGAGGGCCGTCCGTCTCCCCGGCCCCGGCTTTCAGGATGGGGAACCCGCTGACGATCAGCACGCGCTTGGCCCCCAGCAGGCTCAGGGCCGCCAGCCGCAGGTGGTCCCGTCTCACCAGGGGAAAGACGTTGCGGTGACCGGGATCCTGGCTGATGACGTTCTCGATGGAGGCGATGGTCGATCGCACGGCTCCTCCTGGGCTCGGGCGGGGTCCGGTGCCGTGACCCCAACGCCAATGCTACGGCCGGTGACCGAGGCCCAGCCGATCCAGGGTGGGCGCCGTGGGGATGCCCGTGGCGGGATCCCAGCCCTGCTCGTCGTAGTATTCCTCCGTCATGCGCGCCACATCTTGGGGCACCAGCGGCTCCCCGGTGAGGTAGTCCTTGAATCCCCGGGCTCCGAACCACGCCTCGGGGGGGGCGTCCCCGTCCCTGCCCAGTCCCTCCTGCACGTTGAGCATCCGCAGGAGCGTCCAACCCCGGTCGGCTCCCTGGCGGATCCCATCCAGGTTCGCATCGATCCCGGTCACCGCGCCGTACAGGTCTGTGCAAAGCCGCGCGTTGTAGAATCGGTTGACCTGGGCCCTGGCGCAGACGCCCAGGGCCCCCAGGATGCAAAACCACCGGTGGGAGTACTTGAGCAGCCGCCCGATCTTCAGTTGGGGGGAGGCCTGCGCGGACCCCAGCCCGGGCAGGATCCGCTCCAGGGCCTCCTCGGGAACCCCCATGCGCCTCAGGTGGCGGGGGAACACATCCAGGGGCCGGCGGGAGAAGTAAGTTGGAGAACCGCCGGCCGCCACGTGGGGACCCCGGGGGTCCAGCGCCTGCCCCAGCTCCATGGTCCCGAAATAGTGCCAGTTCACAGCGCCCCCGGGTCCGGCGTACGGGTGCATGGCCTTGACCAGGGCCGGGGCGCACGCCTCCGCCTCCTTGCCGAAGGCCCCGAGCAGTCCCGGGAAGCCTTGGGCCAGGATCGCGCCCAGGCCCTCCCTCCGGACGATCCTTCCGGCCCATGCCTCCATGGAGGCCAGGGAATCGGTGGCGATGGGAACATCCAGGTCCGACGGCGAGATGGCGCCCCGCTGGGCGAGCCTGGCAGCCATGCCCATGAGGCCGAAGAACTCGAACATGTCCAGGCCGTGCCCGTCCAGGGTGCGGATGCATCGGACCGCCTCCCCATAGTCCTGGAATCCGAACCCCATGGGCGTGAAGAGGTTCAGGATGGAGCTGGAGTGGGCCGCGAGGCCCGCGAACTCCCCGTCCCGAATCCGGACCACGTCCTTGCACCCCACGGGGCATGATACGCAGGCCACGCGCCGCTCCTTGATACTCCGGTACACGTCCATGGGGATGACCGGGAATGACTTGACCAGCCCCATCTCCTGCCATTCCTTCAGGTAGGGATACTCCCGGATGGTCTGGAGGAACCCCTTGAGCAGGCTGCGGTAGGCATGGGGGCGTGCCACCTTGACGCAGCCGGTCCCCTGGACCGCGATGGCCTTGAGGTTCTTGGATCCCAAGACCGCCCCCAGCCCTCCCCGGCCCAGGGTGGCAAGGCGGTTGATGTAGGCCATGGAGAACGGGATCAACTGCTCGCCTGCCGGGCCGATGCACAGCACACCCGTGGGCCAGTGGGCCTCCCGCCACAGGGAGCTGCAGGTCTCCACCACGTCCCTGCCCCAGAGCGGTCGTGCGTCCCGGATCTCCACCCGGTCGTCCACGATGCTGAGATAGACCGGGGCGTCGGCCCGACCCTCGATGACCACATGGTCAAAGCCAGCGCATTTCAGCTGGTAGCCGAAGGTCACCCCCCCCGCGCCGCACCACCCCACCGTGCCGCTGCCAGGCAGTTTGGCCACGGCGAAGAGCCGGGATGTTGAAGGGAGGTTGGTACCCACCAGTGGGCCCGCCCCGAGCACGATGGGGTTTCGGGGCGAAAGGGCGTCCGTTCCCGGGCGAACATGGCCGTGGGCGATCTTGACACAAAGGCCGAGCCCCCCTACGAATCGCTCCGCGTCATCCCACTCCAGGGGCTCTGTGGCCACGGTCCGGCGGCTCAGGTCCACCAGGAGGATCCTTCCCGCAAAGCCTCCTCGCGGTGCGCTCATCGTGCGGCCTCCTCTCCCCTTTTCTCCAAGGCCCCGTAAAAGCAATGGTCCGCACAGACTCCGCATGCCTCGCACTGCTCGGAAAACCCGATGGCGCACGCCGTGTCCGAGAACCGCACCTGGATGTGGGCCGCCGATGGATTGAAGGCCCCGGTGCGGAGCTCGGAGCAGGCCAGTTGGCACCTGAGACACCCGGTGCAGTTCGCCTCCACCGCCACGATTTGGTATCTGCCCATCTTCACCCCCCCGATTCCCCGTGTCCGGCCACCTGTACGAGGATGGCCTCCTGATCCGCGCCCTGCAGGTCGTGGGCGAGGCCCCTGCGCCCCATGCCGCACCACCCCCAGCGGCCCCATTGGCAGACCACGTCGGAGACTATCCCAACGTGAGCCCGTTCACAAGGGACATGAAAAGGCTGGCACGTCCCGCCGGCACCCTCCGTCGCCGGCCCAGGGGTGTCGACCGAGGCATCGGCCAAACGGATCCATGGAGAACTCTCCGCCCCGGATCACCCCCTCGATCCTGGGGCCTTGAGACCCCTGGACCCGGCAGCGAAGAGCACGCGCAGCGGGGAATCGCTCCGGCATGGGGGAGGCAGATGACTTCCCCTGTGGGATGGACGATCGTGACAAGTCATCAATCGGAGACGACAGAGCCTCTTTCCCGGCGAGGGAGGGGCCGGTCCTCGGGGATGTGCGGATCGCCTCGCCGCCACTTGATCCACGAGAGCTGAGGCCTGCAGACATGGAGAACGCGACGGCCCAGGGCCGCAAGCCGGGCGGGGTCCGCTTGCGCCGGCGCGCACTCAACGATGGACTGGTCTTGGAAAAAACGCGGTATCATGTCGGCCGGCGCCATGGCCGTCTCGATCCGCCCGGCAGGGCACCCCACACCCTTGACACGCGCGCCGCGCTCTGCTACTCCATCGGGCCAGTGTGCCGGCTTGCGTTCCCGCGGGCAAAGCAGATATCGATCGAGGAGGTGGTCATGACGCGGTTCAACTACATCGAGCCCGAGGAGGCCGATGCCTTCACCCGAAAGCTCTTCCAGCGAATCGGGATGGTCCCCAACCTGTACTGCATGATGGCCAACTCACCCAACGTCTTCGACGGGTTCATCAAGCTCACGGCGTGTCTGGATGCGGGCAAGCTGGAGAAGAAGATCCGGGAGATGGTGTATCTGCTCACCTCCCAGATCAACGGGTGCGAGTACTGCCTGGCCTCCCACACCGCCAGCGCCGTGGAGCACGGCGTCATGAGCAAGGGAGAGACGCTGGATGCCCGCCGGGCGCAAAGCGCCGACCCCCGGATCGACGCCATGCTGAAGTTCACCAGGGCCGTGGTGGAGAAGCGGGGGCACGTGGACGACGCGACCTTCCAGGCGGTCAAGGATCAGGGGTTCTCGGACGAGGAGATCATGGAGGCCATCGGCACCATCGCCCTGGCCACCCTGTCCAACTTCACGGCCATCGTGAGCCGGACCGAGATGGACTACCTGGACGCCCCGCCCCTGGAAGGCGGTGCCTGAGGCCTCCGGTGCCCGCGTACCTGGACGCCCTGCTGGCCAGGGCCTTCGAATCGTTCCCCGGCGAGGCCTACAACCGGTATCGGGAGGCCATGGAGGACGACCCCGCGGCCCCCCGCCTCTTCTTCGAGGTCTCCCTCCTGAGCGAGCGCCCCTGGGAGCACCTCCGGGACGAGGTCTATCCCGTGTTCGCCCGGATCCTCAAGGCCAAGTCGCTGAACCCCGAGACCGGCCAGGGAGTCGTGGTGGCCGTGTTCCACCGGGCCCGATGCCACCTGATCCGGGGGCAGGACTTTGTTCGGATCTTCCTGGAGGTGGAGGGCCTCAACGCCGCGGCATTTCACTTCCGGGTCCTCCAGTGGCTCAAGGACCGCTGAACGGGGGAGAGCCCCGACGCTCACTCCTCCAGTTGCGTGAACGCCCCGCCCAGCCGGGTCACGTAAATGTGGGAGAGCTCGGCGTCCTCGACGGCGCCGTGCCAGTGCTTTTCCCCGGCGGGGATCAGCACCACATCCCCCGGCGCGATGAACTGCCTTTCCGTCTCTGTGGCCACGATTCCCCTGCCGGCCGTGACGATGAGGACCTGCTCCCCCTCGTGGGCGTGGAACTTGTTCCGGACGCCCTTGCCGAAGTTCACCATGTTCACGCTGAACTCCCTGCTGTCCGGCGCCAGGGTCTGAAGCGTGACGTCGGGCCCGGTGAACACGGGCCCGGCGATGCACTCCTTGGGCGCCTCGCTCATCCTGATGATCTTCATGCTGTCATCTCCCGGCCGGGTCGTCATCCGCCTACAGGGCGCGCATCCACTCGGGCCGAAGCCCCACCTCCCCGCGCAGGGCCCTGTCTATGAGCCCCAGGGCGTCCTGCTTGCCCCGGGGGAGCCTCGCCTTGATGGGCAGGTAGTTGGAGGCGTGGTTGGAGAAGAAGAGCCCGCCCGTGAGGTCCGTGTGGGCGATCATCTCCCGCAGTTCCAGGAGGATGCCCCGCTGGTCCGGCAGATCGAACATCCCCCGGCGATACTCCTCGTAAAGCGGGGTCCCGGGGATGAGCATCACGGTCAGGGCGCCCACGTAATCGGGGTCCATCGCGCTGAGCAGTTCCCCCGTCGCCCGGGCATGGGCCAGGGACCCGGCAACCCCGCCGATGCCCAGCAGCACCGTCACCGAGAGCTTGATGCCGGCCTCCTTGACCTTTCTGCCCTGGCGGGCGGCCTCGTCCGCGGTGGACCCCTTGCGGATCTTCTCCCGCAGGGCGTCATCGCCCGTCTCCACCCCCAGGTACAGAATCCCCAGTCCCGCCTCCCGGAGCCGGACGAGTTCATCCAGGGACTTCATCCGGATCCCCTTGGTGTTGGCGTAGGCCCCCACCCGCCTGACCCAGGGCAGGTGGGTCCGGATCTGCTCCAGGATACACAGGAGCCTCTTCTGGGGGATGATCAGCGCGTCGCCGTCCATGAGAAAGAGCTTGTCCTGCCGCCCCATGTGCCTGGAGGCGAAAAGGATGTCGCTCAGGATGACGCGGTCCTCCTTGATGCGGAAGCGCTTGTCCCGGTAAGAACCGCAGAAGGTGCACTTGTGGTGCGAGCAGCCCAGCGTCACCTGCAGGAGGATGCTCTCCGCCTCGCTGGGCGGCCGGATGCAGTATCCCTCGTAGTGCATGCCCTCGCTTCCGTTCACATCTTCCATGGGACCCGTCCTTTACTGAGTTTGCACCTTGGGGAGACATGGCTCAACGGCCTGTGCGGATCCACATGGGGGCTCCCCGCCGACCACGGCCGAGGGCGCTGCTCACCCCGAAACTGCTTCTTTGAGGGCGGTGCGGTCCCCGCCCCCGGGGGGGGTCATACCCCGCCGGGGTTTCGGTGTCGAACCACAAGCTGCCCGCCCTCCAGGTCCACGGTCATGCGCGCGCCGTCCAGGATCTCCCCCGTGAGCAGTGACCTTCCGATGCGCGTCTCGAGTTGATGCTGCAGGTAGCGCTTGAGCGGCCGCGCCCCGTACACCGGGTCGTACGCCGTTCGCGCGATGTGCTCCCGGGCGGGCTCGGTGATCTCCAGGGAGATGCGCCGATCCTTGAGCCGCCTCACCAAGTCCTCGGTGAGCAGCGTCACGATGCGCTTCACCTCGTCCAGGGTGAGGGGCTTGAAGAGCACGATGTCGTCCACCCGGTTGAGGAACTCGGGCCGGAAGTGCCGTCGCATGGCGGCCATGACCTCCCGGCGCGCCCCCTCGCGGATCTCCCCCGCATCCGTGATCCCCCCCAGAAGGGACTCGGAGCCGATGTTGCTCGTCATGATGATTACCGTGTTCTTGAAATCCACGGTGCGCCCTTGGGCGTCGGTCAGACGCCCGTCGTCCAGGATCTGGAGCAGCACGTTGAAGACGTCGTTGTGGGCCTTCTCGATCTCGTCGAAGAGGATGACGCTGTACGGCTTGCGCCGGACGGCCTCGGTGAGCTGGCCCCCCTCCTCGTACCCCACGTACCCCGGCGGGGCGCCGATGAGGCGGCTCACGGTGTGCTTTTCCATGTACTCGCTCATGTCGATGCGCACCATGTTCTCCTCGGCATCGAAGAGGGCCTCGGCTAGGGTCTTGGCCAGCTCGGTCTTGCCCACCCCCGTGGGTCCCAGAAAGATGAACGAGCCGATGGGGCGCCTGGGGTCCTTGATGCCCGAGCGCGCCCGGATGACGGCGTCGGCCACCAGGCCCACGGCCTCGTCCTGCCCCACCACCCGCCGGTGGAGGATCTCGTCCAGCCGCAGGAGCTTCTCCCGCTCCCCCTCCATGAGCCGGGTCACGGGGATGCCGGTCCAGCGGGAGACGATCTCGGAGATCTCCTCCTCGCTCACCCCCTCCCGGAGGAGCCGCTGCCCCCCCTGCTGGGAACTGAGGGCCTGCTCGTCGGCCTCGAGCTGACGCTCCAGCTGGGGCAGCCTGCCGTGGCGCAGCTCCGCGGCCCGGTTCAGGTCGTAGCGGCGCTCGGCCTGCTCCATCTCCCGGCGGACCTGCTCGATCTCCTCCCGCAGCGACTGAAGCTTTTTGATGGCCCCCTTTTCCGACTCCCACTGGAGCTTCAAAGTGTCGGACCTGGCCCTGAGGTCGGTCAGCTCCTTGCGCAGAACCTCCAGCCGCTCGTGGGACGCCTTGTCCCGCTCCTTCTTGAGGGCCGCCTCCTCGATCTCCAACTGCATGACGCGGCGCGTCACCTCGTCCAGCTCCGTGGGCATGGAGTCCATCTCGGTGCGGATCATGGCGCATGCCTCGTCCACCAGGTCGATGGCCTTGTCCGGCAGGAACCGGTCCGTGATGTACCGGTTGGACAGCACCGCCGCGGCCACCAGGGCACCGTCCTGGATCTTGACCCCGTGGTGGACCTCGAAGCGCTCCTTGAGGCCCCGGAGTATGGAGACCGTATCCTCCACCCCGGGGGGGTCCACCATCACGGGCTGGAATCGCCTTTCCAGGGCGGCGTCCTTCTCGATGTACTTGCGGTACTCGTCCAGGGTGGTGGCCCCGATGCAGTGGAGCTCCCCCCGGGCCAGCATGGGCTTGAGCATGTTCCCCGCGTCCATGGAGCCCTCGGCCTTGCCCGCCCCCACGATGGTGTGCAGCTCATCGATGAACAGGAGGATCCTCCCTTCCGACGACTTGATCTCCTGCAGGACCGCCTTGAGCCTCTCCTCGAACTCCCCTCGAAACTTGGCGCCGGCCACCAGCGCCCCCATATCCAGGGAGAAGATGGTCTTTTCCTTGAGCCCCTCGGGCACGTCCCCGCGCACGATGCGGTGGGCCAGCCCCTCCACGATGGCCGTCTTTCCCACCCCGGCCTCGCCGATGAGGACCGGGTTGTTCTTGGTCTTGCGGCTCAGGATCCGCACCACCCGCCGGATCTCGGCGTCCCGGCCGATGACCGGATCCAGCTTGTTGCTCCTCGCCTCGGCCACCAGGTCGCGGCCGTACTTCTGCAACGCCTCGTATGTCCCCTCGGGGGTGGCGCTGGTGACCCGCTGATGCCCCCGCACGTCCGTGAGGACCTGAAGAAGGAGATCACGGGTCACGCCGAACTCGGCAAGGACCCTCCCTGCCGCCGTGGCCTCCCCCTCGTCGGCCAGTGCCAGGAGCAGATGCTCCACCGAGACGTAGTCGTCCTTGAGTCGCCGGGCCTCGTCCTGGGCCTTGACCAGAAGCCTGCTCAACCTCTGGGTGATGAAGACCTTCCCCGGCTCCGCCCCGGGGCCCGTGACCCGGGGCCGGCGGTCCAGCTCGGCCTCCAGCCGCGCCTTGAGCTTTGCCAGCGGAACCTCCATGCGCTCCATGAGCCGCGGCACAAGTCCGTCTCCCTGCTCCAGCATGGCCAGAAACAGATGCTCGCCGTCGACCTCGGTGTGGGTGTACCGCACGGCCTTGGTCTGGGCCGCCTGCAGGGCCTCCTGCGACTTGACCGTGAAGTTCTGCATGTCCATGGATCTCTCCCTCTATCTTCCTCCGGATCTTTGCGACGCCCCACCCCGCGTCGCAATAAAGGTAACCATCCGCGTGGGAGAATCCAGGGGGGCGGGACAAGAGGGCAGGCATCCTTTGGATGAGTCGAGGCCCCTTCGAAGGCCCCCGGGGGGCGCCCTACCCTCCGGACCGGGCGTCCTGGAGCCGCAGCATGCGACCCGTCTTCAGGAAGTGGTTCAGCATCCTCTCGAGGACTTCCATCCTGCCATGGAAGGCGTCCTCGGAGATCTGTGCCACCAAGGCGTCGCCCTCCTCGTTCAGCCCGGTGATCACCTGGCGCCACAAGGCCTCGGTGGACCCCTCCCCCATGTCCTCGAGCCGTATGGTGTAGCGCATGGCCCGTATGGCATTGACCCGGACGAACTCGATGAGACGCGGCCTCTCATATCGGGAGACGACCCACGTATCCGGGGGGCCGTCGCCTGGAAACGTGGTTCGGAAGATGCAATCCTGCTCGGCGACCCCCGACTCGCTGTGGATCATCTCGCACTGCCAGGTATCGATCCACTCGTATTCCCGAACCGGACACAGAAGTGGAAAGACCGCCTCGGCGTTGCCCGTCAGTCTCATGATGTGCGTCTTGACCGTCCGTTGGTGCAGCATCTCCCCCTCCTCCTGTCCGGGTTGGGGGACGGGCGTCCCCCGTCGCGTTCAGCGGTCCCCGCATTATATACCCATCGACATGCATGGGGCAGGGCATCCCTTTTCCCCCTTGAACCTCCGGGCGTGGGGGAATACCATGGCCCATCTCGACGCTTCGGAAACGGATGTCACCCCGAGGAGGTCTCAGCATGCCCTTTTACGCCCTGAAGGATCGCGAGCCCCGGGTCCATCCCGAGGCCTACGTCCATCCCCTGGCGGTCCTCATAGGGGATGTGAGGATCGCAGCGGGCTGCTACATCGGCCCGGGGGCGGCCCTCCGGGCCGACTGGGGCGGGATCCGGCTGGGGGCGGGCTCCAACGTCCAGGAGAACTGCGTCATCCATGTGCGGCCGGGCGATCTGGTGACCCTGGGCACGGACTGCCATGTGGGCCACGGCGCCATCATCCACGGGGCCGTTGTGGGGAGCCGCGTCCTGGTGGGGATGGGGGCCATCCTCTTTGACGCGGTCGTCGTGGACGATGAGGCCACCATCGCGGCAGGGGCCGTGCTCCTGGAGGGGTTTCGGGTCCCCCGTCGGGCCATCGTGGCCGGAGTGCCCGCCAAGGTGGTGGGGGAGGCCTCGGAGGAGCTGCTGGAAAGAAAGCGGCGGGGCACAGCCCTGTACCAGACCCTGCCGCCCCTGTACCGGGACCATCTCAGGGAGCTGCCCCTGGGCTCGGTCCTGGAGAAAGGGCCTCAAATGGACCCCTGACGCACGCCGCCTTGGCCAGGTGCACCAGGGTGGTGATGTCGTACACGGGGAGCCCGGTGGCCACCTGCACGTCCCGGGCGAAGGGGGGCAGGTTGGTGCACTCGAGCACCAGTGCGCCCAAGGCCGGGTCCCGGCCCATCAATTCCCTGGCCGCGCTGACGACCTCCCGGCGGATGCCCTCGACATCGTACCGGCCCTGGGACTTCAAGACCCCCTCTGCGAAGTGCGGGCGGTCCTCGAGGCCAACCACGGTCACCCGTCCCCACGGGAGCCGGCCGGCCGCCTCCAGGTGCGCCTCGGTGAGGCGCCCGGCGTGGGCGGTGAGGATCCCCACGCTCGCCTCGGGGCCGACGGCGGCCTGGGCCAGGGGGAGCTGCAGGAGGCTGGAGAGGAACACCGGCACGGGCATGGCCCGCGCCATCTCCCGCTGGAAGATGACGAAGAAGCCGCAGCCCGAGGTGATCCCCCAGGCTCCCCGGGCCGCCAGCCCGCGGCCGGCCTTTACGAGGGGCCCCAGGAGGGCGGGATCCCGCGCCAGCAGCCTCTCCAGGGAGATCCCGGGGAGTTCCCGGATGAGGACCGGGAACGGGAACGAGCGCGGGTTCCCGGGATCGCCGGGCGGCCGGGTGAGCCGGTGATCCAGCATCAGCACCCCCAGGGGGGCCTCGGCCGCCATGGCATGCCCCCCCTTCACGCGATCCACTTGGATACCGGCGCCCGGGCCTCGTGAAGGGGCTGGCAGACGACCTCCACCAGGGTCGGTCCGGGGCGGCCCAGGGCCTCTTTGAGGGCGGAAGCGATCTCGTCCGGTCGCTCGGCCCGCCAGGCCTCCAGCCCGAAGGCCTGGGCGATGCGCGCGTGGTCGCTCACCGAGAAGTCCACGCCGAAGTAGCGGCCTCCCAGGGCCCGCTGGCCGGCCTTGACCCAGCCGAAGACGCCGTTTCTCAGGATCACCAGGGTCACGGGCGCGCCCAGGCGGACCAGGGTCTCCAGCTCGCCCACGGCCATGCCGAAGCCGCCGTCCCCCATGACCCCCACCACCTTGGCCTCGGGCCGCGCCAGGTGCGCCCCCAGCGCGGCCGGCAGGGCGTACCCCAGGGCCCCGTGGGCCCGGGGGGCGACGAACCATCGACCCGCCCGGGGCACCCGCCAATACGCCGCCAGATACGGCGTGGCCGTGCCCGGGTCGGCCAGGACCACGGCCCCTTCGGGCAGGGCCGCCGAGAACTCGGCCACGAAGCGCTCCGGCGTGATGGGGACCGCGTCCGATGCGAACTCGGGCCGCCGCGCCATGAACGACTCGCGTCTGGCGATGAGTTGCGCCGGGTCCACCTTGGCCATCTCGCGCCCCCCGGCCAGATCGGCCAGCGCCCCTTCCAGTGCGGCAAGCCCCAGGCGGGCATCCGCCGCCATCCCGACCTCCAGCGGATAGTTGAGGCCCAACCGGGCCGGCTCCACGTCCATCTGCATGACCTTGACGGCCCCGGGCGCCGGCAGGGTCCATTTCTCCGTGGTCACCGAGCCCGCCCGGCACCCCACGTACAAGATGAGGTCGGCCTCCCGGATGACATCGTGTCGATAGGCCAGCCCCCCGTTGCTCCCGATCACCCCCAGGGCGAGCAGATGCGTCTCGGCCATGGCCCCCTTGCCGCTGATGGAGGTGGCCACCGGGCAGCCCAGGCGCCGGGCCAGGGCGGCGAGCTCCGCCCAGGCCCCGGATCGGATGACCCCGGCCCCGGCCACCATGACCGGCCGCCGGCTCTCCGCCAGGAGCCGTGCGGCCCGGCGCACGGCCTCGGGATCCGGGGCGGCTCGGCCGGCTGGGTACCGGCCCAGCTGGGGCTCCATGCGGACATCCGCCTCGGCGACCTCGCCTTCCTGGACGTCGTACGGGAGGCAGATGTGGGCGGCCCCCATGGGGCCTGATACGGCCTGCCGGAAGGCCTGGCGCAAGACCCAGGGAAGGGCTCGGCTGTGGCTGGGCGTTCCGGTCCACCGCGTCAACGGGGCGAAAAACGCACCCTGGTCCATCTCGGTAAGGGTACCGCGCCCCCGGAGCCGGGAGTCGATGTCCGTGGTCATGGCCACCAGGGGGACGGAAGAGAGATTGGCCTCGATGACCCCGGGGGCAAGGTACGTGGCGCCCCCGCCCGAGGGGGCCTCGCACACGCCCACCCGGCCGCTCAGCCGGGCGTACGCGTCGGCCATGTACCCGGCCGACCGCTCATCCCGAGCGAGGACGTGGCGGATTGCATCCTGGGCCTCCCGCAGGGCGTCGTACAGCGGCAGGCTCGTGTCGCCGCACAGGCCGAAGACGACCTCCACCTCCGCCTGCCTCAGCATGCCCACCAGCGCCTCGCTTCCCTTCATCGTCCTCCTCCCGGCCACGCACCCCGACTTGTCCTTGACAGTACCCCGCGCCCATACTACATTTGCCCCACTCCTGTGGCAACACCCACCAGACTGCGTTCACAAGGAAAGGAGGGCGCATCATGGCACGCAAAGGGACGTTCGTGGCGGTGATCCTGGTCTCGGTGCTGGTGGTCGCCGGGGCGGCTTCGGCCGCCGAGAAGGCCACCCTCACCTGGACCGCGGGCGGCGCAGGGGGGGGCTGGTACGGCATGGCCGGCGGCATATCCGCCATCATCATGGAGGCGGACCCGGATCTGGTCATCAAGGTCGTCCCCGGAGGCGGGGTGCAGAACCCCGCCCTGGTCGCCAACAAGACCGCGGAGCTGGGTTGGGGCCTCCCATTTCTCAATGCGGCGGCGTACAAGGGGATGAAGCCCTTCGAGAAGCCGCTGACCGATCTGAGGGCCCTGGCGGGCGGCATGTCCATGAACTTCTTCCACTTTTACGTGGGCGCCGATTCGCCCATCAAGACCATGGACGAGGTCTTCGGCGAAAAGAAGAAGCAGCGCCTGGCCATCACCCAGGCCGGCTCCTCGGACGTGTGGGTCTTCGAGCGGATCCTGGAGGCCTACGGAACCTCCATCCCGGATCTGGAAAAGGCGGGCTTTCACTTCGCCCGGGGTGACTACGCGTTCCAGGCCAACCAGTTCAAGGACAAGAACGTGGACGGCGTCTTCACGTTCCTGGCCCTCCCCGGCGCCGCAGTGACCGAGGCCTCCGTGGGCCGCGCCTTGAAGATCTTGGACTTCTCGGACAAGGCCCTCAAGGCCCTGGCCGACTACGGCATCACCGCCGGCAAGATCCCTGCGGGGACCTATCCCAAGGCCGCCAATACCGATGCGGTGAAAACGGCCTGCGCGGGGTCGGTCATGATCGTCCACAAGGATCTGTCGGACGACGTGGCCTATCGCCTGACCAGGGCCTTCAACGACAACGTGGAGAAGGTCCGAAAGGTCCACGGCAGCCTGGCCCCGTACGAGGTCAAGGACGGCCCCACGGGGACCGGCCTTCCCCTTCACCCAGGGGCCATGAGGTATTACAAGGAAAAGGGCGTCATCAAGTAGACCCATTCCTTCACAAAGCTCGCCGCGGCCCAGTCGAGGCCCCGTGCGCCAAGGCGGCCTCGGCTGGGTGCTTTTTCGTCCGGAGCGCCGTCATGGAGGCACCTCCATGCGCCAGTTGAGCCGCGCCTGGAAGATCCCCCTCATCGGGCTGGGCGTGGCGGCAGGGCTGTTCCATCTGCACGCAGCGGCCCTGGGCTCGCCCGAGCCGCGGGTCTTCAGGGGCCTGCACCTGGCCATGCTGCTGCCCGTCGTGTTTTTTCTTTTCGGGGCTCGGGAAGGCTCCCCCGCCCGCAGGCCGTCGCTGCCGGATCTCCTCCTCGCCGCCATCAGCCTGGCGGCGCCCCTGTACACCGTTTTCCATGCCGACCGCCTGAACCAGCGGTTCGTGGGGTTCCACGAAGTCCGGGCCGCGGAGGTCGCCCTGGGGGCCCTGCTGGCCCTATGCGTCATCGAGGCCTGCCGCCGGGCCGTATCCAAATGGTTCGCCCTGACGGTCACCGTGGTCATCGCCTATCTCCTGACGTGCCAGTTCTGGCCCGGCATGTTTCACTTCAAGGGGTTCAGCCTGGACCGGGCCGTGGAGGTGCTCTTCCTGCCCCAGGACGAGGGCATCTTCGGCTTTCTCATGGGCATCTCGGCCCACCTTCTCTACATATACATCTTCTTCGCGGCGGTCATGGCGGCCACGGGATGCGGGGACTATCTGGTGGAGCTCGCCACCTGGGCGGCGGGATGGGCCCGGGGTGGGGCCGCCAAGATCGCGGTCATCTCCTCGGCCCTTTACGGCACGGTCTCCGGATCCACCGTGGCCAATGTGTACGCCACGGGGTCCTTCACCATCCCCCTCATGAAGCGGGCCGGGTACACCCCCAAGCAGGCAGCGGCCGTGGAGGCCGTCGCCGGCACCGGGGGACAAGTCATGCCGCCGGTCATGGGAGCCGGCTCCTTCATCATGTCGGAGGTGACCGGGATTCCCTATTTCACCATCATCAAGGTGGCGGTGATCCCGGCGCTCCTCTACTATCTGGGCGTCTTCACCATGGTGCACCTCATCGCCAGGGCCCGGGGCATCGCCCCCCTGCCCCGCAAGGAGCGCCCGGCCACCCGTCGGGTGCTCAAGCGCCTGTACCTCATGGGGCCGTTCGTGGTCCTCGTGGGCCTCCTGGCCTCCGGCTATTCACCAGCCAAGGCCGCCGTCCACACCCTGTGGGTCACGGCGCTCCTGAGCTTTCTGGACCGCGCCACCTGGCTCAACTGGCACAAGGTCCTCGATACGTTCTTCAACGCCATGGTGAACTGCGCCCTCATCGCAGCGGTCCTGGCGGGATCGGGCATGGTGGTGGGGGTGCTCACCCGCACGGGCGTGGCCCTGGCCTTCGGGACCATCCTTTCGGCGGCCTCGTTCGGGTACCTCCTCGTGGCCCTCCTGCTGGTCTTCGTCATCATCAGCGTCCTGGGCACGGCCATCCCCACCACGGCGGCCTACATCATCGGCGTGACCGTCGGGGCCAAGGTCCTGGGGGATTACAGCGTGCCGGTGCTGGCGGCCCACTTCTTCGTTTTCTACTATGCCGTACTGGCGGACCTGACCCCGCCCGATGCCGTCACCGCCTTTGCCGCGGCCAACCTGGCGGGCTCCGAGCCCATGGCCACGGGGATCGAGGCCTTCCGCCTGGGGTTCGCGGGGTTCTTGGTGCCCTTCGCCTTCGTGTTCCAGCCCGCCCTTCTCCTGTCGGGAGACGAACTGAATATCGCCGCCGGCGTGGCCATGGCAGGCCTGGGGGTGATCTGCCTGGCGGCGGCCCTCATCGGCCACCTGGTCACGGCCCTGGGGTGGGTGCAGCGACTGGCCCTGGCGGGGGCTGCAGTCCTGCTGGTCTTCCCCTCACGGGGCATGGAGCTGTTGGGGATTGGGGTGGCCGTCATGGTGATCCTTTGGTCCTGGATGGCGCTGAGACGGAGCAGTGAGAGGGATGGCGGTCCGCCCGCGATCCGTGACTCTAGGAGGGGGGTGTGAAGCAGGAACTGCCTCAGAGGGCCGATGTGGTCATCGTGGGTGGAGGCGTCGTGGGCGTGAGCATCGCCTACCACCTGGCCGCAAAGGGAGTGCGAGACGTGCTCCTCCTGGAGCGGGGCATGATGGGCGAGGGGTCCACGGGCAAGTGCGCGGGGGGGATCCGGACCCAGTTCTCCACGGCCGTGAATCTCGATTTCTCCATCCTGAGCCGGGCCGCCTTCGACCGGTTCGAGCAGACCTTCGGGGTGGATCCGGAGTTCCACCAGGTGGGCTACCTGTTTCTGGCCGCGGCCCCCCGGGAGTGGTCGGTGTTCGAGGCCAACGCCCGGCTCCTGGGCAGTCGGGGGTTGGCTGTGGAGCTGCTGGGGCCCCGTGATCTTTCTGATCGGTGGCCCTTCCTGCGCGTGGATGACCTGATGGGCGGCTCATTGACGCCGGGGGACGGCTTCGCGGGTCCGTACGAGGTCATGCAGGGATTCATCAAGGGGGCGAGGGGGTTGGGGGCCGTTCTCCGGGAAGGGGTGGAGGTCACGGGGGTGGAGACTTCCCAGGGCCGCGTGCGGGGGGTGGCGACGGCCTCGGGCGAGCGGGTGCGCGCCGACGTGGTGGTGAACGCCGCGGGCCCCTACGCGGCTCTCGTAGGGGCCATGGCGGGCCTGGAACTCCCGGTCAAGCCCATCCGCCGGCAGATCTTCTTTACCGACCCCTTTGACGACCTCCCCCCCCAGTTCCCCATGGTCATCGACCTGCACCACGGCTGGTACATGCGCCGGGAGGGAAAGGGGCTTCTCCTGGCGGGCCCCCAGGACGCGAAGCCCTCTTTCAACCAAGGGGTGGACTTCGACGCCAAGGAGTGGACGGCCGAACGCTCCCTCCATCGAGTGCCCGTGCTGGCGCGTGCGGCGATCGGGCGGGGATGGGCCGGGCTCTACGAGATCTCCCCGGATCACCACGCCATCATGGGCGAGTTCCCCGAGCTCAAGGGGTTCATATGCGTCAACGGCTTCAGCGGACACGGGTTTCAGCACAGCCCGGCGGCCGGCCTTCTCACAGCCGAGCTCATCGTCCAGGGCAGGGCCACCACCGTGGACCTCCACCCCCTTCGCCCCACCCGCTTCCGGGAGGGCGAGCTCATCCACGAACCGCTCACGGCCTTCAAGGACTGATGCGCCCTCTGCGCCATGGGAGGGATGAGAGGCCTTCCGTGGCCTGATGCACGGCATCCCGATCCGGCGCGTGGGAGATATGCCTCCATGTCAGGCAGGGGCTGACGTGAGGGGCGTTGACAATGTCCGTGGCGCCCTCATAACATACGTCTTGAGTATCCCTGCCATGGCGCCCGTAGCTCAGCAGGATAGAGCAACGGACTTCTAATCCGTAGGTCCCGAGTTCGAATCTCGGCGGGCGCGCCAAGTCGTTGGCCCTCCAAGGGCCTTGTCCCTGCATCGCCGCTATGACCATGGCCTCGGGCGTCCGAAGGAAGGCCGCACAAAGGGGGTTACGGTCCCCCAAGGATCTTCCTGTCGATGAGGCACTGCAACAGGGCCCGCTCCTCCATGGTCATCTCGGCGGATGGGCTATCCGGCGCGAAGTGCCGCTTGAAGGCTGCGCGGGCCGCGGGAAGGCTGCGGGTGTCGTACCCGAGGGCCGCCAGAAGCGTGGCCTCGTCCGCATCCCCGCGCACGGGCGGGTACGGGGGCTCGCACCACAGACCGAACCCGTGCTCGGCGAGGCGCCTCCAGGGGAAGCGCTGGCTGGGGTCGATCTTGCGCGTGGGCGCCACGTCCCCGTGCCCCAGGAAATTGGCCGTGGGGATCTTGTAGCGCCCCTGGATGTCGGCCAGGAGGCGCAGCAGAGCCTCGATCTGGGGCCCGGCGAAGGGCTCCTCCCCGTTGTTGTCCAGCTCGATCCCGATGGAGGCCGAGTTGAGGTCGCGGCTCCCGCCCCAGTAGGACTCCCCTGCATGCCAGGCCCGCGCCAGTTCGTCCACCAGGGCGTAGATGGCCCCGTCCCGGGCGATGAGGTAATGGGCGCTCACCCGGCGCAATGGGTCCGTGAGCGTGGCAAGGGCTTCCTCGGCCCCGTGTTTGCTCGTGTGGTGGATGATCACGAAGTTCGGCCGACGCTGGTCGAAGTTGGGCGAGGGCAGGCTCGTGTGCGGCAGGTGGGTGCGGGGCGTGATGCGGGCGCACGCCCACAGGGCGAAAACCAGGAGCAGGACCGGGCCCCAGCGGGCCACACCCCGGGCAACCTGCCCCAACTTGCGCCCCACTGCCGGGCGATATGGCAGCGCGCCCATCGTATCCCCGGGCAGGACAACCCGGCCCTGTTCCCCCACGTCCGTTTTCCTCCCCATGGCGGTTGGCCCGAGACTACTGGATCGGGGAGGCACTGTCAAACCCCACTTGAGGAAAGTGAGGAGGCCCCCCGAGGTCGCGCCGTGCTCTGCCGCCATGCAGCGGGCGGAGCCCCCGACGCTGTGTGCGGGCCCGCAAGCCAGGGAGGGTTCCTGCCCAGGCCCTCGGGCCCCCGGCGGCAGGTTGACTGAATACCGATGCGCCGCGTAGATTGCACCAGGAAGATGCATCGGATGCATCAGATGCATCACATGGAGGGAGGCCACGAAATCCGTGACCCGGAGGAACCTGCCTCGGAGCTCGGGAGATGGATCCGGGCGAGGGCCGCCGAGCAGAAGCTCGGCGTGGACCAAGGTCCCTGGGCCAGTCTCCGTCGACCACGTCAGCCGGCGCAAGTGGAAAGGAGAGGGAAGGAGAGAAATGGAATCGATCCATCTGGGGGAAGGCCGGTTGACGGTGCCCGACCTCATGGCCGTGGCTCGACAAAGGATCGGGGTCGCCCTGGCGCCCGAGGCGGCCTCGCGCATCATCCGATGCAGGGCCCTGGTGGAGCAATGGGCGGCCGAGGGCCGCCGCGTATACGGCGTGACCACGGGGTTCGGGGCCCTGAGCGACGTGGCCATCTCCCAGGCGGACACGCGCGCCCTCCAGAGAAACATCCTCCTGAGCCACTCGGCCGGCGTGGGGGAACCACTGGAAGAGGAACTGGTCCGGGCCGCCATGGCCCTGCGGATCCAGGACGCGGGCCTGGGGCGCTCGGGCGTGGGGCTCGCCGCGGTGGAGCGGCTGGCGGCGCTTCTCAACGCCGGGGTTTGCCCGGTGGTGCCCGCGCAGGGGTCGGTGGGGGCCAGCGGGGATCTGGCCCCCCTGGCCCATCTGGCCCTGGTCCTGGTGGGAGAGGGGGAGGCCTTCTTCCGGGGGGCCCGGCTTCCCGGCGCCGACGCGCTGCGGCAACTGGGCATGGCCCCCCTGGAGCTGGGGGCCGGAGAGGGGCTGGGGCTCATCAACGGGACCCAGGTCATGACGGGCATAGGCGCCCTGGCCGTCCACGACGCAGACCTCCTGGCGCGGACCGCCGACGTGGCCTGCGCCATGACCCTGGAGGTCGTCCTGGGCACGCGGACCGAGTTCGACCCGCGCATCCACCGGGCCCGGCCCCATCCGGGGCAGGCCGCATCGGCGGACAACCTGCTTCGCATCACGGCGGGCAGCGAGATTGTTTCCTCCCACAAGGACTGCTCCCGCGTCCAGGACGCCTACACCCTGCGCTGCTCCCCCCAGGTGCATGGGGCCAGCAAGGACGCCATCCGCTATGCCTGGGGGGTCCTGGAGACCGAGATGAACTCGGCCACCAACAACCCCCTCATCTTCCCTGAAAGCGGGGACTTCCTGCTGGGAGGCAACTTCCACGGCCAGCCCGTGGCCTTGGCCTTGGACTTCCTGGCCCTGGCGGCGGCCGAGCTGGCCAATATCTCCGAGCGGCGCATCGAGCGGCTGGTCAACCCCCAACTGAGCGGGCTTCCGGCGTTCCTGGTGCAGGACGGGGGGCTCAACTCGGGCTTCATGATCGCCCAGTACACGGCCGCGGCCCTGGTATCGGAGAACAAGGTCCTGGTCCATCCGGCCTCGGCAGACTCCATCCCCACCTCGGCCAACAAGGAGGACCACGTGAGCATGGGGACCATCTCCGCCAGGAAATGCCGCCAGGTGGTGCGCAATGCCCAGAGCGTCCTGGCCATCGAGCTGCTGTGCGCGGCCCAGGCCCTGGATCTGTTCACCGACTTGCGATCCGGACAGGGGACCCGCCGGGCGTACCGGGCCATCCGCGGGCGCATCCCTCACCTGGCCACGGACCGCCTCCTGTCCCGGGACATGGAGGAGGCGGCGACCATGTTGCGGCAGGGCGAGATCGTCCGGGAAGTGGAGGCGGCCGTGGGCCCGTTGGGGTGACCCGTGCGTTGACACGGCCCCAAGCGGGTGGTTAGATGGGGTCAGGCGTCCATGCCGGGATGCCCCCCCACAGGATCGTCCATACGGGAGAGCGACCATGGGAGAGAGCGCCAAGGAACGCCTTGTGCGGGAACTTCGCATCGGCTGCGGCCAGCCCAGGCCGGTCAAGGCCCCTCGCGGCCGGGAGCTCCACTGCAAGGGGTGGCATCAGGAGGCCGCCCTGCGAATGCTCCTCAACAACCTGGATCCGGAGACGGGGGAGAAGCCGCAAGAGCTCATCGTGTACGGCGGGTTCGGCAAGGCCGCGCGCAACTGGCCCTGTTTCGACGCCTTGGTGCGCTCCCTCCTGGAGCTGGAGGGGGACGAGACCCTCCTGGTCCAGTCCGGCAAGCCCGTGGGCATCCTCCGGACCCACTTCCACTCCCCCCGGGTCCTCATCGCCAACGCCAACATCGTGCCCCACTGGGCCAACTGGGAGACCTTCCACGACCTGGACCGGCGGGGTCTCATGATGTACGGCCAGATGACCGCAGGCTCCTGGATCTACATCGGCACCCAGGGGATCCTCCAGGGCACGTACGAGACCTTCGCGGCCCTGGCGGATCGGCACTTCGGGGGGAGCCTCTCGGGCAGGATCGTGCTCACGGCCGGCTTGGGGGGCATGGGAGGCGCCCAGCCCCTGGCCGTCACCATGAACGACGGGGTAGCCCTCTGCGTGGAGGTGGATCGCAACCGGATCCAGCGGCGGCTGCAGACCCGATACCTGGACGTCATGGCCGAGGACCTGGAGGAAGCCGTGGCCATGGCCCGCCGGGCGGCCCAAGACAAGCGACCCCTGTCCATCGGGCTCGTGGGGAACGCCGCCGAGATGCTCCCCCGGATGGCGGCCCTGGGGTTCATCCCCGACGTGGTCACGGACCAGACCAGCGCCCACGACGAGCTCAACGGCTATGTCCCTCCCGGCATGCCCCATGGGCAGGCCCTCACGCTCCGCAGGGAGGACCCCAGACAATACATGGAGTTGGCCCGGGATGCCATGGCCGTCCACTGCCGGGCTATCCTGGAGATGCAGGCCCGGGGAGCCGTGGCCTTCGACTACGGCAACAATTTGCGGGGACAGGCCCTCCAGCGCGGGGTGGCCGAGGCCATGAACTACCCGGGCTTTGTCCCGGCGTACATTCGGCCCCTGTTCTGCGAGGGAGAGGGTCCCTTCCGCTGGGCCGCCCTGTCCGGGGACCCCCGGGACATCACCGTGACAGACCACGCCCTCATGGAGGCCTTCCCCGGCAAGAGGCGCATGGTGCGCTGGCTCACCCTGGCCGAGGAGCGGGTGGCCCACATGGGGCTTCCGGCCCGCATCTGCTGGCTGGGGTATGGGGAGCGGGACAAGGCGGGCAGGATTTTCAACGACTTGGTGGCCTCGGGGGCGGTCAAGGCCCCCATCGTCATCGGCCGCGACCACCTGGACTGCGGATCCGTGGCCTCTCCTTACCGGGAGACCGAGGGGATGCGGGACGGCTCCGACGCCGTGGGGGACTGGGCCCTTCTCAACTGCATGGTGAACGTGACCTCCGGGGCGAGCTGGGTCTCCTTCCACGACGGGGGCGGGGTGGGCATCGGATACGCCCTGCACGCGGGTCAGGTCACGGTGGCCGACGGCACCCCCGAGGGGGAGCTGCGGGTCTCCACGGTCCTTCGCAACGACCCGGCCACGGGGATCATCCGCCATGCGGACGCCGGGTATGAGCGGGCCGTGGAGGTGGCCCGGGAGCACGGGGTCAAGCTCCCCATGATCAACCTGTTTTCCGAGAAGTGATCGGTCTCGATGCCCGGGCCCGCAAGGCCGGACCGGAGACGGGCCCGGGGCGGTCCTCCGGATCTCTTCCCATGGGTTTGAAGCTCTTCACAAACGCCAGGGTCTTCACCCCGTCGGACCCCGGAAGCCCCCTGAAAGGCTCCGCACAGGGGTCCATCCGGTCCTGGGACCGGGGGGCCTTGCTTTGTGAAGAAGGCCGCATCCTGGCCGTGGGCCCCTCGGGCGAGGTCCTGGCCGCGGCAGGGGGCCGTAGGCCGGAGCTGGAGACAGACTGCGGCGGGCAGTGCCTGGTTCCCGGACTGGTGGACCCCCATACCCACCTCTGCTTTGCCGAGACCCGGGAGGAGGAGTTCGTCCTGCGCATGCAGGGGACCCCCTACCTGGAGATCCTCTCCCGTGGGGGCGGCATCCTGTCCTCGGTCCGGGCCGTGCGGGCGGCCTCCCAGGCGGACCTCGAGGCCGCCACCCTCGGACGCCTGCGTTCGGCCCTATCCCTGGGCACCACCACCGTGGAGATCAAGAGCGGATACGGGCTGGACACCGACAGCGAGCTCAAGATGCTTCGGGCCATCCACGGTGCGGCCGGCCAGACCCCTCAGGACATCGTGGCCACGTTCATGGGCGGGCATGCGGTCCCCCCCGAACATCGGCAGGATCCTGAGGCCTATGTGTCGCTCCTGGTCGAGGAGATGATTCCGGCCGTGGCCCGCACCGGCCTGGCGCGCTTCTGCGATGTGTTCTGCGAGCAGGGGGTCTTCTCGCCGGCCCAGACCCGCCGCATCCTTCTGGCCGCCCGGGAGGCGGGCATGGGACTCAAGGTCCACGCCGACGAGGTCCACGACCTGGGCGGCGCCGCCCTGGCCGCAGAGCTGGGGGCGGTTTCGGCCGAGCACCTCCTGGCGGCCGGCGACGCCGGCCTCCAGGCCATGGCCGCCGCCGGGGTCATGGCCGTGCTTCTGCCCGGCACGGCCCTGTGCTTGAGGAAGCCCTACGCCCGTGCCCGGGCCATGATGGACCTGGGGGTCCCCGTGGCCCTGGCCACGGATTGTAACCCGGGTTCCTGCTACTGCGAGTCCATGCCCCTGGCCTTTGCCCTGGCCGTGCTCAACATGCACATGACCGTGGAGGAGGCCCTGGTGGCGGCCACCCTCAACGCCGCGTACGCCATTGGGACGGCCCATCGGGTGGGGAGCCTGGAGCCGGGCAAGCAGGCCGACTTCCTCCTCCTGGACGGCCGATCCCCGGCCATCCTGGCGTACCACACCGGCGTGTCGCCGGTGACAGCTGTGTACAAGCGGGGGGAGCGGGTGGCGTGAGGGCGGCCGGGGGTGGAGACGCGGAGGGGAAGGCTGGGGTTGATTGGGTTGCTTGGGTGGACTGGGTTGCCGGGGTTGGGGGGAGGGCAAGAGCGTGGCGCGGGGCCGAGAACGAACACCAATGACGGACACCACTGCCGGTTACCCCCGGGGACGCGAACCGCGGCCGCGGGGAAACGATCTGGCGGCCTTCTTGCGGGTCCTGGATCCGGCGGATAACGCCGTGGGCGGGGGCACGGCGTCGGCCGTGGCCGGGGCCATGGCCGCGGCCCTGACGGCCATGGTGGCCCGCCTGTCCCGCAGCCGGCCGGGAATGGCCCCGGACGCGCACTACGAGGCCATCGCGGCGGAGGCCGAGGCCCTGGCCGGTGCGCTCATGGCCGGCGGCGAGGAAGACGCCCGGGCCTTCGATCGGGTCATGGCGGCCCGCCGCCTGTCCAGGGCCACGGCCGCGGAGCAGGCCGCCCGCCGGGAGGCCATCCAGGAGGCCCTGTTCCAGGCCGCCCGGACGCCCCTGGAGAACGGCGCAAGGTGCCGCAGGGTCTTGGAGCTCCGCCGGGCCCTGGAGGGTAGGTCCAATGCCAGCGCCGCATCGGACCTGACGTGCGCCGGCCACCTGGCCGCGGCGGGACTGCGGGGGTGCCTGGACAACGTGCGGATCAACCTCCCGGCCCTCGAGGACCCGGAGCGGATCCGGGACCTGGAACACCGGACCGAGGAACTGGAGCGCTTCCTCGCACATTGCTTGTGAGAGGTCATGGACCATGAAGATCGTCATGTGCGTGCCCAACATCAGCGAGGGGCGGGACATGGAGCTGGTGGACCAGGTGGCGGCGGCGGTGGAGGCCGTCTCCGGGGTGAGGCTCCTGAGCCGATCCTCGGACACGGACCACAACCGCTCCGTCCTCACGTACCTGGGGGAGCCCGAGGCGGTACTGGAGGCCACCCGGAAGATGGCGGCCGGGGCCATCGAGCGCATCGACATGGGCCGCCACCGGGGCTCCCATCCCCGCATGGGGGCCGTGGACGTGGTCCCCTTCATCCCGATCCGGGGCGTGAGCACCGAGGAGGCCGTGTCCCTGGCCCGGAGGTTCGGGAAGTTCCTGGGCGGCCTGGGGGTCCCGGTCTTCTATTACGAGGACGCGGCCACCCGGCCCGAACGACTCCTGCTCACCAGCATCCGCAAGGGGGAGTACGAGGGCCTGGCCGAGAAGCTCCAGGATCCGGCCTGGACCCCGGACGAGGGGCCGGCCGCCTTCAACGCCCGGAGCGGCGCCACGGTCACCGGGGCGCGCTTTCCACTCATCGCCCTCAACGTCAACCTGAGGACCGCGGATCTGGTCGTGGCCGAGCGCATCGCCAGGGCCGTGCGGCACATCAACGGGGGGTACCGGTACGTCCGCGCCATCGGCCTGGCCCTGGAGGGGCAGGGCCAGGTCCAGGTCTCCATGAACCTGACCAACTACGCCAAGACCCCCATCCCCCGGGTGCTGGAGACCGTCCGATCCGAGGCCAGCCGGCACGGGGTCCTGGTGGCGGGATGCGAGCTGGTGGGACCCGTGCCCCTGGGGGCCCTGGAGGAACCGCTCCGCCACTACCTCCAGCTCCACGATTTCTCCATGGGGCAGATCGTGGAGAACGCCCTGCTGGACCTCATGGGATGATGACGGGCGGCAGCTCGGAGGGGTCTCTCCGAGCGCCCAGCGGCCACACGGGAGAGGGGAGGCGACCTCCAGGGCTCCCATTCACGGGATGAGTCCAAGGGTTTCATCGGCAAGGAGGAGATGCACATGAAGAACGACATCCTGTATTCGGTCAGGGCCCAGCGGGGCCCCGTCCTGCGTTGCAGGGGGTGGAAGCAGGAGGGCCTCCTGCGCATGCTGGAGAACAACATGGAGAACGCCGAGGCGCCCGAGCGGCTAGTCATCTACGGGGGCATCGGCAAGTGCGCCCGCAACTGGGAGTCGTACCACGCCATCGTGGAGGCCCTTCTCCATCTGGAGAACGACGAGACCCTGGCCATCCAGTCGGGCATGCCCGTGGCCGTATTCCGGACCCACCGGCTGGCTCCCCGGGTGGTCATGGCCAACACGAACATCATGAAGGCCACCTGGCCCATCTTCTACGACCTTCAGGACCGGAATCTCACCATGTTCGCCCAGTACACGGCCGGCCCCTGGGAGTACATCGGTACCCAGGGCGTCATCCAGGGGACCTTCGAGACCCTGGGGGCCATCGCTCAGCAGCACTTCGGCGGCTCCCTGGTCGGGAAGATCCTGCTCACGGCTGGGCTGGGAGGCATGGGGGCCAACCAACCCCGGGCCATGACCATGCATGGGGGCGTCTGCATCGACGTGGACGCCAACGAAGCCGTCATCGCCAAACGGCTCAAGATCGGCTTTCTGGACGTCCAGGCGGCCAGTCTCCAGGAGGCGGTGGATCTGGCCCGGGACGCCGCCGCCCACAAGAGGCCCCTGGGGATCGGCGTCCATGGAAACGCCGCCCAGCGATTCGCACAGGCCCTGGAGATGGGCTTCAGGCCGGACATCGTCACCGAGATGTGCCCTTGCCACGATCCCATCTCGTACATCCCCGAAGGATACACCCCCGAGGAGGCGGCCGAGTTTCGCCGGGCGAACCGGGGGGAGTACCTGGCCGCGGCCCGGGAGTCCATGAAGCGGCAGCTGCGGACCATGATCGCCTTTCACCGGCAGGGCGTGCAGGTCTTCGAGTACGGCACTTCCATCCGCAAGGAGTGCCGGGATGCGGGCATGCCCGTGGACGAGGCCATGCTCATCCCGGGCTTCGTGGCCGCGTACATCCGGCCCCTGTTCTGCGTGGGGCGGGGTCCCTTCCGGTGGACCTGCCTGTCCGGGGAGCCCAGGGACCTGGCCGTCCTGGACGACCTGGTCCTGGAGATGTTCCCCCATGACGAGGTGACGAGCAAATGGGTGCGGCTGGCCAGGGAGCATCTGCCCATCGAGGCCCTGCCAGCGCGGGTCTGCTACCTGGGATTCGGCGAACGCAGGGCCTTCGGACTGGCCGTCAATCGCCTCATCCGGGATGGGAAGGTGACGGGGCCCGTGGGCTTCTCGCGGGACAACCTGGATTCGGGCTCCATCGTCAACCCCACCTTCGAATCCGAGAAGATGAAGGACGGCAGTGACCTCATCTCCGACTGGCCCTATCTCAACGCATTGCTCAACACCGCTGCCATGGCGGATCTGGTGGCCATCCAGGCCAACTACTCCATGGGCGAGGCCGTGCACACGGGGGTCACCATGATCGCGGACGGGAGCGAGGAGGCGGACCTGCGACTGGAGGCTTGTCTCACCACCGATTCGGGCATCGGCGTGGTGCGCCACGCCCAGGCCGGGTACGAGGCGGCCCGGGCCGCGGCCGAGGGGCGAGGCCCCCTCACCCGGGAGCGCATCCACGTCCCCCTGTGGTGGAGCCCCCAGGCCACCTTCGGACCCGAGGCCGGGGTGGCCGGCCGCCTGGGCCCCCACACCCGGGAGAAACTGTGACATGCGCCCCCGAGCCGACCTCCTTCTGGTCAACGCAGCAGAGGTCCTGACCTGCGAACCCCGGGGCCCGGACCCCGTGGGCCGGGTGGCTGGCGGCTGCGTGGCCGTGGGGGGGGGGCGGGTCCTGGCCGTGGGGTCGCGGGGCGAGGTGTCCCGCGCCGCGGACCTGACCGCGGCGCGGGTGATGGACGTGGGCCGCCGGGTGGTGGCCCCGGGCTTCGTGGACTGCCACACCCATCTGGTCTTCGGGGGATCTCGGGTCCAGGAGTACAGCCTGCGGCTCACCCATTCGGCGGCGGAGGTCCGGGCCATGGGCGTTCCTGCGGGGATCCCCGCCACCGTGGAAGCGACCCGCGGGGCGTCGTTGGACGAGCTCACCGCCGCCGGCCAGGCCCGACTCGGGCGCATGTTCCGGGCGGGCTCCACCACGGTGGAGAGCAAGAGCGGGTACGGCCTCTCGCCGCACCACGAACTGAGGCAGTTGGAGGTGAACGCCCGTCTCGCCCGGGAGGGCCCGGCGCGCGTGATCTCCACCTTTCTGGGGGCCCACGATTTCCCCACGGAGATCCCACGCGGGCAGTACGTGGATCTGCTGATCCATGGAATGATCCCCCAGGTGGCAGGGCAGGGTCTGGCCCGGTTCTGTGACGTGTACTGCGACGAGGGGTATTACACGCTGGAGGAGTCACGCCGGATCCTGGAGGCCGGGATCGCCCACGGGCTCAAGGCCAAGATCCACGCCGATGCGTACGCCAATGTGGGCGCGGCGGACCTGGCCGCGGACCTGGGGGCGGTCTCGGCGGACCACCTCAACTTCACCACCCCGGAGCAGATGCGACGCCTGGCCCGGGCCGGGGTGGTTGGCGTGGTCATGCCCGGCCTGGACTTCTCGGTGAGGCATCCCAGGCCGGTGGACGCCAGGGCCCTGCTGGATGCCGGGGTCACCATCGCCCTGGCCACGGACCTGTGCCCGGCCTGCTGGGTGGAGACCATGGCGTTCGTCTTGCGGCTGGGCTGCCGCCTGCACGGCCTTTCTCCCCAAGAGGGTCTGCTGGGGGCCACGCGGGGGGCGGCCCAGGCCCTGGGCCTTTCTCAGGAGGTGGGAAGCCTTGCTCCGGGCAAACGGGCGGATCTTCAGGTGTGGGATATCCCCTGTCTGGAGGACCTGGTCTACCGGCTGGACTTGGACCCGGTGGTGATGGTGATCCGTGACGGGGAGATTTGGGTTGACGCCCGGCCGAAACCTGTGGCCCAATAGGGCGTTATT
>CAZEPJ010000029.1:0-52024 GCA_964514105.1 uncultured Desulfarculaceae bacterium | reverse complement strand
GTCAGAGATCTACTGGTTGAGCACCGGAGAGGGAATGCTGCCAATGCTTGTGGCATCAGTTCCTAAGAAAGTTGTGGTGTATGGAGGGATCTATTTGCTTGTATCGTCGTTGATGTTGGGGCGAAGCAAGATGAGGAGTAGGCATTCGGAAGTTGGAAAGACGGACGACTGGCCCATGAAAGGGCGGAAATGGGTCAGATAAGGCCGGTGTTGTTCCTGGGTGAATCTTGGCTGGGGTCGTCCGCGAGGGGGTTTCGTGAGGCCTTGGGTAGACAGGGTATCCCGGTTGCGGAGATACCGCAGGATGTCATCTTACCGCAGTGGAGGCTGTTGCCACTTCGCCTCTCTCTCAGGATTCTGTATCCGATTATTGTGCGACAGCTGGGGCTCGTCTTGGAAAGGATGCAGCGGGCATGTGAGTCGCGCTTGCTCATCGCGTACAAGGGGACTTCTTTGGGTTCGGAGTATCTTCGGCGATGGCGAGCTCGGGGGGGGAGAGCTGTCAATATCTATCCTGATTGCAGCCCTCTCGTTTACGGGAAAGAACTGGCCCGTGCATTGGGCGAATATGATCTGGTGGTCAGCACGAAACCTTGGCATCCCGCTGGGTGGAACAGGCTGTTTGGATACGAGAACCCGTGCCACTTCGTTCCCCACGGCTACGACCCCAATCTGCACTATCGGCCTGTGGAGGATGATGACCGCCCGTTGGACGTGGTCATGGTCTCGACTTACAGGGAGGAGTATGGCCGCCTCATCTTGGATCTTGCTTCCTTACGGACCATGAACAAGGTCAAAATGGGTCTGTTCGGGAATGGCTGGCACGTATTGAGGGATGAACTGCCAGCCTCCTGGCACATCGAGGGGGAAGTGCAGGGCTACGGCTATCGGCGCGCCCTGACGCTTGGGGAAGTGTACATCGCCCCCGTGACGCGGGAGGTGACGGTGGGTGGTGTGAAGTATCCGGGGGATGAGGAAAGCACGCGCACCTATGAACTCCCGGCCATGGGGACCTGTTTTGTGCATCGACGCACGGAATATGCGTCTAGTTTGTTCGAGGAGAATGAAGTGGGTTTCTTTGACACGGCGGATGAACTCGCTTACCAGATCGAACGGTTATTGCGGGACAGGAAGACACGCCATGCGATGCGGCACGCGGCGCAGGTGCGGGCCGTTCCGAGAGACTCGTTGGACAACCGCGCGAGGGTTTTTCTGAAGCTGCTTCGGGAACAGGGCCTTCTAGAAGAATGAGGCGCTTTCCCGCGACGGGCACGCGCAAAGGAGATCCGGTAGGGTTCATCGGGATGTCTCTCCCGGATCGGCATCGACATGATCTCAACCCAACCGAAGGCTTCCCCGAAGGGTCGCGCAAGGATTGGGGCAACGATTCGACTGCGTTTCATCTGGTTGTGGTGAATAGCCATCCCATACAGTACTTTGCGCCCATGTATGGTTTCCTATCGCGGCTGCTCGATGGCAAGCTTACCGTGATTTATGCGTCGGAGAAGGGCCTGACCGACAGTCTGGACAGTGGGTTCGAGACGAGATTCCGGTGGGATGTGGATCTGCTCTCTGGGTACCGCTCGGTTTTCCTGCGGGAGGCCGTTGAGAATGCGAACCGCGACACAAATCGGAATGAATGCGATACATTGCTCCGGGTGCTGGATCAGGAACGTCCGAGTCACCTGGTGATCCATGGTTACTCGGATCCCGTGGCCAGGGCCGCCCTCCGCTGGACCCGACGGGCGAGGTGCCGGGTCATGATGCGGGGAGACACGTGGGAGGGAAAGGGTGAGATCGGCTGGTGGCTTCGGAGACGAACCAAGAGGATGCTTCTCAGGAGATGGTTCCTCAACTCCGTGAACTGTTTCCTGGCTGTTGGTCAACGGAACGCCCGTTACTGGGAGGGCATTGCCAATGGCCGACCGGTGATGCTTGTTCCCTACGGGCTGGACAGGCGTGCTTTTGCATGGGCACCTCGCGAGGAGAGATTGGGGGCTCGCCGAAAGCTGTTGGACGAGGTGCAGGCGGGGCCGGTATTGGGTTTCTTCGGAAAACTGATCGAGAAGAAAGGGATTGTGCAGCTCATGGAATTCCTTCGGTCGCGGGGGGAGGGATTCCCCTCGGCCACTCTCTTGGTCGTGGGCGACGGGCCCTGCATGGAACGGCTGCGCGATGCCATCCCTCGAGGTTGGGCTGCCTGCTTCATGGGGTTCCGGAACCAAAGGGATCTACCTGGAATGTACCGTGCATGCGATCTCGTGATGGTGCCGAGCCTCCGGGTCGAGACATGGGGATTTGTCGTGCAGGAGGCCTCCGCCTGCGGAGTGCCGGTCTTGGCCAGCGATGCCGTAGGCTGCGTGCCCGACTTGGTGGCGGAAGGGAAGAACGGTTGGGTTCTTCCCACGGGGCATTGGCGTCATTGGGTGGAGTTTCTCACCGCGTTCGTCCAGGGAGATCACAGGCTTCGTGAAGAGGATCTGCGCGAGTGCTCTCGCAAAGTACCCGCCCATGAGGATTCGGCCAGAGCCCTCATGGCGGCGGTGAGCTGCATTGCGTGAGAGCGCGGCGAACCGCCAGCCTGGTCATCAACTGGAATGGAAGCGGGGATACCCTCGAGCTCTTGGACTCCCTCGTGAAGGAAGTATCCGAGTCATTCCGCATGGAGGCATTTGTGATTGACAATGGATCGACTCCCGAGGAGCTTGCAATCCTGCAGAAAGGGCTTGGAAGCATCTCAGGGGACCTTCCGGTCCGATTGATCCGGAATGAGAACAACGTTGGCGTCCCGCGGGCGTATAACCAAGCCATCCAGGCGGCTGGCCCCGATTTCGACGACTATCTCCGTCTCGACAACGATGTGGTGCTTCTGGAGGGCGCGCTGGGGACCCTCGTTTCTGCCTTGGAGTGCAACCGTGACAAGGAGGTGCGGCTTGTAGGGGGGAACGTCCGTTTTCATGATAAACCGTCCGTGTCAAATGGTGGGGCCGTCGCCATTGACCTGTTGCGGGGGAGAACCAGGGTGTCCTACCCCGCACAGGATGTATTGTGCGACGGCGTTCTCGGCTGCGTCATGCTGATGGACGGTGAGGTGGTGCGGAGTTTCTGGCCGACCATCTTCGACCCATGGCTTTTTCTCACCACGGATGAATCAGAGCTCAGCCTGAGATGCAAGGAGAAAGGTTGGCAGACCTTGTATGTAGCTCGCGCGCTGGCTCTTCACAAGGGCGGCAGAAGCACGGCAAGAGTCCCCGCCGCGGCTGCTTCATACTCGGCACGAAACTGGTCCTACCTTTCCTTGCGCTATGTGCAGCCCAGATGGATGAGGGCGCTGGTCGTTGCAAGAATTCTGACGACGGCGATATTGAAGGTGGCTCAGGGAAGAGCAGCCGTAAGCCTGGCGTTGCTTCGAGGCATCGCCGCCGCGATGCGAAGAGCAAGCATTGCGCGTTGAAAACCGATTGACACGTCAAGACCTGCTGACCGTTAACGCCAGCAGCTTCGGTGTTCTGGTTGCGGGCCTATTGAACACGCTGCTTCTTCCCAAGATGGCCCTTCATTCGATTGGAGTGGAGAACTACGGGCTTTACGCTCTGCTCCTGGGCGCTTGTTTGATCCCGACCGTTTTCGACTTTGGGCTGATGCCCGGGCTCACGCGTGAGATCGGAAGCCTGTATGCCCAGGGCCGAGTTTGGGCAGCTCGCGGGGTCACGCGACGCGTCCAGACAGTTGTTGGTGGCTTGGGAGCCGTGGCAGTGCTATGCACGGCGGTTCTCGTCGCGGTTCCCTCGGTTCCGAGATCCAGCGTCGCATTGTCGGTGGTCATGGGAGGGGGGGCCAATGTGATCGTCATGATCACGGAGATCGGCCTGTTGCGGGTGAGGGTCATGGGGAAGATCGCGACTGCCAACCTGTACAGGGGTTTGTACCTTGCCACATATCTGGCCTGCACGGGTCTGTTCTTCGCGTCCGATCGGTTGACAATGGTTACCCTCTTTCTCGCGCAGTTCATGGGATCAGTGGTTTATCTCTGGCTGGGAATATCGTCCGAGAGGTATGTGCAGGCGGAGAGGGAGTCCGGCGAGCGTGCACGCGCCACAGAGTGGAGAAGGCTCTTTCGCTCGGCTTTCCCCGAGCAAATCGGCCGCGCCCAGAGCGCTTTGCTGCCCGGCGTTGAAAGAGCGATGATGCTCGGGGCGGCAGGCACAGCCTCCGTGGCGTCCTACGACATTGCAGTGAGGCTATCGGCGATTGTCACGGCCCTGCCGGCGGCACTCTCGGAGCCCATGGTCGCGTTGCTCTCGCCGCGCATGGGGGGCAAGTCCGCGGCAGAGCGCCTTCTGATCTTGCGCCACGGGAGCCAGGCAAACCACCTACTCGCATTTGTGACACTGGGTGTAGGTTTGATGGCCGCTTGCATCTGGGCCATTCCTTATTACGGGATCGCCGAGATGCCTTTTCTGGTATTTGTCTTCACCATCATGGTCGGGAGTGCATGTAACGTGCTGACGGCACCGTACGTGGGCGCGCTATACGCCATCGGGAGATCGGATGTCCTGATAGCCAAGAGCCTCGGCGATCTCTTCGTGGCCGTCGGAGGTCTTTGCGTACTGGCGGTCTCATCGAGCGTCACGGCGTATGTGTTGGTTCGCTACATGGGTTACGTGCCCACCGCGGGAGGGTTGCTGCTTTACTGGTTCGTGAAGAGGCGAGCATTGATGGGGGGCGCGGGGTAGGGACACTTGGAACCCTCGTTCCAATCTCTCATGGTTCTGTTGCGTCGAACGGTTATCCCCCGCGGGCACAGTCGTCTCGTGCGTTTGGCGGGAAGAGTGTTGCCCGCGTCTGCGCTCATGCGAGGCTGTGCTGGTCGACGGCGACCGAATCCATCTAGACCTGAGAGAGAGTATGTGTATGGGCTGTTTCCTCCACCGTGATCTACCGCACGGTCGCGGTGTCCTGCAACTCCTCGAAAGGACATTGCGTCCGGGTGGAGCGCACGTCGACGTGGGGGCGAATGTGGGTTTTTACGTCCGAAAGGCCAGCAGACTGGTGGGGATGGAAGGTCGCGTCGCGGCTTTCGAACCGATGCCAAACGCGTTCCGCCTGCTCGGCCTCAACCTGCGGGATTCCCCGCAGGTATCCATTTTCCCAGTTGCCGTTGGGGCGTCGCCCGGCACGGGGATTCTATGGGTGAGGGATTGCGGCGATACATCGTCGCTCCAGCCGACGGGGACAGGCCGTCCGATACCGGTTGAGATCGTTCGGCTGGACGATGCGATCGGGAACTGGCCGCGCATGGATGTGCTGAAGGTGGACGTGGAGGGCACGGGGCTCGACGTGCTGCGAGGTGCCGAGGGTCTCATGGAACGGTATTCCCCTATCGTGGTCTTTGAGCACCTGTCGGATCCCACCCAGTCTGAGGGAGTTGGGTTGGGAGAATACGCCCTTTTCTCAAGCAGTTTCGAAATGCGAGGTATCGTATCCTGCCGGTTAGGAACGCGGGAACCGATGCCGTCGGGGGCATGGTCAGCGACTTCGCGGCCATGCCCTCCGCACGCGGGAAGATGCTGACATGGGCGGGAAGCTTGAACCCGGTGGCATGAATCCTTTAGTGCCTCGACCAAACCCGAGGGATTGCGACCGGCGAGCCGACGAGAGGTCTTGGTGGGGGCGGAGATGATCAGGCCGGAAGCCACATGTTTGATTTGTGAGAGTTCGTATGATGCGTATCGCTTGGTTTCGAATGGCTGCTATTACCGATGTGGAGGATGCGGCGTCTATTTCCTCTGGCCTCAGCCGAATGCCGAGGTGCTGGGGAAATACTACGAGATCATGCACGGCAATTACGGAGGCATTGACCGCTCGTACGATGCCTGGAAGAAGAGACTGGAGAGAGATTTGCGATCCAAGTCTCAGATTCTTGCTCGGTATGTTGACTTTGGGCGTGTTGGCCTGCGCGTCTTGGACTATGGTTGTGCCTACGGTCACTTCCTGGAGATACTGGACCGATATCCGGTGAGGAAATGGGGATGCGACGTTTCCGAAGGAGCGCTGAGAATAGCACGTAGGAGGTTTGGTGCATCGAGCGAGTGGATTGGCAACCCGGCGGATCTGCCGTCCAACATAGAGACTGCGACTATGGATTGCGTGACCATGTGGGCCACCCTGGAACATGTCACGAACCCAGAAGTTGTCGTGTCCTCCATCGCCGCGGTGCTGAAACCCGGTGGAATTCTCGCAGTGGATACGGGCGTGACCGACGACCGCCTTTCGAGGATGATTCGAGGCAATGTCCAATGGTTTGATGCACCCCAGCATCTATGGGTTTTCACCAAGGGATCCATGGAGTTGCTGTTGTGCAAGGCAGGGTTTGAGATTGTTTTCGAGGATCTCCGGTTCGAGCGGAGCACCTACCGGAGGTTTGCGAAGTCGGTATTCGTTGACCTCGTCGCGATGACCACGAGAGCCATCCATCGAGTCGTGAACCTTGATGATCGAAAGATCCCATGTGGCCACACCGGGTTGTGGATCGCTCGAAAGCTGGCGAAATAGCGCACGTCATTGGCGCTTTCTTCCCCGCAACCTACTACGGCGGGCCGATACGGTCCACCTATGAGCTATGCAATCACCTCTGGGACAACGGAAGACGATTGAGTGTGCTGACTACCTGCGCCAATGGAGAGAAGGATCTTCCCCCTAGATATCGCGGATGGATTAACGATCGGGGGTACTGGGTGTACTACGGAGATCGGATAGGGAAGACCATCATTTCGACGCGGTTGGCGGCCACCATGGGAAAGGTGTTGGGCCGCACCAGCGTCGTGCATCTAACCGGTCTGTTCGATTGGATCTTTCCTTGGACAGTGATGCTGTGCATGGGGAGCGGGGTCCCTCTGGTGCTATCCGTCAGGGGTAGTCTCCTGGAGAGCGCCAGGAGATGGAGGAGCCACAGAAAGACCGGGTGGCAGTTGCTGGTTGGTTCCTGGGCGTTGGGGAGGGTCAGCGTGTTTCACGCGACTTCTCAAGAGGAGGCGGATGCTGTCAACGCCATGTTGCCAGGGGCCTCCATCGTTGTCATCCCCAACGGGGTCGGGATACCCGATACTTGCAGTGCCCGTCCCAAGGCATCTCCTGCCCAGGATGGATTGCCGTATATCGCCTATCTTGGGCGAATTCATCCTTTTAAGCAGGTCGAGAGAATCATTCACGCCTTCGGCGTTGTGACGAGGAGACGGCCAGCTAGACTCGTGGTTGCTGGCACGGGGGAGGAGGCCTATCTGGTCGCCTTGCGAAGAATAGCCCTGGAGCAAGGACTCGGCGAACAGGTTTGCTTCATTGGACATGTCTCCGGAGCAGAGAAAGAAGGCCTGTTGACCGCGGCACAGGGACTGGTGCTCGCTTCCAAGTCTGAGAGTTTTGGCATGAGCGTGGCCGAGGCTTTGGCTCATGGGACACCGTGTGTGGTCACGAAGACGGCACCCTGGTCGGGATTGGAGAGGGAACGTTGTGGCTTTTGGGTGGACGATTGCGTGGAAGCGCTCGCGGAAGGAATGAGGAAACTGATCGATCTCAGCCCTGAGGAGCGACGAGCAATGGGAGAGAGGGGCAGGGCATGGATGGCGAGGGACTTCTCGTGGGGCTCGGTCGCCAAACGGATGATCGGGCTTTATGAAAGGGTGATGGATGAATCTCGGGCCCGCCAGCGTTCCAATGTGATGTGAGATTCTTGAAGCTGAAAAAGATCTGTATCGTTTCCTCATGTGGGGGACATCTGACAGAAGTCCGGGCATTGCAGGGTATTTGTTGGAGATACGATCATTTCTACGTCCTGAACGATCGCGTTGGCCTTCCTGAGGACATGGTCGGGAAGACGCATTTCATCACGCACTCCGAAAGGGATCCCTTGTTTCTTGTGAACCTGATTGAAGCGTGGCGAATACTGAGAAAAGAGCGACCCGGGCTGATTCTGAGCACAGGGGCGGGTCCTGCTGTGCCCTTCGCGCTGGTGGGGAAGGCGCTGGACATCCCCACCCTCTTCATCGAGACCGTGACAAGGGTGTCCGCACCTTCCCTGACCGGCCGCATCATGTACCGCCTGGCGTCGCGTTTCTTTTACCAGTGGAGATCTCTAGCGAGTTTCTTCCCAAGGGGTTCGTATGCAGGACCCATCGTTTGATGGAGGGGGGTAATCCAGAGCGTGGTTTTCGTGACTGTTGGCAATGCGACACAAGGGTTCCTGCGCCTCCTGCGGGTCGTGGAGGATGTGGCTATCAACGGATGCTTGAGGGGAGAACACATCGTGGTCCAATCGGGCAACAACAACTGGTCTGGCCCGCCCAATTGCCAGTCTCAACCTTTCTTCCCAACCCGCGAGTTTCTCCGCCTGGTTCGAGAGGCAGAGATGGTCATCTCTCATGGAGGAGCTGGGACCATCATACAGATTCTACAGTCCGGCAAGGCGCCGGTCGTGATGCCGAGGCGGCGAAAGCACCGAGAGATCGTCGACGACCATCAGATGGAGTTGGTCCAGGCCCTGGCCAAGGAGGGCCGCGTGATTCCGGCGTATGAACCTGAAGATCTTCCTTGTGCCATTGAGGAGGCAAGGCGGCGAAGCGCCCAGCCCGCGCCCCCTGCGCCCACGCGTATGATCAGACTCGTGGAGCAGGCCATTTACGAGATACTCGGCCCTCCGCCTTGCGATGGGTGAGTGATGCCGTGACACGTCCTGACGAAGCCTCGTCGTTTTCTTGAATGCCTCTTCGGCTTTCCTTGCCCCGCTTCGCTTCACAACCTGTTACCCATTTCGTCTCAAGGACGTTTTGGACAATTCCGCCTCCGATCCTCCAGGACGATTCCCACCGCCCGGGGCTCCGGCTCCCGGGGACCGATTCTGGATCAGCCTGACGCGATTTCTAAGTCGGGAAAGCATCGCCCCCGCTCGCCGTGAAAAGCGATCCAGACCTCCATACCTCGGAAACAAAGGGTGGAATAGAGATGGAAGCGGCCCAAGGGGGACAGGGCAAGTTCTCGCGATGTCCGGAAAGCGGGGATCTTTCGCCGGCGCGGGTGCGATTCCCGTGCGAAAAGGGGTGAGGGGATCTCCACGTACATCCTCGGCATAAACGCGTACCACGGGGATAGCTCGGCCTGCCTGATCCAGGACGGCGCGATGGTGGCGGCCGCGGAGGAGGAGCGGTTTCGCCGGATCAAGCACTGGGCCGGGTTTCCCTCGGAGGCCATCCGCTATTGCCTTGGCGAAGGCCGTGTGGGGCTCGGGGAGATTGACCACATCGCAGTGAACCGGAACCCCAGTGCGAACTTGCTTCAAAAGGGACTGTTCGCCTTCCGCAACCATCCTTCTTTGGGCCTCGTGAAAGACCGATTGAAGAACGCCTCCAGGATCCGGGACATCCGGGAGGCCCTGAGCAGCGAATTCGGAATCGAGCCACAGGAACTCCGGGCGAGAATCCACCAGGTGGAGCACCACGTGGCGCATCTGGCAAGCGCGTTTCTCGTATCGCCCTTCGACAGGGCCGCTGTGGTCTCGGTGGACGGCTTCGGGGATTTCGTGGGCGCCATGTGGGGGGTGGGGGAAGGGAGCCGGGTCGCGGTGAGCCACAGGGTGTACTTCCCCCACTCTCTGGGGCTCTTCTACCTGGCCCTCACCCAGCTTCTGGGTTTTCCCAGGTACGGGGACGAGTACAAGGTGATGGGGCTGGCGGCTTTTGCCGAGCCTGGGAGACTGCACCGGATGCGCCGGGTGGTCCGCCTGGTCGACAACGGCGGTTTTCGACTGGAACTGCCCTTTTTCATCCATCACTCCCAGGGCGTGGGCATGACCTGGGAGGGCGGCGAGCCAAAGATGGGGCCTGTTTACTCTCCCGAGATGGAACGCCTGTTGGGTCCGGCCCGAAAGGAACATGATCCCATTGAAAAGGCCCACGAGGAGACGGCGGCGTCCCTTCAGGCCATGTACGAAGAGGCCTTCTTCCATCTGCTGAACCACGTTCACGAACGCACCGGACTTCGCACCCTGTGCCTGGCCGGCGGGTGCGCCATGAACAGCGTGGCCAACGGGAAGATCTTCGACCGGAGCCCTTTCGAGGAGGTTTACATCCAGGCGGCGGCCGGGGACGCCGGAGGCGCGCTGGGCGCGGCGTACCATGTGTGGAATCAAGTGCTGGGGAACCCCAGGGGGGGTGTCATGGAACGGGCGTACTGGGGGCCGCAGTACAGCGAGGCGGACCTGGGGGAGGCCCTGGACGCCAAGAGCGCGGATCTTGGAAGACTGGACTGCACGGTGGAGAAGATCAGGGACGAGGACGATCTGTGCCGACGGACCGCCAAAGAGATCGCGGACGGAAAGGTCGTGGGGTGGTTCCAAGGCCGGATGGAGTGGGGACCCCGGGCGTTGGGGAACCGGAGCATCGTGGTGGACCCCCGACGTGCCGAGATGAAGGACGTCCTCAACGCGAGGATCAAGAGGCGGGAACGGTTTCGGCCCTTTGCCCCTTCCATCCTGCTGGAGCGCGTCGGGGAGTACTTCGAGAAGGACTACCCGGACCCCTTCATGATCAAGGTCTACCCCATCCGGCCGGGGAAAAGGGCCCTCATCCCTGCCGTGACGCACGTGGACGGTACCGGGCGCCTCCAGACCGTCCGTCGGGAGGACAACCCCCTGTACTGGAAGCTCATACATGCCTTCGACCGGATCACGGGCGTGCCGGTGGTGCTCAACACCAGCTTCAACGAGAATGAGCCCATCGTGTGCCGCCCCGAAGAGGCCCTGGACTGCTTCCTGCGGACGAACATGGACGTGTTGGTCATGGGGCCGTACCTGGTCCGCAGAAGGGGGAAAGACGGCCCCCTGCGGGGCCCCATTGGCCTCTGAATGGGCCTCTTTGCGGGGCCGCTCCCCTCGGTGAGCACGCCTTTCGCCCATCAGCTCCCCGATGCCCGACCGCGGGAGGGCCGCCCTGCAGGATGGCCGTTCATCTCCGTCGTCACCCCGGTCCGAGACGGTGCGGCCACCATCCGTGACTGCCTGGAGAGCGTGAGCCGGCAGCGGATCGCCCCGGGGCGGGTCGAGCACATCATCGTGGACGGGGCCTCTGCCGACAATACGCTGGAGATCGTGCGGGCACACGCCAGGGGCGCGGCATGCACCCAGGAGCCGTCGGCGGTGCGCTGGGTCTCGGAGCGGGATGGGGGCCCGTACGAGGCCATGAACAAGGGCGTTGCCCTGGCCCGGGGGGAAGTGGTGGGCATACTTAATGCGGACGACGTGTACGCCCACGAGGGGGTCCTGGAGGCCGTCTCACGGGTGTTCGAGACGGGGCGGGCCGAGACCTGCTACGGCGATCTGGAGTACGTACAGTCGAGGCCTCCGGCCCGTGTGGTGCGCCGGTGGAAGGCGGGCCCGTTTCGGAGGGAGGCCTTCCGGTGGGGCTGGATGCCCCCCCATCCCACCTTCTTCGTTCGACGGAGGCTGTACGAGGCCGTGGGTGGGTTCGACCCCACGCTGGGAAGCGCCGCGGACTACGAGTTCATGTTGCGGGCGCTGCTCAAGCACCGAGCGGATGCGGCGTACATCCCCGAGGTCCTCGTGCGGATGCGAACCGGGGGCCTGAGCAATGGCCGCCTGAGGGCCCGCCTCCTGGCCAACCGGATGGACCAAAGGGCGTGGCGGATCAACGGGCTCAGACCGTACCCCTGGACCGTCTGGTTGAAGCCCATTCGCAAACTTCCCCAATTCCTGCCCAAGGGAGGGCCCGGCCCATGACCACGGTGATCTTCGTGTTCGGACTGGCCTTGATCGGCGCGCTGGTGCTGACGCCCCTGGCGGGGCGGGCGGCCCGCAGGTACCGGTGGCTGGACCTGCCGTCGGACCGAAAGGTCCACGAAGGGATGGTCCCCAGGGTGGGGGGTGTCGCACTTTACCTGGCCTTTTTCCTCCCCTTCGGATCCGTGCTCTTCTACCAGACGGCCGTCCTGGACCTCCTCCATCTGGACCGCCGGACCCTGGCGCTCGTTCTTGGCTGCACCATCGCGTTGGGGTTGGGCCTCTGGGATGATGTCCGGGGCTTGAACCCACGGGTCAAGCTCCTGGTTCAGGCCGTCTGCGGCGTGATCGCGTACCTGGGCGGGATCCGCATCCTCACCGTGGCCGTGCCCGGGATCAACGATGGGTGGGCCTTGGGGTGGCTGTCCCTGCCCGCCACGGTGTTCTGGTTTCTCCTGGTGATGAACGCCATGAACCTCATCGACGGACTGGACGGGCTGGCGGCCGGGGTGACGATGTTCGCCTCCATCGTGCTACTGGTGCTCTGCGTGACCAGCGAACGCCTCCTGGAGGGGATGGGCTTCGCCGCCCTGGGCGGCGCATGCCTGGGGTTTCTGCGGTACAACTTCAATCCGGCCTCCATCTTCATGGGGGACTCGGGGAGCTACTTTCTGGGATACATGATGGCGGCCCTGAGCATCGTGGGCTCCATCAAGAGCCAGGCCACGGTGGCCATCCTCATTCCCATCATCGCCCTGGGGGTGCCGCTCATGGACGCCCTGTGGGCGCCGGTGCGGCGCTTCGTCCTGGGCGAAGCGGTGTTCGAGCCCGATCGGGATCATCTGCACCACCGGCTCCTGGCCCTGGGCCTGACCCAGCGCCGCGCCGTGCTCGTGATGTACGGTGTGACGGTGGCCCTGGGGGGCGTGGCCCTCTTCCTGGTCCACGCCAGGGACGACCGGGCTGCCCTCATCCTGCTGTTGGTGGGGGCCGGGATCGCCCTGGGGATCCGCAAGCTGGGATATCTGGAGTACCTGGCCATGGACAAGCTCGTGGGCTGGGTGCGCGACGTGACCGACGACATGGGGATCCGGCGAGACCGGCGGACCTTCCTGGGTCGTCAGGTGGCCATCGGGCAGTCCCGGGACATGGAGGAGATGTGGGCGCGGGTGGTGGATGCGGCCCGGCTCCTGGGCGTGGAGACCGTGGAGCTCAAGCTGCTGGCGTCGGAGGGGAAGGCCGGGGGCGGCAAGGCCTGCCTGTGGAAGTCGCGAAACGGCCATGCCGACCCGGCCTCCCTGGAGGCCGGCCGCACCCTGTACGTGTCATTGCCTCTGGCCGACGGAGAACACTGCGTGGGCCATCTGTGTCTGTCCAAGGACGTGGTGGGATCGCCCCTGACGCCGTATACCCTGCGCCGCATCGAGCAGCTCCGCCGGGCGGTGCTCGACGCCCTCATCCGCCTGCGGAAAAACGGGGGCGTCCCCACCCCCGCGCCCGCCTCGGCCCCCGCCCAACTGATTGCGGACGCCAATGGGCGGACCGCGCCCTGTGTCGAGCCGCTCGCCGCCTGCGGGGCCCCTCCGGCCCTCTCGCCGTCACAATCCACCCGCTGATCTCCCGTACCCCAAACAACTCAACGACCTGTGGGATGAGGTCCCGGACCGGGACCTGACCCGCGGCTGAACGACATCGAGCCTGAGCAAGGCATTGGGCCAGGGGGCCTCTGCGTCCCGCGGCCCGGAGGAAATGCCCATTTCGTCTCAAAGACGTCTTGGGTATTTTTTTTGGGGGGGGCGTTTCCGGATGTGTCGCCCCGGAGCCAGAGGCAGCGGCTGGGGCGGCGGATGGTTCGCCGGCTGGGTGGCGCTCGAGTGGGTGCCCGGGGCGCCATGGGGGGCTTGACAAAGCAGACAAATGTCTGTTTAATGGGATCGGATGCATGGCGCGGGACGGGTCGATCGGCCGCGGAGTTTTGTCCTTCGGAGCGTTTTCGGCCGAGACCGGGATCAGGAGGATGACATGCCGTACACCCCCCAAGGGCAGACACGGGAGCGGGTCCTGGGCTTCGTTCGGGGTCGCATCCTGGCCGGGCGTCCTCCCACGGTGCGGGAGGTTCAGGAGGCGTTGGGCTTCCGCGCTGTGGAGACGGCCCGGCGCCATCTCGAGAACCTCATCGCCCAGGGCCGGCTCCGGCGGGAGGCGGGCAAGGCCCGGGGGTATCAGCTCCCGGAGAGATCGGACCCTGCTGACCTGCCCGTGCTGGTCCCCCTCCTGGGCCGGGTCCAGGCCGGGGCCCTGACCACGGCGGTGGAGGCGCCCGAGGGGTATGTCCCCGTCCCCTCGGTCCGTGCCCGGGGGGAGCTCTTTGCCCTCCGGGTGCGCGGCGAGAGCATGATCGGCGCGGGGATCCTTCCCGGCGATATCGCCGTGGTTCGGCGGCAGCCCACGGCCCAATCGGGCGACATCGTGGTTGCCCTGGTGGGGGACGAGGCCACGGTGAAGCGGCTGCGCCTCCGCCGGGGGCGGGTGGAGCTCCATGCCGAGAACCCGGAGTTTCTCCCCATCATCCCAGATCCCGAGGAGGTCACGGTCCTGGGCAAGGTCATCGAGATCCGGCGATATCTGGAATAGGCAAGAGACGGGAGAGGGGGGCATGGGTGCGATGGAGCGCGTGGGGCTGCAGCTTCGCATGGGGAGATCCCTGGGTCTTCCCGGGCCGGAGATCCCCAGGGATCTCCCGCCACGCCGGGGGGGGCTCTCCCGATGGGAGCTGGCCGGCCATCTGACGGAACTCTCGGGTCAGGGAAACCTGGCGGCCCTCACCTGGGCCTGCGGCGTGGTCCTGGACGCCCAGCAGGAGGGGGAGACCGTGGCCTGGATCAGCACCCGGGAGAGCAGCCTGTATCCGCCCGATGCCGCCGAGGCTGGCATCGACCTTGCGGCCCTGGCCGTGGTGCGTTGCCCCGACGTAAGGACCGTGGCCCGGGCCGCGGACCGGTTGGCCCGCTCGGGGGCCTTCGGGCTCCTGGTCCTGGACCTGGGGGCGGGGGGGGACGTGCCGGTGCCCCTCCAGTCCCGCCTGGCGGGCCTGGCCCGTCGGCATGATACGGCCATCCTCCTGCTGACGGAGAAGGGCGACGACGCCCCGTCCGTGGGCTCTCTGGTGGCCCTGCGGGGGAGGGTCCAGCGCCGCAGGACCCCCGACGGGCAGTTCAGCTGCGCCTTCCATGCCGTCAAGGACAAGCGTCGAGGCCCGGGGTGGGGGCGGGAGGCAGCGTGCCATGGATTGGCTGGGCTGCGTTGATCTCCCCGAACTCCCCCTCCAGCTCCTCCTGGCGCGCCACCCGCGGTGGGTGGGCCTTCCGGTTGCCGTGGTGGCCCAGGACAGGCCCCAGGGGGAGATCCTCTGGGTGAGCCGTGAGGCCCGGGCCGCCGGCATCTTGCCCGGCATGCGGTACGCCCAGGGCCTGAACCTGGCCACGGCCCTGCGGGCAGGAGAGATCTCGGCCGCGGAGATCGACGCCGAGGTGGGGAGGGTGGCCGGACTGCTTCGGGGCTTCTCCCCCGAGGTGGAGGTGTCGACCCGGACGCCCGGCCTCTTCTGGCTCAATGCAAAGGGGCTCTCCCGCCTTTTTCCCTCCCTGACGGCCTGGGCCCGGCAGATCCACGGAGCCCTGGCCAGAGGCGGCCGGCGGGCCTCGGTGGTCGTCGGATTCCGGCGCTTCGCCCTCTGTGCCGTGGCCCGTTCGTGTGAGGGTGTGCAGCTCCTGGCCACCCCCCGGGAGGAGGCGGAGGCCCTGGGCCGGGTGCCGCTGGCCTGCCTGGGCCTGGCTCCCCAGCTCCGGGACGACCTGGACCGCCTGGGGGTGCGGACCGTGGGCGCCTTCCTGCGGCTTCCCCGGGATGGGGTGAGGCGGCGCTTCGGCGGGGAGGCCGCCCGACTCCACGCCCTGGCTGCGGGTGCGGCCCACGATCCGTTGATCCCCACGCCCGCGGAAGAGCCCGTTGCCTGCGCCGTTCCCCTGGAGGCGCCGGACGGGGACGGGGTGCGCCTGCTCTTTCTCATCCGACGTCATCTGCACCCCCTGCTGGGCCGGCTGGCCGGCCAGGGAGAGGCCCTCCGGGAGCTGGAGATCCGTTTCCTTCTGGAACGGATGGATCCCCGTACGGATCGGGTGCGGCCGGCCGATCCCACCCTGGAAGAGGCGCTGATCCTGGATCTGGTGCGCTTGAGGCTGGAGGCCGCCCCCCTGCCGGCCCCGGTCACGGAGATGGGCCTCACGGCCCGCGGGGCCCCTGCCCGCCGGGAACAGCTCCGGCTCTTCCGCGAGACGCCCAAACGGGATCTGGCTGCGGCGGATCGCGCCCTGGCCCGGCTTCGAGCCGAGCTGGGGGATGAGGCCGTGGTGCGGGCCCGGCTCACCGAGGGCCATCTGCCCGAGGCCCGCTTCGCCTGGGAGCCGTTGGTGCACATGGCCCGCCCCCAGCCCCGGACCGGAGGGCGACTGGCCATGGTGCGGCGGCTCCACGCTCGACCCATCTCCCTGGGCATGCGGCCGCGCCACGAGCCCGACGGGTGGCTCGTCCGGGACCTTCGATGCGGGCCGGTGGTGCGAACCTGGGGGCCGTACGTCATTTCCGGGGGGTGGTGGCGGACAGGGGAGCGAGGCGGTGCGCCGCTGCACCGGCGCTACTACTTCCTGGAGACGCTCCGGGGGGACCTGCTCTGGGTGTATTACGACGGGCCCCGGCGCCGGTGGTTCCTGCAGGGGAGGGTGGAGTGAGGAGGGGCAAGCGACAGAGAAAAGGCGACAGGCAACGGGCAGCAGGCGACAGAGAGAAGGCGACAGACAAGAGGCGAGAGGGCCGGGGCCTGGAACGGCGCACCACGGGCAGCGGACAGCGGTGGGGCCCGCAAACGCCGGACGGACAACCGCGAACCACGAATCACGGGCGCGGAATTCATGGATACGTACACGCCTCTGTGGGTCAAGAGCCACTATTCGTTCCTGGAGGGGGCGAGCAGCCCCGAGGAACTGGTGGAGGAGGCTCGCAGGCTGGGCCTGTCGGCCCTGGCCCTCACGGACCGAGACGGGGTATACGGCGCGGTCCGCGCCCACGTCAGGGCCCGGGAGACGGGGCTCAAGCTCATCATTGGGGCCCAGGTGGGCGTGGGGATGATACATGGAACGGGCAGCGGGCAACAGGCAATGGGGAATGGGGATGACTGCCAGCCCCCGGAACACAGGACCCAGGAGTCGGGACTTGCGGTCCACGGTCCGCGGCCCGCGGACAACGCGCGGCGAGTCATAAACGCCGGAGGCGGGACGCTCAACGCCGAGCGAACGGCGGCCAGTTCCCCATTTCGCACGCCGGACACCCAACTCGTCCTGCTGGCCGCGGACCGCATCGGATACGCCAACCTCTGCCGGCTCATCACCCGGGGGCGCCGCAGGGCCCCCAAGGGGGAGAGCCGGGTGAGCTGGGAGGAGGTCTGCGAGCACGCCGGGGGACTGTTGGCCCTGTGGGGGGGCGCGGGGAGCCTCCTGGCGGGCCGGGCCGATCCGGGGCTGGTGGCGGCCCTCCTCAAGGAGGCCTTCGGGGACCGCCTCTACGCCCTGGTGGCGCGCCACCACCGGGAAGAGGAGCGGGAGGAGGAGATCCGCACCCTGGAGCGCGCCCGGCAGCACGGCATCCCCCCGGTGGCGGCCCCCGAGGTCCTGTACCATACGGCCGCCCGCAGGCCCCTCCAGGACGTTCTGACCTGCATCCGCCACGGGGTCACCCTGGCCGCCGCCGGGCGGCGCACCCGGCCCAACGACGAGTACGCCATCCTCCCTGTCCCCGCTTTTCTGGCCCTGTACGAGGATCTGCCCGAGGCCGCGGCGCGCACCGGGGAGGTTGCGGACCGCTGCAGCTTCTCCCTGTCCGAGATCCGGTACCGATACCCCCTCGAGCGCCTGCCCGACGGGTGCAGCGCCGCCGGGTGGCTCCGCCGGCTCACCTTTGAGGGTGCGGCCGGGCGCTACGGCGGCCGCGTCCCCCCCGAGGTCAAGGCCCAGTTGGAGCGGGAGCTGGCCCTCATCGAGGAGCTGGACTACGGGGGGTATTTCCTCACCATGTGGGAGATCGTCCGCTTCTGCCGGGAGCGCGGGATCCTCTGTCAGGGGCGGGGCTCGGCGGCCAACTCGGCCGTCTGCTACTGCCTGGGGATCACGGCCATCGACCCGGTGCGCATGGGCCTTCTCTTCGAGCGCTTCATCTCCCGGGAGCGGGCCGAGCCCCCCGACATCGACCTGGACATCATGCACGAGCGCAGGGAGGAGGTGATCCGGCACGTGTACGACCGGTACGGCCGGAGCCACGCGGCCATGGTGGCCAACGTCATCCGGTACCGGCCCAAGATGGCCGTGCGGGACGTGGGCAAGGCCCTGGGCCTCCCCGAGACCTCCCTGGACCGTCTGGCCAAGCTCCTGCCGTATCACGGCGACGTCCTGGCCGAGCACCTGCGCATGGCCGGTCTGGATCCCGGGGCCCGGGACCACCGGCACCTCCTGGCCCTGGCCAACGAGATCCAGGACTTCCCGCGCCACCTCTCCATCCACCCCGGGGGGTTCCTCCTGGGCCACGAGCCGGTCCATGACCTGGTCCCCATCGAGAACGCCGCCATGGCGGGGCGCACGGTGATCCAGTGGGACAAGGCCGATGTGGAAGAACTGAGCCTGTTCAAGGTGGACCTCCTGGGCCTGGGCGCCCTCACCCACCTGGACCGCTGTTTCCATCTCCTGCGGCAGCACCGCGGTATGGAGCTGGACATGGCGTCCATTCCCGCCGAGGACCCTGAGACGTACGAGATGATCTCCCTGGGAGACACGGTGGGGGTCTTCCAGATCGAGAGCCGGGCCCAGATGTCCATGCTCCCCCGACTCCGGCCCCAATGCTTCTACGACCTGGTGGTGGAGATCAGCATCATCCGGCCCGGGCCCATCACGGGGGGGATGGTCCACCCGTATTTGCGCCGGCGCCGGGGGGAAGAGCCCGTGGGGTACCCCCATCCCTCCCTGAAGCCGGTCCTGGAGAAGACATTGGGGGTCCCCCTGTTCCAGGAGCAGGTCATGCGGCTGGCCATGGTGGCCGCGGACTACACCCCGGGGGAGGCGGATCAGCTGCGGCGGGACATGGCCGCCTGGCGCCGGAAAGGGCGCATCGGTCGGCACCGGGAGCGCCTCATCCAGCGCATGGGGGCCAAGGGGATCGCGGAAGAGTTCGCGGAACGGGTGTTTCAGCAGATCCAGGGCTTCGGGGAGTACGGTTTCCCCGAGAGCCACGCGGCCAGCTTCGCGCTCATCAGCTATGCCACGGCCTGGCTCAAGCGCCACTACCCGGCGGAGTTCACCTGCGCCCTGCTCAACGCCCAGCCCATGGGCTTTTACTCCCCGGCCACGGTCATCGAGGACGCCAAGCGCCGCGGCATCGATGTGCGGCCGGCATCCGTGGTCCACAGCGCCTGGGACTGCACGCTGGAATCGTCAGGCAAACAGAATACAGAATTGAGAATCCAGAAGGGGGAATTCGCGCACCACGTACCACAGACCACGGATCACCAGCTCCCGCAATTCGCCGTCCGCATGGGCCTTCGGTACATCAAGGGGTTGAGCCGGGGGGACTTCGAACGCATAGAGGCGGCCCGACGGGCTGCACCCTTGACCTCGGTGGAGGATCTGGTGGCGCGCACGGGTCTGGACCGTGGAATCCTCCCCGGCCTGGCCCAGGCCGGCGCCCTGGAGGCGTTGACCTCCCGGAGGCGCGACGCGCTGTGGGCCGTCTTGGGCGCTGCCCCCGCAGGCAGGAACCGCGTTCCGCCATCCGCCGTCCGTCCTGTGAAGGGCCAGGGGGAACGCCGGAGGCCGGAGGCCGGACGCCGAACATCGCGTCAGGCACTGCCCATGTCCCACCAAGAGATCCCCGCGGAGTTCCCCGATCTCTCATCCCTGGAGACGGTCCTGTGGGACTACCGTGCCCAGGGCCACAGCGCCCGCTCCCATCCTTTGGCCGCGGTGCGCCGGGAACTGCGGGCCCAGGGACTGCCCACCGCGGCCGAGGTGGCGTCCATGGCCCACGGCCGGCGGGTGCGGTACGCGGGCCTGGTCATCTGCCGCCAGCGGCCGGGCACGGCCCGGGGGGTGACCTTTCTGACCCTGGAGGATGAGACGGGCTTCGTCAACGTGGTGGTTTGGCAGCACGTGTACGCCCGCCACATGACCCTGGTGAAGACCTCCCCCCTTCTGGGGGTGGCCGGTGACCTCCAGGTGGAGGACAAGGTCGTGCACTTGGTGGCCCGGAGCTTCTGGGCCCCGGACGTTCGTCTGGGCGGAGCCCACGGCCCCAGCCGGGATTTTCACTAGAACGATTTATCTCTACAACCAGTTAATTTCGTAGCGGATTCATGAGATCCACCGGGGAACTCCCCTTTCAAAAAAAAGGCTTGACAACCTCCGCCGGATTCGGATAAAAGGAACTAGTATCAAAGAGACTAGTATGAAATCCATTACCTGGATCTTCCCCCGACGCCTTGACTTCCAGGTCGTTCAGTTGGGAAAGGCGAATCATGTCCAAGTATGAGCTGGTGGTCATGGGATTTCTCCTGGACAGCCCCATGCACGGGTATCAGATCAACCAGTCCGTCAAGACCCACCGCATGGATTCCTGGGCCAAGATCAGCCCGCCCATGATCTACAAGACGCTCTTCGGCCTGGATCGGGAGGAGATGGTGGTGTCCCGGCGGGAGCGCGAGGGCCTCATGCCCGAGCGGAGGGTGTACCGCCTGACCCAGAAGGGTAGGGAGCGCCTGGCCGCTCTGGTGGAAAAATCGCTCCTGGACAAGAACATCACGTACGACCTGTCCAATCTGGGATACTTCTTCATCTTCGCCCTGGACAGGGACAAGGCCCTGGACTGCCTCAAGCAGAAGAAGGGCCTCCTGGAGCGGACCCTGCGGAGTCTCAAGAAGCGTCTGGAGGAGTTTCGGGGCCGAACCCCCGCCAACCGGTTCCTGGTCCTGGAGAAGGACTACGACCGGTTCCGGACGGAATTGCACCACCTGGAAAAGATGATCGAGCGGGTGGGGCGCTGCACGGATTGGTCCCAGGAGGCGTTTCTGGATTCGGACGGCCCCGCCGGATTGTACGAGGAGGGCCAGCAGAGGGGAGGTGCGGCAAGGGGAGGATGACCCGGGGACCCCAAAGGATGCTCGGGCGACGATCGTCGATGGCGGCGTTGGAGACCGGTTCGAGCCGGACCCTATGATGGGATGACCCATACAAGACCTAAGGAGGGATGAGACATGGCGCTGGATTGGATGCCCAAGGACCGAGAGCTCAAGAATCACGACCTGTGGGGGGAGGAACACTTCGGCAAGGACGCACCGTGCACCATCTACCAGAAAAGGCCCATTGTGGATCCCAAGGGCAAGCCGGTGGAGGGGCTTTTCTCCGCGTGGATTATCCTCAACAACCCCAGGCAGTTCAACTCGTACACAACGGAAATGGTCAAGGGAGTCATCTCGGGGTTCAACCTGGCCTCCATGGACCGCAGCGTGGTGGGCGTCGTGTTCACGGCGGCGGGCACCGATGCCTTCTGCACCGGGGGAAACACGAAGGAATATGCCGAGTACTACAGCGCCAGGCCCCAGGAGTATGGCCTGTACATGGACCTGTTCAACGGCATGGTGGACGCCATCCTCAACTGCAAGAAGCCGGTGATCTGCCGGGTCAACGGTATGCGGGTGGCCGGGGGGCAGGAGATCGGCATGGCGTGCGATATCACCGTGGCCTCGGACCTGGCCATCTTCGGCCAGGCGGGCCCCCGGCACGGCTCGGCCCCCGACGGCGGCTCCTCGGACTTCCTCCCCTGGTTCCTGGGCATGGAGGACGCCATGTGGAACTGCGTCTCCTGCGAGATGTGGAGCGCCTACAAGATGAAGCGCCTGAGCCTCATCTCCAAGGTCGTCCCCGTCATCCGGGAGGGGGACAAGTGGGTGCGCAACCCCCAGGTCATCACCGACAGGTACGTGGACGACGGCGAGATCGTGTACGGGGAGTTCAAGAAGGGGGAGGAGCTCAACAAGGCCCGGGCGTTTGTAAAGGATGCCTCCAAGGATCTGGCCCTTCTCGATCAGACCTGCAACGAGATCCTCTGGACCTTCACGAATCTGTTTCCGGGTTGTCTGATCAAGTCCATCGACGGGATCCGGATGAAGAAGAAGTTCTTCTGGGATGTGGCCAAGCTTCCCAACCGCCACTGGCTGGCCGCCAACATGCAGACCGAGGCCTTCCTGGGATTCAACGCGTTCAACACCAAGAAGATCACGGGCAAGGACGTGGTGGACTTCATCAAGTATCGACAGCTCTTGGCCGAAGGGCACGCCTTTGACGAAGAGCTGTGTGAGGCCGTCCTGGGCAAGCCGCAGGGATGATGGCGTGTTCAACGGGGAGCGTTCGGCGTTCGGCGACAGCCCCGCTAACCGGGGCCTCCCAACGCCGAACGCAGGGCGCCGAACCGTGCAGGAGGAGATGCCGTGAGCGATGCCTACCGGTTCATCGGGCTTGAGACGAGCGACAACGTGGCCTGGCTCACCCTTCGGAGGCCGCCTCTCAACTGGCTGCACATCGAGATGATGGAGGAGATCAACGGGGCGCTGGATGCGCTTCGCCCCTCTCCCCCCAACCTCCTGGTGATCCGGGCCGAAGGAAAGGCCTTTTCCGTGGGGGTCGAGGTCGCCGACCATCTGGGGGACAAGGCCGAGCGCATGATCGCCGTCTTCCACGGCATATTCCGCCGGATGGATGCCCTGGGGGTGCCCACCCTGGCCGTGGTGGGGGGGGCGGCCCTGGGAGGTGGGTGCGAACTGGCCACGTACTGCGACATGGTCCTGGCGTCGGACAAGGCGCGATTGGGGCAGCCCGAGATCCAGGTGGGGGTCTTCCCGCCCATCGCGGCCCTGGCGTTTCCCAGGATCATGGGGCGCAAGAAGGCCATGGAACTGGTGCTCACAGGGGAAGCCGTGGCGGCCCAAGAGGCCTTGGAAATGGGGCTGGTCAACAAGGTCGTCCCGCCGGAGGCCCTGGAGGAGGAGGCCCGGGCGTGGGCGGCTCGCTTCGCCAAGCTGAGCGGCCCGGTCCTGCGCCTGGCGAGGCGGGCCGTGGTCGAGGGCTGGGACACGCACGTCGAGGCCGGACTGCAGAGGATCGAGAAGATCTACATGAAGGAGCTCATGGCCACGGAGGACGCCCAGGAGGGCCTTCAGGCGTTTCTCCAGAAGCGAGAGCCGGTCTGGAAGGGCCGGTAGCAGTCCCTCTGCCTCCCCGCGCTCCCATCCGGCCGCCCCGGCGGCCGGATGCCCCATGCAGGACGTCCAGCAGCGAAGGAAAGGCGCAATTCGCCCGACGTCGGATTCCGCCATGGGCTGAGAACCGCCCCAGGAGGCGCCGGCAGCAACAGGAGGATGCACCGAGATGATCACCGCAGGGATCGATTGCGGGGCCAAGAGCGTGAAGGTGGTGGTGATGAAGGATGGCGTTGTTGTGGGCAAGGCGCTGGTCCCCGCGGGAATGGACACGGCCGGGGCGGCCCGCAAGGCGTTCGATGAAGCCCTCTGCCGGGCGGGGCTGACCCCCGAGCAGGTGCACAGGGTGGTTGCCACGGGCTCTGGCAAGGCCCAGGCGGCGTTCTGGAGCGATGTGGTCACCGAGGTTGGTGCGGATGCCCGGGGCGCTGTCTACCTGTTTCCAGCGGCCCGAACCGTGGTGGACGTGGGTGCCGAGGAAGGGCGGACCATCCGGGTGGATGAACGGGGCAGGGTGGTGGACTTCGCCATCAACGAAAAATGCGCGGCCGGTGCCGGGGCCTTCGTGGAGGCCATGGCCAGGGCCCTGGAGGTCGATCTGGAGGAGATCGGGGCCCTGTCCCTTCAGTCCTCCCAATCCATCCCCATGAACGCCCAGTGCGCGGTCTTCGCCGAGAGCGAGGTGGTCTCCCTGGTTCACGCCAGGACTCCCAAGCCGGACATGGCCAAGGCCATCCACGACGCCATATCGGACCGCGTGGTCTCCATGGTGCGGCGGGTGGGCATCGAGCCCGAGGTGGTGCTCGCGGGAGGGGTGGCCAGGAACGTGGGCCTGGTCCAGGCGTTGCGTCGGGACCTGGAAGTGGACGTCAAGATCCCGGATGAGCCGGAGTTCGTGGGGGCCCTCGGGGCAGCCCTCGTGGCCGCGGACTGACGAGGGCCCAGGGGCCTTTGGCCGGATGCCATGGGGAGGGCATGGCGCCAGGCCGCCGCAGGGGGATGCGTTCCCGGGGAGAGGGGCGATCCGGGCACGGGAGGTTGTCGGGCCCTGGGCGGCTCAGGGAGGCATGGATCCATGGAGGCATTCTGGAGATGGACCGAATCGCGCTGGACTTCGCCGGGCGTGGACTGGACCAAGGCGTCCATGATCACGGGCGGAGTGGATGTGGGATCGGTGAGCACGCAGGCCGTGATCCTGGCTGACGGTGAGCTGTTGTGCTACGCCAACATGCGCACGGGCTCGGACAGCCCCCAAAGCGCCAATCGTGCCCTCACGTGGGCCCTGGAGGGGACGGGCCTTCTCCCCGAGCAGATCCGGTACACCGTGGGGACCGGGTACGGGCGGGTCAACGTGCCCTTTGCCCAGCGCGCCATCACCGAGATCGCATGCCACGCCAGGGGCGCAAACTTCATGTACGGCCCCACGGTGCGGACGGTCCTGGACATGGGCGGCCAGGACTGCAAGGCCATCCGCATCGACGAGAAGGGCAAGGTCGTCTCCTTCCTCATGAATGACAAGTGCGCCGCGGGGACGGGCCGGGGCATGGAGGTCTTCGCCGAACTGCTCAACGTCCCCATCAACGAGATCGGCGAACTCTCCCTCGGGGTAGCCGAGGAGCCTCCTGCGGTCAGCAGCACCTGTGTGGTCTTCGCCAAATCGGAGGCCTCGGGCCTGCTGCGCGCGGGATGGCCCAAGGAGAAGGTCATCGCCGCGTACTGCTCGGCCATGGCCCACCGGGTCGTCGCCTTGCTGGAGAGAATCGGGGTGGAGCAGGACTTCGCCATCACGGGGGGGATCGCCAAGAACGTGGGTGTGGTGAGCCGCATCGAGCGGGAACTGGGAGTCAAGGCGCTCACCCCAAAGGCGGACACCCAATTGGCCGGCGCCATCGGGGCCGCCCTGTTCGCCAAGGCCCTGGCGGAGAAGGGGCAGGGGGGCGGCGATGGGAATCGGCCATAGGGAGTGGGCAATCTGCGGCGAGTCGCAGACAATGGACAGCGGGAGGAGGCGGGGGGCAAGGGACGGGGGGAGCGAACAAGGGAGACCCTAGAGCGTGGCCCAAAGCCCGAACGAACGACTCAAGACGTCTTTGAGACGAAATGGGTGGGGACGCCCAACGGATGATCCGGGACAGGGGCGCGCCCGCGGCAGACCACAGACAGAGGCGCAAGGCCCCAGCCCGTGGGGAAACGGAACGAGCAACGATGCTGGCCCATTACGGGTACAGAGACGGGTCCGGGGAGTTCTTCATCCGCATCGATACGGACCTGTGCAACGGGTGCGGACAGTGTGCAACCGCCTGTCCTTCCCGCGTGTTGGTCACCGGCGAGGACCCCCACGATCCCTTTCGTGAGGGGCCCGTGGCCCGGGTGGAGGAGGGACGGCGCAACCGGCTGAAGGATGCGTGCGCGCCTTGCAAACCCGTGGCGGAGCGGCCCGCCCTTCCGTGTGTCGCGGCCTGCGCGCCAGGGGCCATCCGGCATTCGTGGTGAGGTCGGCCGGGAGGGGGGCGTGGGAGGTCGAGGACACCCCGCCTGGGCCGGGCCTGTCCCATGGCGGCCCCCTCGATCCGGGGTCTGCCCGGGGTGGGTGCCCGGCTTTCCGGAACCGTATGGGGCATGCTGGGATTGTCCCTTGGACCCAGACCGAACAGGGGGGCGTTTCCCTGGAATCGCGCGGCCATATCCGGGGGCGAGAAAACCCTTGACAAGGCATGGGAGATCAGTTAAGAAGAAACTAGTCGCAAAGAGACTAGTTTGAATCTACCGAGGATGGGCCATGAGGTACGCAGAGACCGGTTTCAACCTGGAAATCGATCTTTCCCGGGGCAACATCGAGCGGGTGGAGACCGACCCGAGGGAGACCCAGCTCTACCTGGGGGGCCTGGGCACCAATGCCAGGCTCTTGTGGGACAGGGTCCCCCCGGAGGCCGAGCCGTTTTCTCCCGACAACCTCCTGATCTTCGCCGCCGGCCTCCTGTGCGGCACCCAGGCCACCGGGTGCAATCGGACCATCGTCTCGACCATCTCGCCGCAGACCCTCCTCATGGCGTTCTCCATGATGGGGGGATTCTGGGCCCCGGAGTTGAAGTACGCGGGGTACGACAAGGTCATCCTGCGGGGCAAGTCGCCGGAGCTGGTTTACCTCTGGATCCACAACGACAAGGTGGAGATCCGGGACGCCTCCCACCTGCGGGGAAAGGGAGCGGGCGAGACGGCCGAGCTGATCCGCCAAGAGCTCAGGGAGCCCAAGGCCCAGGTGGCGGCCATCGGGCTGGCGGGGGAGAACCGAGTCTACTTCGCCTCCATCGAGCAGGGGCGCTCCAGCGCCAGCCGCGGCGGCATCGGCGCGGTCATGGGGGACAAGGGGGTCAAGGCCATCGCGGTCCGTGGCACCAAGGACATCCACGTCGCCCGGCCGGCCGAGTACATGGAGCTTTGCAACGAGGTGCTGGAGTACATCAAGTTCAGGAATGAGAACCCCATCCCGGGCGTCATGCCCATCCTGGCGGGGCTCGGGTCTCCCCAGGAGATGGCCGTCCACGATGAGAAGTGGCACACCGAGAACTTCATGTGGGGCAACTCCCGCACCCGCCGGAAGGACTTCTGGAACGACGAGATCGCCCGGAAGTGGACGCACACCATGGAGAGCGCGCGAACGCGACTGATCAGCTGCTACAACTGCCCCATGAAGTGCGGCGCCACCCTCTCCCTGCCCGGGCTTCCCACGTACATGATGAAGTGCTTCTCCAAGCTGACGTACACCATGGCCGCGTACTCGGACCTGGAATTCGGGCTGAGGATCGCCCAGCGGGCCACGGAGTACGGCGTGGACGGGTTCTCCACGCCCCAGGTCATGGCGTTCGCCTTGGAGCTCTACGAGGACAAGATCCTGACGGACGAGGATATGCCGGGTCTGCCCGGGGGCAACGAGGAGCGCTTCTACTGGCTGCTGGACAGCATCGTTCGCCGGGAGGGGATCGGCGATGCGCTGGCCAACGGGACATACTGGGCCGCCAGGCAGATCGGCAGGGGTGCGGAGGCCTATGCCCGCAACAACATCAAGAAGCACGAACAGCTGCCTCTGAAGCTCTCCATGCTCAACCCCATCTACTTTCTCATGTACGCCACGGGAGAGAAGATCAACATCACACAGATCGAGGGCCAGTTCCCCCAGGCCCCTTTTCCCACCCGGGAGGAGCGGGAGGCCTTCGTCAAGGACTGGTTTCAGGTGCCCGATGACCGGTTCAAGCAGTACTTCCTGGACTGGGAACCCCGGGGGGAGAAGTCCATGCCCTACTACCCCACGGTGCAGATGTGCTGCGAGATCGTGGACTGGCAGGAGCGGATGCACTACATCGACGACGCCCTGGGCATGTGCGCCGGCCTGTCCTCGTTTCCCCTCAAACCGCCGTATCACATCCACAACTACCCCAAGTTCATATCGGCGGGGGCCGGCATGGACATGGATGAGGCCGGATTGACCCAGGCGGCCAGGCGCTATCGGACCCTGGTGCGGGCGGTCAATATCCGGCGGGGTATGAGGCGAAAGGACGAGAAACCCCCCGAGGACCACTGGAAAAAGCGGTTCCCGGAACTGGAAAAGGAGCTCCTGGACACGTATTACCGATTCAAGGGATGGAATCAGGAGGGGATCCCCACCAGGGAGTCTCTGCACGAGTTGGGCCTGGATTACGTGGCCGATGAGTTCGATCGCAGGGGCGTGTTCGCCGACCGGGGAGGGGAGCGACCGGCTTAGGCCGTCGCCCGAAAGGACCCCAGACCAGTCAAGAGGTGTGATGGGTCATGGGTGAAAAGAAGAAGAAGGTCGTCAAGACCATCAAGGTGGATGTGGACAAGTGCAACGGCTGCCGGGCCTGCGAGGTGGCCTGCTCGGCCTTCCATGCCATGCCCAAGTACAGCAGCAACAACCCCGCGCGTTCGCGCATCCGGGTGATCCGCGAGCCGTTGCGGGACATCTACGTCCCCGTGTACGCGGGCGAGAACGCCCGGGCCGAGTGCATGGGCCGGGACAAGTACGTCATCGACGGCAAGCAGTACGACGAGTGTTCCTTCTGCAGGGCGGCCTGTTCATCCCGGGACCTGTTCAAGGAGCCCGACTCGGGCCTCCCGCTCAAGTGCGACATGTGTGAGAGCGATCCTGCGCTGAAGAAGCCCTTGTGCGTCCAGTGGTGCGTTACCGATGCGCTGACGTACGAGGAACGCGAGGAGGAGGCCGAGGAGGAGGCCGGGCCCGAGGACGTGGAGGTGGGTCTGGAGGCGCTGGTGGACAAGTACGGGTTGGACAAGGTCATGGATACCATGACGCGTTTGACGCTCTCCAAGAAGGGCTGAGGGGTCGAGGCCCGGGGAAGGGGTGGCGAGGGACGTGGAGACGGTAGCCCCCTACAAAGAGATCATCGATGTCATCAAGGCCAACGGCGGGGACGGCTTCAAGCGCTGTTTTCAGTGCGGGCTGTGCGATACGGTGTGTCCCTGGAACCGGGTCCGGGACTTCAGCATGCGCAGGATCGTCCGGGAGGCCACCTTCGGCCTGACGGAGATCGAGAGCGAGGACATCTGGCGCTGCACCACCTGCGGCCGCTGCCCCCAGCGGTGTCCGCGGGACGTCCGGCAGATCGAATCCGGGGTGGCCCTGCGCCGCATCGCCACCGAATACGGGGTCCTGCCGGCCTCGGTCAAGCCCGTCCGCACGGCCGGAGCCAGCCTGGTGGCCGAAGGCAACCCCCTGAGCCAGGAGCGGGGGAAACGGTCGGACTGGGCCGAAGGCCTCTCCGTGAAGCCTTTCACCGAGGGGATGGAGATCCTGTATTTCCCCGGCTGTTACCTGAGCTACGACCCGCGGCTCAGGAAGGTGGCCCGGGCCACGGCAAGCATCCTCAGCCGGGCCGGGGTCGACTACGGCATCCTGGGGACCCGCGAGAGCTGTTGCGGAGAGAGCATCCGGAAGACGGGCGACGAGGCGTTGTTCAAGCGCCTGGCCCGGGAGAACATCAAGGCCTTTGTGGAAAACGGCGTGAAGAGGATCCTGGTCTCATCGCCCCACTGTTACCATACGTTCAAGAACGAGTATCCCGAGTTCATGGTCCACTTCGAGATCATCCATCTTTCCCAGTTCCTGCGACAGCTCATCCGCGAGGGGCGGCTGCGGTTCACCAAGGAGTTCAGGAGGAAGGTGACCTATCACGATCCCTGCTACCTGGGGCGGCACAACGGTCTGTTCGATGAGCCCCGGGAGGTCCTGGCCAGCGTCCCCGGTCTGGAACTGGCCGAGATGCCCGATTGCCGCAGGGACAGCCTCTGCTGCGGGGGCGGCGGCGGCAGGATCTGGATGGAGACCCACAAGGGGGAGCGGTTCTCCGACCTCAGGCTCGAGCAGGCCACGGGGGTCGGGGCCGAACTGTTGGCTACGGCTTGCCCGTACTGCATCACCATGTTCGAGGACAGCCGGGTGACCATGGATCTGGCGGACCGGATCCAGGTGAGGGACATCACGGAGATCATCCAGGAAGTGATGTAGGGGCTCAACGCCCCCAGTGAGGCAATGGCATCATGGAACAGCAGCAGTGGATGGCACAGCGTGGCATGGGGCTTGGCGAGGGGGACATCGGCGATGTGATGGTCTTGGGGGGCGGGATCAGCGGTATCCAGGCCGCCCTGGATCTGGCCACGGCCGGCTTCAAGGTCTTCCTGGTGGAGAAGTCGCCCAGCATCGGAGGCCACATGGCCCAGTTGGACAAGACATTCCCCACCAACGACTGCTCCATGTGAATTCTGTCACCCAAACTGGTCGAGGTCGGCCGGCATCCGAACATCGAGGTCCTGACGCACACCGAGGTCCATGACCTGCAGGGAGAGGCAGGGGACTTCCGGGTCACCCTGCTCAAGAGACCCCGGTATGTGATCGAGGAGAAATGCACGGGGTGCACCACCTGCGTGGAGTACTGCCCCGTCTACTACCCGGATCCCTTCAACCAGGAGATTTCCCAGAACAAGGCCGTCCACATTTACTTCTCCCAGGCTATCCCGCTGGTTGCGTACATCGACGAGAGCTGCCTTTACCTCAAGGAGAAGAAGTGCCGCATCTGCGAGGGGGTGTGCAAGAACAGGGCCATTGATTTTACCCAGCTGTCCGAGAAGCGTGAAGTGCACGTGGGGGCCATCGTCCTCGCCGCGGGCCTGGAGCCCTTCGATCCCAGGCTCAAGGAGGAATACCGCTACGGTCAGTACGCCAACGTCGTAACCAGCATGGACTTCGAGAGGCTGCTGTGCGCCACGGGACCCTACGAAGGAGAGATCCGCCGCGCCTCCGACGGCAGGCACCCCCGCAGAATCGCCTGGATCCAATGCGTCGGTTCCCGGCAGGTCACTCCCGGCGCCAACAGCTACTGTTCGGCGGTCTGCTGCACCTACACCCAGAAGCAGGTGATCCTGGCCAAGGATCACGACCCCGACGCCCAGTGCACCGTCTTTCACAATGATGTGCGTTCCTTCGGCAAGGACTTCGAGCGCTACCACCAGCGCGCCGAGCAGCTCCCCGGGGTTCGCTTCATTCGAAGCTACGTCACCATCGGACGGGAGATCCCGGAGACCGGCAACGTCACCATCCGGTATTCCACCCCGGACCAGGGGGTCAAGGAAGAGGAGTTCGACATGGTCGTTCTGTCCGTGGGGTTGAATCCCCCGAGGGATTTCAGGGCCCTGGCGGACAAGTTCGGCATCGAGCTCGGCGCCCACGGGTTCTGCAAGGGCGGGGCGACCAACCCCATGGAGACCAGCCGACCCGGGATCTTCGTCAGCGGGGGCCTTCAGGGCCCCATGGACATCCCCGAGTCGGTCTTCTCCGCCAGCGGCGCCGGCTCCCAGTGCGGCGCGCTCCTGGACCGCCGGCGGGGCAAGCTGACCAAGGAGCGGCTATACCCGCCGGAAAGGGATGTCTCCCAGGAGGAGCCGCGGGTGGGGGTCTTCGTGTGCCATTGCGGCGCCAACATCGGCCGGGTGGTGGATGTCCCCTCCACCGTGGAGTACGCCATGACCCTGCCCAACGTGGTCTACGCCCAGGAACAGCTCTTCTCCTGTGCCACCAACTCTGCCAAGGAGATCACGGACAAGATCCGGGAGAAGGGGATCAACCGGGTGGTGGTGGCGGCCTGCAGCCCCCGGACCCTGGAGGCCCTGTTCCGGGACACCCTGCGGGAAGCGGGCATCAATCAGTACTACTTCGAGATGGCCAACATCCGGGAGCATGACTCCTGGGTGCACTCCAAGGAGAAGGAGGAGGCCACCCAGAAGGCCAAGGACATCATCCGCATGTCGGTGGCCCGGGCGCGGCATCTCGAGCCGCTGCAGGAGTTCGATCTGCCGGTGAACAAGGCGGCCCTGGTGGTGGGCGGCGGCATCGCCGGCATGACCTGCGCCCTTGCCGTCGCCGACCAGGGGCACGAGGTCTATTTGGTGGAGAAGGAGTCGGAGCTGGGGGGAACGGCGCGGAGGCTCCACTACAGCCTGGAAGGCCTCGATGTCCAGAACTACGTCCGGGGATTGGCGCGCAAGGTGCACCAGCACCCGTTGATCCATGTGCACACGGACGCGGCCATCGTGGACGCCTCCGGGTACGTGGGGAATTTCGCCACGCGGGTAAGCTCTCCGAGGGGAACGGCGGAAATCAAGCACGGGGCCGCTGTCATCGCCGTGGGCGCCGATCTGTACCGGCCGACGGAGTACCTGTACGGGCAGGACGAACGGGTCCTGACCCTCCTGGAGCTGGAGGAGCGGGTGGCGGCGGGAGACCCGGGGGTGATCAACGCCCGGAGCCTGGTGATGATCCAGTGCGTGGGCTGCCGGAACGAGGAGCGGAATTACTGCAGCCGCATCTGCTGCAGCGCATCCATCAAGAACGCCCTGAAGCTCAAGGCCCTCCATCCGGCCATGGAGATCGCCATCCTGTTCCGGGACATGCGGACGTACGGATTCAAGGAGGACTACTACCGGGAGGCCTCGGAAAAGGACGTGAAGTTCATCCGTTACGAGCCCCAGGACGGCCCGCGGGTGGAGCCGGCCCAGGGAGAGGAGGGCCCCGTGCTCCGGGTGACGGTGCCGGACTACATCCTGGGAAAGCGGCTCGAGATCGATGCGGACCTCCTGGTGCTGGCGGCCGCCGTGATCCCTTCGGCGGCCACCCAGGAGGTGGCTGGCCTGTACAAGGTCACGTTGAACCCCGACGGCTTCTTCAAGGAGGCCCACGCCAAGCTGCGGCCGGTGGAGTTCGGCACGGACGGCGTCTATCTGTGCGGCATGGCCCACTACCCCAAGCTCATGTCGGAGACGATCAACCAGGCGTACGGGGCTGCGGGCCGGGTCCTGACTTTGCTGTCCCGGGATACCGTGGTGGCGTCGGGGTCGGTGTGCGAGGTGGAGGAGCACAGATGCATCTCCTGCGGGGCGTGCATTACCGCGTGCACGTACGGGGCCATCGAGTTTTGCGATACGCCGGCGGGCCGGAAGGCACGGGTCAATCCGGTCTTGTGCAAGGGAGACGGTCTGTGCAACACCAAGTGTGCCACGGGGGCCATCCAGCTGAAGCATTTCACCGACGCGGAGATCCGGGACCAGATCGACGCGGCGTGACGCGCCGCCAAGTCGCCGGGGGGCGGGGGCAGGCAATGGCGACCAGGGAGGTGAGGGGAGATGACGACGGGGTCTCAATTCAAGCCAAGGATCCTGGGCTTTCTGTGCCACTGGTGAGTGTACGGCGCCGCTGATCAGGCTGGAGTTTCCAGACTGCAGTATACGCCTCACATGAGGCTCATCCGGGTGATGTGTTCGGGCAGGGTCGACCTGGAGTTCGTGTTCCGTGCGTTCTCCAACGGTATGGACGGCGTGTTCATCGGCGGCTGCCGCCTGAACGAGTGCAACTACCTGACCCAGGGGAACTACCACGCCCTGGGCATGGTGTTCCTGTGCAGGAAGCTCCTGGCACATATGGGACTCAGCCCCGAGCGGTTGAAGCTGGCCTTCATGTCTGCGGGCGATGGCATGGTCTTCGCGGAGATCACCAATGGGTTTGTGGATGAAGTCAGAGCCCTGGGACCCCTGGGGCGGGGCGAGGGCCTGGCGCCCGAGACCGTCAGGCTGAAGCTGGAGGCGCTGACCCGGCTTATTCCCTACATCCGGCTCGTGGAGCGTGAGAAGCTCCGGGTGCCCGAACGTTCCGAGGAGGCGTATCGGGCCTTTTTCGCAAGCGAGGAGATCGACAGAGTCCTCCAGGATGCCGTTTTCTCCAAACTGGCCGTGAGCGAGATCGCGCTGCTTCTGCGGGAGCGGCCGCTTCCAACGGCGGAGATCGCCGGCACGCTTGGCCTGAGCCCGTCCGAGGTGTCGCGGCACCTCAACAGCTCGTCGCGGCAGGGCCTGGTTCGGTACGACGCCGGCCGGAAGTGCTATGCCCTTGCCTGAAACGGGCGGGCAGGCGGCGAGCCCCCGGAGGGCAGGGGACAGGACAGAGGCCATGGACATGGGGCAGATCGATCGGATCATCGACAAACATCACGGCGAGCCCAGCTCCCTCATTCAGGTGCTCCTGGAGATCCAGGCAGAGCTCCACTGGCTTCCCAGGGAGGCCCTGGAGCGGGTGGGGCAGCGGCTCGGGGTCCCCATGACCCGGATACGGCACATCGCCACGTTCTACAAGGCCTTCAGCCTGGTGCCCAAGGGGCGCCACGAGATCCACATCTGCATGGGGACGGCATGTCACGTGCGTGGGGCGCGGCGCGTCCTCGACGCGGTGCAGGGGTTGACCGGGATTGGGCCCGGGGAAACGGACCTGGATTTGAGATTCAGCCTGGAGACCGTCAACTGCCTGGGCTGTTGCGCCCTGGGCCCCGTGATGGAAGTCGATGGCAAGACCCACGGCAAGATGTCACCGTCGGAGACGGCGGCGGTGCTCGAAACCTACGAGTAGGGTCGGGTGATGGAACGCTTGCGTTCGGCGGCCGATTTGGAATCGTACCGGCACGAGGTCCTCTCCAGGAGAGATGCAGGCAGGACCTGCATCACGCTGTGTTCCGGCTCCGCCTGCCACGCCTCGGGAAGTCGGGAAGTGGCCGCGAGGCTGGAGGAGGAGATCCGGGGCCAGGGGTTGGGCGGGGAGGTGGACATCCGCAGGACCGGCTGCCACGGATTCTGCGAGCGGGGCCCCATTGTCGTGATCCATCCGCAGGAAATCTGCTATCTTCAGATCCGACCGGAGGATGTCGCGGAGATCATCTCCCAGACCATCCGGGAGAAGAAGGTCGTGGAGCGGCTCCTCTACGAGGACCCTCAAACCGGCCAGAAGGTCGTTCGCGAATCGGAGATCCCCTTTTACGGGAATCAGGAGAGGGTGGTCTTCGGGTCCAACGGCAACATCGATCCCAAGAACCTGGACGACTATCTGGCCATCGGCGGGTACTCGGCCATGGCCAAGGCCCTGTTTCAGATGACGCCCGAGCAGGTGCTCGATGAGGTGAAGCGTTCCAACCTGCGGGGCAGGGGGGGGGGCGGATTCCCCACGGGGAGGAAATGGGAGGAGTCCCGCCGCGCCCCGGGCGACGTGAAGTACGTCATCGTCAACGCGGACGAAGGCGACCCTGGGGCGTACATGGATCGGAGCCTTCTGGAGGGGAATCCCCACTCGGTCCTGGAGGGGTTGACCATCGGGGCCTACGCCGTGGGGTCCCACGAGGGCTACATCTACGTCCGGCAGGAATACCCTCTGGCCGTGGAGAACGTGCATATTGCCATCCAAATGGCCGAGCAGCGCGGTCTGTTGGGGAGCGACATCCTGGGGTCGGGCTTCGACTTCGTCGTGAAGGTTCATCAAGGCGCCGGGGCCTTTGTCTGCGGTGAATCGAGCGCCCTGATGACGGCCCTGGAGGGCCGGGCCGGGGAACCCAGGCCCAAGTACATCCACACCGCGGTCAAGGGCCTTTGGGACCGGCCCAGCGTGTTGAACAACGTGGAAACATGGGCCAATATCCCCCTCATCATCAACCGGGGGGCCGACTGGTTCACCCAGTTCGGAACCGAAAAGAGCAAGGGCACCAAGATCTTCTCGCTGGTCGGGAAGATCACCAACACCGGCCTGGTGGAGGTGCCCATGGGCATGACCCTGAGGGACATCATCTACAAGATCGGCGGCGGGATTCCGGGAGGAAAGCGGTTCAAGGCCGTGCAGACCGGAGGGCCGTCCGGGGGATGCCTCCCCGAGTCGCTGCTGGACCTGGAGGTGGGCTTCGATGAGCTGACCCGGGCCGGCTCCATGATGGGCTCCGGCGGGATGATCATCATGGACGAGGACACCTGCATGGTGGACGTGTCCCGATACTTCCTCGATTTCCTCACCGACGAGTCGTGCGGAAAGTGTGTTCCCTGCCGGGAAGGCATGCGGCAGATGCTCAAGATCCTCACCAATATCACCCGGGGGAAGGGCAAGGAGGGCGACATCCAGGCCCTGGAGGACCTTTCGGAGGTGGCCAAAGAGGCCGCCCTGTGTGCCCTGGGCAAGAGCGCCCCCAACCCGTTTCTCAGCACGCTGCGCTATTTCCGGGATGAGTACGAGGCGCATATCCGGGAGAAGCGCTGCCCGGCGCTGTCCTGCAAGGAATTGATCGCGTTTTATATCGATCCGGCCAAGTGCAGGGCCTGCATGATCTGCGGCCGGAAGTGCCCGGCCGGGGCCATCGACGGTGGCAAGGACCGGATCCACGTCATCGATCAGGGCAAGTGCACCAAGTGCGGGACGTGCCTGGAGGTCTGCCCCTCCCGGTTCGGAGCGGTGAGAAAGATCTCGGGAGAGCCGGTGCCTCCCCCGCCGTCTGAGGAGGACCGGGCTGTGGCCAGGAAGGGCAAAGGGGCATGAGCGAGATCCTCGTGAATATCGACGGGCGGGAGGTCAGTGCCCGGGAGGGGATGACGGTTCTGGAGGCGGCGCAGGGTGCCGGGATCCTCATCCCGACGCTGTGTCACCATGAGAAGCTGGAGCCCTATGGCGCCTGTCGCATCTGCACGGTGGAAGCGGACGTCCGGGGCGGGACTCGGCTGGTTGCCGCCTGCCTCTACCCGGTGGAGCAGGGGCTGGTGGTCCGGACCCGGTCCGATAAGGTGGATCGGATCCGCAAGGTGATCCTGGAGCTGCTCCTGGCCCATGCCCCGGATGCATTCGATCTTCAGGAATTGGCTAGGGATTACGGGGCGGACAGGAACCGTTTCGAGCGGGAGTCGGATTTCTGCATCCATTGCGGCCTGTGCGTGCGGTACTGCGCCGAGGTGGTGAAAAAGCACGCGGTGGGGTTCGTGGACAGGGGGACGCGCCGGGAGATCTGCTTCGTCCCGGAGATCGCCTCCAAGGAGTGCTGGAGCTGCAAGGCCTGCTTCCCCCTGTGCCCCACGGAGGCGCTGCAGGCGGCCTATGTCTTGGTGGAGGCCCTGGCCTTTCCGCCGGCGGCTTCGGCAGGGAGACCGCAGGAGTAGGCGAGGGATCTCGTGGCCCCGGACCAGCGCGAGGAGGAGCTTCTGTCCCGTGGATGGAAGCGGCAGTTCGTGGCCGATGAGCCCCGTCTGAGCGAGGCGGCGGCGCTCTACAGGTCTCTGGGCATGGAGGTCCTGCTGGAGCCTCTGCCCACCGATCCCCCAGGGGGGGAGTGCCGGAGCTGCCTCGATGCCGCTCCCGGTCGATTTCGGATCATCTACACGCGCGTCAAGGAGGAGGGCTCGGTCCCCGGCAAGGATGATCTCTTCTGACACCACAAGGAGGTGCGAACATGGCGGTTCCCAGCAAGATCCAGACCTGGCAGATGCAGCAGCCCTTCAGCAAGGACCGGGAGACGGGCGTGGTGACCCAAGGAGTGCTTGCCCGCGCCGAGCTCCCCGTGCCGGAGCTCCAGGCGGGGGAGTCGTTGGTTCAGGTGGCGGGTTGCGGGGTCTGCCACACGGATCTGGGGTATTTCTACGACGGGGTGCCCACGGTGAGCAAGCCGCCCCTCACCCTGGGACACGAGATCAGCGGCACCGTGGTTGCGGGTGACCTGCTGGGCAAGGACGTCATCGTCCCCGCGGTGATGCCGTGCAACAGTTGCCCCATCTGCGCGGCCGGGCGGGGAAATCGGTGTCTGGCCCAGAAGATGCCGGGCAACAGCCTGGGCCAGTACGGGGGCTTCTCCAGCCACATCGTGGTCCCGTCCCAGGACCTGTGCGTGGTGGGTGACACCAAGGGATTGCCGCTGTCCCACTACGCGGTGGTGGCCGACGCGGTGACCACGCCCTATCAGGCGGCCATGCGGGCGGAGTTCAAGGAGGGCGACGTGGCCGTGGTCATCGGGGCCACGGGCGGCGTCGGCGTGTACATGACCCAGATGGTCAAGGCGCTGGGCGCCCGGTTCGTGGTGGCCATGGCCCGCAGCGAGGAGAAACTGAAACGCTCCTTGGAATACGGCGCCGATGCCGCAATCAACACCAAGGGGAAGGAGGCCAAGGACGTCCAGAACGAGTTCCGGGACATCTCCAAGGCTCACAAGCTTCCCAACTGGGGCTGGAAGATCTTCGAGGTGTCGGGGACCAAACAGGGCCAGGAGATCGCCCTCACGCTGCTGTCCTTCGTGGGCAAGCTCGTGGTGGTGGGCTTCGGCATGGCCAAGAACGAGTACAGCATCTCCCGGCTCATGGCCTTTGACGCAGAGATCATCGGCACCTGGGGGTGTCTGCCCAAGTACTATCCCATCGTCCTGAACATGGTCCAGAGCGGTAAGCTCCGGATCGAACCCTTCCTGGAGACGCGGCCCATGAGCGGCATCCAGGCCGCCTTCGAGGACGCCCACTCGGGCCAGCTGCTCAAACGCATCGTCCTGGAGCCGGATTTCTAGGCCGCCCAGGAATCGTCCGGAACGGCCCGACGGGCTCTTCGATCGATGGCGCCCATCGGGCCTTTCTGTTTGGCGGGACATGGCCTGTCCGTCAGACCCTATTGCGGGACGCGGGGCGATGTGATACATCCCCAACGGGCCGGATCCACCAGGAATCCGTCGGAGAGGAGGAGAGAGGTGGGGACGAGGTCAAGGAGTCTTGCCGGGGAACGGGGCAAGCTGGCGCAGCTCTTCCGGGATCACGGCTTCGAGGATTTCCACTGGATCGATCCGCGCAAGATCGTGGTCTCCCAGTGGGTCCGCATGAAATGCACCTTCGGCTGCGGCAACTACGGGAAGAACGCCTGCTGCCCGCCCAACATGCCCTCGGTGGCCGAGTGCGAGCGGTTCTTCCGGGAGTATGCCCAGGCCGTGGTCTTTCACTTCGAGAAGACAGTGGCCAAGCCCCAGGACCGCCACAAGTGGTCCGCGGGGATCAACGCCAAGCTCTCCAAACTGGAACGGGACGTATTCACATGGGGGCACGAGCGGGCCTTTCTCCTGTTCATGGACAGTTGTCACTTGTGCAGCGAGTGCACGGGGGAGCGGGCGACGTGCAGGAACCCCCGGGCCGCCCGCCCCAGCCCCGAGGCCATGGCCATGGACGTGTACAGCACCGTGAGAAGGCTCGGTCTTTCCATCCAGGTCCTGGCGGACTACGACCAGGCCATGAATCGCTACGCCTTCCTCATGGTTCGATGAGGAGGCGCGCGCGGGAGGTGACCCATGAAGGCCCGGGCAGCGATCTTCTGCGGCGTTCGCCAGCCTTTCGAGATCCGGGAGTTTGAGATCCCGGAGGTGGAGGAGCGGGCCGTCCTGATCCGGGTCTCCCTGGCCAACGTCTGCGGGTCGGACGTCCATATGTGGCGGGGGGAGTCGCCCTTCCCTGCGGGCATGGTCGGGGGCCACGAGATGGTGGGGCGCATCGCCCGGCTGGGCCGCGAGATCAAGGCGGACGCCGCCGGAAGGCCCCTGAGGGAGGGGGATCGGGTGGTGGCGCCGTATTTTTTGTTCTGCGGCACATGCCGTCCGTGCCAGCGGGGCAATCGAACGGCGTGCCAGGCCAAGCTCAAGTACTGGACGGCCCCGGCGGACGCCCCCCCTCATTTCCGGGGGGCGTACGCCGAGTACTACTACTCCCCTGCCGGGAATCCCGTCTTCAAGGTGCCCGACGGCGTGCCCGACGAAGCGGCGGCTCCCGCCAACTGCGCCCTGAGCCAGGTCATCCAGGGGCTCCACGAGGCAGCCATGCGCCCGGGCGATGCCGTGGTAATCCAGGGTGCGGGGGGGCTGGGCATCTATGCCACGGCCGTGGCCCGGGGCATGGGCGCCCGAGCGGTCATCGTCCTGGATCGGGAGGAAGGGCGGCTCGCCCTGGCCCGGCGGTTCGGCGCCCATGAGGCCGTCGACGTCAAGGGGTTCAAGGATGCCCGGGAGCTGGCATCCCGGGTCCGGGAGCTCACGGATGGGCAGGGGGCCGATCTGGTCATGGGCCTCACCGGGGTGCCCGAATCCGTCCCCGAGGGCCTGCGCATGCTCGCCCCGGGCGGGCGGATGGTGGAAATCGGCAACATCGGCATCGGCGTCACGGCGGCCGTGGACCCGGGGTACATGGTCCTGCGGGGTCTGTCCCTGCGGACGGCCATCTGCTATGAGGCGTGGGCCCTGGGGGCCGCCCTGGAATTCCTGGCGGCCAACCGGGGGCGGCTCCCCCTGGATGCGATCCTCTCGCACCGATTCCCGTTCGAGAGGATCAACGAGGCCATGGAGAGGGCGGACCAGGGAGAGTTGTTTCGGGCCACGCTGGACTTGACGGCCTGAGGCGCCGGCTGACAGGGAGAGGTGAGTCGTGAAAGGAGCTAGGGAACCACAGGAAACGGGGTTCACCGTCGTGGCCAAAGTCATTGGTCAAGAGGGGCAATGTGCCGCGGGCCACAAGGTGGGCGACGAGGTGCGCTTTGACGGCGAGACGGTGCAGGGCCGGATCTGCCTGAGTGCCCTGTACAGCTTTCTGCCCAAGGTCTTCGCCATGCGGTACGGGGCCCGGTTCCCATGGCTCGAGGATCCGGACGTGGCCACCCACGCGTGCCCCGACGCCTTGAACCCGGTGGTCTTCGAGATCCGCCGGCTCCGCAAGGGATAGGTCCCGGCTTGGAGGGGCGGCGCCCGCTCGCTACCGCCAGTGCCCGTCCACCCAGGCCCAGCCTCCGTGGACGCGCCGGTAGTGGCCTGGGACCCAGACGGCGCCGGCATACGGGGAACTCACCCAGCGGCCCGGGACCCAGCGGTACCCGTGGGAGGTCCATCGCCAGTGGCCGGGGACCCACGAGTGGTAGGGGTCCGGACGGGAAGACCAGAGCGGATCCTCGTACACCGCTGCGGGCGGTGCCTCGACGATCACGCCGCCGTACGAGGAATAGCCCGCGCCGTATCCGGTCGGGTAGGTTTCGTAGTACCAGCAGCCCGAGAGGGCCAGCGCTGCCACCAGCGAGAACGCCACCCATTCCCACTGTCTTTTCATCTCAGACCTCCGGTGCGGCCGTTGCCGAGGATTGCAGCCAGGGGCAGATTAGCACACCAGCGGGTTCGCGCCCAGGGCTCACGGCGCGAAGCAGGCAACCTGGTGCCCGGGGGATACCTCGCGCAGAGGTGGCTCCGCGTCGCTGCAGTCGGGGCGGCGGCGCTGGCACCTGGGGTGGAATCGGCAACCGGGGGGCGGATTGATGGGACTGGGCACGTCGCCCTCGAGAAGGATCCGGGCCTGGCGGGCCGCGGGGTCCGTCGTGGGCACGGCCGACAGGAGCGCCCGGGTGTACGGGTGAAGCGGGTGGGCGTACAGGTCCTTGAAGGACGCCAACTCCACGATCTTCCCCAGGTACATGACGGCGATCCGGTCGCAGATGTGCTCCACCACGGCCAGGTCATGGGAGATGATGATGTAGGAAAGGGCGAACTCGGCCTGCAGGTCGATGAGCAGGTTGATGATCTGGGCCCGGATGCTCACGTCCAGGGCGGAGACCGGCTCGTCGCCGATGATCAGCTGGGGGGCCAGGGCCAGGGCGCGGGCAATTCCGATGCGCTGGCGCTGGCCGCCGGAGAACTCGTGGGGGTAGCGGTTGGCCTGCTCCGGCGTGAGGCCAACCTTGTCCAGCAGGTACGCGATGCGATCTTCGCGTTCGCGGCCCGGGTACAGGTTGTGGATGCGCATGGGGTCTCCCAGGATGTGCTTGACGGTCATGCGCGGGTTGAGGGAGGAGTAAGGGTCCTGGAAGATGATCTGCATGCTCTTTCGAAGATCGGTCATGCGGGAGGCGCCCTGTTGGGACAGGTCGGATCCCATGAAGAAGACCCGCCCTGCCGTGGGCTCGATGAGGCGCAGCACGGCCATCCCGGTGGTGGTCTTGCCGCAGCCGCTCTCCCCCACGATCCCCAGCGTCTCCTGCCGGTCCAGATGAAAATCGACGCCGTCCACGGCGTGGACGTTGCCCACGGTTCGGCCAAGCAACCCCCGCTTGACCGGGAAGTAGACCTTGAGGTCCTGAACTTCAAGCAGGTGGTTCAACGCATCCCTCTCCTTTTCTACACGCCGGCGTCTCGCCCCTCACTCCCTCATCCAGCACCGAACCTTTCGTCCGTCGCCCAAACCCCGGAGGACCGGCACCCGGCTGCGGCAGACCTCCTGGGCTTCACTGCAGCGGGGATGAAACGCGCAACCCGAGGGCAGTTCGTAAAGGTTGGGCACCACGCCGCTGATCTCCGCCAACCGCTCCCGGCCGTACCGGGCCCGCTGGCCGATTCGCGGCACGGAGCGCAGCAATCCCCGGGTGTACGGGTGCACGGGATCCTGGAACAGGACATCGGTGGTGGCCTCCTCCAGGACCTTGCCTGCGTACATGACCACGACCCGTTGAGACGTCTCGGCGATGACCCCCAGGTCGTGGGTGATCATGAGGATGGCCGCCCCGGTGTCCTGTTTGAGCTGGATCATGAGGTCCAGGATCTGGGCCTGAATGGTCACGTCCAGGGCGGTGGTGGGCTCGTCGGCGATGAGGATCTCCGGGTCGCACGCCAGGGCCATGGCGATCATGGCCCTCTGGCGCATGCCGCCTGAGAGCTGATGGGGGTACTCGTGGGCCCGCTTCTCCGGGTTGGGGATCTGGACCTTCCGGAGCATCTCCACGGCCCCCTCCCAGCTCTCCTTCTGGCTCATCTGACGGTGGAAGACGAAGGCCTCGGCGATCTGGTCCCCCACCGTGTACACCGGATTCAGAGAGGTCATGGGCTCCTGAAAGATCATGGAGATGCGGTTGCCCCGGATCTCCCGCATCTGGCCGGGAGGCAGGGTGAGGAGGTCCTGCCCCTTGAAAGCGATGCGCCCCCCGGCGATGCGCCCCGGCGGCTCCTTGATGAGCCGCATGACGGTCAGGGCGGTCACGCTCTTGCCGCACCCGCTCTCGCCCACCAGCCCCAGGGTCTCCCCCTTGTCCAGCCGGAAGCTGACGTCGTCGACGGCCTTGGCCACCCCCTCGAATGTGAGAAAGTGGGTCTGAAGGCTCTCCACGGACAGTAACGGTGGGTTTGTCATGACGCGGGCTCTCTCACCGTGATGGCACGGGGACCGAGTCCCCGCTGAGTTCTCCTCCCCGGCCCCGACCCGTCACGGGCCTGCCCCGGGTCGAACGAAGATCCCCGGCCGCTCCCCCGTGACCCCGCCTTCGTCCAGCACCAGCCGCCCGGCGATGATCACACCCCGGATCCCCACGGGGTGCTGGCGTGGCTCCTGGAACGTGGCCGTATCCGCGACGACCTGCGGGTCGAACAGGACCGCATCGGCCCGGGCGCCCGGGGCGATGCGGCCGAACTCGCCCAGGCCCAGCCGGGCGGCGGTTATCCCCGTCATCTTGTGCACGGCCTCGCACAGGGTCAGGACCCCGAGTTCCCGGACGAAGCGGCGGATGACCCGCGGGAAGGTGCCGTACACCCGGGGGTGGGGCTTGCCCTCGTTGGGCGAGCCGTCGGAGCCGATCATGGCCCAGGGAAGGGCGATGAACCGGGCCACGTTGGCCTCGGTCATGGAGCCGGCGATGATGCTCACGGCGCCCCCCTCCGAGGCGAGGAGGTCCAGGGCCGTCTCGAAGGGGTCCTGCCCGGCCTCGCTGGCGAGATCGGCAACGGACCGGCCCTCCATGCGGCGCCCCTGGGGCGTTGCCGCGGCCGAGATGATGATCTTGTCCCATCCGGCGTTGCGGTAAATGTTCTCCCACCCGGGAAGGCCGTCCCTCATGTGGGCCATGATCTGGGCCCGCGTGGCCGGGTCGGCCAGGCGGGGCAGGAGGGCCGGGACGCCGCCGTCCAGGGCCCAGGGCGGGATGACCGTGAGCAGGGAGGTCCCGGAGAAGTCGTACGGGTACACGTCCACGGTCACATCCAGGCCCTGGTCCCGGGCGGACTCGATGCGGGCCACGGCCTGATCGGCCAGATGCCAGTTGCGCCATCCCGCCGTCTTGAGGTGGGAGATGTGGACCGGGGCCCCGGAGGTGCGGCCGATGGCCAGGGCCTCGTCCAGGGACGCCAGGAGGCCCTCGGCCTCGTTGCGCAGGTGCGTGGCGTAATAGCCCCCCCGCCGGGCCACCACCCTGGCCAGGGCCGCCACCTCCCCGGTGGCGGCGAAGAGCCCCGGGGCGTAGTACAGGCCGCTGGACATCCCAACGGCGCCCTCGCCCATGGCCTCATCCAGGAGGCCCTCCATGCGGGAGATCTCCCCGGGCCCGGCGGGCCGGGCCGCGAGGCCCATGGCAGCGATGCGCAGCGTGCCGTGGCCCACCAGTCCCATCACGTTGACCGCGGGGCCACCGGCCTGCACCCTGGCGGCGTACTGGCCGTACGTCCGCCAGTCGACGGGGCCCTTGTAGCGACCCGGACCGCCGCACGCGTGGTCCACTGCCTCCCGGGCGCGATCGGGGGCCAGGGGGGCGAGGGACGCGCCGCAGTTGCCCACCACCTCCAGGGTCACCCCCTGGCGGAACTTGATGTCCCCGTCGGGGTGCTCCAGATGATACCGGTCCGAATGGCAGTGGATGTCGATGAAGCCCGGCGCCAGGGACCATCCCCGGGCCTGGATGATCCGGGCCGCCTGACCTTCCACCCCCGCGCCCACGGCGACGATGCGGCCGTCGGCCATGGCCACGTCCCCCTCGTAGGCGGGGGCTCCCGTCCCGTCGATGATCCGGGCCTGGCGGATGAGCAGGTCGTACAATATGGTTGCTCCGGGACAAGGATGGCGGCATCCGGCCTCGAACAGCCCGCACATATTAGCCAGAATCCCCCTCGCGGGTCAACCGCCATCGCCCTATTGACTTTTGGCCCAAATGATGCGAAATACTCTGCGCGGATTGGGCATTCCTTCACATCCACCCAAACCCAGTACCGGAGAGGAGGAGAGGGTCATGAAAAAGCTGTTCGCTCTGTTCGTAGCCGCGGCCCTGCTGGCGGGTATGACCGCCGGCGCGGCCCTGGCCCAGGCACCCCGGGCCGGAGGGACCCTGCATTTCGTGGCTCCCTATGACGGCGACCTCCTGGGGTTGGATCCCCACAAGACCACCCGGATCCAGGAGAGCCTCGTTCTCATGAACATCTTTCGCTCCCTGTATCGCTGGGATCCGGACAAGAACATGCCGGTCCTGGACCTGGCAGCCAAGGTGGACGTCTCCCCAGACGGTCTGAAATACACCTACCACCTCCACAAGAACGTCAAGTTCCACAATGGCCGGATCATGAACGCCGACGACATCATTTACTCGTACAACCGCATCGCCAGTCCCAAGCTGAAGAGCCCCTGGGTGCGGTTCGTCCGCATCATCCAGGGGGCCGGGGACGTGATCGACGGCAAGGCCCAGACCATCAGCGGGCTCAAGAAGATCGACGACTTCACCCTGGAGATCACCCTCCAGGATCCCGTTGACCCCAGCTTCAGCCTGCGCGAATGTGGGACCTCCATCGTGCCCAAGGAGGCCGTGGAGGGCAAGGAGGACGCCTTCCACACCACCTCTCCCGTGGGGTGCGGCCCCTTCAAGTTCGTGCGCTGGGTCAAGGGCAGCGAGGTGGTGCTCGAGAAGTTCCCCGAATTCTTCATGCAAGGGAAACCGCTGCTGGACAAGGTGGTGTACAAGATCCAGAACGAGGCCTCGGCCAGGGACATGGCCTTCCGCGCCAAGGAGCTCGACGCCACCATCGTTGGATCGGCCCAGTACGAGGCGTACAAGAACGACCCGACCCTCTCCAAGAACATGATGGAAGTGGCCGAGATGTTCACCCGCCTGGTGGGCTACAACATGGACTTCGAGCCCTTCAAGAAGAAGGAGGTGCGCCAGGCCATCGCGTACGCCATGGACAAGGAGCTGATCATCAAGAAGCTCCTCAAGGACAAGGCCTTTCTGGCCACCAGCTACCTGCCCACCAGCTCCCCGGCCTTCGACAAGAACCTCAAGCCATACCCGTACGACCCCAAGAAGGCCAAGGAACTCATGGTCAAGGCGGGCTACCCCAACGGATTCACCATCGAGCAGGCCATCGGAACCGGGAACGAGAGCTGGGGCGTGGTGGTGTACGAGGCCATGATCCCGTACCTCAAGGAGATCGGCATCACCATGAAGATCCAGCAGATGGAAGGGGCCGCCATGGCCGAGCGCAACAAGAACGGCGAGTTTCAAACGTACATCTGGTCCCTGGGCTCGGGGCCCGACTCCCTGCAGCAGCTCAAGAGATGGAGCTCCGAGAACACCCAGGCCGGCGGGAACTACGGCAAGTACAAGAACCCGGAGTTCGACAAGCTCCTGGCCCAGGCCGCGGCCGAGCGGGATCAGGCCAAGCAGATCGAGCTTCTCAAGAAGGCCGACGCCGTGCTTTACGACGATCCGCCCGCCTGGTTCTTCAACTACAACAAGGCGGTCATGGCCTACCATCCCTGGGTCAAGGGGCTCAAGCCCGTGGCCATCGAGATGATGTTCCAGGACATGACCGAGGTCTGGGTGGACGCCAGCTCTCCCCGGGCCAACGTGAAGTAGCGTCGAGACCCGCCCCGGCCAACCTGCGATGCGGTCGGGGCGGGATCTCCTCCCCGGGCCCGTTCAGATGACCGCCTATGCCCTGCGCCGGCTGCTCCAGTTCATCCCGACCATCGTCGGCGTGACGCTCATCCTGTTTCTCCTCCTCAACGTCCTGCCGGGCAACGCGGCCCTGGTGGCCGGCGGGGCCCAGGACACCAACGTGGACACCCACTACATCGAGCTCATGAAGCAGGAGTGGGGCCTGGACAAGCCGCTCCACGTCCGATATCTGAACTACATGCGCGGCCTGGTGACCCTGAATCTGGGCAAGTCATTCCTCAGGCGCGAGCCCGTGGCCGCGCTCGTCGCAGACCGGATCTGGCCCACCGTCAAGCTGGCCGTGGTGGCCATGGGGATCGCCGTGTGCCTGGGGGTCCCCCTGGGCTTTTTCTCGGCCCTGCGCCAGGGGACCTGGACCGATACGGGGTCCATGGTGGGTGCGGTCTCGGGGGTGAGCCTGCCCCATTTCTGGCTGGGGCTCCTGTTCATGTTCTTCTTCGCGGTGAAGCTGCCCATCCTGCCGGCACAAGGGTACGGCGACGGCGCAGTGGCCAACATCATCCTGCCGGCCTTCACGTTGGGGTTGAGCTACATGGCCCTCCTGGCCCGGATCACCCGGGCCGCGGTGGTGGAGATCCTCAACACGGACTACATCCGCACGGCCCGGGCCAAAGGGCTGCCCGAGATCCTGGTCAACCGCAAGCACGTGTTTCGAAACGCCATGATCCTGGTCTTGACCACGGCGGGCCTCCAGTTCGGCGGCCTCATGGGCGGCACCGTGGTGGTGGAGAAGCTCTTCAGCTGGCCCGGGGTGGGGTCTCTGTTGGTGGACGCGCTGTTCCAGCGGGACATCCCGGTGGCCCAGGGGTGCATCCTGTTCCTGATCGTGGTCTTCCTGGTGGTGAACCTGGCCGTGGACCTCCTGTACGCGGTCATCGACCCGAGGATCGAGTACCGATGAGCCCGACGCTGCGGAAGCTCCTCCAACGGACGAATCTCGTGGTGGGCGGGATGCTCACCCTGTTGGTGGTCCTGGCAGCGGTGTTCGCCTCGTGGCTGGCTCCGTACCATCCCATCGACCACGCCAACTTGATGTACGCCGACGAGCCGCCCAGCGCCAAGTTCTGGCTGGGCACCGACTCCCAGGGCCGGGACATGCTCTCGCGGATCATCCATGGGGCCCGCGTCTCGTTGACCGTGGGGCTGGTGAGCCAGGGGCTCAACAGCATCATCGGCGTGATCCTGGGGCTTACAGCGGGTTTTTTCGGCAAGTGGTGGGACGACTTCGTCATGGGCTTGACCAACATCATGCTCTCCATCCCGCCCCTCATCTTCGCCCTGGCCGTGGTGGCCCTTCTGGGTCCCGGGCTGATGAACATCCTTGTGGCCATGGGCCTGACCAACTGGTCGTACTCGTGCCGCATCACCCGCTCCCAGGTCCTTTCCGCGCGCTCCCTGGATTATGTGAGGGCGGCCCGGGCCCTGGGATACGGCCGGTGGCGACTCATGTTCACCCAGATCCTCCCCAACGTCGTGGGCCCCATCCTGGTCATCGCCACCCTGGGGGCGGCAGGCGCCATCCTCATGGAGGCCGCCCTGTCGTTTCTGGGGCTGGGGGTCCAGCCGCCCACTCCGAGCTGGGGGGGGATGCTCTCCTTTGCCCGGGAGAAGCTCTTCACGGCCCCGTGGATCTCCATCTTCCCCGGGCTGGCCATCTTCGTCACGGTCCTGGGGCTGAACCTCCTGGGGGACGGCCTTCGGGACATACTGGACCCCCACACCATCCGCCAGCGGCGATAGAGGTCCGGCCCATGGTGCTGTGTTCAATGGCGAAGGGCGCGCCATGACCCGGTCCGACGGCAAAGGCGATCGGGAGCCCGTCTTGCTCCTGGCGGCGGGGGCCCTGGGCGCGGTGGGCTCCACGGTGGCCGCGGCCGCTGCCGCGCTGGAGGCGGACCCTGGGGCGGTTATGCCGGCCCTCACCGCGGCCGACTTGCTCCCCCCCCCTGATGGGTCGGCGCCCATGGCCGTGGCGGGCTGGGACCTCTTGGCCGGGTGCATGGCCGAGGCAGTGGCGCGCCAGGGGGTCCTCTCCGAGGGGCAATGGCGTCCGCTGGAGTCGCGCCTGTCCCAAGTGGAGGTGCTGGCGGCCCCTCAGGGGGGGCCATGCCGGCAGCAGGTGGAGCGTATCGTTGGGGACATCCAGGCGCTGCGGGCGCGCCATCCGGGGCACCGGGCCGTGCTGGTGGACCTGCTGCCCGCAGCGCCCAAGTGGACCCCCACAATCGGGGGGTCCCTGGATGAGCTTTTGGACGCGCCCGACCCGAACATGCCGCGGGATATGGCCTACGCGGCGGCGGCCGCCTTGTGCGGGGTTCCGTGGGTGAATTTCACCCCCAACGAGGTGGAACTGCCCGCCCTGGTCCGGGAGGCCGAGGCGCGGGGGGTGCCCATGGCAGGCCGGGACGGCAAGACCGGACAGACGTACCTCAAGGTCGTCCTGGCGTCTGCCCTCAGGGCCCGGCGACTTACGGTGGACGGCTGGTACAGCGTGAATATCCTGGGAAACGCCGACGGCAGGAACCTGTCGGACCCGGCCGCGGCCGAGGCCAAACTGGCCAACAAGACCCGGGTCCTGGAGGACGTGCTGGGGTACGCCGTGGGGGAGCGATACGGCGAGCCTACCCACGGGGTGCACATCGCGTACTACCCGCCCCGGGGCGATGCCAAGGAGGCGTGGGACGTGGTGGATTTCCGAGGGCTTTTCGGCCTTCCCATGAGCCTGCGCCTGAACCTGCTGGCCCGGGACTCCATCCTGGCTGCCCCCCTGGTCCTGGACCTGGCCGTCTGGACGGCTGCCCTGCAGCGGGCGGGCCGCGGGGGTTTGGTGCCCGAGCTGGCCTTCTACTTCAAGCGGCCGCTGGGAGAGGCCCCGCCGCTGAGCTTCCAGGACCAGGTTGCGAGGCTGGATGCGCTGCGGGGGGAGTGTGGGTCGGTGCGCGGGGGCGCGTGACGTGGTCTTGGGGTACAGCACCAACGCCTTCGTGAAGTTCTCCCTCGAGGATGCGGTGGGGCGCATCGCTCGCTTGGGGTTCCGGGGCGTGGAGATCATGGGCGACCGGCCCCATCTGTACCCGCCGGATTACGACCCAGGGGCCCTGCTTACGCTGAGAAAACGGCTTGATGAATATGGCCTTAAGGTAACGAATATCAACAGTTTTACGCTCTTTGCCGTGGGGGACACTTACCTGCCGTCGTGGATCGAGGAGGACGCCTCCAGGCGTCAGCTCCGGGTGCAACACACCCTGGATTCCCTGCGGGTGGCCTCGACCCTGGGCTGCAGGAACATATCGGTCCCTCCGGGGGGGCCGTTGGACGGGGTGTCCCGCCGGGAGGCGACGGCGCGGTTTCATGGGGGCTTGGATCAGGTCATGCCCCTGGCCGAGGAACTCAAGGTCCGCGTGCTCGTGGAGCCCGAACCCGGCCTGCTCCTGGAGAACGGCCGGCAGTTTCTCGATTTCGTCAGAGACGTGAAATCGCCGTGGGCCGGGTTGAATTTCGACATGGGGCATTTCTTCTGCGTGGGGGAGGACCCGGTGGCCGCCCTGGACGACCTGTTTGCGTGGGTGGGCCATGTGCACCTGGAGGATATCGGGCCGGATCGCTCCCACAACCACCTCATCCCGGGCCTGGGGGCCCTGGACTTCCCCCGCATCTTCGAGGCCATGACCCGGCTGGGCTATAAGGGGGACATGAGCCTGGAGCTCTACCCTTACGTGGACATGCCCGATGAGGCCGGCCGCCGGGGCCTGGCCCACATCCTCCCGCTGCTTCGGGACGCCGGCCTCGCCTGACGGGCGTTCGTTGGGGTCAAACCGTTCGTTACGGTCAAACAAGGAACAGCACGTTGCCGCGCCTCATGTTCGGGTGAGAAGGGCCAAGACCTGAACGGGGCTGCGGACTCCAATCTCCTCGACGCAACCAGACGACTTTAGAAAATGCTTTGCCGTTACGCGGCTCACGAGTCCGGAGCGAGTGCCATCTCGACCGGGTCTCTACGAGCAGATCCACTGGGACGGGAAGGGTGGTGGTATCCCGTTGGGCCGAGCGCCTTTCGAAAGGCAGATCGGATTGAACGACGATGGGCACCCGATCGAGGTCGCTTCCGGGGCCATGGTCCCCCCGGGCGTACGAACCCAAGTATCCCACGCGTTCCATGGACCATACGCGGGTCCCAGCGATTCATACCGTTTCCCGGAGAGCCGAGCAACACGCCATCGGCGTCGGCCCGTTGCAAAACCCCGGACGCTGGAGAAAAATGGGATGAGTCAAACCATGCGGAAGCACGGGAAGGGGGAGGAGGCATTGACTGAGGCTGAATCAGGCGAGCGAGTGCACTTCGGTTACCGGCTGGTCTCCGAGGAGGAGAAGGGGAGGCTGGTCCGCCGCCACTTTGACAGCATCGCCCGCCAGTACGACTTCATGAACACCGTCCTGAGCCTGGGCATCCACTACCTCTGGAAGCGGGCCGCCATCGGGATGATGGGGCTCAGGCCGGGCGATCGGGTGCTGGATCTGTGCGGCGGCACCGGCGATCTGGCCGTCCTGGCCGCCCGGGCCGTGGGGCCTGCAGGGCGCGTGGTGGTCTACGACATCAACCGGGCCATGATGGAGGTCGGACGCCCCAAGCTCTGGAGGCATGGGGTCCATGCCAGGGTGCGCCTGGTGCAGGGAAACGCCGAGGCGATCTCGGCCATGGAGGGGTCGTTCGATGGGGCCATGGTGGGGTTCGGCATCCGCAACGTGACCCGCATGGAAATGGGTTTCGGGGAGATGCACCGCGCCCTCAAGCCGGGCGGGAAGATGGCCTGTCTGGAGTTCTCCCGGCCTGTCACTCCATGGTTCCGGTGGCTGTATGACCTCTATTCGTTCCACGTCATGCCTGCGGTGGGCAAGCTGCTGGCAGGGTCCAGACAGGCTTACACATACCTGCCCGAGTCAATCCGCATGTTCCCGGACCCCGACGGGCTCAAGGCCATGCTGGAAACTGTGGGGTTCAAGGAGGTCCGATATCGGCGGCTGACCAATGGCATCGCGGTGATTCACTTGGGCGTGAAGGCCTGAGGGCAGCGACGTAATCGGCAATCGGCAACAGGCGATGGGCAACAGGAGATGCCCCGACCGGTTTCCATGGGGTGCCTGCTCCCTGGTGCCTGAAGGCGGTGGCATGAAACTCAACTGGGCCGAGAGGCTGGCGGTCAACAATCCCTTTCGGGTGTTGCAGCAGCGCATGGAGATCCGCTGGATGCGCCGCTGGACAAGGCTGCGGCCTGGATCCAGGGTCCTGGAGGTGGGGTGCGGCCGAGGGGCCGGGGCCAGGCTCATCCGGGAGGCGTTCGGCCTGGAGGCCCTCCTGGCATCGGACCTCGATGAGAGGATGATCCGCCAGGCGAGGCGCTACCTGCCGCCCTCGGCACGGGAGGGGATCTCCCTCTTGGTGTGCGACGCCTTCCGCCTCCCGTTTCCGGATGCATCCCTGGATGCGATCTTCGGCTTCGGCGTCCTCCACCACGTCCCCGATTGGGAGGGGGCCCTGGCCGAGATCGCCCGGGTCATCCAGCCGGAGGGGCTCTACATCACCGAGGAACTCTACCCCACCTTGTACCAGAACGTCGTCACCAAGCACATCCTCCTGCACCCCCGAGAAAACCGCTTCAGGAGTGGGGAGTTCAAGGCTGCCTTTTCAAGGCGAGGCCTCCGGATCCGGGCCTCGCTGGAGCACCCATGGCTGGGTATCCTGGCCGTGGCCGAGAAGACGGCCTGAGCTCGG
>CAZEPJ010000028.1:0-53266 GCA_964514105.1 uncultured Desulfarculaceae bacterium | reverse complement strand
AGCCTATCCCGAAGAATAGATCAAGGGGCCCGGGAAGTCAATCTGGGCCAGGACGCGGCGGCGGCGCGAGCCGGCAAGGGCATGGCGCCGGAGCTGTAGGCGGCCCATGGGCTGGTATATAATGGGCTCGCGCCGGGAGTCGGGGTAGGGGGAGGGGCGAGCCCATCCCCACGCGGCATGAAAGCGCCCAAGGGGGGGGTCATCATGGACGCAGCCGAAGGGAAGTGGGAGAGGGACATCCAGCATCTGGCCCAGGAGATCTTCCAGCGCATGGGGGAGGAGACCCCCTCCGTGTTCCGCAAGGACTGGTGGAGCGGCAAGGTGATGGACTGGTGCATGCGCAACCCGGCCTTCAAGGTGCAGATGTTTCGCTTCGTGGACGCCCTCCCGAGCCTCAAGTCCTCCCGGCAGGTGGGACAACACGTGCGCGAGTACTTCTCCCAGCCCGGGGTAGAGCTGCACAGCGGCCTCCAATGGCTCCTGGGCTCCCTCACATCCAACCCCCTCACCTCGCCGCTGGCCGCCCAGCAGATCCGCAAGAACGTCCTGGATATGGCCCAGCGCTTCATCGTGGGGGCCACCCCGGAGGCGGCCTTGCCGCGCCTTCGAGCCATCTGGGACCAGGGCATGCATTTCACCCTGGACCTCCTGGGCGAGGCGGCAGTGAGCGAACGGGAGGCCGAGGCCTACCAGGAGCGGTACCTGTCCCTTCTTGACGTGATTGGGCCGGAGCTGGCCACGTGGCCCGACATGGACGTGCAGCGCGAGCATGAATTCCCCCGGCTGAGCATCTCCCTCAAGCTCTCCTCCCTGTATTCCCAGATGGACCCCGTGGACTTCGAGGGATCCATCGCCGCCCTCAAGGAGAGGTTGCGGCCCATCTTCCGGAAGGCCAAGGACCACCAGGCCTTCGTGAACATCGACATGGAGCACCACGCCATCAAGGACCTGACGTTGGCCACCTTCAAGGCCGTCCTGGAAGAGGAGGAGTTCCGGGTGGCCCCCAGGGCGGGCATCGTCCTTCAGACGTACCTGATCGACTTCCGGGAGGACCTCACCGATCTTATCCATTGGGCCCAGGAATGGGGCCGGCCCATCGCCCTGCGGCTGGTCAAGGGGGCGTACTGGGACTACGAGCAAGTAGCGGCCCGCCTCAACGGATGGCCCATCCCCGTATTCCTGGACAAGGAGCAGACCGACGCGGCCTTCGAGGAGGCCACGCGCGTGGGGTTGAGCCACTATCCGTTGGTCCGAGTGGCCCTGGCCAGCCACAACGTCCGATCCCTGGCCCACGGCATCGTGTGGGCCCGCAAGCTCAATCTCCCGCCGCACGCCCTGGAGATCCAAATGCTGTACGGGATGGCCGAGCCGATCAAGCAGGCCTTCCTCCAGTCGGGGTTCCCCCTGTGCGAGTACGCCCCCATCGGCGAGATGCTGCCGGGGATGGCCTATCTCGTAAGGCGCCTCCTGGAGAACACGTCCAATGAATCGTTCCTGCGCCAGAGCTTCACCGAACGAGTGGCGGTGGCGGATTTGATCCGGGAGCCGCGGCCGCGGGCCGAGACGGGCCTTCCGCCCGAGGAAAGAACCACCCCCGGGGCGGGCCTCTCCCCGTACCGCCCCGAGCCTGTGCGGGACTTCAGCGTCAAGGAGGCCCGGGATCGCTTCCGTTCGGCCTTGGAACGCGTGGCAGGACAACTCGGGGCGACGCACCCCATCTGGGTGGGGGGCAAGGAGTTGCGCACGGCAAGGGAGCTTGTGTCCGTCAACCCGGCCCGTCCCGATCAGGTGGTGGGACGCACCTTCCTGGCCTCTCCCAAGGAGGCCGAGCGGGCGGTGGTCGCGGCGGCCAAGGCAGCCCCGGCCTGGCGGGATACGCCGGCGGCGGATCGGGCCCGGGGCCTCTTCAGACTGGCGGGGATCCTCCGATCACGCCGGGATGAGCTGGCGGCCCTTCAGGTCTTCGAGGTGTCCAAGAGCTGGCGAGAGGCCGACGCCGATGTGTGCGAGGCCATCGATTTCTGCGAGTACTACGGACGGGAGATGATGCGCCTGGCCGCCCCGGTGGCCATGGATCCCCTCCCGGGAGAAAGCAACCTGTACTTCTACCAGCCGAGGGGGGTCGCCCTGGTGGTGGCCCCGTGGAACTTCCCCCTGGCCATCTCCGCTGGCATGGTCGCCGCCAGCCTGGTCACAGGGAACACGGTGATCTACAAGCCGTCCAGCCTGGCACCCGTCACCGGCGCGGCCCTGGCCCGGGCAGTGAACGAGGCGGGCCTGCCGCCGGGCGTCTTCCAGTTCGTCCCGTGTTCGGGCGGCGAGGTGGGGGCGTGGCTGGTGGACCACCCGGAGGTGGCCGTCATCGCCTTCACGGGCTCGCGGGAAGTGGGTCTGGAGATCATCCGGCGGGCGGGGCTGGTGGGCCCCGGGCAGACGATGGTCAAGCGGGTGGTGGCCGAGATGGGGGGGAAGAACGCTATCATCGTCGATGCCGACGCGGATCTGGATGCCGCCGTGGTTGGGGTGGTCCAGTCGGCCTTCGGATTTCAGGGTCAGAAGTGCTCGGCCTGCTCCCGGGCCATCGTTTTGGAGGAGGCCTACGACCGGTTCGTCCAGCGACTGGCTGAGGCCGCCGGCAGCCTGAGGATCGGCGATCCCCTGGATCCGGGCCATCAGGTTGGGGCGGTCATCGACGCAGAAGCCCGGCGGAAGATCCTCCAATACATCGAGATCGGACGGTCCGAGGGCAGGCTTCTCTTCCAGGCCCCTGCGCCGGAAGAGGGCTACTTCGTGGGCCCCGCCATCTTCCAGGGAATCCAGCCCCACCACAGGCTGGCCCAAGAGGAGATCTTCGGTCCGGTGCTTGCCGTGATGAAGGCGGCGGACCTCGACGAGGCGTTGCGGACGGCCAACGGGACGGCCTATGCCCTGACCGGGGGACTCTTCTCCCGGAGCCCGGCCAACATCGATCGGGTCAAGCGGGAGTTCCGCGTGGGCAATCTGTACATCAATCGAAAGATCACCGGGGCCATCGTGGGGCGTCAACCCTTCGGCGGCTTCCGCATGTCCGGCCTCGGCTCCAAGGCCGGTGGACCAGACTACCTGCTCCAGTTCATGGAGCCCATCGTGGTCACGGAGAACACCCTCCGGCGAGGGTTCGCGCCTGAGATGGAACGGGAGTAGCCGGGGGGCGGGTGCGCCAGCGCCGATGCATCCAGACCCACTGGTCGGGGTGTTCTCGGATGAACTCCTCCAGCCGGCGAGTGTAGTGACTCACCAGCCTGTGCACCTCCAGAGCACGAGGGGCCGTGCGGTCGGCGTAGATGGGGGGATCCACGATGAGCCGGTGCCGGCAACCCTCCCGCACGTCGCGGGCCACGAGGATGGGGGCGCCGCTGCCCAGGGCCAGGAGGGCCGGCCCCACGGGGGTGTACGCGGGCTGCCCGAAGAACTCCACGAAGATGCCGCCGATGCGCGGGACGTCCTGGTCGGGAAGGATGCCCAGGAACTGGTTCTCCCGGAGGCATCGGATCATGGCCCGCATGGATTCGTCCCGGTAGAGGGTCCTCACCCCCATGCCGCCCCGCAGCGCCACAAGACGGCGGTTCAGGGGCTCGAGGTAGATGCGGCGAGCCACCACGTTCATGGGAAGTCCCCGGATGGCCACGTATGCGGCACAGAGTTCCCAATTGGCGATGTGCCCCGTGACGAAGATACCGCCCCGGCCCGCCTCATGGGCAGCCTGAACGTGCTGCCATCCATCGATCCGGATGCGCTCCTCGAGTCCCTTGGGGCCGAGGGCATGAAAACGCAGACACTCCAGGCCGGTCATGGCCAGGTTCCGAAAGGCACCCCTCCCCAGGCGCCTGACCGCGACGGGGGAAAGGGGTCCCAGGGCCCGCCGGAGATGCAAGGTCGCCTTTCGCCGCTCTGGAACCAGCGCGGCGTACGCCACATCCCCGAGCAGGGAGGCCCAGCGCCTGCACCCGTCGTCGGACAGACCGGACGCCCATCTCTCCGCCCAGAGAAGCCCCAGGGGATACAAGGATCGACGGGCTCGCTTGAGGCCTCTCCGGAAGGCGCGGGGGGTCAAGGAGACGGCCCCCATGGAGGTCACTGGCCTTCGCGGAGAAAGAGCTGGTGGTACTCCTCCTCCGAGAGATGCCGCTTCAATAGAAGGGTGAGCCAATCCAGGGTCTTGTCGATCTCCTCCTGGGACATCCGACTGCGCAGGCAGGCCATGACGTCGTCGTCCGAGAACTTCTGCAGGTACACGATGAGAGAGGCCTCGTCCACCTCCCGCGACAGGCCGAAGGCCACCGGTCCCTCATAGGTCTCCACGAATCGGTGGGCGTGCCGGGTCATCTGGTCACCGCTCCTTCTGGGAGAAGTCGCCCTCGAACCCCCTCCGCCTTGCTGGGTCAACGGGGACCGGGGTAAGATACCGTACATGCTCATCGCTGCCAATCAGATCACCAAATTCTACGGCCGGCAGGATCTCTTCAAGGGAGCGAGCTTCCACGTCAATTTCGGCGAGAAGGTGGGTCTTGTGGGACCCAACGGGTGCGGGAAGAGCACGCTCGTGCGCATGCTTCTGGGAGAGGTGTCGCCCGACCAGGGCGAGATTTACCAGGCCCGGCATGTGCGCATGGGATATCTGCCGCAGGACATCCTGGTCTTTCGAGGACGCACCGTGCTGGAGCAGGTCATGGAAGTGGCTCAGGCGACCCGCGGGGTGGAGGCGGAGATGAGGGCCGTGGAGGGCGAACTGGACACGGCGACGGGTCCGGCCCGGGAGGAGCTGGCCGCCCGACTGGCTCACCTGCTGGAGCAGTATGCCCACCTCGGGGGATACGATCTGAGGCCCAGGGCCGAGAAGATCCTCATGGGCCTGGGTTTTCTCCCCCAGGACATGGAGCGCCCGGTGGATACCCTGAGCGGCGGGTGGATCATGCGCGTTGCCCTAGCCAGGCTCCTGCTGAGCGACCCCGATCTGCTACTCCTGGACGAACCCACAAACCACCTGGATCTGGACTCCCTGCGCTGGCTGGAGCAGTACTTGTGCCAGGCCCCATCGGCGGTCCTCGTCATCTCCCACGACCGTGCGTTCCTGAACAAAGTGGTGCACCGAATCGTGGAGATCGAGGACAAGGGCGTGACGTCCTACGTGGGCAACTATGATGCCTTCCGCAAGGAAAAGGCGCGGCGCGAAGAGCAGCGCTGGGCGGCGTACCGGACCCAGCAGGAACAGCTTCGACAGGTGGAACGGTTCGTCGAGAGAAACCGGTCGCGCAAGGACCGGGCGCGGCAGGTCCAAAGTCGCCTTAGGGCCTTGGAGAAGATGGAGCGCATCGAACCCCCGGTGCGGGTGGAGGACCTGAGGTTTTGCTTCCCCGTGCCCCCGCCCACGGGGCGCGTGGTCCTGGAGTTGGAAGACATCGTCCATGGCTATGACGGACGGCCCCTGTACGAGGGCGCGTCCCTCTTGCTCCAGAGGGGTGATCGCGTGGCCTTCTTGGGGCCCAACGGATCGGGCAAGAGTACCCTGCTCAGGATCCTGGCGGGGCAGACGACGCCGCTCAGGGGTACCCGCCGCGTGGGGCACGGCGTCAAACTGGCATACTTCGCCCAGCACCAGATGGACCAGCTGCAACCGGACAAGAGCGTCCTGGAGGAGTTGGCGGACTCGGCCGCCCGTGTGCAACAGGGTGAGTTGCGGGACTTGCTGGGAGCCTTCCAGTTCCGCGGCGACGATGTGTTCAAGAAGGTGCGGGTCCTGAGCGGAGGGGAGAAGAGCCGCCTGCTTCTGTGCAAGATCCTCCTGGCCGGCGCGAACCTGCTGCTGCTGGACGAGCCCACCAACCATCTGGACATCGGCGCCAGGGAGGTCTTGGAGACAGCCATGAACGCGTTCCGTGGGACGCTCTGCCTGGTCACACACGACCGAAGGCTCATGACCGCGGTGGCCACCCACATCTTGGCCTTGCGGCCCGGCGGATGGGACCTCCTGCCCGGGACCTATGACGACTACGAGAAGGTCTGGATGAAGTCCTCGTCGCCGGATGGGGCGGTGCCCCCGGAGGTATCCGATCGCGCCCCCCGGCGGGACAAAGAGCAGAAGCGCCTGGAGGCCGAGTGGCGCAACCGCTTCTTCCGCCTTCGGGCACCTTTGGAAGAGGCCATTGCTGCCATCGAGGCGCGGGTGGATGAGGCGACTTGCCGCTTGAAGGAGATGGAGGCCGAGATGGCTTCCCCGGAGCTGTACCGCACGCCGGATCGCGCCAGGGCTCTCCACGAAGCGTATCGGCGCCTTAAGGGGGACGTGGGTGGATGGACCAGTGAATGGGAGGAGCTTCATCTCCGGATGGAGCGGCTGGAGGCACAAATGAACCTAGAACGGCCGTTTTGACCTGGAACGGCGGGAACCCGGGTCACCACCATTGCGCCCCATGACGGCCGAAGAGGAGCAGGATGACACCCACGAGAACGCCCAGGGCCGACCCGCGGATGGCGTCGAGAATCTCCATCAGGATCGCGTCATCCAGGACCCATCCCGCTCCGGGCGCAGCACAGACCCTCTCGGCTTTCTCTCCTTCCCGTGTTCCAGTCCGTTCCATGGTCCGATGGCCCCTCCCGGGCGCTGCAGGTGTTTGTGTTATCCAAATGGACATGTTATGCTCTGACTAGATCATTATTGACTCCAATATAAGATCCAATAGGATTGGAAGTCAAATCAATAGTGGCTCGCGACATCAAAAAAGATGGACAGCCGGTCACCATGGCCCGGCTTCCCCAGATCATGGCCCGGGGTCTCCGCGCCAGGAAGCTACAGCGCTCGTGGCGGTCATCGAGTTGCGGACTGGCTTGGGATGGCGACCCCAGCTCGAGATGGGTTTCACGACTCTGTGACGCGGTCCAGGACGAGGGAGGGACGAGATGGGCGCCAAGGAGATCGGCGTGCGACTGGCCATGGTTCGGGGGAGAATGGGGCGCGAGGAGTTCGCACGACTGGTGGGGGTCAGCGTGAGCACCCTGGCTCGGTATGAACGGGGAGTTCGTTCGCCCGACGCAGACTTCGTGGCCCTTCTCCGGGAACGATTCGGGGTGGATCCGGGGTGGTTCATTACCGGGCAGGGGGAGCGGCCGCAGATCCCGGGCCCCCGGGATGTGCACGGGGTGGCGGCGGCGCTGTGGGGGACGGCGGAGACCCATTTCGCGCAGCGGCCGGAGCCGGATCTGGTGGTGCCGGCTTGGACGAACCCGGACCCGACTCAATTCGATTTCGTTCCCATGGTGGAACCCCACCTATCGCCCCATGGAGATGCCTTCGTCCTCAGCGAGGGGACGGGGGACTACTATGCCTTCCGCAAGGATTGGCTGAGGCGTATGGTGGTGGATGTGCGCCGAGTGGTGCTCATGGCCGTGAAGGGACCCGGCATGGCGCCGACCATTCTGGACGGAGACGTGGTCATGATCGACGGCGGGCGCACAAGGATTCACGACGGATGCATCTACGCCCTTGGAATCGAAGGCACCATCACCATCAAACGAGTGGAGACCCTACCGGGCCGTATCCGGATCATTCAAGAAAACCGCTCGGCTTTCCCGCCATATGAGGCGGACCCGGCCTCCGTACGGGTTCTGGGCCGGGTCACCTGGTACGCCCGAACCTTGGTGAGCGCCGGGATGTAGCTCACCAGGAGCCATCGTAAGTGGCACGAGGAATATCTAGATGTTGTGTCATTTTTTTCTTGACACCAAATATATTGTATGGTAAGGACATAACAACCACCGAGGAGGCTTTGGGTACCTGGTCCGATTCAAACACACCCCATCCCATGTCCTCCGGGTTTTTCTCGGTGGCTCCCGGAGGACATGGCCTTCCCCTTGAGCTTGGCCCGATCGAACTGGACCTTTGCGCGGACCCATCAGCGGGGTGAGACAAGGCGTTGACTTCCAGGCCAACAGGCCTCAAATAAGAACGGCCTCCGCTGGGGAACGGAGGCCAAGGTGAAGGAGGTTGAGGGAGTCTGTTTCCAGTTTGGATAGACAACCATCGCGACTGAAAGTTCCAACGCCGCGCGGAAAGGCCAAAACGAACATAAAAAAACCCCCGCTGGGGACGGGGGCCAAAGCAGAGGAGGTTTCGGGAGTTTGTTTCCTGATTAGTGAGACACCGGGGCCGACCAAAGGTTCCCCAAAAAAAAAGAACCCCGGAAGAATCTCTGCAGCCCTCCCCGGGGAACATCCTCCGTCCCCGGAGTCGTCCGGATTGGAGCCGTCTTCAGTGGCCACCCACACAGCCGAGGGGGGCCGTTGTCACCGGGAGGCCGGGGACCTTCCCACGCGCCCAGGCCCAAGTGGGGCTTGGGCGCCCCAGAGCCGACCCCGCCCTTCTTCTGCCCGGATCTCGCTCATGGGACCCGAAGCCCCCCTTCGTGGGACACCCATCCCCAGGTCGAGGCCTGCCCCACCCCCCCCTGGCCGCATGCCTCTCCCATAGCAGGTGGCTGCGAACGACATGACGCAATCCCGCCCGCGGCCCATTGCCTCACGACGGATCCATCCGCGCAGAGGGATCTGCCGGCGCCCCGGTAGGGGTGACTTTTCCCGCGCGCGGGCGCTATCCTATCAAATGCTGCAGTCTGATTCCGGCTGATCTCCGGAGGTCTTCATGGGCCTGCTCTCGCAAGCCGATCTTGTTCTCCTTCACCCGCCCAGCGTGTACGATTTCCGCAAGCGTCCGATCATGTTCGGACCCATCAGCGATGTGGTCCCATCCACGGCGATCTTCGAGATGTACCCCATCGGCTTTACCACCATGGCGGAATACCTGGAGAAGCACGGAATCAGAGTGCGCATCGTCAATTTGGCCTTGCGCATGCTCAAGAATCCGTCGTATGACGTGGAGGGGATCATTCGTGGGCTTCGACCGCGGGCCTTTGGGATCGATCTCCACTGGCTCCCTCACGTGCAAGGGAGCCTGGCCGTGGCCGAGATATGCAAGCGCCATCACCCCCAGATCCCGGTCATTTTCGGCGGGTTCTCATCCTCCTATTTCCACCGCGAGCTGCTCAAGCGTCCGCAGGTCGACTTCGTCATCCGGGGCGACTCCGCCGAGGAGCCCCTGCGCATGCTGCTGGAGGCCCTGGGTCGAGGTTGCGAGCCCCACCTTGGCGGCGTTCCCAACCTTTCCTGGAAGACCAGGGCCGGAGAGGTCGTGGCCAATCCCCTGACCCATGTCCCGGTGGCCCTTGACCATTACGAGAACAGCTACGGCCGCATGATGCGGACGGCGCTGCGCCACATGGACATCAGCAGCATGCTCCCCATTCACGACTGGTGGTCGTACCCCATCACCGCCGTGATGACCTGTCGAGGCTGCGTGCACGCCTGCTCCTTCTGCGGCGGCGGGCATCCCGGGATCAAGCTGTTCGGCAATCGGTCCCAACCCGCCTTTCGATCCCCACAACGCATCGCCCAGGATATCCGCAATATCAGCCAGTTCACCTCGGCCCCGATCTTCGTCGTGGGGGACCTGCGCCAGGGAGGGGAGGAGTACGCCAGGGGGGTCCTGGAAGGCCTGGAGGGGCACCCCGTAAAGAACCACGTGATCCTGGAGCTGTTTACCCGAGCCCCCAGGAGCTACTTCCGCCAGCTCGCCCGGGTCTTCCCCTATTTCAACATCGAGATGTCCCCGGAAAGCCACGACCCAGAGGTGCGAAAGGCCAGCGGCAAGCACTACAGCAACGATGAGATCGAGGAAACCATCCAGTGGGCCATGGAGGCGGGCTGCCGGAAGTTCGATCTGTTCTTCATGATCGGCCTGCCCAAGCAGACCCCAGAATCGGTCATGGCGACCGTGGACTTCGCCGAGCACCTCATCAAGCGGTTCGGACCGCGCCTCATTCCCTTCATCTCTCCCCTGGCGCCGTTCATCGATCCCGGCAGCCCCATCTTCGAGAACGCCGAGGCATTCGGATACACCCTTTTTTGCCGCACACTCGATGAGTTCGAGGGGGCTCTTCTGCAGCCGAGCTGGAAGTACGCGCTAAGCTACGAGACCCGATGGATGAGCCGGGCTCAGATTGTGGAGACCACGTACGGCGCCGCCTTGCGCCTCAATCAGATCAAGGGCCGATACGGGCTCATCGATGGCGAGACCTGCAGGGAGGTGAACGAGAGGATCCTCCTGGCGAAAGAGCTCATCGGGCGCATCGACGACCTCGTCAACCTCCCGCTGGGAGAACGGGATATGGCCATGGCCGCATTGGCCCCGGAGATCCGGAAGGTCAATGCCAGCACCCTGTGCGAGGAGCGAGAGATCAAGTGGCCGCTCCTCAAAGGGAACTTCCACTTCTTTCGCATCGCATGGAGCCTCCTCAGGGGGTGACGTTGGGACGAGGCCGCCGGGCAAGGCTTGAATGGCGTCACCTCTCCGGGGCTGCCTCCAATCCCTCGGCCAAGATGTCCGCCACGTGCTTCACCCTGACTCCCGGCGCCTGCTTGTCCAGCCCTCCCTGGATCTGGACCATGCAGCCCGAGCAGGCCACTGCGACGAGGTCGGCCCCCGTCTCCACGATGCTGTCGATCTTCTGTTTAAGGATCGGCATGGAAAGCTCGGCGTACTTGAGACCGAAGGCACCTGACATGCCGCAGCACTTGTCCGAGTCCTTCATTTCAACGAGTTCCCGCCCTCCCACCCCCGCAAGAAGCTCCCGGGGGGCCCGGTAAATGCCCAGGACCCGTTTCATGTGGCAGGAATCGTGGTAAGTCACCTTCTCGCCCCGCGCCTCGGAGGCCCTGCGCAGGCGGCCCCGCCGCTCGTATTCCTCCGCGACAAAACTGCAAAACTCCCTGACCTTTTCGGAGACCGCTTGGGCCCTGCCGCGCCAGCGGGGGTCGTCCCTGAGGAGTTCTCCGTAGCCGTGGAGGGTCTCCATGCACGTGGGGCAGGCCGCAATGATGACATCGGGCGTCGAGGCCTCCAGGGCCTCGATGTTCTGCCTGGCGATACGCTTGACGGTCTCCATGTCCCCCAGGGCAGCCACCGGCTTGCCGCAGCAGCTCTGGGCGTCCGGGAAGACGACCTCCAGGTCAAGGTCCTGAAGGACCTTGAAGACCGACTCGCCCGTCTCGGGAAAGACGAAATCGATGGTGCAGCCGCTGAAGAAGGAGATCCGCTTGACTGGTTTCCCGGGGGCCTTTCCCAGCCGCCCGATCCGATCCCTCAACGGAACGGCGGCGATGGCGGGAAGACTGCGGTCCCTGGCCAAACCCGATAGGAACAAGGGGAGATGCCGGATGAGGCGCCCGGATTGCACCGGCTTCTGGCCGATGGCTGCCAGGCGCAACAGGCGATGAAAGACCCGGCGGTTGGCGAAGACGTTCTCGAAGGCCATCCGCACGGCCCAGGGGAGGCCCTGTTCCCTCACCGTCCGAACGCGAAGTTCCTCGATGATGCCCGGGATGTCGATCTTCCCCGGACAGACCTCGGTGCACCGGCGGCACCCGATGCACAGCTCGTTGAACTTCTCGAACTCCTTCAGCCCGCTGAGGAAGGCCGTCAGTATGGCCCCGATCCCCCCAGCGTACGTATGGCCCCCGTACACATGTCCGCCCACCAAGGTGTAGACGGGACAGACGTTGAGGCAGGAGGCGCACCGAACGCATTGAAAGACCTGCTTGAGCTTGTCGTCCCGGGCGGCGTTGAGCCGACCGTTGTCCAACAAAACGATGTGGAGCTCTTTTTGCTCCTCCACCCAGACGCCGTCCCGACGCACCATCGTGGGAGTCGGGCCCGAGATGAGGGTCATGTAACTGGTCATGAGCTGTGCCGTGGCGCCCCTGGGCAGAAGCCTCAGGATGATCGCGGCGTCAGTGATCTTGGGAATCAGCTTCTCGTAGCCCATGATGACCACATGGATTCGGGGCAGGGTTGTGACCAGCCGCCCGTTCCCCTCATTGGTCACAATACCGATGGCCCCGTTCTCGGCAATGCCGAAATTGGCCCCGGATATCCCCATGTCCGCCAGGAGGAACTCCTGGCGCAGGCTCTGCCTGGCCTCCTGGACCAGAATGGGGATGTCCGATGGGACATCCTTGGCCAGCTCCCTGGAGAAATACTGGGCCACCTGCTGCCGGCTGAGGTGGATGGCGGGCATGACCATGTGGGAGGGCTTTTGTCCCGCCAGGGCCACGATCCATTCGCCGAGATCCGTCTCCTTCACCCGGATGCCGAGTTGCTCCAGGTATGGGGTCAGGTCGATCTCCTCGGAGGCCATGGACTTGGACTTGACCACCCGCTTGACACCTTTCTCCTTGCACAGCCCTGCCAGGTAGCCCTTGACGTCCTCCCCCGAGGCCGCGCGGAACACCCTGGCTCCGCGACTCACGGCCTCGGCCTCGAACCGACGGGCCACCTCTCCGATTCGCTCCACCGTGTCGATCTTCATCTTCCGAAGGGAGTCGCGAAGGGCCTCCAGATCCTCGACGTTTTCGAAGGCCTTGACCCGGGCGATGGGATAGGCCTCGGCGAACCGTCCCAGGTTGGCGCGCAGGACTTCGTCCCTGAGCTTCTCCTCGATCTCCTTGCGAAGCTTCCGGCTCGCCATCAACCCGCCCCCCCGCCTTCGTCCACGGCGATGATCACGAAACGACTGGGGCCGTGGACACCGATGGTCAGCACACGCTCGATGTCCGCGGTGCGGCTGGGACCTGTGATGAAGCTGATGTACCCGCGATGAAAGACCTGGGAGATGATCTCGAAGGCTTCTGCAATCCCGGGGACGATGTGTCCACTCCGCACCAAGGCCACGTGCATCGGCGGCAGAGTGGAGACCAGGCGATCCTCAACGGCCGAGGCGTCCTGACACACGCTCCCGGTCTCGGCGATGCCGAACTCCACATCCGAGATCCCCATGTCCGCGGTCTCGGCGTGAAGGCGAATCCAGGCTCGGTCCGTGTAGAGTTCCACCCCAAGGGTTTCCAGGACGCCCTGGAGCCCGGCGGCACACTGCAACGGACCGGGTGCGGCCACTACCTTTCGCGCCCGGGTCGATCGGACCAGATCCGAGATGATCGACGCCGCATCTTTGGGGGTCTTCACTCGAAAGACCTCGCCGGAGACGGCCTTGACCCGCATTTCGAACTCTGCAAAGAGATCGGCGCTCAACCCGCGTCCCATGAAGAACCTGGACCAATCCTCACAAACCCGCCCCATGACCGCACTCCGAACGAGAAACGACGACACAGCCTCCACACGCGCCTTCGCGACGCCACGACAACCCTCGGCACTCCACCGCTTCACGAGAGACGTCCTTCACGCCTCGTCGGCAACCATGTTCCCCGCATGCCCCGACCCTGTTCTCACCCTCCCGCGATGGGCGGGAAGATGCTCACCCGGTCGGCCTCCTCGAGGCGTTGCCCTCTCTCGACGTGAAGTCCGTTGATCAGCAGTATCTTGGGCTCGCTGGCGGGGATGCCCAACTGCCTCACCAGGTCCTCGAGGGTGCTTCCCTCTGGGACGTGGACCGTGGCAACCTGCCCGTTGGACAGGGGGGGAAGGTACGAACGGAGGTTTCCAAAAAGCCGCAATTCCACCTGGGGCATCAGGCTTCCTCCCGGGCCTCTCCCGCCAGGCGGGCCGCCACCCGTTCCTGGCGAAAGGAGAGGGACACGAATGTATTGAAAGAAAGCTCAGGCGGAAACAGTGCCACGCGATCCCCGTCCTGCAGGCGCGTATCGGACGTGGCCCCCCGCCCGTTGACCAGTGCCAGCTTGACGCGATCGGCCCCCAGACCCATCAGCTGCATCACATCGCCTACGGTCGCTCCTTGGGCCACGTCCACCGACCGCTCCACGCTCCCATCCGATGCCTCGTGGCGCAACTGACCGCCGAGCACCAGCGTCAATTGCATGAACTCCTTCCCTCCCCGACGCCATTCGTTACCGATAGTATACGCCAAACCCAGAGGCCCAAGTAGACGCAGGAGTGGCCCGCGCGCACCTGCCGACCGAACCCCGGGGCTTCCGGCGAAGGCTCGCCCTCAGGGCTCGATGGCGCAGTTCACCACAGCCACCTGGACGCCGGTATTGACCCCGTGGATTCCTTCCCTCCAGTTTCCATCCCCGAAAGAGAAACCAGGGCCCCACAACGAGATGTCAAACTGACCCTGGACCCCACCACGAAAAAGGTCACTCCCGCCTCCACGCTCGCCCCGTCTCTGGCCACCGTCGCGGTCGCGAACACGGGACTTCGCCCAGCCACCCGGCCCGCCAGTGCCAAGATCCTGCCTGGCTTCTTGGAAAGCTTGCCGCGAAAGCGGAAGAATCCGGGATCCCCCAGGGGCTAACCGCCCTGGTCAAGCTGAATGCACCAGTCCGCAAGGGCCGGGCCATCACCCATCAGGCCGATCAGAAACACCACGACAACCGCCAACGCCTTGATGGATCTCATGGGGTCTCCTTTCGCCCGTGGATGGACTCTTGGAAGTGGGATCGAACCCAACGCAAACTGCCCCAGCGGGCGTCCCATCCAGCAGGCCCGCCCGGCCTGGGTGCCACTGCGCAGCAACCCTACAGAAGGCCCCGGTATAACCCTCCGTCGATCTGGATGGAGGCGCCCGTGATGTAGCCGGCCCGTTCCGAGGCCAGGAAGACCACCAGATCCGCGAACTCCTCCGGGGTGCCCAGGCGCCCCAGGGGGATCCGATCCTCCCACGCCCGAATGACCCGATCCGGGGTACTGCCCTGCCTTCGTGCCGCCGCCTCGGCCAATGCCTTGACCCGCTCGGTGAGGGTGTACCCCGGGCAGACGTTGTTCACCAGGATGTTGTCCCCAGCCACCTCGTCGGCCAAGGTCTTTGCAAACCCCACCACCCCTGCCCGCACCGCGTTGGACAGGATCAGGCCCTCCAGCGGCTGCTTCACGGCCACGGAGGTCATGTTGACGATGCGGCCCCAGCGCTGGGTGCGCATATGCGGGATGGCCTCCCGGGCCAGGCGGACGGCGCTCATGAGGTTGAGCTGGAAGGCGGCCTCCCACTGCGCGTCGCTGAACTCCGTGAAGGCGCCCGAAGGGGGGCCCCCGGCGTTGTTCACGAGGATGTGAACGGTGCCGAAACGGCAAGCCGCCTCCCGGACAAACCGTGGGGCATCCTCCGCATCGGAAAGGTCAGTGGGGCGACACCAGACCTCGACCCCGGTCTCCCGGGCGATGGCCGATGCCGTCTCCTCGAGGACCTGAGCGTCTCGGGCGCAGAGGGCCAAGTTGGCTCCTTCCCTGGCGAGGCCAACGGCCACGGCCCGGCCCAGCCCCTTGCTGGCCCCCGCCACCAGGGCGATCTTTCCTCCAAGGCCCAAGTCCATCGACTGTCCCTCCCTGCCCGCATCCCCTTCTCCGGGGTCGCGGAGGCCCGCCGTCCCCTCTCTCCGGGGACACCCCCAGAGGTCGCCAGCGGCCCCCGATTGTACCGTTTGGCATAACGCCCATTAGATGATCCGTCCCCATCCGTGTCAAGGGCGCCGAAAAAGGAAAGGGGGGCCCGAGCCCCCCCTTGTTGTCGGCTTCCAGACGCCGTCCTCAGAAGTTGTACACCTGATCCAGCTCCGCGGGCGGCACGTCGAAGACCACGTTGTGCGGCGCCAGAGGCTCCTGCTGGAAGAACTCAGGGAGACGGTCATCGGCCGCCGTGAAACCCGCGTTCTGGTTGAAACCCCTTTCGGTCTTGAGGATCATCTTGCCGTACTGCGTCACCCCGTTCAGGTCGAGATTCCACCCGTACTGGGCGTTGAGCATCTTGGGGATGGCCTCCAGACCGCTGGGGATGTCCAGCACGGCGAAGGCCACGAACACGCACAGGCCGGCTGCATCCACGGCCGCAGTGGCGATCTGGAGATTGCGCGAGAGCTCCACCTGGCCTTCCGGCTTGAGCGGGTCCACGAAACCGCCCACCTTCATGATGTTGGTGGCCACGGCGTACCCTGCGGTGTGGTCGGCGCCCATGGGAGTCGTGGCATACGTCACCCCGATCCCCTTGACGGCCCTGGGGTCGTACGCGGGCAGGCCCTGTTTCTTCACCACGGGCACGTGGGAGACACCGAAGGTCTGACCCACCACGGCAGCGCCGCTCCCGATGATCCGCCCCAAGGGGGTTCCCTTGCCCGCCTCGTGCAGCAGCTCGATGGCGCCGGCCGCATCGCCGAACTTCTTGACCCCCGCGTACATGGCCACACCGATGGCGCAGCCCATCTCGATGGTGTCCAGCCCGTAGTCGTCACACAGCCGGTCGATCTGGGCGATGGCGTCCAGGTCGTCGATGCCGCAGTTGGCCCCGTTGGCCCAGATGGTCTCGTACTCGAAGCCCGATGTGAGGTACTTCCCTTCCTTGTCGTTGTACACGTTGGAGCACTGTATGATGCAGGTCGAGCACCCCGAGTGGGTCGTGTTCCCCCCCCGGGCCTTGATCACGTCGTGCAGGGTCTCCCCGCTGATCTTGCCCGCGCCCTCGAAACGTCCCTCGGTGAAGTTGCGCGTGGGGAAGGCCCCGGCCTCGTTGATCACGTTGACCAGCACGTTGGTCCCATACACCGCCAACCCGCCGCCCGCCTTGGTCACAGGGTGGGTCTGGAGGGCCTCCCGGAAGACCCCTGCCGCGGCCTTGAAGGCGTCTTGGTCCACATAGGAGACACCCGGGGCCTCCTTGTCGTCCACCACGATGGCCTTGAGCCCTTTGGACCCCATGACCGCCCCCATGCCTCCCCGACCCGCATGGCGCGCGGGTTTTCCTTGGGTGCTGGTCACGGCAATGGACGCTGCGGAGAGCTTCATCTCCCCGGCCGGACCGATGGAAATGATGCCCACCTTCTCTCCGTGTTTGGCCTGAAGTTTGGCGGCCAGGTCGTAGTTCTTCAACCCTTTGAGTTCGTCGGCGGGCAGGAGCCTGGCCCCACCCTTGTCCACCAGCAGGTAAAACCACTTGCCGGCCGGTGCGAGGCCCTCCACGACAATGCCAGCGATTCCCAGGCGGCCCAGCTTCACCGCGGCATTGCCCCCCACATTGCTCTCCTTGATACCCCCCGTCAGGGGGCTCTTGGCCCCTGCCGACAACCGTCCGGAGTTGGCACAAGTGGTCCCTGCAAGCAGGCCACACGCCACCACGAGCTTGTTGCCGGCCCCGAGGGGGTGACACAGCGGGTCCACCTCCCGAGCCACAATGCCCGAGGTCAGGGCTCGCCCTCCCAGCTGCGCGTACGGCCCGCTGAGATCCTCGGTGCGAATCTGGCCGCTTCCCATGTCCACTCTCACCAGCTTTCTCATGGCTCCTCCTCCTTGGTGTCTCGAAAGGAAAGGATGTTGACGTTCGTTCCTCGCCGGAAACGGGTTCAAACAGGGAAGGAACTCACCGCCCATAGCATAGGTACGTGGAGCAAGGGCTGTCAAGGAGTAATTCTCCAGACGTTTTTCGTGCGATTTATGCTCGATAGCACATATATTCATGGATGGACATAATAAAAACTGACGGGAGAGTTCCCCAGGGCCTTGGAGTCCAGGATCCATCTGGCTCTGAGTTGCTGATCAGGATCCTGGCCCATGGGACACGAAACGGCCCCTGTGGCCCAATCGGACCTTGAAACGCAGGCAGGCCGATGTCTCCGGTGAGGGCGAAAAGGGCTGGGGACTCAACCTCGGGGAGGGCACCCCTTCAGGCGCGCGCCGATGGAGCGGCCGTGGGCCTCCAAACCCTCCATGTGGGCCAGCCGCATGGCGTGGGGTCCCAGGCGCCTCAGGACGGACTCGGACAGGCTGACGACGCTGGTTCGTTTGAGGAAATCATCCACGCCCAGCGCCGAAGAGAAGCGAGCAGTACCGCCCGTGGGGAGCACATGGTTGGGCCCGGCAACATAGTCTCCCATCGCCTCGGGCGCCCAGGGACCCAGGAACACGGCCCCCGCATGACGCACCTGGTGCAGATGCTCCAACGGGCGGGCCACCAGCAGCTCCAGGTGCTCGGGGGCGATGCGGGATGCCAGCTCCAGGGCTCCTTCCAGATCCCCGGTGACGATGACTCCCCCGAACTGCTCCAACGCGGCCTCGGCGATGGACTTGCGCCGGGAGGCCGCCAACTGTCTGGAGAGCTCCTTCAACACTTGCAGGCCGTACTGTTCCGACGGGGTCAGGAGCAGGGCGCTGGCCCATTCGTCGTGTTCGGCCTGAGCCAGCAGATCGGAAGCCGCCCACGAGGCAGGGGCACTGCCGTCTCCCACGATGAGGATCTCGCTGGGGCCGGCGATCATATCGATGTCCACGTCCCCGAAGACCAACCTCTTGGCCGCAGCCACATAGGCGTTGCCCGGCCCCACGATCTTGTCCACGGCCGGCACCTCTCCCACCCCGTAGGCCATGGCCGCCACGGCCTGAGCGCCCCCGACCCGAAAGACCCGGTCGACCCCGGCCAGCCGCGCCGCGGCCAGAACCGCATGATTGGGTTCCTCCCAGGAGAGGGGAGAACACATCACGAGCTCCCCGACGCCTGCGACCCGAGCCGGGATGGCGTTCATGAGGACCGATGACGGGTAAGCCGCTTTCCCCCCCGGCACATATATCCCGGCCCGCTCCAGCGGTCGCACGAGCTGGCCCAGGAGGGCCCCTTCGTCATCCACCGTCACCCAGGACTGCCGGACCTGGCGCTGGTGAAAGGCCGTGATGCGGGCTGCGGCGATCCTCAGGCTCTCCAACTCGCCGGGGGGGACCCGCTCCGCGGCCTCGTTCATCTCACGAACCGGGACCTCGAGCGTCTGGGCGCTCTGCGGTGCCCCGTCCAGTTCTCGGGCCCACCGCATGAGGGCTTCAGGGCCCTCCCTCCGGACCTGTCCCACAATGGCCCGGACCCGCTGCTCAACCCGGGGATCCCCAGCCCCCCCCCTCCGCCGCAACGCCTGGAGGAACTCCAGGCATCCGTCATCGTCCGCCCTGAGAAACCTCAAGACGCCCTCCCTCACCCGGCCGTAGGGCCCCCGCCCCCGCTTCGCCTCCCGGGCATCGAGATGCCGAACTTGCGTATCTTGTAGTGCAGCACCCTGCGGCTGATCCCCAGGAGATCGGCCGCGTCCTTCTGCACCCAGCCCGATCGCTCCAGGGCCTCCACGATGAGCGCCCGCTCCCCCCCGTGCAGGGAAAGGAGAGGGGCCGCCGCCGAGGCGGGGGCCCGTTCCGGCAGCCCGGACAGATAGAGATCCCTGGGACGGATGACACCGTCCCGGCAGAGCACCGCACCGGCCTCCAGGGCGTTCTTGAGCTCCCGCACGTTTCCCGGCCACGGGTACTCGCACAACCACTCCAGGGTCTCCGGAGGCAGGGATACAGAGGCCAGACCCTGCCGCTGGCAGAATGAATCCGTAAAATGGCGAGCCAGGACCGGGATGTCCTCCTTCCGCTCCCGAAGCGGTGGGACCTTGAGGGTCACGACGCGCAGCCGGTAGTACAGGTCCTCCCGGAAGACGCCTTCTTCCACGACCTTGGGCAAGTCCGTGTTGGTTGCAGCGATGACCCGGCAGTCCACGGGGATCTCTCGCAGGTCCCCGATGCGGCGGATCTTTCGATCCTCCAGAAAACGGAGAAGGCGGATCTGCATCTCCGCCGAGATGTTCCCGATTTCGTCCAGGAAGAGGGTCCCCTTATCGGCTGCCTCGATGAGCCCCTTGCGATCCCGTACGGCGTGGGTGAAGGCCCCGCGCACGTGTCCGAACAGCTCGCTCTCGAGCAGGGTCGTGGGGGTCGACCCGCAGTCCACCACCACCCAAGGACCCCGGGCCCTGGGGCTCAACTGATGAATCAGACGGGCCACCAGTTCCTTGCCCGAGCCGCTCTCCCCCAGGATCAGGACATTGACGTCCGCCGGGGCCACGCGGGAAATGAGCTGGCGAAGCTCCTTCATGCCCGGGCTCTCCACCCCGCATAACTCCTCCCGACCCTCAAGATCCGGAGTTGCCACCGGGCCCTGGCGTCCAGGGGCCAGGGCTTGCTCCACCTTCTGCAGGAGTTCCTTTCCCCGAAACGGTTTGGTCAGGTACTCCACAGCGCCCGCCTTGATGGCGGTCACGGCATCGGGGATGGTGCCATAGGCCGTCAGGAGGATCACCGGGATCCCGGGGCAGACACAACGCGCCTGGTCCAGCAGCTCCATGCCGCCCATGCCCGGCATGCGGATATCCGAAATGAGGAGCCGAAAGGGACATCCCCGAAGGTGCTCCAACGCCTCTCGGGCCCCCGACGCCGTGGTGACGCGATACCCGGCCCCCGACAGCCTGGCCTCCAGGACCTCCAGGATGTGGGGATCATCGTCGACCACCAGGACGCTTGGTCTGGGATCCGAACCGTTGGTCATGACCGGGTCCTCAACGGGAGCTCACTCCCCTTTTCTTCTCGTCGATCTGCCGGTGGATGGACTCCAGGGCCTCCAGTTGTTCCTTGAGCTGCCGGACCTCCCCCTCCTTGGCCCGGATTTCCTCCTCCTTGGCCTGGATCTGCTCCTCCCTGGCGCGGATCTCGTCATCCTTGCTCTGCATCAGCCGTTTGACGTCCGGGGACTCCTCCGGGTGGGCCCGCGGGGTCGGCCTGGCGCTTGCTCTGGTGGGCGAAGGCACTCTGCGAAGCAACGGCGTCAGCATGCGGGGGTCCTCCAATCGCAGGTCCGGGGGAGCCATATGCCGCCATTGTTCCCAAAGCGCCACCGCCTCCTGAAATTCCTTGTGGGTCCGTGCCCCGGCCATCCGGGTGCAGGCCAGGGCGTAAAGGCCGACCCGCCGGGCCTCTCCGTCCTGGGAGCCCTGGGTCAAGGCCTCGAACACTAGGCCTGCCCGCGGATAGTCCCCCGCTGCGAACGCCTCCATGCCCTCCTTCCAGGACGGCAGGTCCCGGACCGTCCTTCGGGTCTCCTCCACAACCAACTGCTCTCCCGGGGCGCCAGGGGGTCCCATCCCGCCCGAGCCAAACGGCGCGCAACCCGATGCCACGGCTACAGCCAGGGCGGCGATCCAGCCCACCCCCATTCGAGCCACGGGTCTCCTGTTCATGCCTCACCCCCTGGCACGGGCCCGGGGCACGGTGAAACGAAAGGTGCTGCCCCGCCCTTGGGCGCTCTCCACCCAGATGTTCCCGCCATGGGCCTCCACGATGTGTTTGGATATGCTCAATCCCAGCCCCATGCCATCCACCCGTCCCTCCGTTCCCGAAACCCGATAGTACTTGTGGAACACCAGGGCCTGCTCGTCGAGCGGTATGCCGGGGCCCATGTCCGAGACCGAGAAGGTGACGCCGGATCCCCCGGAGTCTGCCTCGCTATGGACGATCACCTCTCCCCCGCGGGGAGAGAACTTGATAGCATTGCCCATGAGGTTCAACAGGACCTGCTCAAGCAGGTCCGGGCTTCCCATGATCATCCCTGCGGCCTGAGACACCTGTGTCTTCAGGCGCACGCCCTTGGCCTCCGCAGCAGGGGCCAAACGCTGGACGCACGCCTCCACGATCCGGGCCGCAGGGACGCTCTTCGCCTTCACCTCCAGGACCCCCGCCTCCATCCGCGACACCTGCATGAGGTTCTGGAGCAGGGTGGTCAGTCGTTCGATTTCCTTTTGGGCAATCCCCAGCAACCGGCGCTGCCGCTCGTTGACGGCCCCGGTTACCTCCTCCTCAATCAAACTCACAGATTCGCGGATGGAGGTCAAGGGCGTTCGGATCTCATGGCTCAGCATGGCGATGAAGTCCGACCGCATTCGCTCCTCCTCTTGCAACCTGGACGACATCTCATTGAAGGCTGCTGCCACATCTCCCAGTTCATCCCGCGTTCGCACCCGAATGGGCAATCCCTGCGATCCGCTCATGAGGGATTTGATGCCCCGTTGCAGCTCCCGCAGCGGGCGATTGATGGCATAGGCCAGCAGGACGAGCCCCGCCAGGCCGATCAATGCCGATCCGACCAGGCCCAACATCCCCCAGCGAAACGCCGTCACGCCCTGTTGATACAGCCCGAGCACCTCCTTCTCCACCCAGCGTTCGTCCTCCAAGCGGACCCGGGATATCATCTTCAGCCACTCGTTGGTGATCACCTCCGGGATCCAGGAGATCTCCCGGAGGGCATCCTCCTCCAAGACAGATGGGGTGGATTTCAGAAACGCCAGGCGATATGCGGATATTTCACCCCAAACCTCTCGATGTTCCGGGTCCGGCTCGATGAGGACCAACTCCTCGAGATCTCTCTCGAATGCCCGGTGAGCCAGGGAGAACGAATCGGCGTACTCCCGTTTCTTGAGGAGCCGGTACTTTTTCTCCGACTCCTCCATGGCGAGGAGGCTTTCGATCAACTGGCTCGTGAGGGACGAGACCCTGTACCGCATATTGGCGATCTCGTCCGACAACTTGGTCATTCGGTGAATGTGGAAGAAGAGAATGAGAAGCGTGGCGTAGAAGATCATCAGCAGGCCCAGATACCAGAGCAGGAACTTCCCCTTGATCCCGAACCGCGTTCTCATCGTCTCCTCTTGCCGCCCCGAGATCGGCAAGGAGCCCTGGGATCCATCTCCGGCGGCGTTTTGCTGCGCGTAACGGCTCGCTGCATCGTTGGAGCTTGAGTTTCCGGGCTCCGCCCACAGGGTTTTGCCGAGGGGCGCCAGGACTACCGCTCTGCCCCGGAATCGGGACGAGACCCGGGGCAGGTGGGCCTTGCCGGGGGCGGGAAGTCTCCCGGTGGTTCACTCCCGGACTCTCACGACTTCAGCCCCGATTGCCGAGAGCTTCTCTTCGATCTTCTCGTAGCCGCGATCCAGGTGGTACACCCGGGCGACCTCGGTGGTGCCCACCGCGGCCAGCCCCGCCAGAATCAGGGAGGCGCTGGCCCTAAGGTCCGTGGCCATCACCGGGGCGCCGGCCAGGTGCGGCACTCCCTTCACCAGGGCACTCGCCCCCTGGATCTGAATCTCGGCCCCCATGCGACGCAGCTCGCTGACGTGCATGAAGCGGTCCTCGAAGACCGTCTCGGTGACAACGCTCGTCCCCTTGGCCAGGGACAGCATGGCCATGAGTTGGGCCTGCATGTCGGTGGGGAACCCGGGGTACGGTCGGGTCCTCACGTCCACGGCCTCGGGTCTGGAGATGCCCTTGACGAGCACCCCGTCGTCGCCCACGGTGATCTCGACTCCTGCCTCCCGGAGCTTGCGAATGACCGCTTCAAGCCTGGCGTGGGGACAGTGACGGATGAGGACCTCGCCTCGGGTGATGGCCGCGGCCACCATGAAGGTGCCGGCCTCGATTCGATCGGGTCCGATGCGATGGTCCGCCGGACCCAATGCGCTGACGCCGTCTATGATGATCTGCTCGGTCCCGGCCCCGTGCACCTTCGCTCCCATGCCGTTCAAGGCCTCGGCGAGTTCCACGACCTCGGGTTCGCGGGCGGTGTTCTTCAAGACCGTCTGCCCCTCGGCCAAGGCAGCCGCCATCATGAGGTTCTCGGTGCCCGTTACCGTGGGAAGGTCGAAACAGAATTCCGTGCCCTTGAGCTTCCGGCACGTGGCGTGGACATAACCGTGACGCAAGGAGATCCGGGCGCCCAGGGCCTGCAGCCCCTTGAGGTGCTGATCGATGGGGCGGCTCCCGATGGCGCACCCTCCTGGGAGGGACACCATGGCCCGGCCGACGCGGGCGAGCAGGGGGCCCAGGACCAGCACCGCGGCCCGCATGGTCTTGACCATGTCGTACGGCGCCTGGTGGCCGGTGATTCGCCCTGCATCCACTCGCGCCGTTCCCTCTGCGATCTCCACTGCCAGTCCCAAACGGGTCAGGAGGGCCCCGAAGGTCCGGATATCCCTCAATCCCGGGACATTGGCAATCAGGTGGGGCCCGGGGGCCAGAAGGGTCGCAGCCAAAATGGGAAGGGCCGCGTTCTTGGCTCCGCTGATGTCCACCGCGCCGTGGAGCGGGCGACCGCCCCGGATCACGATTCGATCCATGAGATCACCCCGATCCCTGGGCCACAGGGGAAGCCTGGGCGCAAGGCCTCAAGGCCAGGACGCGATCTCTCCCGGCCAGATCGCGATGCCATTCCCAAACCCCCCATTGGGGCGGTTCCGCCAGGAGGGCCTCCACCGCCGCCCGCTGGTCTCCCCCCACCTCCACCAGGAGCAAACCCCCTTGGCGCAGCCATGGAAGAGCTGTTCGAATCAGGGGGCGGATCACGGCCAAGCCGTCTTCCCCCCCGTCCAGGGCTTCGCGGGGCTCGTGATCGCGCACCTCCGGTTCCAGACCCATCATCCCCCGCACGGAGACGTACGGCGGGTTGCTCACGATGAGGGAAAACGGGCACAGGTCTCTCCCCAGCGGCTCGAAGAGGTTGCCTTGCAGAAAGCAGACCCGACCCTGTACGCCGAGCTGCCGGGCGTTTTCCCGCGCCACATCCAGGGCGGCCCCGGAGCGGTCGGTGGCCCAGACCTCGATCCCGTCCCCGGCGGTCAGAGCCAGGGTCAGGGCCACGGCTCCTGAGCCCGTCCCGATCTCCAGGACCCGCATGGGGCGGCCTCCCCCCCGGGCCTCCTCATTGATAAAAGCCAAGGCCACTTCCACCAGCAGCTCGGTCTCTGGCCGGGGGATCAACACGGCCGGAGTCACCCGAAAGGAAAAAGAACAGAACTCCCTGGAGCCCGTGATATACGCCACAGGCTCCCTGCGGCTTCTCCTGCGGAGGACCACCCGAAACCGGTCCACCTCCTCCGCCGAGAGCGGCTGATCATGGCGGAGATACAGGTCGATGCGGCGGCAGCCCAGGACGTGAGCCATGAGGACCTCTGCGTCCAGCCGGGGGCTGGCCACGCCCTTTCCGGAAAGATAGCGGGCGGCCTCCCGGATCAGATCCAGAAGCCTCCACGGTCCGCTCATGCCCCCTCCGTCCCCTCGCGGAGGGCCGCCGCCCGGTGGTGACTCTGCAGGGCGTCGATGATCTCGTCCAGATCCCCCTGCAGCACATCCGCGAGGCGGTACAGGGTGAGCCCGATGCGGTGATCGGTCATGCGACTCTGGGGGAAGTTGTAGGTTCGGATGCGCTCGCTACGATCTCCCGTGCCCACCTGGCTGCGCCGCTGCTGGGAAATGATCCTGCGCTGTTCCTCCAGCATGCGATCCAGGAGTCGAGCCTTGAGCACACGCAGCGCCTTGGCCCGGTTCTTGTGCTGGGACTTCTCGTCCTGGCACGAGACCACCAACCCGGTGGGGATGTGGGTGATGCGCACCGCCGAATCGGTGGTGTTCACGCTCTGGCCGCCCGGCCCCGAGGAACGAAACACATCGACCTTCAGATCCGAGGGATCGATGTGGACCTCCACGTCCTCGGCCTCGGGGAGCACGGCCACCGTGACCGCCGAGGTGTGTATGCGGCCCTGGGACTCGGTGCTGGGCACCCGCTGAACCCGATGCACCCCGCTTTCGAACTTCATGCGGCTGTACACCCCGCGCCCCTCCACCAGGGCGATGATCTCCTTGAAGCCTCCTATCCCCGTGGGGTGATCGCTCACCACGTCCACCCGCCACCCCTTCTGCTCGGCGTAGCGCGAGTACATGCGGAAAAGGTCCGCCGCGAACAGCGCCGCTTCCTCCCCCCCCGTTCCGGCGCGGATCTCCAATGAGACGTTCTTCTCGTCGTGGGGATCCCGGGGCAGGAGGAGCAGTTTGAGTCGCTCCTCCAGCTCCTTCTGTCCTTGGGACAGATCGGCGATCTCCTGCTGGATGAGTTCCCGCATCTCCGGATCCTTCTCTCCCCGGAGCAGAGCCTTGCCATCCTGAAGCTGCTGGGCCAGACGTCGATGGGATCGGTAGGCCTCCACCAACCCGGCGAGATCCGAGTGCTCCTTGGCCAGTCGCTGGTACTCCCAGGGGCGCCTCGTGACCTCTGGGTCCCCCAACTGCTCTTCAATGGCCGCGTAGCGCCGCTCGATCTCTGCCAGTCGATCGAACATGGTTCAGCCCCAAGTCGGGGGCAGGGACCCCCGCGCGGGAAGGTGGGTTCACAAGGAAGAGATGGACTGTTTCCGGGCGGGGGCTGGAGGGGTTACTTGTCCCGGGCTTTGTCCAGATAATTCTGCCCGAACTTCTTCTGGAACCTCTCCACCCTTCCCGCGGAATCGATGAGTTTTTGCTTGCCGGTGAAGAACGGGTGGCACTTGGAACAGATCTCCACCCGGATGTTCTCCTTGGTGCTTCGGGTCTCGATCACGTTGCCGCACGCGCAGGTGATGCTCGTGGGCTCATATTTGGGATGGATCTCCTTCTTCATGGGCCTCTCCTTATCCTTCGCGCCCGGACCCCGCGAACGCCTCAAGCGCTCATGGAGTCCAGAAAATCCCGGTTGGTCTTCGTCTTGTGGATCTTGTCCAGGAGGAACTCCATGGCGTCCACCGAGTTGAGCGGGGAGAGCAGTTTCCTGAGGATCCAAATGCGGTTGAGGTCCTCCTTGGCAAGGAGCAGCTCCTCCTTGCGCGTCCCCGACTTGTTGATGTCCATGGAGGGAAAGATGCGTTTGTCCGCCAGCCTTCGATCCAGGACGATCTCCATGTTGCCCGTGCCCTTGAATTCCTCGAAGATCACCTCGTCCATACGGCTCCCGGTCTCGATGAGGGCCGTGGCGATGATGGTCAGGCTGCCCCCTTCTTCCACGTTGCGGGCCGCCCCGAAGAACCGCTTGGGTCGATGAAGGGCATTGGAATCGACGCCTCCGGACAGGATCTTCCCGCTGGGGGGCACCACGGTGTTGTGGGCGCGGGCGAGTCGCGTGATGCTGTCCAGGAGGATGACGACGTCTTTCTTGTGCTCCACCAGCCGCTTGGCCTTCTCCAGCACCATGTCGGCCACCTGCACGTGTCTCTGGGCTGGCTCGTCGAAGGTGGAGCTGATGACCTCCCCGTCCACAGATCGGACCATATCGGTGACCTCTTCGGGCCGCTCATCGATGAGCAGCACGATGAGGATGATCTCCTTGTGGTTGTGGGTGATGCTGTTGGCGATGTTCTGAAGCAGGATGGTCTTGCCCGTCCTGGGGGAGGCCACGATGAGGCCACGCTGACCCTTGCCGATGGGGCACAGCAGGTCCATGATGCGCATGGAGATGGCGTCGGGTCTCGCCTCCAGCTTGATGCGCTCCTCGGGATAAAGGGGGGTGAGGTTGTCGAACAGGATCTTGTCCCGCGCCACCTCCGGGTCCTCGTAGTTGACCGCCTCCACCTTGAGAAGGGCGAAGTAGCGCTCCGAGTCCTTGGGAGGCCGGATCTGACCGGCCACCGTGTCCCCGGTCCGCAGATTGAACCGTCGGATCTGCGATGGGGACACGTAGATGTCATCCGGTCCCGGCAAGTAGCTGTAGTCGGAAGCCCTCAGGAACCCGAAGCCGTCCGGGAGTATCTCCAGGACCCCCTCCCCGTAAATAAACCCGTTCTTCTCGGTCTGCGCCTGGAGGATGGCGAAGATCAACTCCTGTTTTCGAAGGCCGCTCGCCCCTTCCACCTGAAGCTTCTTGGCCAGATCGAGCAACTCCGGGATCTTCTTCTCTTTCAACTCAACCAAGTTCATCGTCGCCCTCTGTGCTCTGCTGGTTATCCGCCCCTGTCCTGGAACCGTCGGGCCCTCCACGTCGTCTCTGGCCGTCGGGACTGCCGTCACCGGGCCTTCACGGCGCCGCAACCCGTTCGAGGCCCGGGGAAACCGGCTGCGAGACGTCTCGTCACCGCCCATGGACTTCCGGGAACCTCCTGGGCGATTCGGTGCCTCGCCGGGGTCACGCTGCGCGCTCAAAACCGACCTCTCTGATCCCAGCTCCTTGGGGAACCGCATCGGGATGCCTCACGCACCAACTTTTCGACGTCACTGGCAAGGAGGAAAACCACCGGATCTCTTTTGAAGAAATCTGCCAGACTGGGTTATATCGATCCCCTGGGCGGGTCGGGATCCACGAACACTGGCCTAGTACCATATATGGCCGCCCCCGGCTGTGTCAAGGAAAATCGCGCAGCTATCTCTGTTCCGCCAGCTGGATGAGGTTCACCTGACGACCGGTCCTTCCCCGGCTGGCCCGATGGGAGAAGAAGATCTTGGAGTTGCATGCCGTGCACGCGTTCACCCGAACGATATTCTCCTGCGGGACGCCGGCCTGCAGGATCTGAAAGACGTTGAGCCCCACCAGGTCGAGGGAGTACCGATTGGCCTTGAGGGGTTTGATGAATTCCTTCCATCGACCGGTGCTGTTCTTGATGGAGCGAACGACCTTGATGTCCACCTCGTAGCAGCAATCGCCGATGCACGGGCCCAGCCCCACGATGAGGTTCTCCGGATCCACCCCGAATGCTCGTCTCAACTTGGATACCACATTGCCGACGATGTTCAGGCAGGTCCCCCGCCATCCGGAATGGACGATGCCGATGACGGTCTCCTCGGGATCGTACACCATGATGGGAAGGCAATCGGCGGTCAGGACTCCGATCGCCACACCGTTCTGGCGCGTCACGATGGCGTCGTAGTCCAGGTGATGGTACTTGGACGAGGTCTCGGCAGGCAGTTCCTCCAAGATGAGCACCTGGTCCCCGTGGACCTGATTGGCGAGGAAGATTCGCTCGGGATCAATGTCCAGGGCCGAACCGAGGATGGCCTTGTTCTGGAGGATATTCTCTCGGGAGTCCCCACCGTGGGGATCGAAATTGAGGCTTCGGAAGGGTCCCTGGCTCACGCCGCCCAGGCGGGTGCCGAAGGCGTGCTTCAGTCGCCCGTCAGAAGTCTCCCGGAGCTTCTCCAGCGTGATCACTTTTACCTTTCCGTGTGTCTCCAATCCCATGATCCCCGAACCCGAACGACATGAACATTGATCAGCGACCGGTCGCGCGCCGCGGCCTCAAGGGCTACGAAACACATCGGAAAATCACCGGACGTTGGGCGGCTGTCAGAAGATGCATGAACGGATTCGCTGCCCATGATCATGGGCCGATTTCAATGATTCGACACCTCATCAATATAGATCAGAAATGGCGGCCGTGTCAAATTCCGCGGCCCGGAGCCACCGGGCCAAGTCGTCTGCCAGCGGGGCGCTGTAGGTGCGCCTCACCCCGTCATCGGGGTGCACAAGTGTAAGGCGTTCCGCATGGAGGAACTGGCGGGGCACCGCCAAGAGAATCCGACGGATGTCCGCGCGGCCCGTCTGGAGCGCCCTGGCCCGGCTGCCGTATAGGGCGTCGCCCACCACCGGATGCCGGACGGAAGCCAGGTGGACTCGGATCTGATGGGTGCGCCCCGTCTCGGGTCTGACCCGAAGCAGGGTGCAGTGCGGCAGATGACGCACCACCTCCCAGTGGGTCACTGCGGCCCGGGGACTCCTCGACCGCACCGAGATGCGCTTCCTGTCCTTGGGATCCCGGCCGATGGGAAGGGCGAGGTCGCCGCCGGGGCCCTGCACCCTTCCGTGAACCAGGGCCAAGTATTCCTTGGACACCAGCCGCTCTTTGAACTGCCGGGTCAGTTCCCGGTGGGCAGCCTCGTTCTTGGCCACCACCATCACGCCGGATGTGTCCTTGTCCAGTCGATGCACCAGGCCCGCCCGTTGAGTTCCCCCGATGGAATCCAGTGCCGGGCAGTGGGCCATGAGGGCGTGAATCAGCGTCCCCGATGGGTGGCCGGCCCCGGGGTGGACCACCAGCCCGGCCGGCTTGTCCACCACTAGGATCCAGGCGTCCTCGTGAAGGACCTTGAGCGGAATGGGCTCCGGCAGGATGTGAGAGGGCGGGGAAGAGGGGATCCGCACGGCCAGTTCGTCTCCGGGTCGAACCTGCGACCCGGCCTTGGCCGGCTTCCCGTTGACCTGGACGAGGCCGGCCTCGATGAGGCGCTTGACCTGAGAGCGGGTCAGTCCATCGAGTCGGGCGGTCAGAACCCGGTCCAGCCGCTGTCCGCCCGGCCCGTCGTAGACGAGTCGGCGGTGGATCACGCCTCCCCCCGGCCATGCCACTCGGTCAAGGCCATCGCCGACTCCGCCACAATCCGCGCCAAATCAGGCAGTTCGTCATCCTCCACCGCGCGAACGTCCAGGAGGACTTCCTCCCGGGCGATGCGGGCGATGACGGGGGGGGTTGCACGCCTCAGGGCATTCTCCAGCCGCAACGCGGTAACCCCGTGGACCCGTACACCCACCGCCCAGGTGGGCAGCGTCAGGAGAGGGAGGGCTCCCCCTCCCACCTGAGAGCGATCCGGCCGGATGGCCAGGCTGAGTGATGGGGGAGGGGCCTCCCGGCGGATCCTCCGGGCCAGGCGCCCCGCTCGAGACCGAAGGGCTTTGGAGTCTACCGTCATCATGCGCAGGGTGGGGATCCGGCGGACGGCTTCTTGGGGGTCCCAGTACAGATCCAACGTGGCGGTCAGGGCCGCCAGGGTCAGCTTGTCGATGCGCAGGGCCCGGGCCAACGGGTTGCGGCGGATGCGCTCCACCCACTGGCGTTTTCCCAGGATCAGCCCGGCCTGCGGACCGCCCAGCAGTTTGTCCCCGCTGAATGTGAGCAGATCCACCCCCGTGCGCAGGGCGTCCTGCACCAGAGGCTCGGGCTCCAACCCCCACTGCCTCAAATCCAACAGGCATCCGCTCCCCAGATCGTCCATGACCGGAATGCCGTGGCGGCGCCCCAGGCCCACGAGGTCCTCCAGGGAGACCTCCTGGGTAAAGCCCAGGATTCGGTAGTTGCTCATGTGGACCTTGAGCAAGAGCCCGGTCTCGGGCCCGATGGCGGCCTCGTAGTCGCTGAGGCGGGTCTTGTTGGTCGTGCCCACCTCCACCAACCGGGCCCGACTCTGGGCCATGACGTCTGGCATGCGAAACGACCCGCCGATCTCCACCAGCTGGCCCCGGGACACCGGGACCTCTTTCCCATCGGCCAGGCTGTTGAGGGCGATGAGCACGGCGCCGGCGTTGTTGTTGACCACCGTGGCGGCCTCCGCCCCCGTGAGGCGCCGCAGAAGACCCTCCACATGGGCCCACCGGGCGCCCCTTTGCCCTCGGGCCAGGTCGAACTCGAGATTGGTGTAGCGGGACGCCGCGCAGGCCACGGCTTCCATGGCCTCCCTGGCGAGCAGGGAACGCCCCAGGTTGGTGTGGATGATAACCCCGGTGGCGTTGATCACCGGCCTCAAGCTGGGGCCCAGGATGCGCCGGGCCTCCCCCCACACGCGCTCGGTCCATTGCCGCCGTTCCGGCGGTCGTTCCCCAGAGCGATCTACCCCGCGGCGCAGGAGCTCTTTGCGGATGCCCTCCAATGCCTCCCGCACCGCCGAGACCAGGGCCTGGCGAGGGATCTCAGCCCCCAGCGCTCCCGCAGCCTCGGATCGGAGGACCTCCTCCACCGATGGGAGGGAGCGCAGATAGGTCTCAAGGGCGTTGCCTGCCTCATCCATCGAGCCGCCTCCACGGTGCATCGCCTTTTCCCATATAGCACACGGCCACTCCCGGGGCAACAAAGGGACCTACACAGGCACCGCCCCCATGTCGGCCACGAGGACCTCGGCCAAGTGCAGGACCTGGACCGGAGAGGCGCGGCGGCGGAGGCCGTCCTGAAGCTGCATCCAGCACCCCATGCAGCCCGTGACCACGGCTTCGGCACCTGTCTCCTGGACCGCCCGGACCTTCTCCCAAAGGATCCTGCGCGACACCGTGGGGTGAGCGATCCGGAAGGCCCCCCCCATGCCGCAGCAGCGCTCAGCCCCCTTCATCTCCACATATCCGTGACATCTCAACGCGCCCAGCAGCCGTCTGGGTTCCTCCCGGATGTTAAGCCCCTGCGCGAGATGGCATGGATCGTGATACGTGAGGGTCCTCTGCGGGGCACTCTGCTGGCGGGCGGCCAGGCGCTGTGGCAGGCCATCCTGGGCCAGGAACTCGCTCAGATCCCGAACCCGGGATCCGAAAACCCGCGCCGCCTCCCGCCTGGCCTCTGGATCGTGGCGAAGCACTTCCTGAAACCCCTTCTTGAGGTGGGCCGCGCAGGAGGCGCAAGGGGCCACGATGGCCGCCAGGGTCGAATCCGCAAACGCCTCCAAGGTCTCGACGGCCAGTCGATGAGAGCGGGCCTCGTCCCCCATGCCGTGTGCCATGAGCCCGCAGCAACCTTGATCCGGCGGGATTACCACGGTACAGCCCAGGCCGTTGAGGAGCTCCACGGCGGCCTCCCCCACCCGGGGAGCCAGGTAGTGGATGGTGCACCCCACGAAAAGCCCCACCCTGGACCTGGCCAGGGGGGCCGGGCGGGTCCGGGGACATCCCTCCAGGAAGAAGGGCGACGCCAGGGAGGGGATCCAACCCCGCCGTGCCGACGGGCGGGGAAGGCGAAGGTGCAACCCCCTTGTCTCCGGGACCGCCTTCACGAGCGTTCGCTGGACAACCCTCCCGCCCTTGAGCAGACGGTCCCTGACCCTGCGGTCTGCGGCGGCGACCTTGGACAGAAGCCTCTTGGACAGGGGCAGCCCTTCCCGGCCTGCCACGAGGGCTCGGGCCATGCGCACGGCCTCATGGGCCCCGGCCCCGTTGGGGCAGTTGCTGGTGCATTGACCGCACAGGAGACAGAGGGAAAGATACCCGGAGAGGCGGGACAACGGAGCCGCCCTCCCCGCCACGGCGGCGGCCAGGCCTGTCTCGAGCAGGGCCATCTTGCCCCGGGCCACGGCCGTCTCGCGCCGCAGCGCCCCGAACACCGGGCAGACGCTCCGGCACCGGCCGCACTTGACGCACCGCGTGAGAACCTCCCGGAGTTCCCCCAGCCGATCTGCGTCCGTCGAGCCGACCCAGCTCAATGGGTTTTCGGGGTTTCCCATGGTTGATGGTTTCGTAACACCCCGGTGAAAACCGGGGTCCAGGGATCATGCAACCGCCTGACAGCACCGGATTGCGTCTCTCGACGGAATGACGAAGACCGGCGTTTTCCTTCTTTCGAGACCATCTCGGTTCGCCGAACTTTCGCGGGGCCATCGAAGGCTGGCAGGGGGCGAATCGCACACCTTGGGAATCGCCCACGGGCGCGGGACGGCTGCAGGCGATCCATCATCTCCCCGCTGCGGCCGGATCCCCCTCCTCCGGGAAGATCTTGCCCGGATTCAGGATGCCGCGGGGGTCCAGGAGCCCCCGAATGCGCCCCATGAGGGCGAGGCTCTCCGGGCCCACCTCCAGGGACAGAAAGGCCGCCTTGGTGACCCCGATCCCGTGCTCTCCGGAGAGGCTTCCCCCCAGGGTCACGGCCATGCGCATGACGTCCGCGGCCGCAGCCGCGGCCCGGGCGCTCTCGTGGGGATCGGCCCGGTCAAAGAGGGCATTGACGTGGAGGTTCCCGTCTCCCGCGTGCCCGAAGGCCGTCATTCGAACGCCGTGCCTTCGAGAGATCTCCTGGATCTGGGCGATGGCTTGGGGCAGGCGGCCTCTGGGCACCACGACGTCCTCGTTCAGCCGGTGGGGTCGGATTCGTGCCAGGGAAGGGGAGATGGCCCTGCGCAGGGCCCACAGCGATTCGGCCTCTGCCTGGTCCCGGCTCACCACCATGGCCAGCGGCGCCAGGGGGAGGCAGGCGCGCCCCACGGCCTCGGCCAGTTCCCCGACGGCGGACTCCGGGCCGTCCACCTCGATGAGGAGCAAGGCCTGGGCCTCAGAGGGGAAGGACATCCCCCGGGTCTCGGAAACGCAATCCAGGGAGGGCCGGTCCACGAACTCCAGGGCGCTGGGCAGGATCCGCGCCCCCAGGATCCGAGTCACCGCCCGCATGGCCGTCTCCACCGAGAGGAAGAACGCCTGGATCGTCCGACGCGCCTCAGGCAGGGGGATGAGCTTCAAGGTGATCTCCGTGACGACCCCCAGGGTCCCCTCGGACCCCACGAAGAGCCGGGTCAGGTCGTAGCCCACCACGTTCTTCATGGTCCGCCCCCCGGTGCGAATCACCTCCCCCGTGGGCAGGACGACCTCCAGCCCCAGCACGTAGTCTCTGGTGACCCCGTACTTGAGGGCCCGCATGCCGCCAGCGCACTCGGCCACGTTGCCTCCCAGGGTGCAGAATTCCTGGCTCGCGGGATCCGGAGGGAAGAAGAGCCCCTTTTGCTCCACCAGCTTCTGGAACTCCCCCGTTACGACGCCGGGCTCCACCACGGCCACCAGATCCGCCTCGTCGACGACCAGCACCCGGTCCATGCACTCCATGGAGAGCACGATTCCCCCCTGGACCGGCAGGGCCCCCCCGGTGAAGCCCGATCCCGCCCCCCGGGGGATGACGGCAAAGCCGTGGCGGTTGGCCGCCCGGAGGATGTGGGAGATCTCCCGGGAGGTCCGGGGCAGGAGCACGCCGTCGGGCATGCAGAGCTGATTGGTGGCGTCATACCCGTAGCAGGTCCTCTCCTCGATTTGCCAAAAGGCGTTCTCCCGACCCACGATGCGGGTGAGCTCCCGGCGGATCCGTGCGTCCATGTCCTGGCCTCTCGGCGCCCTCACAAGAACAGTCCCATCCTCGATTTGAGGCGGACAGAAGGCTTCCACCTCCCCATCTTACACCACCGCGGCGACCCCCTCAAATCACCCGCCGGGGCCCGCCCGGGACACGCCAGAGGGGGATCCCATTGGGTGCGCAGGCCGTTGGCACGGAGGTTGGGCTCCCATTGCAGGGGTGGGGCCATCTTCGAGCGGTCCCTGGCCTTTCAGCCCACCTTGCCGCCTCCCAATTGCCCTGCAGGTGAAGCAGCGCTATGTTGTCACAGTGTTTGCCCGAAGGCCCGGGGGCGAAAGCCCCCTGGGCCCTGGAGGCATACCCCTGGAGGAGACGGGCCATGAGGTGCGTTCTTGTCTTGCTCGTCGGTCTTGCGGCGATCGGAGGGACCCTGGCCGTGGCGCGGGGGAAGGCCGTGCAGGGGGAGTGGCCGTCCATGGGGCCCTCGGTGCAATGCGGTCCGTTGGCCGCGGAGGTGGGGAGTTCGGCGGCCCAGGCCGGCAAGGGCAGGGGCTGGGGCAAGGAACACCCGGAGGGGGAGAAGAGATGCCCGCTGGCTGGGGGCGGCTATGCCACAGGGGGAGCGAGGCGCTGCAAACTGGGCCGCATTCATCGCTGCGACGGGAAGACCGGGGAGTGGATCGATGAGCATCGGCACTGCAGGCCCACTTTGCATGACGGGGCCCAGTAGCGGAGCGAGCACTCTGGTGCCCAGCCCAGGACGCCTTGCGGGGCCCCGGGTCCGTGGTATAATCCCTCCTCCAATTCAGTGCCAGGCCCACCACAAGATGGAAATGGGACGCGCCCTTCTCTCGGCCGGGAGGACGCGGGCAATCGAGCCAAAAGGAGGGAGTCATCCATGAAAGAGGCGGTCATTCTGAGCGCGGCGAGAACGCCGGTGGGGCGGTTCGGCGGGACCCTCAAGGACGTCACGGACCGGGCCATGGCGGCCCTGGTCATCAAGGAAGCCGTGGCCCGGGCGGGCATCGAACCGGGTCATGTGGAGGAGGTCGTCTTCTCCCAGCAGTACCGGACCGGGGTGCTTCCGGCCAATATGGCCAGACCCGTGGCCATCGACGCGGGGATTCCCATCGAGGTTCCCCAATACACGGTGGCCAAGGCATGCGGCGGCTCCCTCAAGACCGTTTTCCTGGCCGCCCAGGCCATCAAGGCCGGGGACATGGATCTCCTGGTGGCCGGGGGCGTGGAGTCCATGTCCACGGCGGCCTACCTGCTCACCAAAGCACGCTGGGGGTACCGGTTGGGCCACGGCCAGCTCATGGACCAGTTGGTCCTGTATGATCCCATCAGCGGCAACACCATGGGAGAGACCGCCGAGAACGTGGCCGAGCGGTTTGGAATCAGCCGGGAGGATCAGGACGCCTTCGCCATGGAGAGCCAGCGGCGCGCAGGGGCGGCCCTGGCTGCGGGCCGCTTCGACGAACAGGTCGTGCCCGTGCCTGTGCCGGGGCCCAAGGGGGGCACGGTGCTGTTCGGCAAGGACGAGCACCCGCGCCCCGACACCACCCTGGAGGGGTTGGCCAGGCTCAAGCCGGTTTTTCGCGAAGGGGGCTCCGTCACCCCGGGGAACTCCAGCGGCATGAACGACGGGGCGGCGGCCGTGGTGGTGGCGTCCCGGGAGCGGGCCAGGGAACTGGGGCGCAAGCCCCTGGCGGCCATCGTGGGATACGCCTCTGTGGGCGTGGAGCCGGCCATCATGGGCATCGGCCCGGTGGCAGCCACCCAGAAGGCCCTGTCCAGGACCAAGCTGGACATCAACGACATCGGCCTCGTGGAACTCAACGAGGCCTTCGCTTCCCAGAGCCTCGCCTGCATCCGACAACTGGGGCTCGATCCGGCCCGGGTCAACGTCAACGGTGGGGCCATCGCCCTGGGACACCCCATCAGCGCCACGGGGAGCGTCATCCTCACCAAACTGCTCTATGAGATGCGGCGGACTGGCACGGAGCTGGGCCTGGCCACCATGTGCCTGGGCGGCGGGCAGGGCGTGGCCCTCATTGTGCGCAATGAGGGCTGAGGGGTGGACAAGAAAGGTGGGGCAAAGGGGGGGGGGAGGGGGTGGCCCCCTCCTTCCCCCGTGCCCCCGTCACGGGGCGGTGATGGTGGACGGGACCTTGCCTGCCGGGACCATCTTGCCGCGCATCATCAACCAGCCTTGGTCTGACGACTCGCCGAACCCCAAGGCATCATCGGTCAGGTCTTCCTCGTCGTCGGGCGCGCCAGCGGCGCCATCCGCCTGGTAGTCGCCCTCGGTCCTGAAAGAGCCGCGCACGAGGGCTTTTGCCTTCAATTTCCCCTTGATGCGGCCGGTGAAGGCCGTGGTCGGGTCGTCCAGGAACTGTGACCAGAACGTGAAGGCGAGATAATCTCCGTCCAGGACATTGAGCGGCAGGGAGACCGAGACCGTCTGGTCGCTCTGGGCATCGTGCTGATGCAGCCTGGTCTCCAAGAGCTCGGTATTAGGGTCCCATGCGATCACATGGAGGTACGCCCTGGTCTTGCGGCCAGCGCCCAGCAGGCCGAGGTCCGCCAATTGATGATCTTTGTCGATCTTGAGGGTCACGCGGAACCATTTGTCCTCCCACGCACTCATGTCCTGGGCCGGCGTGGGTTGGGGCGGCGGGGCGGTATTGTTGACCGTCACCGTTACCGAGGCCGAGGTAGCGGTGTTTCCCGCGGCGTCGCGGGCCACGGCGGTGATGGTGTGGCTTCCGTTGGCCGCGGCGGTGGTGTTCCACGAGACGCTGTAGGGTGCGGCCGTGTCCTCGGCGCCGAGGTTGGCGCCGTCCACCCGGAACTGGACGCCCGCCACGCCCACGTTGTCCGAGGCGTTGGCGCTGATGGTGACCGTGCCCGAGACCGTGGCCCCGTTGGCGGGCGCCGAGATGGACACCGTGGGCGGGGTGGTGTCGGGCGGGGGCGGCACGGTATTGTTGACCGTCACCGTTACCGAGGCCGAGGTAGCGGTGTTTCCCGCGGCGTCGCGGGCCACGGCGGTGATGGTGTGGCTTCCGTTGGCCGCGGCGGTGGTGTTCCACGAGACGCTGTAGGGTGCGGCCGTGTCCTCGGCGCCGAGGTTGGCGCCGTCCACCCGGAACTGGACGCCCGCCACGCCCACGTTGTCCGAGGCGTTGGCGCTGATGGTGACCGTGCCCGAGACCGTGGCCCCGTTGGCGGGCGCCGAGATGGACACCGTGGGCGGGGTGGTGTCGGGCGGCGCAGGCCTGCTATTGGGGTCGTTGGGCAGCGTTTTGGCCCGGAACTCGGTGAGGTTGGAGGCGCCGTCGCCGTCCGAGTCCCATGCTTCGAAGGCTGCGTCCAGCGCGTATGCGGAGTGTCCCGGCACGCTGGTTGCAGCGTCGAAGTTTGCGAAATTCTTGGCGAAGACATTCAGATTCCTCGCCGTCGTGCCGGGGGGGATGTGGCATACGGTGCAGCTGTAGCTCGTGCCATACTTGGCGTTGAGCGAGTTCAAATAGCCGCCAAAGGCATGGGCATCGACCAGATACCCCGTCACCACCGCCATCGCCGCCATCAGGGATAAGGTTGCTTTGCTCACTTCGCCCTCCTCGCGGTCCAAAGGATTTACCCCGCGCCCGTCCAGGCGGCACCCGGGGCAACGGAGCCGCCCCTGGGCCCGCCATGGCGGGCCGCTCCTGGGTGGCGGGTGGGCCGTCACGGGGTTCGTGACCCGGTGACTCACCCTGTTCGGCTTTCTGCTTTAGCGAGGAATGTGCCACATTGTGGTACGACCGTAACATGCTGAAATGGCAGCGTCAGTCAGCGGCAACCCCGGAAGGACTCCCCCGGGTGAGGGTACAATTGCTTCCAGCGAGGTCCAATAAGGTAACCGACGGAGCACGGCCGGAGGGGGAAACGGCCCGACGCCGGGAGGGGGCGAATCCGAGGGGGACCCGGCACCCGCCCGATGAACTGGGAGGAGATCTCAGAACTCCTTTCGCAGGGAGAAGGTCACCATGTTGGCGTCGAAGCCGTCTTGGCGGTTCTCGTGGTCCACCAGGTAGGTCCGCCTCAGGCTGACGATGGGGGTGACGTAGGGGTTCTTGTACCAGATGCTGAATTCAGAATCGGCCAGCCGCTCGTCGTTCTCCCCCCGGGTCTGGGCATAGCTTCCCGCCAATCGGGCGCCCAGCCCCTTGTAGATCCCCTCGTACGTCACGCCGCCCGAGTAGATGAGGGCGTCCGAATCAAAGGAGAAGCGCCTCGCGAAGGGGGAGAAGGGGAAGCCCGGCTCAAGGACGAAATCCTTCTTGTCCTGGATCTTTTCGTACGTCACCGAGGCGTCCATGGACAGCCCGGGGGCGAACTTGGGCTGGTAGTTGGCCGAAAAGATGTAGTCCTTGGTGTCCACCCGGAACTCCTGGTCCGGGTTGCGCTTGCGCCGCCACAGGAACGTGCCCCGCAGGGTCAGATCCTCTATGGGCGTGCGGTACGTCACGCGGGCCTTGGCCAGGTTCTCGCTCTCGGGCGAGATCCAGGTATACGGATTGCTGAAATCCGCCCCCTGGTACTCCCCGAAAAAGCCCAGGCATTTCCATGGCTTCCAGTCCACGGACCCCACCCAGCCATGGGTCACGATGCGAGTGTGAAGGGGGTCATTCCCCCCCGGGAAGTCGCTCAGCCCCACGCCGTCGGTGTCCACGCTGCGGTACTGCACCCGGTAGCCCGCCCTCACGGTCAGATTGTCCCGGGGGAGGTATTCCAACTGGAACGTCCCTGTGTGCGCCCAAAGATTGTAATCCGCATTCAGGTCCCCCGTTCCGACCGGGTCGTCGGTGCTGGAGGTCCCCGCCTGGCGGATGGTATGCACCCGGTAGTCCACATGGGCGATCAACTGCGGGAGGATCAAGTAGCTCAATCCCAACTCGCCCACATGGGTGTCGAATCCGAAGCTGCTGTCGCCCCCATTGACCATGATGATCGGAGATGTGAACAGCTCCGCCTCGCCCCAGGAGTGGGCGTAGATGTATCCCGCGTCGAAGTCCATGCGGTCGGTCAGCCGCGTGTGGGCCTTGACCGTGTTGACGTACGTGTTCACCCGCTCGTCGCGCCCCTCGATCTGGAAGGGCCCATCGATCTCGTTGTGGTTTCGGTAGCTCCAGAAGGACTGCTTGATGTGGAAATCCCAGCTCCGGATGGGGAAGTCCGCGGACACGAAGACCTGATCCAAGGCCTCGTTCAGCTCCTGGCGCTGGAAGATGAAAAACGGCCTCGGGGCCAAGGCGTCGCCGTCCCGCTCCCAGCGGCTGTACCCGACGTTCATACGCGCGCCGTCCCAAGGGACCAGCCCGAAGTTGACGCTCCCCATGCGCCGGGTCTGATGAAAGTCGTGGTTGTCCGTGAAGATGTCGTCGTCCTCCCGGTTGAAGGACCAGCGATACTCCCGGTACACCCCGGACAGGTCGTAAAGCCTGTCCTTCTTGACCTGAAAGCGGACGAATGGGAAGGGATCCCCGATACCGCCCGCGCTCACGTTGAAGAAGTCGAAGGGCCCCTGCCTGTTCAAGGGCCGTGCCCAGAAGTTGAAGTCGAAGAGGCGGGGGCCGTCGAAGAGATTGACCACCTCCTTGTACCGATCCCTGCCGTCGATGTCCGTGAGGCGCCACCCGGCCTCGATGCTGCCGCCGATCCGGTAATCCCCCAGGGTCAGGCTCGATTCCTCGGCCCCTGCATCGAGCAGGAGGAGGCTGAAAAAGGGGATCATCGAAATGGCGAGTCGGGCTGCGAAAGATCTTCGTCTCATTCCTTCACCCCTCTTTCATCACTGGAAGAACCTGCGGCTGAAGTTGGAGCCGTGAATCTGAGGGTGACACGTGACGCAAGAGGCCAGCCCGGCATGCGCCGGGATGCCGTGACACTCGGCGCAGACGCGCCTGGGGTCTCGGCGGATCAGGAGGAACCGGTTGGGCGAACCATGTGCCGCATGGCACACGCTGCATCCCTCCTCCTTGACCGGCAAGTGCTCGAAGACCCAGGGCCCGCGCTTCTCGGGGTGGCACTGGAAGCAGACATCGTCGTTGAACTTGTTCCACTTCCTGAGGCTCGCCCGGGCCCGTGTCCCGTGGGGCGCGTGGCAGTCCGTGCACTTGACGGCGCCCTCGAGCACCTTGTGCCTGGTGGGGAGGCGGAACTTGGCCTTCACCTCCTGATGACACGAAAGGCAAAGGTCGGCCTCTTTTCCCTTGAGCAGATGGTCCCCGGGTTGCCCCCCATGGATCCGGTGGCAATCGTCGCAAGCCACCGCGCCCAGTTTGTGGACGGACCGCCCGAACTGGAAGAACTCCTGCACCCGGCCGTGACACGGGAGGCACGCCTGGGAGCGGGCCTGGGCATCGGCCCGCTTGAAGGAGCGGATCAGCGCCGGGTCGCCGCCCGCAGCGGCGTGCTGCTCGCCCGGGCCGTGACACGCCTCGCACCCCCTCTGGCCGGGGGGGAGCGTCGCAACCGCCGCGCCCCCCCAATGCGGGGTGTGCTCCTGAAAGGCTCCATAGATCTCCGCGTGGCAACCCTGGCAGATCTCGGATCCAGCGAATCCCGCCCTCTGGGCCCCGGCGGGGGCGGCAGGCAGGAGGAGCGAGACCATCAACCAGCTGCAGAGGATGGCCGAGAACCCGTGACGATGCATCAACGATCTCCTTTGGATTGAACTGGTTGGCCGCCGAACCTCCTGCAATCTTGGGCCGCGATTTTGTCGTACGAGATGACAACAAAAACAATCGATTGTCAAGAAGAAAATCATGCTACGCATGAAGCCTCAGGAGTCGCAGAAGATATGGTCTTGACCAAGGACCTGGGCCCCCATGGATCCAGGTTTCGTGTGCCGCCCATGGTTCACGGGGCCGGAAAGCACTTGAGCCTCCTTCGGCCGGGGTGGCCTTGGATTCCACCGCGCGGAAGGACCTGCTGCGGCAAATAGCCGTGGAAGTGCTCATGGACGATGACCCATGCCCCCATGGCCATCCTCTGGTGCCGCCGCAGACGGTCCACCGAGTCGGCCCCGTCCATTGCCACCCCAGGGCGCTGGGCTTCACGCCTCAGGCGCCCCATCCACGCAGTTCGTCGGGGCCTCCGTCCAGCCAAGGTCGCCATCCGCTCATGCCGCACCCTGCACAAGCCGCCGCGGTCCAAACACCCGTCAGCATCCACCCCGACAGCACGCCAATCCAAGCAACGGCTTCATGCAGGAACCTCCGCGAAACAGAACGAGATCGCCCCAAGGGAGCAAGGGAATGGCACGCGGCGGGAGGTTCGTCCGTCAATTGGGCCCCGACCGCAGCCCGAGGGCGATGTTGACGCCCCTACCCGTTCTCGGGTATTAGAGGGGAAAACAGGAGGCGAGGGATTGGGTGGCCGGGAAATGTCCGGGGGCGGGACGGCGCTTCACAGGGGATGGGCCCCAACCAGGCGCCTGGCGGGGCGCCACAAAGGAATCGGGAGGGCGGCATGGAACTGAAGGGCGTCATGGGGAAGGTGGCCTGGGTGGACCTCGGGCGACGCGAGGTGACCGTGGAGGAGCCTCCGCAGGATGTTTACCTCAAGTTCCTCGGGGGATACGGCCTGGGGGCGTACTACCTCTTCACCCGACAGAGGGCAAAGGCGGATGCCCTGGGGCCCGACAACATCCTGGGGTTGACCACCGGCCCCCTCACCGGCACCCAGGCCATCACGGGCAACCGGTTCGTCGCCGTGGGCAAGTCTCCCAAGACGGGCGGCTGGGGGGATGCCAACTGCGGCGGGAAATTCGGGCCCGCGTTGAAGCAAGCGGGACTCGATGCCATCTTTTTCACCGGGATATCGAAAGGACCGGTCTACGCCCTGGTGGCTGGCGGGAAGGTGACCCTCCACGATGCCGCGCCTCTTTGGGGACTGGGCTGCGGCGACGCCGAGGAGAAGTTGGCCCATGCCCACGGCACGAAGGCCCACTCCGCGGTCATCGGCCCGGCCGGTGAGCGGGTCTCGGCCCTGGCCGCCATCGTCAATGACAGGGGCCGGGCTGCGGGCCGCTCGGGTCTGGGCATGGTCATGGGCGCCAAGCGACTCAAGGCGGTGGTGGCCGTGGCCGAGGGCAGGATCCCCGTCGCCCAGGAGGGGAAACTGGCAGATCTCCGCAGGGAGATCCTGGGCCAATACTACAAGCCGGGCAATCCCCTGTATGACTTCTTCCACCATTACGGCACCCCCGGGGTGTTGGAGCCCGCCGTGCTCACGGGCGACGCCCCCATCCGGAACTGGGGGGGGTGGGTGGAGCACTTCCCGGGCTATGGCAGGATCAACGGGGACGCCGTCCGCAAGCTCCAGCAAAGGCCGTACGGATGCTGGAACTGCCCCCTGGCCTGCGGAGGGCACGTGAAGGTCCCCTCTGGCCCCTACGCCGGCGAAGGCCACAAACCAGAGTACGAGACCCTGGCTGCTTTCGGCAGCATGTGCCTCAACGACGACCTGGCATCCATCTGTCGCTTGAACAACATCTGCAACGACGCGGGCATGGACACCATCTCGGCCGGATGCACCGTGGCCTTCGCCATCGAGTGCTATGAAAACGGGCTCATCACGGAGGCCGACACCGGGGGCCTGGAGCTCACCTGGGGGAACCACGAGGCCATCGTGAGGGTCACGGAGCAGATGGCCAGCGGGGACGGTTTTGGAGGGAAGATCCTGGGAGACGGCATCCGCAAGGCCGCGGAACGGCTGGGCGAGAAGGCCAAGGCCTTTGCCATGGAATGCGGGGGCGAGGAGCTTCCCATGCACGATCCCCGATGCAACCCGGGGATTGCCGCGAGCTTTGTGGTGGATGCCACGCCGGGCCGCCACACCCAGTACGGCTCCTGGTCCGTGGAGGGGAACTTCGTGCCCCCCAAGTTGGGGCATCCCCCCATTGCCGACAAGTACCGGTACTCGGGCAAGGGCGAATCCCACAAGTACGTGTCCGCCTTCGGCCACGTGGTCAACGCCTCGGGCCTCTGCATGTTCGGGTCCACGGTGACCCCAGCCACGGCCGTCCCGGAGTATCTCTCCCTGGCCATGGGCAGGCCCTTCGCCATGAAGGACGTCCTGGAGATCGGCGAGCGCATCGCCACCCTGCGCATCGCCTTCAACGCCCGGGAAGGGGTGGCCAACAAGGCGGCGTATGCACTCCCGCCCAGGGTCCTTGGCCACCCGGCCCTGGCAGGTGGGGCGACCCAGGGCATTACGGTGGACAACGAGACTCAGCTGAGGGATTATTACCAGGCCATGGGTTGGGACCCGGACACGGGCATCCCCAAACGGGATGGGCTGGAACGGTTGGGGCTGGGCTTCGCCGCGGAAGCGCTGCCGTGAGAGGCCGGGAAACGGCCGGCGCGGGACGACCTGAGAAGAATTCCAGAAAGGAGACCGGGATGGCCAGAGGCACGATTCGATGGCTGGGACACGCCTTCGTGGAGTTCACGACCGCCGAGGGCAAGATCATCCTGTTTGATCCGTGGACCAAGGACGCCGGAAACCCGGGATGCCCGCTGACCCTGGACGAGATACAAAGGGCAGACCTGGTCCTGGTGAGCCACGACCACTTCGATCACGTGGCCTCGGCAACCGCAATCTGTCAGAAGACCGGAGCCTTCCTGGGCGGTCCCGTGCAGACCGTGAAGCGTCTCGTGTCGGAGGGGCTGGACGAGCAGAAAGTCGTGAATTTCGGTTTTGGCTACATGGTCGGTGGGGGCGTGGAGTTCGATTGGGTCAAGGTGGTCTCAACCCCCGCCATGCACTCCTCCGACACGGCCTGCGCCCTGGGGACCATCGTCCGCGCCAAGGACGGCACAACGGTCTATCACGCCGGGGATACCAGCCTATTCGGGGATATGGCCGTCTGGGGGCGTTTGTATCCGCTGGACCTTGCCATGGTCCCCGTGGGCGGCGTCTTCACCATGGACGCCCTTCAGGCCAGCGAGGCGGTGAGGCTCCTCAATCCCAAGGCGGCCATGCCCATTCACTACGCCTCGTTTCCCATCATCGCCAAGACGGCCGACGAGTTCACGGCCCTCTGCCGAGAGCGAGCCCCGGGGACCAAGATGGTGACGCCCACGGCCGGGGAGGTCGTGGCCTTGGGGTAACCCCGGACGATGGACAGCGTGAGGTGCCCCAGCGCGTGTGGAGGTGAAAGGTTGGGAGCGATCGAGATCACCGTCGAGCTCTTCGACAAGGGGTTCTCTTGAAGCCAGGCCATCCTGGCCGGTTTCGGCGAGGCGTACGGACTCAAGCGTGAGACGGCCCTCCAGTTGGGGCGGGCGTTCGGGTCGGGCAAGGGGTTGGGGTTGACGTGCGGCGCCGTGACCGGGGCCCTGATGGTGCTGGGATTCAAATCCGGTCCCACGGCCCAGGGGGAGCAAGAGCGCAAGGCGCGATACGCCTCCTACGAGCTGGCGCGGGCCTTCGTGTCGCGGTTCCAGGAGGCGCACGGCACCACGGGCTGCAAGGAGCTCCTGGGGGGGGTTGATCCCAGCACCGAGGCGGGCCTCAAGGAAGCCCAGGAGCGCAAACTCTTTCGGACGGTCTGTCCAAAGGCCGTGCTCAGTGCCGCCCGGATTCTGGACGATCTGCTGGCGTAGCGCCGAGGGAAGGGCGGGGGGGGTCCCTCGCGGCGCGCCCTTGCGTGCCATCAGCCGGGCTTCACGGCCGAGACCTTGAGGCTCACCACGGTCCGCCCCAACCGGCGCGCCTCCTCCTGGCGAAGGTCGAGGCCCTCGACGATTCCCTTCACCATGGGATCGTGGAGCATCTCCTGGGCCACGAAGGGCGTCTCTCCCAACACCTCCGGCGGGTCGAATCCCGCAGCCTGGATCTCCGCCAGGTACTCTTCCTTCATGCTGGCGCCCGCCACACAGCCCAGGTACGCCTGGACCGATTCGCGGACGGCCTGGGGCAGGGGCTCCAGGAGCACGATGTCCGAGATCATCAGGCGGCCGCCGGGTTTCAGGACCCGGAAGGCCTCGGAGAAGACCTGGCGCTTGTCGGGCGCCAGGTTGATCACGCAGTTGGACAGGATCCAATCCACGGATCCGTCGGCCACGGGCAGGTACTCGATCTCCCCCAGCCTGAACTCCACGTTGTCGAAGCCCCCCTTCCGGGCATTCTCCCTCGCCTTGGCCACCATCTCAGGGGTCATATCCACGCCGATGACCCTCCCCCGGGGGCCCACGGCCCGGGCGGCCAGGAAGCAATCGAACCCGGCGCCGGATCCCAGGTCCAGCACGGTCTCCCCATCGCGGATCGCCGCCAGGGCCACGGGGTTTCCACAGCCCAGGCCCAGGTTGGCCCCCTCGGGGACGGCGGCCATCTCCTCCTTGGAATACCCCATGAGCTCGCTGATGCCCTGCACGGAGAGCCCGGCGTCGCAGCAAGACCCCGAGGGGCCGCAGCACGACCCTCCCTGGGCCGCCACCCTGGCGTATCCCTCACGCACCACAGCCTTGATGTCCTGTCCTTTCATGGCGTGCTTCCCTCCTCAAGTCTACGCTCCTCCCATCTCCCGCATCATGGGTCCCAGGAGGCCCCGGACCATCTGGGTGAGGGCGTCGGCCCGGATCATAGAAACGCAGCAGACCTCCCCCTCCCGCTCCCAGGCCACCAGGGCCAGCTTGTCTCCGGCCCGGATCCCGGCCCGCTCGCGCAGCTCCTTGGGGAGCACCATCTGCCCCCGCTCGTCCACGCTGACCAGCCACTCCACCTTGCAGCAGCCCAACCCCCCTCCCGGCGCGAAACAGCTTGCCACGTCATCCTTCCCCATGGCGCCACCCCTTTGCGAATCCCATCGGCCCTGGTGTTAGAATCAGATTAATCAGATTGTTCTGATTTGTCAATGGATCTCCCGCCCGAGTGGCGCAGGCCATCTTGTGTCAGGAAGGGGAAAGGTACCTCTTCTTGAGGTCCTTGGGGGAGAACACAAAGAGGAGGTACCCCATGAAACAGGGACTACTGATAGGCAGCTTCCCACAGGCATTTGAGGCGATCGAGCAGATGGGTTTGGGTGCGGAGGGATGGGAGGTGCAACTCCGGGGGAACCTCGAGGCGGAGCAACCGGCGGGACGCCGTCAACTCCCCTCCTTTCCCATCTTCCTGCGCTCCTCGTCCCGGATCTCCCGGCGCAGGAGCTTGCCCACCTTGGACTTGGGGAGCATGTCGCGAAACTCCACGTAGTGGGGGACCTTGTACGCGGCCAGGCGTTGCCGGCACCACTGGATGAGGTCTGCGGCACCCACCCCCCGGGCGTCCTCCTTGAGCACGACCATGGCCTTGATGCGCTCGCCCAGCTTGGGATCCGGAACCCCCACCACGCAGGCGGCGATGACCGTGGGATGGTCCTGGAGGGCGGCCTCCACCTCGGAGGCGGAGATGCGGAATCCCTTGCTCTTGATCACGTCAGCCGAACGCTCCACGAAAAAGAGCTCGCCGTCGGCCCCTCGCCGGACGTAGTCCCCCATGCGGTAGTAAATCTCGGACCCCAGGGACACGAAGGAGCGGGCCGTCTCCTCGGGCTTGTTCCAGTAATGCTTGAGCGTATCCTCGGAGGTGACCAGGAGTTCGCCGGTCTCTCCGGAGGGGACCTCCTCCAGGGTGTCTGGGTCGACCACCAGGCACTTGCGGGAGGAGAGGGGATAGCCCAGGGACATGGGGTCGGGGACCTTGCCCAGGCGGCTGTACGAGACGTGGCCCGCCTCGGTGGAGCCGTAGACCTGATAGAGGGGGATGCCGAAGCGCTCCTGCCAGCGGTGGTGCACCTCCCCGGGGAGGACATCCCCGCCGCAGAAGCAGTACCGGAGGCTGCGCAGGTCATAGGTGGCCAGGCGGTCGTTCTCCAGGATCATGCGATACAGGGTGGGCACCCCCAGGAACCACCGGGCCCGGTGCCGCTCGATGGCGACCAGGACCGCGTCCACCTGGGGCACGGGCATAAGTACGACGGTGTTGGCGTGGTTCAGCCCCGCGGCCAGGCAAAACCCCTGGGCCATGATGTGGTACAGGGGGGCCACGCACACGAAGGCGTCCTGTCCCGGTCGGATCTCTCCCCCCAAGACCTCCTCCATGAGGTCGCGGATATAGGACTGCATACCCAGGTGGTTCCCGGGGACGCCCTTGGGGAAGCCCGTGGTCCCCCCGGTATAGAGGATGTACGAGAGGTCCCGGCGCGGGTCGATCTCCACCCGGGGCGGCATCGGTGGGTAGGTCCTGAGCAGCTCGGGAAAACGGCGCACCTTCGGCCCCCATTGAACCTTTCCCTTGGGGATCTTGTCGAACACCGCGCCCACGGCCCGCTTCCACGCCGGCAGGAGGTCCACCAGGTTGGCCACGATGACCCGTTCGATCCCCGCCTCCCCCATGATCTCCTGGACGTACCCGAAGTTGGTGTCCTGACAGACGACGGTGCGGACCCCGGCGTCCCGGGCCATATACAGGATCTCGTGGGAGGTGTAGATGGGCGATACTGGCACGGGCACCGCCCCCAGGCGCTGGATCCCAAGGTAGGCGATGAGCCACGGCACGCAGTTGGGCAGATAGAGCATGATCCGATCCTGGGGCCGGACCCCCAGGCCGTGGAGGGCTGCAGCGAACCGCAGGACCCAGTCGTACAGCCGGGCGTAGCTGTACGACGCCCCCAGGTAGATCACGGCGGCCCTGTGGGGATGCTCGGCGGTCGCCCGCTCGAAGCCGGAGAACAGGTAGGGTTCGGTGCCGGCGAGATGCTTCACCACCTTCTCCATCAGAGTCCGAAGTACGCCGATGTCACGTCTGGGTTGGCCATCAGCTCGTCCCTGGGTCCCTCCATGACCACGGATCCGTGCTCCAGGATGCATCCCCGGTCGATGACGGGGAGAACGGGGCGGGCGTACTGCTCGGTGATGAGGATGGAGATCTTCCTCTCCAGCCGGATATGGGCCACGGCCTCCATGAGCATGGCCTGGATCAGGGGGCTCAAGCCCATGAGGGGCTCGTCCAGGAGCAGGAGCCTGGGCTGAGCCATGAGGGCCCGGCCGATAGCCAGCATCTGCTGCTCCCCCCCGCTCAGAAACCCGCCCGGCCGCCTGCGGATATCCAGCAGCTTGGGAAAGAGAGCGAAGACGTAGTCCAGGCTCCTGCGGGTCTGGCGCCGGTCGGCCAGGAAGGCGCCGATCTTGAGGTTCTCCAAGACACTGCTCTCGGGGAAGATCCGCCGCCGTTCGGGGCAAAGCACGATACCCAGCCGGGCCCGCCGGCTGGGTTTGAGCAGCATGATGGGCTGGCCCTCGAACAGGACCTGCCCCGCCAGGCTGATGCGCTCCCCTCCCGCCATCTCCTCCTTCCTCCGGATGTCCAGCATGATGCCCGAGATGGCGTACATGAGGGTCGACTTGCCGGCGCTGTTGGAGCCGAACACCCCAATGACGGCCTCCCGCGGGACGGAGAGGCTCACGTTGTTGATGGCCAGCATGTTCTCGTAAAAGACCATCATGCCGATGACATCGAGCATAGCTCAGTCCCCCCCGCCCGGGCCCAGGTAGGCCTCCCGCACCCGGGGGTTCTGCATGACCTCGGCGGGGGCCCCTTCCATGAGCTTGGCGCCGAAATCCAGGACCAGGACGCGCTGGGCCAGGCTGAAGAGCTCCCGCAGCCGGTGCTCCACCATGATAAGGGTCATTCCCCCCATCTGCAGCTTCTCGATGAGGGGCACGAGGGAGGCGATCTCGCTGGCGCTCAACCCCGAGAAGAGCTCATCGGCGATGATGATCTGCGGCCGAAGGGCCAGGCACCGGGCGAGCTCCAGGCGCTTGAGGTAGCCCGTGGGGAGGGTGGCAGCCTTCTTGTACGGGACGAAGGAGTCCCGCTCGAACCCGATCTCCTCCAGGATGTCCAGGGCCACCGTGTCCCGCTGGCCGAACTTGCCGCCTCCCACCCGCCGGGCCCGGGGGGAGTTGAGGGGGACGATGAGATTTCGATAGGCCTCCAGGGAGTAATAGGGCCGCATGATCTGGAAGGTCCGCGTGACCCCAAGATCCGCGATGCGGTGGGGTGCCCAGCCGGCGATGTCACGCCCCTTGAACCAGATCCTCCCCTTGTCGGGACGCACGAAGCCCGTGATGAGGTTCACCATGGTGGTCTTGCCCGACCCATTGGGGCCGATGACCCCAAGGATCTCCCGGGGGTGGAGGGCGAAGTCCACATCCATGAGGGCCTGAAGCCCCCCGAAGGACTTACCCAGCCTTTCCACCTGGAGAATGGGCTCGGCGTCGGTCATATCTTCACCCATCTCTCAAACTGGTGGTACTTGCGCTGGGCGAAGACCATGAGCCCCTCGCTGCGCAAAATGATGAAGGCCACCAGGATGACGGCGTACACGGCGATCCTCAGGGTCCCGAACGTCCGCAGAAGCTCCGAGATGGGCACGAGGATCAGGCTTCCCACCACGGGCCCCACCAGGGTCCCCCCCCCGCCGATGACCGTGGCGGCGATGGGGAGGATGGAGAAGTCCAGGGCAAAGAGGGAGATCCCGGTGAACATGTAGATGTGGACGAGGCATGCCCCGGCCAGACAACCCATGGTCGAGGCGATGAAGACCGCCAGGGTCTTGTACCGGGTGATGCTGATGCCCGAGGCCCGCACCGCCTGGTCGTTGTCCTTGACGCCCCTGAGGATCAGTCCCAGGTCCAGGTTCACCAGGCGCCGCAGCCCGAACAGGAAGACGAGCAGCACGAAGATGAGGGTGTACTGCTCCGCGGCCTGGCTGGGGAAGCTGGCCACCCCCATGATGCCGTCCGTGCCGCCCAGGATGTTGGTGGCCTCGATGACGCGGGCCAGGACCAACGGATACATGAGGCTCACGATGGCGAAGTACACCCCCCGCAGCGGGAGGCAGGGAAGGAGCAGCACGGTGCAGACGGAGGCCCCCAGGAGCCCGGCCAGGGGGATGGTCAGGGAGACGGGCATGCCCAGAGACTTGTTCATGATGGCCGCCAGATACGCGCCCATGCCGATGAACAGGGCGCCCCCCAGGGAGACGAGCCCCACGAAGTGGGCCAGGAAATCGAAGCTGAGGGCCAGAAGGGCGTAGATGCAGACGATGGAGATGACCCGCTGCCAGTACAGGCCGGGCATGAGAAACGGGAGAAGGAGCAGGCCGGCGATGAGGAAAAGACGGGGGAGGACCAGATAGGCCACCTCCCGCCACGACATGACGGCATAGATCCCCTCGGTGCGGACCTTGATCCCCCGGTCGATGCGCTCCCTGCGCCGCTCCTCTCCCGCCGTGCCCTTCACACCCGCTCCTCCAGCTCCTTCTGGCGGCCGAAGAGGCCGGACGGCCGCAGGATGAGGGTGAAGATGATGGCCAGGAGGGCCACCACCATCTGGTAGTGGCTTCCCAGAAACACCACGGTTAGCATCTGGGCGAAGCCGATGAGGAAGGCGGCCAGGACCGCGCCCCCCCAGCTCCCCAGCCCCCCCACGATGCACACGGAGATGGCCAGGATGAGCACGTTGTACCCCGCCTCCACCACGATGTTCCCCAGGGGGAGGAGGAGGATGGCCGCCAGCCCAGCGAGCATGGAGCCCAGGGCCGTGGCCACCAGGGCCATGGCGTCGGAGTCGATGCCCAGCGTGAGGGCGGCCCGCTCATCCTGGGCCATCCCCCGCAGGGCCAGGCCGATCTTGGTGAAATGGGTGAAGGCCCACAGCGCGCCGATGACGGCCGCACCGACCCCCACCAGGATGACCCGATGGAGGTCCACGGGCACTCCCCCGATGAAGATCATGCCCGGGGCGAAGACCGGCAGGGTGTAGGTCATCCCCTTGAACCCGCCCCAGCGAAGCCCTTCCAGGATGGCCATCCCCACGGCATACGACGCGATGATCTCGGAGATGGCCATGCCCCGCACCCGGATGAGGACGAAGCGGTAGATGAGGGCCCCGATGACGCCGGTTGCCAGGATGGCGAGCGCCGCACTGAGCAGGTAGTTGAGGCGAAGGCTGTGGAGGAGAGTCCAGGTGATGAACCCGCAGACCACATACACCGCGCCGTGGGCAAAGTTGGGGACGCGGCTGATCCCGTAGACCAGGGCGAAGCCCAGGGCCATGAGGGTGAGGGCGATGCTGTTGATGATGCCGTAGACCAGGATCTCCATACGCCGCATCCCTGGGCCGCGGCGGGGCCGTTCCCGGCCCCGCCTGACGCGTGCGTCCACGCCTCCCCTATTTCTTGGCCATCCAGGGCGGCAACTTGATCTCACCCCCCGCGATGCTCTTGGGGAAGACCACCACCCGCTTGCCCGCCTGCCACTGGAGGATGGATCCCACGGCCCCTTCCTTGGGGTCCACGGCTGGGATGACCTGGTGCGTCTTGGGGTCGAATCTCAACCGGCCGTACACGCCCATCAGGTCGGTCTGTTCCAGGGCGGCCACCACCTTGTCCGCATCGAGGCTGTTGGCCCGCTCCATGGCGTCCTTGAGCACGTACACGGCCATGTAACTGCTGGAGCTGCCCAGCCCCTCGGGCTCGATGTTCCACCTCTTGGTATAGGCGTCGTAGAACTTCATGGTCCAGGGCGTGGCATTGGACGGGGCGTTGCCGGCATTGACCACGTTGCACAAGGTGTACTCTCCCTTGCCCTCGGTGGCCTTCCAGAACCCGGGCTGCTCGGCCGCTGCCAAAGTGGAGCCGAAGGGAAGGGCGGGGATCTGCAGTTCGTACCATTGCTTGAGGAGGATGGAGCTCTCGGGCATGTCCATCCAGATGTTGAGGACCTGGGCCTCGGCCCGCTTGGCCTTGAGAAGGCCCATGGAGAAGTCCGTGGTGCCTGTGGGGTACACCTCGGTGCCCGTGACCGTCCATCCCTGCTGCGCGGCCAGTTTGCCCATCAATTCTCCAGACCCTCTGGCATGGGCCACATCCTGCACCATGATGAAGAGCTTGTTGAGGCCGTGCTTTTCCTGGAGCTCCTTGAAGCAGGTCAGGATCTCCTTGACCAGCTGGCCTCCCTCCCCGTGGATGCGGAAGCAGTACTTGAGCCGGTCGTACTCCTCCGCCACCCGGGCGTGGTACTTGGGCGTGAGCACCCCCGTGGTCAAGATGGAGACCTTCCTGTACTTGGCCAGGATGTCCATGGCCGCCAGGGCCGCCTCGGAGCGCACGGGGCCGCCCACAATGAAGTCGGCCTTCTTCTCGAGGATCAGCTTCTCCACGGCCATGAGGGCCTCGCTCACCGGGACCCCGGGCTCCAGGTCCCGGGTGTCGATGACCTCCACCTTGAGGGGCCGCTTCTTCCCCCCCACGTTCACCCCGCCGGCCGCGTTGATCTCCTCCACGGCGAGCTTGATGCCCCTCTCGGCATCCCAGCCGTACAGAAAGGCGGTGGACAGGGGACACCCGAGCACGATCTCCTGGGCGGAAGCCGCTGCCGGAAAGGCCCCTGGCACGGCCGCGGCCGTCGCGAGCAGAACCGAGAGCAGAACCGAACGTCTCATGCACCACCTCCTTGGAGAAAATGGGTCGTGGGACGGGAGGCGCGGGCGCCTCCCCATTGGCATGGCACATATCCTGCCTGGGCGATCACCCCCTTGGGCGGGCGCGAGACCCACGAGAGCCAACCGGCGAGCGTTGCCCACGGCGGTCCCAACGGGCCGGGCTGGCCCCCAGCAAAATGAAGTCCCTGGGAATGAGGGAGAGTGTATGAAATGCCCCTGGAGACTGTCAACAACACTTTTCATC
>CAZEPJ010000027.1:0-53325 GCA_964514105.1 uncultured Desulfarculaceae bacterium | reverse complement strand
AGACGGGTCGTCCAACGGCAGGACTCGGGACTTTGGATCCCGCTATCCAGGTTCGAATCCTGGCCCGTCTGCCAATACGCGCCCGGTGACCTGCGTGAATTCAGGGGACGCCTTTTAATGAGTTGACGGAGTCGGATGTTGGGGGATGGCATTGGGGAAGATGGTGAATTCAAGGCGAGAAAGCAAGGTGTGATGCCGGGGAGGGGGCGAGACTGGATGCCCCTGGGAGGGTGCATCACGTGATTGCGCGGGGGATCGAGAGGCGCAGGATCGTCGACGATGGCAGGGACCGCCAGGAGTTGGTGAGGTGACTGGGAGATGTGGCCCTGGGGGAGGGCCGTAGTTGCGTGGTCCCTGGGGCCATGGGAAAAAGTAAAACAATTAAAAGGCGTCCCCTGATTTATTGGCAAGACGAGACATGCTGCATGCGGCCTTTGCGGGGCGGATTCAGGAGCAAGATCCCTTGTGTCCGCCCCCCGTGCTACTCCAGATCGAGGATGAACGTGTGGCCCTGGGTGCCGGAAAAGGCGTTCACCCAGATGCACAGCTCCCCGGTGGGCGTCTGCGCGGAACAGCTCTTTTCTGCGATGCCCAGTTGGGAGGAACTGCAAAGGAGATCATCCCCCGACCACGGAGCGCTGTACACGTAGAAATAGATGTTCGCGCCGTCGTACGTCTTCACGGTGTAGGTCGTGGCCGGGTTGAGGCCCGCCATGCGGTACCTGCTAGGCCCGTTATAGATCGTGCTCGGGCGCGGAAGGGTGCCCGTCACGTCCACCGCCGTGACCCCGCAGCCCTCGTTGGGCAGGCCCCCCGGGGCAACGGAAATGGTGTACGTGGCGCCAGCAACAGTGTCGAACCCAAAGACCGCGATCCAGAGGACCCCGGCTCCGTTCGTCCTCACCACCCCCTCCACACTCGACTCACTCGACGACACCTGGCAGCCGCGACCGGCGCCACCGCCGACGGGGTCCGCACAGTATAGATCCAGGCGGACCGTGTCCGTGAGGGAGCTGAGGGTCACGGTGTAGGGGACACCGGGGGTCAGGCCGCCCACGTGGTAGTAGCTGGTCTCTGTGGAGACGGACCCCGCGTACGGCAGGATCCCCGTCAACTCCACCGGATCCGTGACGGTCCCCTCGTTGGGGATACCGCCGAGCTCCAGGGTGAAGCTGTACTCCACGTTATTCCCCTGGAGAACCGTGGCCTTCACGTAGACTCTACCCTCCCCACTGGCCTTCACGGTGCAGGCGGAGCCGGGCGGGTCGTCGGACCCCAGCCGGCAGAGCTGCTCCCCGAACCCGGCCTTGTCGTACAGCCAGAAGGTGGCCCCGTTGGCCGTGACGTCGCTGAACGAGAAGGTGTAGCTGCGGTTGGGCGTCAGGCCAGTGGCCACGTAGTAGCTCTGATAGATGGCCCCGCCCCGGAAGGGAAGGGCCGGGATTTCGTGGGGATCGCTCGGGGTTCCCTGGTTGATGATGCCGCCGCTGGACAGGGAGAGGCGGAACCTGCCCCCCGCATCCCCGTCGAAGGTCCTCGCCTCAAAGCGCAGCTCTCCTGCTCCGTCCGCCTTGGTGGCGCATGAGATGACGGCGCCCGGGGTGTTGTCCTCCTGCCCGCAGTTGACGCCGCCGAATCCCTCAGTGACGGGGACCGTGAGATATGGCCGAAGCTCGAGACGCTCGAGGGTCACGGTGTAAACCGCCCCGGGCACGAGCCCCCCCACGATATAGCAGCTCGGATCCCTCCAGCCCACGGTTCCCTCGTACGGAAGCAGGCCTGTGAGGTCCCACGGATGGAGGTCCAGCGGAGCGCCGCACGACCCCTCCGAGGGCCACGCCCATTCGGCGGAGTTCCCTGCGGAGCCGGCCGAGCCCTTGTGGCCCATCATCCTGTAGCGCGCCTTGAAGCCGGCCGTGCCGTCGGGGAAGGTGACCAGGCCACCCAGGGAGAGAGACGTGCCCTTGAGCGCGGCGTCGGGCTTGAAAGAGAGGCTCGAGGACTGCCTTTTCTGCGAGAACTGCCCGCTCGCGGCGTACTGTCCAAGCACCCTTCCCCGGAAGACCGGGACGGCCGAGCCGGAGATCTTGGCTCCGTCGGCGAGGAGTGAGAGGTCCACGGACCAGAGACCATCGACACCGGCATTGCTGAATCCCAGCCGGGCCTTCCCCTTCCTCGAGCCCACGCCCTGGACGGTGAGCTTCCGCGATCCGCCCAGCGCGTGGTCGGTCGCGGCGTGGTCCATGCGCCCTTTGAGTTTGGCGCTGTGCGAGGCGATCCGGTCCTGATCCCCAGTGCGAACGGTGCCGCTCAGGGCGATACTCAGGCTCACCTTGGACAGGGGGGCCGATCCGTCCCCGGTCTTCCCCGAGATCTTGCCCCGAAGCCCGCCCGTGAGCGTGTCCGCGACCGAGACCCCGTTGAGCAGGCCGTCGAGCTGAACGTCCACTTGCCCCCCCACGCGGCCGCGGGGGTCCACCGACGGCCGGAACGTGGTGCAGATGGAGAGGACTCCGTCGTCCTCACAGGCCGAGAAGCTCTCCGGGAGCATGGAGAGCGTTGCCGGGGCCGAGAAGAGGATCCGGAACTCCCCCTCGGGCGGATCGGCCTGGGCGAGGCAAGAGAGAAAAGAGGCGAAGACCAACACCGCGATGGCCAGGGCGTGGGCGCGTGTTCGCACGGGGAAGCCTCCTCGTCGGGGTTGTCAGGACCGCCGCGCTGGGGCGACCCCCTCGTCTCTCGGGACATGCAGAGCGACGCCCGTTCCTTGGAGAGGAAGGAACGCACAAGGGTTCGGGGGGGACATGCAGGAGAGGTGAGCCGTCCCCGCCCCGGACACGGCCGACCTCGGCCCGGCCGCCCTGGGGAGTCTCCCGGCGGGAGAGATGCCCTGCAAAGGGTCCTGGAGAGGACGGTGGACCATACCCTCACAGCGGGTGCGGCGTCTTGCGCCGCACGCCGGCGACCCTCTGGGCCTTCTTCGAGACGACGCCGCATCCGCTTCCCATGAGGCTCGCCTTGTGGGGCAGGAGCCTTCCTTGGCGGGTTTGACGCTCAAAGCCGTCAACTCGGCATACTCGGGCCTGGGCAATCGGGTTTATGACCTGCACCACGCCGTCCTGCTCATGGGCCTCCACCAGGTCCATCAACTGGCCCTGGTCGACGCGCTCACGGGGACCATGCCCCGCACAGTCCGGCGTTCACGCAGCTTCGGGTCCATTCCCTGGTGGTGTCCATCCCGGGGCAGGGACTCTCCCTCATGACCGACGTGAAGCCGGTCCCCATGGGGACCATCGGTCTGCTGCACGAGGAGGGAAAGCGCGTGGTGCTGCTCCTTCCGCGGAAGAACCCGAGCATCGCGGGCTTCATGGAACGACTCGATGCCTGCCGTCTCGGATCCGTGCTGCTCCATCGGTGGAACATCCCGCAGGTCATCTGCCGGCCCATCGCCTTCCAGGGGGAGCCGCAGAGGGCTCCCCCCAAAGATCGCGCCCGAGATCCGCAGGAGCTCCGCCCTGCTCCATGCGGCCCACGTGGCGCACGACTGGCTCTGCGGAGGCCCGGAGGAGGAACTCCCGGCAGCGTCTTTTCTCAGTCATCTGGCCCAGTGGGCCCTGAAGGCCCCGTCGGTGGCGGGGTTCGTCACGAACCGGCTCCTGCCCCCCCTGCGCCGCAGGGGCGATGGGTTCTCCGGGGAGGTAAGGTCCATTCTTGCCCAATTCATCGACGGGAGGCCAAGACCCCTCCCTGCGTGAACCGAGAGGGGGAGCCGCACGATCCCACGCACAGCCACAGGACACAGGCGAGATCTGCTCCCACTTGCGGGGCTGCCAAGGCGACCTGCAGGCACAACGGCCCGCCCCTCGCGGTAAACCCGACCGGGGCCTCTGACGTCTGGTAGCTTGCATGAGCCCTGCATCGTGCCGTGGCGGACGCCCGGGAGGACGCCCGAATCCTCAAAGAGAGGCCGGTCATGAAGGCGCGCACCTGGTCGGCGGGATTGGCAGCGGCCGCCATCTGGGCCGGGGCGTGGGTTGCGGATGCCGCCACGTTTTACTGGCGACATGCGGGGCGAGACCCCTTCCTGGGTCCCATCGGTGCGGTGGAGGAGCTCCGGACCAAGCTTCGGGGAAAAGAGGGGCTTCTGGCCGAGAGGCTTCGGCGTGCCGACCCCACGTTGCCATGGGAGGGCATCGCCGCCGGCACGGCGGAGGCCTTCGAGAGCCTTCGCGGGGTGAGGCCCGAAACCCTGAGGGACGGCGCCCGCGCAGCCTGGATGATCGACGGCCACGGGGTGCGAAGAGACGTGGTCGTGGTGGGCGACCGGCCCGGCTATCGGGTGAGCATCTTCGGGAGGCGAGAGGGGAAGGTGTACGATTTTCATTGGGCCAGCGCATGCGGGAACGTCACGCCCCTGGGCACGCGACCCTTCTCTTCCCGGCCCGAGCCGCAGACCTCCTCCATCCGCCGGTATTACCGGGATGTGGTGGTCCTGCGGCCGATGCCCCTTCCGGTCCCGCTTGCGGTGCCCATGGGGTGGCCTGTGCCCTATCCCCCGCCGCTGTGGGCGTGGTAGCGGCCCCGGCCGCCCTCAAGATGGACCCGGGGTGTCAATCGCATCCTTGCCCAGCCCGCGCCGTGCCCGCACCTTCTGCGGGCGGTCGGGGAGCGTCCCAGGGGCAGCCGGGACAAGCTGCGGGGGAATCCTAGGGGGCGAAGAGGGATCTCAGCTTCATGAGGAGCGTGAGGTCCCCCTCCACCTTGTACTTTCCAGCCATGAAGGCCTGCTGTCCGTCGAGCTCCCCCCTGGAGATGGCGAGCCAGACGTCAGAGGGGGTCTTGATGACCACGCCGGCCCTGTCGGCCGGGCCCTCGCGGTACGTACAGGCCCCGCCCCGGATCCGCAGGTGGGCCACGAACGTCTCTGCCCCCGTGACCTCGAACTGGTACGTGGCATCGAGGCCCGCAGCCGCATCCGGGTTCAGGGCTTGGGGCATCATGCCGAGGAGTTCCCTGCAACTTTGGGCGGCCTGGGGGCCCGATGGAAGGGCTGGCTGTCGGGACGCCGCCCTCCCTTTCTTTCTCTCCCTTTGATCGGCGATCATCTGCCGGACCCAGGCCTCCCGCATCTCTCGGGTGTCGGGCACAGGCGCCGCGGCTTGCTGCACGTACTGCTCGAACCCCTCGTACAGGCCGTGCTTTTCCCAGTGGGCGAAGTCGTCCCGCATGATGGAGTCCTTCTGGCTCCTCACGAGGGCCCCCATGAACTGATAATACCGCAGGTCCCTGTCGGTGACCGGATAGCGCCGTTTCTCCAGGATGGCCCGGGCCAGATCGCCCCCCAGATCCCGGGCCCGGGCTTCCACCGCGTCCTTGCCCACGAATCCCCCGGGGGCCACGGCCAGGGCTGTGAGGGACCCTACCGAGTACGCGCCGAAGGTCCGAAGCAGGAAGGCCAGGTAGTCGGCGGTGGCGGTTTCGCCCAACCCCGCCGAGACGCTGACGGCCAGCCCGGGCTTCCAGGTGGCGCGGGGCTTGTGTCCGTAAGCCAGGCTCCGATCCAGAAACGTCTTCATCTGCGCGGTGACGTGGAGAAAATACACGGGAGAGGCCAGGACGACCCCCGCTGCATCCAGGAGCCGACGGACGATCGTCCTGTGATCGTCGTCGATCCAGCACGCCCCCTTCTCCATACAGAAGGCGCAGCCCGTGCAAAACGCCATCTCATGCTCCCCCAGGTGGATGACCTCCAGGTCCAAGCCGGCCTCTTCCAGGGGGGCGCGGAGCATCTCGATCATCTGGGCCGTGTTGCCGAACCCCCCATGGGGGGATCCGTTCACCGCCACCACCACAGGTCTTGGGGACATCTCCCTTTCCTCCTTCATGGCGTGATGTGAGGTGGTCTCATCCGTGCCCGTCCGTTTCACATCCCGATGAACTCCCGGAGGGGAAAAGACCGGGCGATCCGGCTCTCTGGCCGCGGGCGCGATGCCCAGCTTCCGCTGGCGGTATTCCGGATAGCGCCTGGTGACAGGGACGCCGATTCCGAGCATGAGCGCCGCAGGGACAAGGGCCTCGAAAAGGGGCTCGTACAGAGGCCCCCGCAGATCCAGGAGTCCCGGGATGAGCCCCAGGGCCGTTCCGAGCAGGAAGAGCACGGCCCAGAAGGCCGTGAGATGGCGGTTGATGGTCAAGAAGAGGTCCGTCTCCCAGACCGCGGCCGGGGTCACGCGCTTGGCGAAGAACGTGGTGAAACCGGGGCGGCCCAGGAGCAAGGGCACAACCGCCACCAGGCAAAGGACGCCATTGAGGGCCGCGGCCGGGAACTCGGCCATCCATTTGCCCGCGTGACCCGGCCACAGCCAAACCGCGAGGGCCGCCAGGACCAGAAACCCGCCGAAGCCCCTGTGAATGGGGGATGCCTGGCGCCACCTTCGGGGAAGCCAGAGGCAGGGGATCAGGGCCAGGAGGATCAGCACGGTGGCCGCGCGCATGGTCGCGGTGTGGAAGTGGGAGATCTTCCCCAAGAGGAGATAGACGAGGAATGCCGCCAACGGGGCGGCTTCAACGGCTCTTCCCATCCCCCTTCCTTTCGTCCTTGAGGTCGCGCATGGAGGCGATTCTTCGCTGGAACAACCGGTCGATGACATAGGAGCGTGCCATGCGGGCCCGCCCCACAAGCTCCATGGTGAGGGCTGCGTCCTGTCCATGGGACAGCGCCCGCGTCATTCGGCTCCTGAGCGCCATCTCGCAGTCCACGATCTTCTCCCCCAGTTCCACGTAGTAGGTGATATCCTCCGGACGAAGGCCGCCTGCGAGTGCGGCGGCCAGCATTCTGGCCATCTCCAGGTCTTCTGCATCGAACCGTCCCTCCTCCAGAGGCATGATGAGCCGAAGTCGGAGGCAGCGTTCCAGGTCCGCTGCCGTCATCCCCGCAGCCTTCCCCAATGCCGCCTCGTCCAGGAGGCCGCCCTCGTCTCGGTGGCCGAAGACCACCTCTTGGAGCCGCAGCAGAAGGGCGATGTCTCCCGGGCCCTCCTGGACCCGGAGCGCCTCACGGATCTCGGCCAGTGACATCCGATGGCGGCGCTGCATGTGCTGGATCACGCGAATGCGATCCACGCAGGAGGGGTCGTAGTAGGCCATATTGCGGCTGGTCTTGACCGGTGCGGGCAAGAGCCCTCTTGCCAGGTAGTGAAGGATGGTGGACTTGGGGACGCCCGTGGCTTCCACCAGGGCCATCATCTTCAGGCCGGGTCTGTTTCCTTGATCCGATACGTCCGTGCTCCGGGGCATGGTGCCTCTCCGCCATGGTCCACGGGATGATCCTGTTCGCTGGCAGCCAGGATCATGGCAGCTTTTGTGAAGTGTGTCAAGTGTCGCTTGGTACATTTTGTTATGTGCCGACCTCCCCCGAGTTCATCTTTTGGCCAACGACCGGCGGACCCCCCTGGCCTCTCCCCTTCCCCTGCCTGCTGTCCCGTGCTATTCTGGCACCCGATCTCAGCCCGGGGCCCGGCCCTGTGGCGAACCGCCACGGAGCCGGCCAGGGCGCGCCCCCATTCCCCAGGGCGGCCGGTTGAGGGGGGCGTCCCGCCCCCTGGGGACCAGCGACGCCACGGGCCACCGGGGATTCGGGCGCGGTCGGGATGTGCGGCACCCAGGGCATCCGGTTGATGCCCGGAACCTCTCGTGCAGCCGAAGGTGGATTCATGACCAAGTCAGATCTCGTGGAACGGGTGTACGTCAGTCTCGGATTCCCCAAGGGGGAGTGCGCCGAGCTGGTCGACTTGACCTTCGAGCTCATCAAGGAGACTCTGGAGCGGGGGGAAAACGTGAAGCTCTCGGGCTTCGGGAGCTTTGCGGTGCGGCTCAAGAGGGCCCGACGGGGGAGGAACCCCCAGACGGGAGAGGAGATCGAGATCACCCCCCGCAAGGTCCTGACCTTCAAACCCTCTCTGACGCTGAAGAAGGCCATGAACGCCCAGGGGTAGAGCCGGGGGCGGGCGAAAGATCGGCCCTTGGCGCCTTCTTGGAGGCCTCGGGGATGAAGCGACGCGCATGGGCCCCGCGCAAGGTTGGTCCGGGCGAGACCCCGGCCCCGGCCGGGGATGGGTCGATGTGCTTCCCGCCGGGGCTGCAGATGGGGAGACACAAGGAGATCGAGGCCCTGCGAGATCGCCAAGGGAATCTGCCATGAACTGCCATCGGTGCCAATGCCAGGCGCAAGAGGAGGAACTCCACCCCCACGGAGGGCGGCTCTTGTGCGACGATTGCTACATGGACGTCCTCACCCCCCCCAAGGGATGCGATCCTTGGGCCACGTACACGGCCACACGGCTCAAGGACCAGGCCCTGAGTCCCGCAGGAGAGAAGATCATGGCCGTTGTCCGGGACAGACACCCGGTGCGCCTCGGGGAGCTGATGGAGGCGACCGGACTGGAGCGGGCCGCCCTGGAGCGGGAGATGGCGACCCTCCGGCACATGGAGCTCCTGACGGCCGTCCAGCTCCCCGATGGGGACAAGGGGTTCGGGCCGTTCGGGGTCCCCGGGCGGGCATCGGATTGATCCGGGGGATACACCCCTGGCGCTGCGATGATCCATTGGCGCCCCCCCTATTTCCACCTTGACAAACCCGTGATGCGGAGATAAGGTTCGACGCCAGTCGACAATCGAATTTGTTCATGACGCAGTCGCCCGGCGCCTGGGCTGGGGAATACCCGCGGGGAAGGGGCCGGGCCTGACACACGCCGGAGAGGGGCGGGCCACGGGGCAAGCGTCCTTGGAGGGGCCGACGGTCCGAGGGGGACGGGGAGTTGCTCTTCCTTCAGCTCTTGGCGCAGGGACTCATCACGGCGAGCTTTTATGCCCTGGCCGGGGTGAGCTGGGGCATCATCTACCGGACGACCCTCACCTTTCACTTCTCCCACCACCTGGTCTTCACCACGGCCGGGTACGCGGCGGCCCTGATCACGAGTGAGCTTCGACTCCCCGTGTCCGTGGGATTGGCCGGCGCCGTGCTTTGCGCCGTGCTCCTCGGGTGCGCCATCGACGCCGTCCTTTACCGGAGGTTGCGGAAGGCCGGGGCCACCAAGGCCACGACCTTCCTCGCCTCGTTGGGACTCGCCACGGCTGGGGTGGCCGTGCTCCTCATGCTCTTCAGCTCCAATCCCAGGTCGCTCAGGGGGTTTCCCGTGAAGACCCTGTCCCTGGGGCCCGTGTACTTCACCACGGCCGATGTGGCCATGGTCGTCGTGAGCCTCGCTGCCATCGGGGCGCTGCTCCTTTTCCTGGGGCGGTCCCGGTACGGAAAAGTGATCCGCGCCGTGGGGAGCAACCGGGAGATGGCCCTGAACGTGGGGATCGACATCGACCGGATCTATCTGCTGGTCTATGCCATCGGCTCAGGCCTCTTCGGAGTGGCCGCCTTCCTGTTCACCGCCAAGAACGTGGCGTATCCCACCATGGGCATTCTGCCGTTCTTCATGTCCTTCACCGCCGTGTTCCTGGGCGGCGTCCCCAGCATTTGGGGGCATGCCCTGGCGGGGTTCGTGCTGGGTTTCGCCGAGAACCTGGGCATGGCGCTTCTGCCCGGCGAGTACAAGATCATGATCGCCTACGGCATCCTGTTCATCGTCATCCTGATCAAGCCCGAGGGCCTCCTGGGATCCAGAGGGGCGTAGACACGCATGGACTACCTCTACCACATCGCCGTCCTGATCCTGCTCTACGCGGTCCTGGTCCAGTCCCTGAACCTGATCATGGGGTATGTGGGCGTCATCTCCATGTGCCACGCCGTCTTCAGCGCCATCGGCGCGTACTGTGCGGCCATCATCAGCGTCAACCTGGGGTGGAACTTCCTGGTGGGGACCGCCGCGGGGTTCGTCCTGGCGGCCGTTGTCGGGGCCCTGCTGGCGTTGCCCTCCCTGAGGGTCCGGGACGAATACCTCATCGTGTTCACCGTCGGGTTCCAGATGGTGGTCTTCGAGTTCATGCTGACCGCCAGGGGCGTGACCAGGGGCCAGGGGGGAATCCCGGGCATCCCCGTCGCGGAGCTCCTCGGCATCTCGTTCGGCACCCCCCAGCGCTTCATCCCCCTGCTGCTGGTGGCCGGCGTTTGCTGCTTCTCGGTTGTCTGGCGGGTGACGCACTCCCCGTTCGGACGCGTGCTCAAGGCCATCCGCGAGGACGAGAGCGCCTGCAGGGCCCTGGGGAAGAACACGCTGATGTTCAAGGTGCTTGTGTTCTCGCTGGCCGGGGGGCTGGCAGCGATCACGGGCAGCCTCACCGCGCATTATGTCTCCTTCATCAGCCCGTTTTCCTTCACCATCGAGGTGTCGGTCTTCATCATCGTCATGGTGGTCCTGGGGGGCGAGGCGAGCTTCTGGGGGCCCCTGATGGGGGCGTTCATCCTGGTGGGAATCACCGAGGGGCTGCGCTTTGTGCCCGGTGCGTCGAGCTACATCGACGCCCTCCGGGAGGTCCTGTACGGGGCCATCCTCATGTTTCTCATGATCTTTCGCCCCCAGGGGATCCTGCCGGAACACTCGGGCGCGCCAAGAAAGCTCCATGTCCCCCGCCACCTTTCAAGCCCCGAGGCAGCCAGCTCCGGCCCGGCGGGGGGCGGAGCGGCCGGCGCCAACCGGGACCACAGACCGAAAGCAGCGCCCCTCCTGGAGGTGAGAAACGTCTCCAAGTCCTTCGGCGGCCTTCGTGCCGTGGAGGACTCCTCCATTGAGCTGCCGGCCGGTGAGATCACGGGCCTCATCGGCCCCAACGGGTGCGGCAAGACGACCCTGTTCAACGTCATCACCGGGTTTCTGCCCATGGACCGGGGCCGGATCTTCGTACAGGGGGTCGAGGTCACGGGTCGCCCTGCGTACGCCCTCGTGAAAAAGGGGCTCGCCCGGTCGTGGCAGGACGTCCGGGTGTTCAAGCAGATGACCGTCCTGGACAACGTCCTCGTGGCACGACCGAACCAGCGCGGAGAGAGCCTACCCGGACTGTTTCTCTCGCCCCGGCGGGTCGGCCGCGAGGAACGGGAGAACCTCCGCGCTTCCCTGGAATATCTGCAACTCGTGGGGCTGCTCGGCAAGGCGGGGGAACTGGCCGGGAGCCTGTCCAACGCAGAGCAGAAGCTCGTGGCCATCGCGCGCCTTCTGGCCACGGAATGCCCCCTGCTGCTCCTAGACGAGCCCACGGCGGCCCTGGACCTGGATTCCGTGGGCCGCATCATCGCCCTGATCCGCGACATCGCCTCGCGCGGCCAGAAGACCATCCTCCTGGTGGAGCACAACCTGGACGTGGTCCGAGGGCTGGTCAAGCGGGCCTATTTCATGAGCGAGGGGAAGGTCCTGGCGTACGGGCCGCCCGCCCAGCTCATGGCAGATCCCCAGCTCGCCGAGGCCTATTTCGGGTTGGATTGAGGTCGGATCGGAGATTCACTGCGATGCTTCTGGAGGCGAGACAGATTCGGGCCGGATACGCGGGCAAACAGGTGCTGTACGGGATCTCCATGAACGTGGGGCAAAGGGAGATCGTCGGGCTCATCGGGCACAACGGCGCGGGCAAGAGCACGGCCCTCAAGGCCCTCTTCGGCCTCGTGGTTCCGGAGGGCGGCCAGGTGCTCTACGCCGGGGAGGACGTCACCGCCGCCGGGCCGCCGACCAAGCTTGCCCGGGGCATCTATCATCTACCCCAGGAACACTTCCTGTTCGACGATCTCACCGTGAAGGACAACCTGGAAATCGCCTTCTTCACGCGGAAGGAGAAGTCTCAACTCGAGGACAGACGCCGGGAGATCGAGCAGTTCTTTCCCGTCCTGAAGGGGCGCGAGGGCCAGCTGGCCGGGACCTTGAGCGGAGGGGAACGACGCATGCTCGGGATCTCCATGGGGCTGCTGCACCATCCCAGGCTGCTCCTGCTCGATGAGCCCTCCAGCGGGCTTTCCCCCGTGGCGTTCCAGAATGTGGCGAGGATCATCGAACAGATCAACCGGGACCTGGGCACGGCCGTCCTGCTGGTGGAGCAGAACGTCAAGGTGGCCTTCAAGCTGAGCAGGCGGGTCTACGTGATGAAGGCGGGCCACATCATCCTGGAGGAGGAGGGCCGGCGGCTCCTGGAGCGGGGGGAATGGTGGGATCTCTTCTGACGTGGGCGGAAACCGGGGCTCGGGCGAGGCGAGGATGACCATGGGCGGCAAGACCCGTTCGGCTGTGCTGGAGGCATTCGGGAAGATCACCATGCGGGAGTTCCCCATCCCGGAGATCGGCGAGGAGGACGCCCTCCTGGAGGTGGAGATCGTCGGGGTGTGCGGGTCCGATGTGGGCATGTACACGGGGAAGACCCGGCGGATCGCGCCCTACCTGCCCATCATTCAGGGCCACGAGATCCTCGGGAGCATCTGCCGGGCGGGGGACACGTTCTGCAGGCGCCACCAGGTCGATGTGGGCGATCGGGTCCTGGTGGAGTTCACCTTCGGCTGCGGGTTCTGCAAGCCCTGCCTGACCGGGAACTACCGGCTCTGCAAGGCAATGGGGCGGTACGGGTCGTACATCTCCTGCAACACCCCTCCTCATTTGTGGGGGGCCTACGGCGAGCACCTGTACCTCCCCCCCAGGGCCATGGTGCACAAGGTCAGCCCTCGGGTCCCTGCCGAGGCCGCCGTGATCGTCTCCGCGGTCCTGGGAAACGGGATCCGATGGCTCCGCCAGATGGGCGGGGTCTCCATCGGGGATACCGTGGTCATCGAGGGGCCCGGTCCTCAGGGGCTCGCCGCGGTGGTGGCCGCGCGGGAGTCGGGCGCGGCCCGGATCATCGTGACGGGCCTCGGCGGGGACGGGGAGCGGTTCCGCATGGCCACCCTGTTCGGGGCCCACCGGGTGGTGGACGTCACCCAAGAGGATCCGGTGGCCGTGGTGGCCTCGCTGACGGGCGGCGACATGGCCGATCTGGTCATGGACGTCACGGGCAATCCCCAGGGCGCCATCAACGCACTGGATCTCGTGCGGCAAGGGGGGACCGTGGTCCTGCCCGGGACGTACGGAACCGAGACCCTGGTCCCTCTGCCCCTGGACAAGGTCTTCCTCAAGGAGATCCGCATTCAGGGTGTGTACAGCCATGATCTGGGGTCCGTGGTCCCGGCGTTGAAGCTCGTGGAAGCCGGGAGGTATCCCCTGGAAAAGATGGTCACCCATCGCTTTTCCCTCGCAGAGGTGGAAAGGGCGATCCGGCTGGTCGGGGGCATGATCCCGGAGGATTCGGCCATCAAGGCCGTGGTCGACCCCAGACTGTGAGGCCCACGGAGGAGCCATGGAGAAACTCATCATCACGGCAGCCGTCACCGGGTCGGGCCCGACCCGGCAGAACAGCCCCTATATTCCCTACGCCCCGGCGGAGATCGCCGACGAGATCGTCCGCGCCAGCGCCGCGGGGGCCTCCATCGCCCACGTGCACGTGCGGGACCCCGAGACCGGCGCACCCGCCTTCGACATGGATCACTTCCGGGAGATTCGGGACCGGGTGCGATCCAGGTGCGACATCCTCCTGAATTTCACCACCAGCGCCTTCAACCTGACGGGGGCCGACGTGATGCAGCGCCGCGTGGGACCGCTGGCCCTGGGGCCGGAGCTTTGCACGCTGGACATCGCCAGCATGAACTTCCGCAAACGGGTGTTCATCAATCCCCCGGAGTGGGGGCCGTACTGCGCGCGGGCGGCCCGGGAACACCGCGTCAAGCCCGAGTTGGAGTGCTTCGACTCGGGCCACATCACGCTGTGTCGATTCCTCATCGATGAGGGGCTCCTCGACCCGCCGTATCTCTTTCAACTCTGCATGGGGACGGCGGGGGGCATGGAGGCCAGCTCCAAGAACTTCGTCTTCATGATCGAGTCGCTGCCCCGGCAGAACGTGGTATGGACCGCCATGGGCATCGGGAGGCACCAGTTCCCCACGGCAGCCATGTCCATCATCAACGGCGGACACGTCCGGGTGGGGTTCGAGGACAACGTGTACCTGGCCAGGGGGGTGCTGGCCCGCAGCAACGGGGAGCTGGTGGAGAAGGCGGTGCGGCTGGGCCGGGAACTGGGGCGCGAGATCGCATCGCCGCAAGACGCCATGCGGATCCTCGGGATCACCAGAGCGTGAACGGCACGAGGAGGGAGGCATGAGCAACGGCCAAGAGACCGTGACCATCATCGGGGCGGGGACCATGGGGCACGCCCTGGCCATCGTGTTCGCCCGGGGGGGCCTGGACGTCACCCTGTGCGACATCGAGGAGGCGCGGCTGGCCCAGGCCCGGGAGCTCATCCAGTCCTATCTGGACACCGCGGGGGGCGAAGCGGTCGAGGCGCCGGACGCAGAGGCGGTGACGGCGCGCATCCGGACCACGGTGGACTGGGGGCCCTCGGTGCGCGAGGCCGATCTGGTCTTGGAGGCCATCGTCGAGGACGCGCAGGCCAAGCGGGATCTGTTCCGGGAGCTGGAGACACGGATCGGCGGAGAGACCATCGTGGCCAGCAATACCTCGTATCTGAACGTCTTTCCCCTGGCCCCGGATTCCCTGCAGGGACGGCTGGTCATCACCCATTTCTTCAGCCCGCCGTACATCTTACCCCTGGTGGAGATCGTGGGCGGGCCCGGCGCCGACCCCGCGGTGGTGGCCCGGGTCACGGCGCTGATGCGCCGGCTGGGCATGGTCACCGCCACCGTCAAACGGTTCGTGCCGGGCTTCATCGTCAACCGCCTCCAGCGGGCCATCGGTCGGGAGGCCCTGCACATGGTGGACGAGGGGATCGCCGATCCCCAGGAGATCGACCGGGCGGTCAAGGCGAGCCTGGGCATCCGGCTTCCCATCCTGGGGGTCTTTGCCCGATACGATTTCGCCGGGCTGGACATGGCGGTCAACGCCCTCAAGGCCCCCCCCATCGGCCTGGCCACGGAAGATCGGCTTTCGCCGACCCTGCTGGGCCTGGTCGAGGCCGGGCATCTGGGGGCCAAATCGGGCAAGGGGTTCTTCGACTACGGGGGGCGCCCCTTGGCCGAGATCCTCCGGGAGAGAGATGCCAAGCTGGTCCGGGTGCGCCGGATCCTCGAGGAGATGGGGGAGGTCTGAGGGGCCCGCCCCGCAGCCGCGGGATTCGCCCGGGAAAGGGAGTCTCATGGGAAAGCCGGTCCTTTATGTTGTCAAGTCCGTCATCCCGGCCCAGGCCGCGGAGGCGTTCAACGACTGGTATCACAACAAACACATCCCCGAGATCCTGCATCGCTCCGGGTGCCGGAGCGCCCGTCGCTTCAAGGCCCTTGAGGCCGAGGACGAGTACATCTTCATGGCGGTCTATGAGTTCGGGGATGAGGCCGCTTTCCTCGCGTACCAGGGAAGCGAGGCCAAGAAATACCTGGTCGGGGATTTCCAGGAGCGATTCGGGGGGCAGGCGACCCTCCGGACGTCCGTTTGGGAGCAGATCTATCCCTGAGCCGCCGGGGAGCGGCCGTGGGAGAGCGCCAAGCCGGGGGGGGGCGACGTGTACGATCTCATTCTCAAGGGTGGGCGGATCATAGACCCGTCCCAGGGCATGGACCGCTCGGGCGACCTCGCCGTCCACGAGGGCAAGGTGGCGGAGATCGCGGAGAGCATCGACCAATCCAGCGGCCGGCGGGTCATCCCGGTTGCCGGCAAGATCGTGGCCCCGGGGCTCATCGACCTTCACTGCCATCCCGGCTCGGGATTCACCTGGATCGGCATGACCCCCGACGAGATCGGCCTGGAGGCGGGCGTCACCCTGCTGGGGGACGCCGGCACCGCGGGTTGGGCCAATTTCCCGGCCTACCGATCCCTGGTGGTGGAGCCCGCCAGGACGGACATCCTGTGCTTCCTGAACCTGTCCAGCACGGGCCTGGTCACCCTGCCCGAGATCTGGTCCGAGGGGAACATGGACATGGCCCGGACCGAGGAGGTCATGGCCGCCCATGGGGACCTCATCCGGGGCGTCAAGATCCGCTGCGTCCAAGCCCTGGCGGAGGGGGTGGGCCTCACAGCCGTGGAGCGGGCCAAGAAGCTGGCCCAGGATTTCCGGCTGCCCCTCATGGTGCACGTGGGAGAGACCCGGCCCAGGACGGGCGATCCGGCCATGGATCGGTTCTCCCGGGCTGCGGTGGCGCTGCTCGACGCGGGCGACGTCCTGAGCCACTACCTGACGTGGGAGCCGGGGGGCCTCGTTCTCGCCGATGGGACCATATACCCGGAGCTCCTGCAAGCCCACAAGCGGGGGGTGGCCCTGGATCCCTCCCACGGACTCAACCATTTCAGTTTCGCCATCGCGCGCCATGCCCTGGCCGCGGGATTGACCCCCACCGTGCTCACCACGGACATGGCTACGGTGAGCCTTCCCGCCGCCCAGTCCCTGGCGGTGATGATGTCCAAGTTTCTCTGCCTGGGGTTGAGCCTGGGGCAGGTGATCGAGATGACCACGATCAATCCGGCCCGGATCCTGGGGGAGGATGCACGCCGGGGGGGGTTGAAACCCGGGATGGCCGCGGATATCACCGTCTTGGAGCTCTGCTCCGGACAGTTCGTCTTCTCCGACGGCAAGGGCGGCGAGCGGGTCGAGGGGCAGACCCTCTTGGAGCCAAGGCTCGTGCTCAAGTCGGGTGGCATTCATCCCGCTCATTCGGGGTATCACGTCCCGCCGCTGTTCTCCTAGGCGGCTGCCCCGAGACAGCCGATGGGCCTCTGGCGTAGGACCGGGCACAGGACCCACCAACACGCGGCGGGAAAGGAGGTGCCAAGACAGTCGACGGACGGATCGAAGGGCGGGACGTTTCTCCATGAGCAGCCATAAGGAGGTCCAACCATGTCCAAGAAGAACGCGGTCCTGGTCATCCTGGCGGCCCTGTCTCTGGGCTGCCTTTTCGTCGATCCTGCCTGGGCCCAGAAGAAGTATCCCGTGGGGGCCTTCTGGCCCATGACGGGCCCCCAGGCCTACTACGGCCGGGTCATGAGCCATGGGGCGCTGACCGGCATCGACCAGATCAACGCCGAGGGCGGCGTGGAGGGCCACAAGCTCGAACTGATCATCACGGATTTCAAGAACGTGGAGGTGAATCTGGCGGTCACCGGCGTGCAGAAGATGATCAGCATCGACAGGATCCCCGTGGTCCTGGCCTCCTTTTCCGCCACCTCCCTCGGCGTCCAGCCGATCTGCGAGAGGGCCAAGGTGCTGATGATCAACGGCGGGGCGTATAGTCCCAACCTGGTCAACAAGCCCTACCTTCACACCATCCGCATGGCCCAGCACCAGATGGTCCCGCCCGGCCTCAAGTTCTACTGGAAACAGGGGATCCGGAAGCTGGCCGTTCTGTACATATCGGATCCCGCCGGGGAAGTCCCCGCCAAGCAGTACATCGAGCCCATCTGGAAGAAGATGGGGGGGACCATCGTGGCCATGGAGCCCCACCAGCCGGGGCTGACCGACTTCAGCGCCTTCATGGCCCGGATCAAGGCGGCCAACCCGGATGCCCTGTACGACATCTCCACGGGGCAGGACCAGGCGTACGTGGTGAAGGGGGCCCGGGAGATGGGGATGAAGATCCCCATCGTGGTCCCGGACTGGAACCCCGCGGATTTCAACCCCATCGTGGGGGATCTGGGGGAGAACGTCTACGTGGTCAGCGATTTCTTCGACCGGGAGAGCACGGACCCCAAGACCGTGAAGTTCGTCAAGGGCTATGAGGAAAAGTGGAAGGAACCCGCGGATTTCTACGCCGCCAACTACTACGATGCCGTGTACCACATCGTGCCGGAGCTGATCCGGCGCGTGGTCAAGAGCGGCGGCAATCCCCTGGACGGGGAGCAGCTGGAGAAGGCGATCTGGACGGACCCCACGTTCCAGACCGTGTACGGCGGCACCCTCAAGCTCAACAGGGACGGCTCCGTGGACAAGCCCGTGGTCGTCTTCAAACTGGAGGGCGGGAAGCTCAAGGTCATGGAAAAGGTGGCGGTGGAGTGACGGGGGGGAGTGGGGAGGACCTTTCCGGGAAGGCCGGATGTCTCCAAGCCGGCGGGTGACCCGGCGGCCCGCCGCGACCCCGGCCTCGAGTGCCGGGGCGCAAAAGGGGGATACCGGGCACCCGGGGTGCCCGCGCCGCGGCGCCGGGGGGGGGATGTGCGATTCGATGTAAGCTCCTTGAAGAGATCCGAGAAATACAGCCTGCTGACGAGCTGCGTGGTCCCTCGCCCCATTGCCTTTGTCTCCACCGTGGGGGAGAGCGGGGTCAGCAACGTCGCCCCCTTCAGCTTCTTCACACCGGTCTGCTATGACCCGCCCATCCTGTGCGTCAGCATCGGATGGAGGGCAGGTGGGCAGAAGAAGGACACCCTGAGGAACATCGAGCAGTCCCGCCAGTTCGTGGTGAACGTGGTGGACGAGGCGTTGGCCGGGGCCATGAACGCGGCCTCCTTCGATTTCCCCCCGGAGGTGAGCGAGTTTCGCGCCGCGGGGCTCACGGAACGAGACGCCGAGACCGTAAGCGCCCCCCTGGTGGCCGAGGCCCCCGTGTCCCTGGAGTGCGCGCTCGTGGACATCATCCGGTTCGGCCCTCCCCGGGGGGAAAGCGCCGCCGTCTTCGGGGAGGTCGTCTGGATCCACTGCAGGGACGATCTTTGGGTGGACGGCCGGTTGGACCCGAGGCGGCTCAGGCCCATCGGCCGCCTGGGGGGAGATTTCTACTGCCGCGCGGGCGAGGTCTTCGAGATGAAGCGGCCTTCTGAGCCTCCCTGACCTGGCCCAGCCATTGGCTTGACATCCCCGTCCTGGACCAATAGGGGGAGGCCGCCGGCGGGCCGGCCCTGCGCCCGCCGCGACTTGGAGGGGGGGACGCCGTGCCCAGGGCCGCGTCCGAGTGGCCGGGATGAGGGCGCTGGCTCCCGGGGCGGTGACAGGGACGAAAAGGGGCTTCCGGGGGACCCATGCCGGAGTCGACGCCGCAGATCATCCACCTGGATATGGACGCCTTCTACGCATCCGTTGAGGTTCGCGACGAGCCCGGGTTGCGAGGAAGGCCCGTCATCGTGGGGGGGTCCAGGGCCCGGGGGGTGGTCTGCTCGGCCTCGTATGAGGCCCGGGCCTGGGGGGTGCGCTCGGCCCAGGCCATGTCCAAGGCCCTTCGCCTGTGCCCCGGGGCCGTGGTCCTGCCCGTGAGGATGGCCCGATACCAGGAGGTCTCCGAGGAGATCTTCGGGATCTTCGAGCGCTTCACACCGCTGGTGGAGCCGGTCTCCATCGACGAGGCGTTCCTGGACGTCACGGGATCGGCCAGATTGTTCGGGGAGGGCCGGGAGATCGCCGGGCGCATCAAGGAGATGGTGAGGGCCGAGACCGGGCTCACGGTGTCCGCCGGGGTGGCCCCCACCAAGTTCGTGGCCAAGATCGCATCCGACCTGCAGAAACCCGATGGGCTCACCGTTGTGCCCCCGGAGGGCGTGTCGGCGTTCCTGGCACCGCTCCCCATCGGCAGGCTCTGGGGCGTGGGGGCCGCCACCCAGAGGGCCCTTGAGGCCCTGGGTGTTCGCACCATCGGAGACCTGGGCCGCATCCCGGCGGAGCGGCTGGAGGCGCGATTCGGCAAGCACGGGGTGCATCTGCACCAACTCTCCATGGGGGTGGACCCGCGCCCGGTGGAGGTCACCCGGGAGGTCAAGTCCGTGGGCAGGGAGGAGACCTTTTCCGAGGACCTAGCGGACGGAGATGCCATCCGGCGGGAACTCCTGGCGCTGGCCATGGCGGCGGCTCGTCGCCTGCGGCGCAAGGGGGTTCGAGGGCGCACGGTCACCCTCAAGGTCAGGTACGCGGACTTCTCGCTCATCACCCGAGCCACCACCCTCCCTCGAGGAGTGGATGACGGGGGGGAGATCTTCCGTTGCTGTTGCGGGCTCCTGGAGAAGACGGCCGCCGGCCAGCGGCCCGTCCGGCTCCTGGGGGTCTCCCTGTCCAACCTGGAGACAGCGGGGGGACAAAGGCAGCCCTCCCTGTTCGGGGAGGATCAGGGATCCCAGAGACAGGGGCGGCTCAACCGGGCCCTGGACCGGATTCAGGAGAGGTTCGGGGAGGGAGCCATTCGCCCCGGGACCCTCCTGGAGGGATGAAAAGGCGGGATGAAAGCAGGTGAGGGCGGCACGGGGCCTCCGGTCCGCGGCCGCGCGCCGCGAAGTGCATGGCCGTCCCATGGAGCGGCGTCTTCAAGGCCGTGGGCCGCGTGATCAGGGACAGGAAGGTATGACCGCGAGGGGTAATCCCCCCTTCGTCTCCGGCGTCGAATCGCTCAGAGCGACCCCGCGGGCCCCATGAGGGCCGATGGGACGTCGCCGGCGGGGAAACGAGGCGTTGGGATGGAGAGGAGGGGATGACGTTGAGGGCGAGAAGGATGCTGATGGCACTGGCCGCGTTGGGGCTCCTTTGGGTGCCCGCCGGGTGTCATCATTTCTGGTGGCATCACCATGGGCACCACCACGGGGGATACGGATACCACGGCCATCCCCACGGCGGTCATGACCGCTGGTGAACGAAAAGGGAGGGTGTCCCGTCCCATACCCCACCCAGAGGCGCCCCTCGAGGGCGCATTCATCGAGCCGGCGGCCCCGGGGACGATCTCGGGGCCGCCCTTCCTGCCCCCTGGGGATCCGGCGGTTTGAGGCCCCGCGAACTTTTCGTTTGACTCTTCGAGCCACCACGGATACTCTTCAGTCGGACTGGGGAACGCGTGTGGGCGCCGGCGGATCCAGGACATGGGACACGCCCGTGGGTTGAGAAGCGATGCGGGATGAACTCCTCGTCGCCGTGGCCGTGGTTCTTCTGGCCGCACTCCTTGGATTCGAGAGGCGGGGACGTTCGTGGGGCGTCCTGCTGACCAAGACGCCCCTTTCCTGCCTCTTCATCCTGGCCGCCGCCATCCAGATCCATCCCCCTTCGGCGTTCTTCCCGCTTGTGCTCGTGGGGTTGGTGTTCTGCCTGGGCGGGGACGTGCTCCTGGCACTGCCCCAACCCCGGGCGTTCCTGTGGGGCCTCATCGCCTTTCTCCTGGGGCACGTCTGCTACGTCCTCGCGTTCTTCCACGCAGCCCAGCCCAATGCATGGACCTGGGCGGGGGCCCCTGCGGCGGCCCTTGGGAGCGGCTGGGTCGTTCGCTGGCTGTGGCCCCACCTGGGCCCCATGAAGGGCCCGGTCCTCGCCTACGTGGTGATCATCACGCTCATGGTCGCCGGGGCCCTGTCCGTCCTGGGGGAAGGGGGGCTGAAGCCGGCCGGGCGGATCCTGGTCGCGGCAGGCGCCCTCAGCTTCTATCTCTCTGACCTCTTCGTGGCCCGGGAGCGCTTCGTCCAATCGGCCTTCCTCAACAGGCTCGTGGGGCTTCCTCTGTATTACGCGGGGCAGTTCCTCCTGGCGTTCTCCGTGGGCAGGCTGTAAGGGCTGGGGCGGGACCGGATGGCGTCCGAGGGTTCTCCAATGGACGAGCGGGATGGAAAGACGGGCAAGCGGCTCGGCGAGTATCTCGGATGCCCCCCCGAGGTCATCCAGGAGGCCCTGGCCAGGCAGCGGGAGCTGACCACCCATCTGGCCAGCAGGAAGCGGTTGGGCGAGCTCCTGCTGGAGGAGCAGGTCGTCACCCCCGATGACCTTCGCTCGGCCATCTTTCAGCAGCGGCTCGATCGCCTCTTGGGGTGCGCCATCTTCTCCGGTATCAGCCTCGGCGAGCTGGTCAAGATCCGGGATCTGGTCTCGGAGGTGAGCGTGACCGCCGGGGAGGAGTTCATCACCCAGGACGTGTCGGGGGACTGCTTTTTCGTGCTCGTGGGGGGCCGGGCGGTGGTCGTGCGACGGGGGGAGTTCGGCGAGGAGATCCCCCTTTCCCACGTGGAGCCCGGAGAGTGCATCGGGGAGATGGGATACTTCGCCGGCGGACGCCGTTCGGCCTCGGTGCGGGCATTGGAGGACTCAGAGCTCCTGAAGGTCCGGTACGCCGATCTGGAGACCATCTACCAGGTCGCCCCGACGGTGACCAAGAATTTCCTCGACCTGGTCTCGCAACGGCTGCGACGCACCAACCTAGCCTTCCAAGAGACGGTCCTCAAGGGCCGGCGCACAGAGAAGTCCCTGGAAAGCCTCTTCAACTACCTGGACATGTCCGAGATCCTGAACCTCCGGGCGGGGATCGAGGGCCTCATCGAGCGGGTGGTCTCCACGGCCTCCCAGGTGATGAACGCCGATCGGGCCACCCTCTTTCTCCTGGACCGCTTCACCGGGGAGCTCTGGTCCAAGGTGGCCCATGGCCTCCACAACCGGGAGATCCGCATTCCGGTGGGGCAGGGGATCGCAGGCTGGGTGGCCCAGACCGGCCGGTTTCTAAACATCCCGGATGCCTACGCGGACCCCCGGTTCGACGACACATCCGATCGGCGCACGGGCTACAGGACCAAAGGCATCCTGTGCGGCCCCGTCAAGAACCTGCAGGGCGAGACCGTGGGGGTGATACAGGTCATCAACAAGAAGGGGGTGGAGGCGTTCGACGCGGCCGATGAAGCCCACTTCAGGGCCTTCGCGTATCAGACGGCCATCACGGTGGAGAACTTCCATCTGTATCAGAAACTGGTGGCCAACCACGAGCGGATGGCCATCCTTCTGGACGTGGCCCAGTCGGTGGCCCAGATTCTGGACCTGGATGCCCTCATCATCAAGATCGTGGAGAAGATCTCCCAGATCCTGCAAGCCGAGCGAAGCTCCCTGTTCCTCGTGGACCGGGAGACCCGGGAGCTGTGGTCCAAGGTGGCCCAAGGAGCCGAAGTGGAGGAAATCCGCTTCCCCATGTCCCTGGGGCTGGCCGGCCACGTGGCGCAGACGGGGGAGTCCATCAACATCCGGGAGGCCTACGACGACCCGCGCTTCAACCCCCAAGTGGACCGCAGGACGGGCTTTCGCACCAAGTCGGTCCTGTGCGTGCCCATTCGCAACCGCGAGGGGGAGGTCATCGGGGTGACCCAGGCCGTGAACAAACGGGGGGGGGAGTTCAGCCAGGAGGACGAGGAGATGCTCAAGGCCTTCTCGTCACAGATCGGCGTGGCCCTGGAGAACGCCCAGCTCTACGAGCGCACGGTGAACATGCGGAACTACCTGGCCAGCGTCCAGGACAGCATCACCAACGGCATCCTCACGCTGGACGCCGAACGCCGCGTGACCACGGCCAACAAGGCCGCCCGGGAGCTCTTTCAGCCGTGGGGTGGCGATTTGGTGAAGCGGGACTTCCGGAGCCTGGTGGGCCCCGGCAACGAGCCGTTGACGGGGTTGGTGGAGCGTGTGTTCGAGGGGCAGGCCGCCGTGGTGGAGTACGACGTACGGCTGGCGCTGCCATCGGGAAAGGAGCACACCGTCAACCTCAACTTTGTGCCGCTGGTGGATCACAAGGGGGAGCGCCGGGGTGCGGTCCTGGTCTTCGAGGACATCACCTTGGAGAAACGCATGAAGGGCACCATGATCCGGTACATGGCCAAGGACATCGTGGAGCGCCTCATCGAGGATCCGAGCCGGGCGGCTCTGGGGGGGAGCCGGAGCAAGGCCACGGTCCTGTTCTCCGATATCCGGGGCTTCACGGGGATTGCCGAAAACCTGACCGCGGAGCAGACGGTGGAGTTCCTGAACCACTACTTTGGCATGATGGTGGACGTCATCTTCGAGCATGGCGGTGTGCTGGACAAGTACATCGGCGACGCCCTCATGGCCGTATTCGGCGTCCCGTACGCCCGCCCGGACGACACGGAGCGCGCTGTCAAGGCCGCCCTACAGATGCGGTCGGCCCTGTTGGCCTTCAACGCCCGGAGGCGGGAGATGGGCTTGGGCCCCATTCAGGTGGGCATGGGGCTGTGCACCGCCGAAGTGGTGTCGGGGAATATCGGCTCGGAGAGACGCATGGACTTCACGGTGGTGGGCGACGGGGTGAACATCGCCTCGCGACTGGAGAGCCTCACCAAGCAGTACGGCACAGATATCCTCCTGAGCGACTCGACCCACCGGGAAATCCAGGATCGCTTCGCCACCAGGCTGGTGGACCTGGTAGTGGTCAAGGGGCGCAGGAAGCCCATCGAGGTCTTCGAACTGGTGGGGGAGTCGGGTTCCGCCCCACCCCCGGCCCACTCCCTGTTCTCCAGAGGCCTCGCCCTGTACCGTCGGTGCGAGTTCGGGAGCGCGGCAGAGGCCTTCAGCCGGGGCGCCGAGACCAGTGCCTTGTGCAGGGTGTTCCTGGGGCGGTGCCGCTACTTCCAGGACAACCCGCCCCCCCCGGACTGGGACGGCGTCTGGGTGAGCCCCGAGAAGTGACGCCGGACACCGGGCACATGCGCCCACCCAGGGCCGTCAAAGAGGCCTCCGAGCCCGTCAGGCTCTTGGCATCGGGCCGCCGGGGGTGGTGGGGCGGCCCCTTGGTGCGGGGGGGAATTCCCTTTACATTCCGATTCACTGAGGGCGGTGAAGGCGTTTGGCAGGGGGTGCCGTGGGGGCGTGGAATGGGAATTGCTAGCATACCGTTCCAACGAGGAACGACGATCCAAGGATGAGCCCATGAGCCACGGCATCCCCGCGTTCAAACCCGCCACCCTGATGAGGACCGAGGAGGGTCCGGGGCGCAGGATCGCCCTCACCAAGCTCGACGGACTGGCGCCCGAGGAGAGAAAGGGAAGCCTTATCGGCTGGGAGCACACCCCCCCTTGGGCAGGACATCCTTACATGGTCCAGCTTCACCAGGGAGTGGTCCTCAGGACCAGTCCGGTCCGGGAGGTCACGGCCCAGGGCTCGCGCCTCCTCATCAAGACCCGCAACTCCCTGTACCAGGTCGAGTACCTTCCCCCCGAGATCCCCTCCCCTTGAATCCTGCCACCGCACCGCGGGGAAGTCGTCCCCTGTCGTGGGCCCACGCGCGCAGGCGCGGCCTCTGCCCGAGCACGCGGCCCACGCGCCTTTATGGACCATGTGCTCGGGTTTCCCGGCCCGCAGACCAAGCAACGGCGTCTGGCGCTCCGGGCGGTGGGGGCAAGGCAACGCCCTTTGCCCCCGGCCCCGCAGCCGGCTCCCGTGCGCGTGCGGGGTCGCTGCAATGGGAAAAGCGGCGGCTTCAGGGCGCCAGCTTGATCTTCTGTCCCACCTGAAGGCGCTGGTTGGGGCTGACGTTGTTCAGCTTTTTGAGGGTGTCGATGGGGACACCTGTCTTCTTGGAGATGGTCCAGAGGTTGTCCCCCCGCTGGACCTCGTAGGTGCGCCCCTTGGCGGGCGTTGGCTCCCGCTTTGGGGAGGTCTTGGACTCGGGGGGTTCCTTCTTGGCCACCGCCTTGGCCGAGGCCTCCCGCTGGGCCTTGGCCAGCTCGCCCTTCAGCTTCTCCAGCTGCTCTCCCAGGGCCCTGTTGTCTCCCTGGAGGGAGGCGACCCGCTCCTTGAGGGAGTTGGACTCTTTTTGCATTGAATTGAGCTGCTCTTGGAGGTCGTCCCGCTCGGATGCCACCTTCTGGTAGTCCGACTCGGAGACCCCGCAGGACGCCAGTCCAACGGCGAGCAACGCCATCAGGAAGATCCTCCCCTGTTTCATCGCTCTTCCTCCTGCCCACCCAAAGCGCCTGGGCCAACGGGCAGGCCTCGCCCGCCCCTGGATCTGCCCCATCCGGTCTCCCCCGACGGCCGCCCGCACGAACGGCGAGGGCCCCCGGGTCCGGGATGGAAGTCTCCCCATTCCTAACACAAAGACCCGGATCGCGCAACCGCGCCGGCCTTGACACGTCCCCGGAACCGTCAATAATAGAGGCCGTTGAACGGCCCCGAAGCCGGAAAGGAGTGTCAAACCATGGACCCTCCCCCGTGGGGACAGATCCCGCCCCCGGGGGTTCCCCCCCGAGGATCTGCGGCCGGCGGCTTCCCCTCCATGGAGCTGGCCAGGCGGCTTCAGGGTGGGGGGCCCGGCCAATGGGGCCTCCGGCTCCTCCTGCATTTCGTGGGCAAGGTGAGGCGCTTCTGGCTCGTGCACGGCAAAAAGTCCTATGTGGCCGAGAAGCTCGCCGCGCGCAGGGGGGAGTGCCGCCAGTGCGGCCGCTGTTGCGCGTTCATCTTCAGGTGCCTCATGCTGGACCAAGAGGGGCTCTGCCGCGGCTACCACACGTGCCGCTGGGCCGCCTGCAAGGTCTTCCCCATAGACGAACGGGATCTGGTGGACGTCGCCCTGACCGGAGGGCGCTGCGGGTATCGCTTCGAGCCCGCGTCCGCCGGTCCCGCTCCCTTGACAGGGGCCACTGACTCCCGGTAACCTCGAATTATATTGAGGAGATCTCGAAGGGGTTTTGTTCGCGGGATGATCTGCCAGAGCACCCCCGTCAGGCGCAAGGCCTCCATTCGTCCACTTCCGAAGAATGCGCGCGTCGCCCGCCAGGGCCCCATGACCTGAAGCCAGGGGGTGCGCTCGGGATCTGGAACGGGTTGCCCGGGGCGGGATAGGTTCCTCTTCGTCTCCGATTGCGTGGGCCGACAGGCCAACAGGGGGGCGATCCATGAAGCGACCGTTGCGTGTGCGCTTTGAACCTGAGGGCGTGGAGATCTCCGTGCAACGGGGGGAGAACCTGCTTCGGGCGGCCATGGCAGCGGGGATCTTCCTCAACGCGGCGTGCGGGGGGGCGGGTGTCTGCGGCAAGTGCAAGGTGAGGATCGTGCGGGGGGAGTCGTCTTCTCAGCGGACCCCATTTCTGGGCGATGCGGCGTATGATCGGGGCGAGAGGCAGGCCTGCCAGACCACCGTCCTGGGAGATCTCCTCGTGGACGTGCCGCCCGGGTCTCAGTTGGACCGGGGCACCCTGTCCCGGCAGCGGGACGGGCAGGCAGCGGGCCGGCTCTCCAGCACCCAGGAACTGGAGGGCCTGGCGGTGGGCTGGCGCTTCAACCCGGCCCTGAGAAAGCTCTACGTCGAGCTTCCCCCGCCGAGCGCCCAGGACAATCGCAGCGACCTGTCCCGCCTGCTCCTGGGACTGAAGAAGGCTCACGACGTGGGCGACATCTCGGCCGACTTCCGGACGCTCCGGACGCTCCCATCGGTCCTGCGCAGCGCCGACTGGAAGGTCACCGCCACTGTCGTCAATACCCGGTTCTCGACCGGGCAGGAGGCGGATCGGTTCAGGGCGCCGCGAAAGCCCAAGCTGATCCGCGTGGAGCCTGGCGATACCACGGGCGATCACTTCTCCATCGTGCTGGATGTGGGGACCACCAGCGTCTGGGGACAGCTCTTGGACCTCAACGCCGGAGAGACCGTGGCCGAGAGCTCGGACTACAACGCCCAGATCCGCTACGGCGATGACGTCATCACCCGCATCGTGCACTGCCTTCGCCCGGGCGGCCTGGAGGAGCTCCAGGCGGCGGTGGTAGGGACCATCAACGGCATCGTTCACGACCTGATCCGCCAGGCCGGTGTGGGGATAGACAGCGTCTCCCACGTCACAGCAGCGGGCAACACCACCATGACCCATATCCTGGTGGGCCTGGACCCGAGGCACATCCGGGAGGCCCCCTATGTGCCCGTGGCCGGCTTCGTCCCGCCGGTGCGGGCCACGCTGCTGGGGTTGGATGTGGGCGAGCACGCCCACCTGTACACCTTTCCATCGGTCTCGAGCTATGTCGGCGGCGACATCGTCTCCGGGGTGCTGGGCTCTGGGTTCTTCCAGAGAAAGGAACTGACCCTGTACATCGACGTGGGGACCAACGGCGAGATCGTCGTGGGCAACTCGGACTGGATGGTGACGGCCTCCTGTTCGGCGGGACCGGCGTTCGAAGGAGGCGGACTGAGACACGGCATGCGGGCCACCACAGGCGCCATCGAGGACTTCCGCATGGACCCGGCCAGCCTGGACCCCATCCTCCTCACCGTGGGGAGAGTCAAACCGCGGGGGATCTGCGGCTCCGGCCTCATCAACATGGTGGCGGAGCTCCTGGAGTCGTGCGTCATCGGGCAGAACGGAAAGTTCCAGTCGGGGCTGCCCACGAGCCGCGTTCGCCGGGGGGGCGACGGCATGGAGTTCGTGGTGGCATGGGCCCGGGATGCGGACATCGGCGAGGACATCGTCATCACCGAGGCAGACATCGACAACCTGATGCGCGCCAAGGCGGCACTGTTCGCGGGCTGCTGGACCCTCCTGGAGAGCGTGGATCTGCGCCCCGAGGACCTGGACCGGGTCATGATCGCAGGCGCCTTCGGAAGCTTCATCAACGTGGAGAATGCCATCACCATCGGCCTGCTTCCGGAACTCCCCCTGGATCGGTTTCACTTCGTGGGGAACGGATCCCTCCTGGGGGCCCGGCTCATCTCCCTGTCCAACGACATGCTGGACGATGCCGAACGGGTGGCCCGCATGATGACCAACTTTGAGCTGAGCGAGAGCCGGGCATTCATGGACCATTACATGGCCGCCCTGTTCCTACCCCACACCCACACCCATCTGTTCCCGAGGGTCATGGAGAGGATCACCTGTCTCAAGGAGGGAATGCGGACGCCATGAGCTATCAGATCGCCCTGGCGGGCAAGGGAGGCACCGGCAAGACCACGGTCTCCACCCTGGTCATCCGGTATCTCATCGAACACGGACGGTCTCCGGTCCTCGCGGTGGACGCGGATGCCAACGCCAATCTCAACGAGATGCTGGGCGTGGAGGTGTGCCGCGTGGTGGGCGAGGCGCGGGAGGAGATGAAGACCCAGGTCCCAACGGGCATGACCAAGGAGACCTACATGGAGATGAAGGTCCAGGAGGCCCTGGTGGAGTCCAAGGGGTTCGACCTGGTCGTCATGGGCCGGCCCGAGGGGCCCGGATGCTATTGCTACGCCAATACCCTGCTGTGCAAGTATCTGGACATCCTGCAGAAGAACTACCCCTACGTGGTGGTGGACAACGAGGCGGGACTCGAGCACATCAGCCGCCTGAACCAGCAGGACGTGGATTTGATGATCGTGGTGACGGACCCCACCAAGAGGGGGGTCCTGACGGCCGAAAGGGTGCGGGACCTGACCCGGGAACTCAAGCTGCGGGTGAAGGACCTTCGGGTGATCGTCAACCGATCCCCGGGGGGGCTGAGCCCCATCCTGAAGGAGGAGATCCAAAGGCGCGGGCTGGCGCTGGCCGGCGTCATCCCGGCGGACGACAACGTGGTGCAATTCGACTTGGAGGGACGCCCCATGATCGATCTGCCGGGAGACAGTCCCGCGCTGCGCGCCCTTTACCGGATCCTGGACGGGATCCTGAACGGGGGCGAGGCGGCTGCATAGGGGCGGGGATTGAAGAAAAATGGGGTTGGAAAACGGCGACGTTGTCCGTATAATAGGTGGCCGTAGCTGAATTGTGTTTTTTCAATTTTTTTTTATATTCGTCTTTCCTTGAGCAATCGCCCAATACAGAGTCTGCATCCCAGAGACGAAAGGAGGGGGACTGTGGCTGCCAAACTCATCAAAGGCGCAGAGGTGGCAAAGCAGATCCGGGAGGAGCTGGCGACGCAGGTGGCCGAGATGAAGGCCAAGCACAACGTGGTGCCGGGGCTGGTGACGATCCTGGTGGGCGAGAACCCGGCCTCCCAGAGCTATGTCCGGGCCAAGCAGCAGACGGCGCACGAGCTGGGGTTCCACTCGGTCCAGGACAACCAGCCGGCCGACATCTCCCAGGAGGCCCTCCTGGCGCTCATCGACCGGTACAACAAGGACCCCAAGATCCACGGCATCCTCGTCCAGCTGCCGCTTCCCAAGCAGATCGACGAGACCAGGGTGCTGTACGCCATCGATCCGGGGAAGGACGTTGACGGCTTCCACCCGGTCAACGTGGGCAAGCTCATGATCGGGACAGCGGATTTCCTCCCGTGCACCCCGGCGGGGATTCAGGAGCTGCTCGTCCGCTCGGGGACCAAGCTGGAAGGGGCCGAGGTGGTGGTGGTCGGGCGATCCAACATCGTGGGCAAGCCCATAGCCAACATGCTCATCCAGAAGGGTCCGGGCGCCAACGCCACGGTGACCGTGGTGCACACCCGGACCCGGGACGTGGCGTTTCACACCCGCCGGGCGGACGTCCTGGTGGTGGCCGCGGGCGTGGCCGAGTACGTCAAGGGTGACATGGTCAAAGAGGGCGCCGTGGTCATCGACGTGGGCGTCAACGAGGTGGGGCGGACCGCAGACGGCAAGCGCAAGCTGGTGGGGGACGTGGCCTTCGACGAGGTGGCGGCCAAGGCGTCGGCCATCACACCGGTGCCGGGGGGCGTGGGCCCCATGACCATCACCATGCTCATGAAGAACACGGTCAAGGCGGCCGTAAGAGCGGTGGGCCTTTGACCCGAGATCTCCATGAATCGGGCGGAGCGCCCAATGACCAAAGGGGGTGACGGGGTGGCATTCGGCATTTCCAAAATCCAGTACTCGGGAAAGATCAAGGGGGTGACCCTGGGGGCGGGTTCCAAGGCAGCGACCGTCGGGGGAGAGGGGTGCTATCCGTTCCATCTCTTCGAGGGGGAGATGCCCCATCGGCCGCTTGTGGCCATGGAGGTCTGGGACATGCGGCCCGAGGGGTGGCCGGCGGCCTGCGAGGCGCCCTTCGCCGATGTCTTGGACGATCCGGGGGCGTGGGCCAAGAAGTGCGTCAAGCAGTATGGGGCAGAGGCCGTCGTGGTGCAGCTCAAGTCCACAGACCCCAACGGCCTGGACGCCCCTCCGGAGTCGGCGAGCGCGGCCGTGGGAAAGGTCGTTTCGGCGGTGGATGTGCCCGTGATCGTGTGGGGGACGGCCAACGGACCCAAGGACACGGCGGTGCTCAAGCGGGTCGCCGAAGACCACCAGGGCAAGAACCTGCTGTTGGGACCCGTGGAGGAGTCCAACCACAAGGCATTGGGCGCCGCGGCCCTGGGGTTCAACCACACGGTGATCGCCAGTTCCCCCATCGACGTGAACCTGGCCAAGCAGCTGAACATCCTGCTGAGCAACCTGGGGATCCCCAAGGAGCGCATCGTCATCGACCCGACCACGGGAGGCCTGGGATACGGGCTGGAATACTCGTACTCCGTCATGGAGCGGATCCGCATGGCCGCTTTGGTCCAGGAGGACGATCAGCTGACCCTCCCGATGATCAATAACGTGGGCAACGAGGTCTGGAAGACCAAGGAGGCCAAGCTCAGCGACGCCGAGGCCCCGGATCTCGGCGACAGCGCCTGGCGCGGGGTGCTCATGGAGGCGGTCACGGCGGTGTCCTTCCTCCTGGCCGGATCCGATATCCTGATCCTGCGCCATCCGGAGACCGTGAAGTTGGTCAAGGGGTTCATCCAGAAGATGACTGCCCCACGGGCCGCGGCGGCCAAGCGGGAGAAGGTCAAGCGGGAGAAGGCCAGGCCCGTGGCCGCGGTCAAGCCGGCCGCCCCGGCGCCGGCGGCGGCCAAGCCCGCTGCCCCGCCGCCACCCTCCAAGCCCGCGCCGGCAGCGGCCAAACCGGCCGCCCCGCCCCCACCCGCCAAGCCCGCCGCGGCTGCCGCTCCCAAGGCCGCGCCCGCGCCAGCGGCCAAGGCGGAGGCGGAGGCGGAGGCCAAGGCCAGGGCGGAGGCGGAGGCCAGGGCCAGGGCGGAGGCGGAGGCCAGGGCCAGGGCGGAGGCGGAGGCCAGGGCCAAGGCGGAGGCGGAGGCCAGGGCCAAGGCGGAGGCGAAAGCCGAGGAGGAGGCCAAGGCAGCGCGAAAGGCCAAGGAGGCCGATGAATTGGCCGAGCTTCGAAGAAGGCGACGGGAGGAACGGGAGAAGCGCCACGGGGAACTGCGGCTGGCGGAGAAGCGGGAGGTGCAGTATGGCAAAGGCCCCGAGCCCGGAACGGCTGGAGCGGACGGGGTCTACATCCTGCGTTCCCTGGCACGCTGGAGGCTCCGGGGAGAGGGCGTCTTGCGCAGATAGGGGGGGTGTCCGCAGCCTCTCGGGCGACGTACACTTATTGTGGGACGGTATGTCCCTGGAAGGGACAGGACCCCAACGACGAGACACCCTTCCACATATTCGGATGGAGGAGGAACCTCTCATGGCAGAAGAAAAGAAGGAGAAGGTGGTGCCCTTGGCCGAGCCCAAGTCCAAGAAGGTGGACCCCAAGGGGAGCAGCGTGGATACGGCTACCCAGGCCATGCTGGCCAAGGCCCAGGCCGACCAGGTCGAGACCATTTTCGACCGGGCCAGCACCATGAAGCCGTGCAATATCGGCGAGCAGGGCACCTGCTGCAAGATGTGCGCTCAGGGTCCGTGTCGGCTTCCCCTGACCAAGAAGGACTTGGAGGGGCCGGACAACCGGAAGGGGCTGTGCGGGGCCACTCCCGAGACCATCGCCGCCCGCAACTTCGCCCGAATGGTGGCCGCAGGGGCCGCCGCTCACAGCGACCACGGCCGGGGTGTGGCCGAGGTCTTCCTGGCGGCCGCGCGCCGGGAGACCGAGGACTTCACCATCAAGGACACCCAGAAACTCCTGGAGATCGCCCCGGACTTCGGCATTCCGACCCACGTGGTGGAAAACGGCGAGGAGGTCCAGCGGGACGTGTACGAGATCGCCCAGGAGGTGGGAGAGCGCGCCCTGGGGGAGTGGGGCAAGCAGGAGGGCGAGATCTACTTCGCCAAGCGGGCCCCCCAGGCCCGATATGAGCTGTGGAAGAAGCTGGACGTCATCCCCCGGGGCATCGACCGAGAGGTGGTGGAGATCATGCACCGCACCCACATGGGGGTGGACCAGGACTACAAGAACCTGGTCAAGCAGTGCAGCCGGGCCGCCCTGGCAGACGGGTGGGCGGGCTCCATGATCGCCACGGACCTGCAGGACGTCCTCTTCGGCACCCCGTACCCCATCCAGGGCGAGATCAACCTGGGGGTGCTCAAGTCCGACCACGTCAACGTCATCGTCCACGGCCACGAGCCGTTGCTTTCGGAGATGATTGTGGTGGCCTCCCAGCAACCCGACATGGTGGACTACGCCAGGAGCAAGGGGGCCAAGGGGATCGTACTGGCCGGGATGTGCTGCACGGCCAATGAGATCCTGGTGCGCCACGGGCTTCCCATCGCGGGGAACTACCTTCAGCAGGAACTGGCCATCGTCACCGGGGCCGTGGACGCCATGGTGGTGGACGTCCAGTGCATCATGGAGAACATCGCCAACGTGGCCACCTGTTACCACACCAAGATCATCACCACCAACCCCAGGGCCATGATGGCCAGCGGCGAGACCGTGCACATCGAGTTCGACGAACACCACGCCCTGGAGGACGCCCGCAAGATCGTCCGGGCGGCCATCGACAACTTCCCCAACCGCAAGGCCGATGTGCTCATCCCCAAGGAGAAGGAGATGATGGTGGTGGGCTTCAGCTACGAGGCCATCAACTACCACCTGGGCGGGACCTTCCGGGGTTCGTACTGGCCCCTCAACGACAACATCATCAACGGCCGCATCCGGGGCATCGGCGGGGTGGTGGGCTGCAACAACGCCCGCAGCGTCCACGACTCGGCCCACCTCATCGTGGTCAAGGAGCTCCTCAAGAACGACGTCATCGTCCTGACCACGGGCTGCAACGCCATGGCCTGCGGCAAGGCGGGGCTCCTCACCCCCGAGGCGGCCAAGGTGTACTGCGGCTCGGGGCTGGCCGAGGTCTGCGAGGCCGTGGGCATCCCTCCCGTCCTCCACATGGGCTCCTGCGTAGACAACAGCCGCATCCTCACGGCCGCCACCGAGGTGGTCAAGGCCGGGGGGCTGGGAAAGGACATCAGCGATCTGCCCGCGGCGGGCTGCGCCCCCGAGTGGATGAGCGAGAAGGCCATCAGCATCGGGCAGTACTTCGTGGCCAGCGGGGTGTACACCCTGTTCGGCGTGGGGCTCCCCGTCACCGGCGCCCCTGTCTTCTCCAACTACCTGTTCAAGGAACTGGAGGGGATCTACGGCGGGATGTGGGACGTGGAGGTGGACCCGCACGAAATGGCGCGCAAGATGATCGCCCACATCGACAAGAAGCGCCAGGCCCTGGGTCTGGACAAGGCCAAGGAGCGCAAGCTCTTCGACATGGCGGACCGGCAGAAGCTGGACGTCGCCTGAGCCCGACGGGAAAAATCTCTCCAGAAAGGGGGATCCTGAGACATGTCCAAGTTGGTAGCTTTCGCAGCGATCCAGGGGGCCCGAAACATCGTCTCCAAGGCGGAGGGGACATACAAGCGGGCCCTGGAGCAGTACGGCCCGGATCAGAAGATCGAGTTTCCCAACACCGCGTACTTTCTCCCCATCATTTACTCGCTGCTGGGGATTCCGGTGAGGACATTGGGCGACGCCAAGAAGCCTTTGGAGATCGCCAAGCAGCTCCTACCGCCCATCGTGAAGAACCGCCACCACCTTCCGTACCTGGGCCCCCTTCTGGATGCCGGGATGGCGGCCCTGTTCGCCGAGGAGATCGTCGAGGGCATCCGGTACGTGGATGATCCCGAGTTCTACCATCCGGGGGAGGAGTGCGACCCGGAGAACGGACACCTGTGGCTGGGTGCGGCGGACGACGTGATCATGCGCAAGCGCGGGGTGGAGTTCGTGGATGGGACCGCCCCCGGATTCGCAGCCATCGTCGGTGCGGCCCCGGACCCCGAGACGGCCAAGAAGATCGCCGAGGAGTACCAGCGGCGGAACCTGTACGTGTTCATGTGCGCCAATCAGGCGGGGACCACGTTTTCCCAGCAGCTGGTGGAGGCGGGGGTCCAGGTGGGCTGGAACACCCGACTGGTGCCTTTCGGCCCGGACATCAGCGCTGCGGTGTTCGCCCTGGGTTTCGCCAACCGGGCGGCCATGGCCTTCGGCGGGGTGCGGCCGGGCGACTACCGGAAGATCCTCATCTACAACAAGGACCGGGTGTTCGCATTCGTCAACGCCCTGGGCGAGGTCAACGCCGAGTGGGCGGCCAACGCCGCGGGATGCGTCAACTGGGGCTTCCCCACCATCGCGGACACGGACATCCCCGAGATCCTGCCCACGGGCGTGTGCACATACGAGCACGTGGTGGCCAACGTGCCCCACGACGAGATGGTGCAGAAGTCGGTGGAGATCCGGGGCCTCAAGACGGTGGTGACCAAGGTGGACATCCCCGTGTCGTACGGGCCGGCCTTCGAGGGCGAGCGGGTCCGCAAGGAAGATCTGGTCCTGGAGATGGGCGGCGGGAAGACCCAGTGCACCGAGCTGGTGGAAATGGTGCAGATGGACGAGATCGAGGACAACAAGATCACGGTCATCGGCAAGGACATCCCCGACTGCCAGCGGGGGGAGCGAATCCCCCTGGGGATCCATGTCCGGGTGGCCGGCCGCAAGATGCAGCCGGACTTCGAGCCCATCCTGGAGCGGCAGATCCACCACCTCATCAACTACGCCCAGGGCGTCATGCACATCGGGCAGCGGGACATCGCATGGATCCGCATGGCGGCGGGCGCCACGGACAAGGGTTTTACCCTCAAGCACATCGGGCAGATCATCCACGACATGTTCCACAAGGACTTCGGCTCCATCGTGGACAAGGTGGAGGTGGCCCTGTACACCAACAAGGCGGACGTGGACAAGTTCACCAAGAAGGCGAGGGCGGTGTACAAGGAGAGGGATTCGCGGGTGGAAAACCTCACCGATGAGGGGGTGGAGACTTATTACTCCTGCACCCTGTGCCAGTCCTTCGCCCCGAGCCACGTGTGCGTCATCAGCCCAGAACGGACGGGTCTGTGCGGGGCGTACAACTGGTTCGACTGCAAGGCGAGCTTCGAGATCAACCCCACGGGCCCCAATCAGCCCATCGAGAAGGGCGAGTGCCTGGATGCCAAGCTGGGGCAGTGGAAGGGCGTCAACGACTTCGTGTTCAAGGCCAGCCGGCAGAAGATCGACCACTATAACTTCTACAGCCTGGTTTACGACCCCATGACCACCTGCGGGTGCTGCGAGTGCATCGCCGCGGTGTTGCCGGGGTGCAACGGGGTCATGACCGTGAACCGTGACTACACGGGGGACACGCCCTGCGGCATGAAGTTCACCACCCTGGCCGGGGTGATGGGCGGTGGGCAATCCTCCCCCGGGTTCGTGGGGCACTCCAAGTACAACATCATCCAGAGGAAGTTCCTGGTCGGCGACGGCGGCCTGCTGCGCATGGTCTGGATGCCCAAGGCCCTCAAGGAGGAGATGCGGGAGGGGCTGGAGCGCCGGGGCAGGGAGCTGGGCGTGCCCGACCTCATCGACAGGATCGCCGACGAGACCGTGGGCACCGACGAGGCCAGCGTCATGGCGTTCCTGCAGAAGGTGAACCATCCGGCCGTTTCCCTGGAGCCCATCACGGGCTGAGCGGCTTGTCTCAGGGGCCCCGCCGGGGGCCCCTGAGATCTGCCCGGATCGGTTGCGCAAGGGGCCGGGCCGTGGCCCCGTTTCCTGGAAGCGAAAGCCCTGAACCAGCCTGACGAAGGAGTGAACCATGGGCCTGACCGGAATCCAGATTTACAAGCTGTTGCCCAAGACCAACTGCGGAGAGTGCGGCGTGCCCACCTGTCTGGCCTTTGCCATGGCCCTGGCGGCCGGCAAGGCCGAGCTGTCGGCCTGTCCCTACGTCTCCGATGAGGCCAAGGAGATGCTCTCGGAGGCGTCGGCCCCTCCCATCCGCCCCGTGGTGATCGGGGCCGGGGGCCGGACGCTCAAGATCGGCGGCGAGACCGTGCTCTTCCGCCACGAGAAGACCTTCTACAACCCCTGCGGCATCGCGGGCAAGGTCAGCGACGGCGACCCCAAGCTGGAAGAGAAGGTGAAGAACTGGGCCGCCCAGAAGTGGGAGCGCATCGGACTCACCCTGCAGCCCGAGCTGGTGTTCCTGTCGTGCGACTCGGGGGATGCGGCCAAGTTCGAGGCCGCAGCCAAGGCGGTGACGGCCGGCACGGACTTCTCCCTGGTGCTGGCCTGCGAGGACCCCGCGGTGATGGGGCCCGTGGCCAAGGCCATGGCCGACAAGAAGCCCCTTCTCTACGCGGCCACCAACGCCAATGCGGACAAGATGTGCGCCATCGCGGCCGAAACCGGCTGCCCCCTGGCCGTGCGCGGCGTCGACCTGGAGGAGACCCTGGAGCTCACCACGGAGCTGTCCGAGGCGGGCCTCAAGGACCTGGTCATTGACTCCGGGGCCAGGGACATGGCCGGCGCCTTCCTGGATCAGGTGGCCATTCGCCGGGCCGCCCTGCTGGACAAGAACCGGGCCCTGGGGTTCCCCACCATCGGATTCGCCAATGCCCTGGGGGATGGGTTGGCCGAGCAGACGGTGGCGGCCGCCATGCTCATGGCCAAGTACGCGGGCCTGATCGTCCTCGATGACCTCAAGGCCGAGAGCCTCTTCCCGCTTCTGCTCCAGCGGCTCAACATCTACACCGATCCCCAGAGGCCCATGGCAACCTCCGCGGGCATCTACGAGATCAACGGGCCGGATGAGAGCTCCCCGCTGTGCGTGACCAGCAACTTCTCGCTGACATACTTCATCGTGAGCGGAGAGATCGAGGCCAGCCGCGTCCCCACCTGGCTCCTGGTGGTGGACACCGAGGGACTGTCGGTCATGACGGCCTGGGCGGCGGGCAAGTTCGCAGGCGATGCCATCGGCATCTTCATGAAGAAGTCGGGGATGGTCGATAGAGTGAGGCACAAGAAGGTCATCATCCCGGGCTATGCCGCCGCCATCTCCGGTGACCTGGAGGAAGAGCTGGTGGACTGGGGGGTCATGGTGGGCCCACGGGAGGCTTCGGCGCTGCCGGCTTACCTGAAGGACTTCAAGGCGTGAGGCGCCCCCATGGAGGGTGGGCAGCTCGGTGCGCCCAGGCCCGCCAGTCGGTTGCCCGTTACTCCTTGAGTCGGGCAGGATGCCGAACCGGAGAGGCCAACGGACCGAGGGCGGAGGGAACCGCGACGCGTTGGGATGTGTGGACGGTCGGGGAGCGGACACACGGCGTTCAACGTCAAGGAGGAGGGCATTCATGCTGCGGATCGGCGAGAACCTCAACGTGATGGTCAAGCGCATCGGCGAGGCCATGAAGAACCGGGACCCCAAGCCCATCCAGGAGATGGCCCTGGTCGAGGCCGAGGCCGGGGTGGACTTCATCGACATCAACCTGGGGCCCGCCCGCAAGGGCGGGGACGAGCTGATGGACTGGATGGTGAGGACGGTCCAGGAGGTGGTCGATACGCCTCTTTATCTGGACACGACCAACATCGTGGCCATGGAGGCGGGCCTCAAGGCGTACAAGCCCAAGAAGGGAAAGGCTGTGATCAATTCCATCATGTGTCGCGAGGAGCGGATGACGGCCCAGATCCCCATGGCGGTCCAGTACGATGCGGGCATGGTGGCGCTGCTGTGGGGACCTGAGGGACTGCCCCGGGACGCCTCGGAACGCAGCCTCCTGTGCACCGACATCCTGTCGCGGGCCGTGGAGGCCGGCGTCCCCCCCCAGGACATCTACGTGGACCCCATCATCACGCCGGTCAATGTGCAGCAGGCCCAACTCCTAGAGTGCATCGAGTTCATGAGGCAGCTCCAGGAGCTGGCGGAGGTGCTGGCCCCGGGCGTGCAGTCCACGTGCGGGCTGTCCAACTGCTCCAACGGCGCGCCGGACCACCTGAGGCCCATCCTGAACCAGACCTTCATGGTGATCATCGAGAGGTACGGCATGACCACCGCCATCGTGGACGCCTTCGACAAGGACCTGGCGGCCTTCGCCCGGGGGGAGCGACCGGAGATTGCGGCCCTGATCAACCGGGTGGTGGATGGGGAGACCGTGGAGATGGCCTCCCTCAGCAAGGAGGAGCAGGATTACGTCAAGACGGTTCGGGTCCTGCTGGGTCACACCCTGTATTCCGATTCCTGGCTGGAACTTTGACTCGTCGCCGGGAGGCTGCATTGGTGGGAAGAACCTCTCTTGGGTGCAACGGGCGGCGGGTGAGAAGAGAATGAAGCTGCGAGACCTGATGCGGGTGGTGGAGGCCGAGGTGATCTTGGGGGACGACAAGCTCGATCTGGACGTCCAGAGGGCCTTCGCCGCCGACCTCATGAGCGATGTGCTGGCCTTCGCCACCGAGGGATCGATCCTGCTGACGGGATTGACCAACTCCCAGGTGATCCGAACGGCGGAGATGGTGGACATATCCGCCGTCCTGTTCGTTCGAGGCAAGCGGCCCCAGCCCGAGGCGGTGGCCCTGGCCCGGGCCAGCGGTATCCCCCTTCTGACCACGCCCTGCATCCTGTACGAGACCTGCGGGCGGCTCTACGGCTGCGGGGTCTTAGGATCGAGGGTGAAGGTGGACAGGGCCGTTGCGGACAATCTCCATGAGTGATGGGTTGTCCAGGTGCAGGGGTCGGTATAAACTATAGGCGAAGAATCGGGAATGTTGCGGCCGGCATGTGGCGGTCCGGCCCAGAGGGGCGCGCAGCGGCGTCCCCGTTTATGGGGAGGATGGGTCGTGGGAAAGATCGTGGTGGAGAAGAAGAAATCCAAGACACCCTTCAAGGAGCTGGTTGCCCCGCTGAGCAAGATGGACCAGTGCCTGACCTGCGGGGCATGCGCCAGCGGATGCGCCGTGGCCGACTGGGAAGGCCTGGACCCCAGGAAGGTCATCCGCATGCTCCATTACGGCCTCGAGGAAGAGGTGATCAAGTCCAACTGGATCTGGAACTGCACCAACTGCCAGCGCTGCACCTGGGCGTGTCCCATGGGGATCAACTTCGGTCAGATCATCACCAACGCCCGCAGCAAGGTGCCACGAGACGAGACCCCCGGCGAGATCCAGAAGACCGCCAACAACCACCGAGAGATGATGAACAACATGCGCCTCACGGTGGAGGACGCCGTGGAGACCTTCCAGTGGATGGCCGACGAGCTTCAGGCCGAAATCCCGGATTTCGAGCTTCCCATCGACAAGGAAGGGGCCGAATACTTCTGCACCATCAACTCCAAGCAGCCCCAGTATTACCCCATGGACCTCCAGTCCATCTACAAGATCTTTCACACAGCCAAGGCAGACTGGACCATCTCATCCAAGTGGTGGGAGGGGACCAACTACGCCCTGTTCACTGGCGACTTCGATACGTGGGAGTATACGCTGCGCGAGCAGGCAAAACGGGTGGAGGAGTTGGGCTGTCGCACCATGGCCTACACCGAATGAGGCCACGGCCTCTGGGGTACCCAGGTCGGGTACCGACGGTTCAAGATCGAGCATAATTTCCAGGTCGTGAGCGTGGTCAACCTTTACGCCAAGTGGCTCAAGGAGGGACGTCTCAAGGTGGACCCCGAGCGAAACGGGGACGCCCTGACGACGCTCCACGACCCGTGCAACGTGGTGCGCAAGGCGGCCATCGACAACTTCCCGGGCATTGCCGACGATGCGCGCTACGTGCTCAAGCGGGTGGTGAAGAACTTCGTGGAGCCGGACCCCAACCGGGAGAACAATATCTGCTGCAGCGGGGGAGGCGGTGCGCTGATCAACGGGTTCGCCCGGGCCCGCACTTACTACGGCAAGACCAAGGTGGAGCAGATCAAGCGAAGCGGCGCGGCGCGCGTCTGCACGCCCTGCGTGAACTGTTACGACGGAATCGGAAACCTTGCCCGGGAGTACAAGTCGGAGTGGGAGTTCGAACCCGTGCACCTGTGGACCCTCTTGGCCAACGCCCTGATCCTGGAGTGACGGGATCGGGGGGGCCTGCACGTCTGACCGGCCAGCGAAAGCCCTCCTGGGGTCTACTCCCCAGGGGGGCTTTTCCGTCCCCCGGACAAGGGTCTGCGGCACGGGGCGGTTGCCCCTGCGCGCAGATGGCAAAACCGATATAATGGGCGCATCCGATCCGACCGGTTCGCTGCCTGCCGGGATGCGAGGGGATGCACACCATGCCGTCCACGGTAAGCGATCTGCTCGAGAGCTCCTGCCGGGCCCTGTTCCATTGGTCCCGCGACGCCGTGATCCTGGCGGACCCCCAGGGGAGGATCCAGGAGATGAACCCCGCGGCCGAGCGCATCTTCGGCTGTTCAGGACCGGGCGGCGCCCCCTTGCGGCGGCGCATGGCCCAGCTGTTCGAGCGGCGGGGCGAGTGGGATCGGTTCCGGCATCGCCTTGGTCGCGAGGGGCCCGTGAAGGAGTTGGAGACCCGCCTGCTGGGGACAGCAGGGCGGGTCCTCGACTGCCTGCTCACCGCCGGCGCCGTGGGCGCCGCAGGCGGGGAGGCCGCAGGGTACCTCATCCTGGTTCGAGACATCTCCTCCCAGAAACAGGCCCAGGAGGAGATCCACAGGCAGAATACCCGCCTCGCCACCCTCCACTCCGTGTCCACGGCCCTGAGCAGCAGCCTGAATCTCGACGAGGTCCTGGCCCGGACCATCGACCAGATCCTCTACATCCTGGAGGCCGCCAGCGTCCGCGTGTACATGCTCGACGAGGAGCAGCAGTGCCTGAGGCTGGCCGCACACAAGGGTGTCTCGGGTAACTTCATCAACCGCACGGAGTTCCGGATTCGCCAGGTGGGCGACGGCCTGCTGGGTCAGACCATCCTGACCCGCCAGACCAAGGTCGTGGACAACTACCTTCGGGCCGATGACCCGTACGTGGAGTCCATCGTGGCCGAGGGCCTCAAGTCCTCGGTGTATATCCCCCTTTTCTCCAAGGAGCGGCCCGTTGGGGTCCTGTGCGTCTCCAGCCACTACGAGTACCGCTTCTCGCCCGATTTCGTGGAGTTCCTCACGGCCATCGGGAACCAGATCGGGGTGGCCATCGAGAACGCCAACCTCTACCACAGCCTCCGGCGCGCCTACGAAGAGTTGACCCAGGCGCAGGAGCAGGTCATCCGAACGGAGAAGCTCGCCTCCCTGGGAAAGCTGGCCGCCACCATCGCCCACGAGATCAACAACCCCCTCTCCGTGGTCCTGACGTACATCAAGCTCATCCGCAAGCTGGCGGACAGCGATCAGCTCACGCCCCAGCGGGCGCCGGACATCACCCGGTACTTGACCACCATGGCCTCGGAGACGGCGCGCTGCGGCGAGATCGTCAAGAACCTCCTGGCCTTTGCCCGCCACTCCAAGGTGACCATGGAGGGGCACGAGGCTGGGGAGATCATCCAGCGCACCGTGACCCTCGTGGCCCACGACCTTCAGATGAAGGAGATGAAGCTGGCGCTGGATCTGGACCCTCATCTCCCCAGGATACGGTGCGATTTCCGGCAGATTCAGCAGGCCCTGCTCAACCTCCTGATCAATGCCATCGAGGCCATGGGCAAGGGGGGCGTGCTGACCATCAGCGCCAGGCGGGCTCCGCGGGACGGCTTCGTCGCGGTTGCCGTCTCCGACACGGGGTGCGGCATCCCGGAAAAGAACCTCGAGAGCATATTCGAGCCGTTCTTCACGACCAAGGCCGAGGCCGCCGGGGTGGGTCTGGGGCTCTCCGTGGTGTACGGGATCGTCACCAAGCATGGGGGGACCGTCGAGGTGAGGAGCCGGGAGGGTCGGGGGAGCACCTTCGAGATCCACCTTCCGGCGGAAACGTAGGGAGGAGGACGGATGCGGCGGCGCCCGTCCCTCAGGGCCCGCCGCCGCCTTTGGGAAGCCGGAGGCAGCGGACCATGGCCAAGACAGCCCGCATTCTCGTGGTGGACGACGAGGCGCCCATGAGGGAGAGCCTCAAGGACTGGCTCACCGAGGACGGCTATGAAGTCGGCGTTGCGGCGGGAGGGGAGGAGGCCATCGCCCAGGCGAGGGCCCGGGAATGGGACATCATCCTGTTGGACCTTAAGATGCCCGGCATGGACGGCCTGGAGACGCTCCGGCGGCTCAAAGGCGGGGAGGTCAAGAGCGAGGCCGAGGTCCTCATGATGACGGCCTACGGGACCATCGAGACCGCGGTGCAGGCCATGAAGGAAGGGGCCTTCGACTACCTCCTCAAACCGTTCGATCCCGACGAGGTGGAGGTGGAGATCAAGCGCATCCTCTCCCACCGCGAGCTGGTCCTGGAGAATCTCCTTCTGCGCCAGCGTCTGGAAGAGCGGGCGGGGTTCGACGAGATCATCGGCCGGAGCCGGCCCATGCAGGAGGTCTTCGACCTCATCACCAAGGTGGCCCCCACCGACACCACGGTCCTGATCACGGGCGAGAGCGGAACGGGCAAGGAATTGATCGCCCAGGCCATCCATGCCAACGGGCCTCGATGCTACATGCCCTTCGTGGCCGTGAGCTGCGGGGCGTTGCCGGATTCCATCCTGGAGAGCGAGCTGTTCGGATACGAGAAGGGGGCGTTCACCGGGGCGGCCCACACCAGGCGGGGCCGCTTCGAACTGGCCCACACGGGCACGCTCTTCCTGGACGAGGTGGGGGAGGTCAGCCTCAAGACCCAGGTGGATCTCCTGCGGGTCCTCCAGACCCGGGAGTTTCACCGCCTGGGAGGGCAGGAATCTGTGCGGGTGGACGTGCGCATCCTCGCCGCGACCAACCGGGACCTGAGGGCGGCCATCCAGGAAGGGCGCTTCCGGGAGGATCTCTACTACCGCCTGAACGTCATCACCATCCCCGTGCCCCCGCTCCGGGACCGACGCGAGGACATCCCCTTGCTGGCGGAGGCCTTCATCCGCAAGCACAGCCTGGCCATGAACCGGGAGCCGGTCAAGGTGGCCCCGTCGGCCCTGAGGCTGCTGACGGGGTACGACTGGCCTGGAAACGTCCGGGAACTGGAGAACGTCATCGAGAGGGCCCTGGTCATCGGCAAGGGCAGGGAGATCGCTCCCGAGGACCTGCCGTTCCCCCGGCAGCACGCCGCCCCCGCGGACTATCCCAGATCCCTCAAGCTCCTGGAGAAGATGCACATCGAGAAGATCCTGGAGGAGGTCGGGTGGAACATCCGCCAGGCGGCCCGGGTCCTGGAAATCGATCGGCAGACCCTTTACAATAAAATGAAGAAATATGGCATTGTGCAAAGGGGGTAACGCCCCATCCTCCGCGTGGTCCTCCGCCCCATCGGATTCATGGAACGCCCCATCCTGGAGCATCTCGCCGGACAGATCCCGGGTCGATGCGGTCTGCCGTGCAGCGTCGGCCCCCCGTTGGACAGGCCGCAATACGCGTACAGCGAGGCCCGCGGGCAGTACGACTCCAAGGGCATCCTGGAGCATCTCGTCCGCGCAGGGCCTGCCGAAGGAGTTCGACTGCTGGGCGTGACCCAGGTGGACCTCTTCGTCCCTATCCTCAAGTTCGTTTTCGGGCTGGCACAGGTGGGCGGCACAGGGGCGGTGGTGTCCACCCATCGGCTTCGCCCTGAGTTCTACGAGGAGCCCAGCGACGGGGAGCGCCTCCTGCAGCGGGTGGAGAAGACGGCCGTGCACGAACTGGGCCACACCTTGGGTCTGATCCACTGTCGACGCCCGCTCTGCGTGATGCACTCCTCGACCGATGTGGAGAGCACGGACCAGAAGGGACCCGACTACTGCCCCACGTGCCGGGAGCTCCTCCAATGGCATCTGGAGAGATGCCGCCCCTAGGTCCATGGGCCATTGGCTGGATTTTTCGGCATATGGCCGCATTCCTCGGCATTGAATAATATCATTAATAATCAAATACTTATGACGTAATTGGGCATCTTGGTCGGACGACAGCCGAATATTTCGGCAAACGCCTCTCCCCTTTGCCCGGGAACGGAACCGCCCCATTCATCGATTAATATCCCGATTTTGTTTACAAAAACTAAGCGAAGAGGTCGAATGGGCGCCCTCGGCATGGCCCTTGCTTCTCCTGGCACCAACGGCGATGGTTCACGGAGTCCTCATTCATAAACGCCCAAAGGAGGGTTGGTCATGGCAACTGCGGTCCGCACATCCATGAAGGTCGTGCCTTCGGGAAAGAAGAAGTGCATCTGGATGGAGGCTGGGGTCGTCTCCTTCAAGCTCTGCGACAACAACTTCGACTGCTCCACCTGCGTTTACGATCATGCCATGCAGGCCAAGGTGGAGAGCCAGCGGGAAACCGTGTCATTGGAGCGGGTGGAGAGCCCCGCCGAGCGCTTCAGCGAGACCTGGGTGCAGCGCATGATGCAACTGCCGGCCTCCCGGCGCAAGTGCCGGTACATGATCACGGGCGAGGTGACCCGAAAGATCTGCCCCAACGCGTACGAATGCGGCAATTGCGCTTTTGACCAGACCATGCAGGCCCGGCTGCAGGCCGAGGTGCTCCCCGTGGGCGTCACCGCCCAGGTGGGCGGGTTTCAGGTGGCCGGCGAGGTCTACTACCACGAGGGACACGCCTGGGCGCGTCCCGAGTACGGGGGGCGGGTTCGGGTGGGCCTGGACGATTTCGGGCAGCGGCTCGTGGGAACGGCCAGCCGCATTGAGCTGCCCAATGTGGGACAGCAGGTCCGGCAAGGTGAGGTGGGCTTCCGCATGAGGCGCAACGGCCATGGCGCCCGGGTCCTTTCCCCCATCGACGGCATCGTGGTCCACTGCAACGAGCAACTGCTGTCCGCGCCTTCCCTGGTGAACGAGTCCCCGTACGAGAAGGGATGGCTGTTCATCGTGGAACCCACCCAACTGCGACGGAATCTCAAAGGCCTCTACTATGGCCAGAACGCCCAGCAGTTTGTCGCCGAGGAACGGGAGAGGCTGTTCTCCCTGGCCACGGACATGCAGGTGGCCGCCGACGGCGGCCTGGCCGTGGACGACGTGTTCAAGGAGTTGGAGACCAAGGACTGGGAGCGGCTGGTCAAGGTCTTCTTCCGCACCTGATCCGATCCGCCCGCTTCCCGCGAGCCCCATGGGACGCCCGCCGCTTCACGCGACGGGCGTTCTCTTTTCCCCGGACGGGGGACGCGGGAGGGGAAGGTGCGGCCAGGGGATTGGGGTTGACAACGCCTCTGCGGTCGTATAGATAAGGTTGCACGTTTGGCGCATCCCGGCTATACTGAAATTGTCAAAAAAGGGAAAAAAGCCAGGGGAGTTATCCGGTGCCTTTCCTCGATTGACGCACCTCAAAAACCTCGCTTGAGTCGAGATTCTCACTCCAAGTTTCAGGAGAGCGAAACCATGGCCAAAGGGTCTGTCCTTGTTGTGGGCGGCGGGATTGGTGGGGTTCAGGCGGCATTGGATTTGGCGGAGAGCGGCTTTTTCGTTTACTTGGTGGAAGAGCGGCCGGCCATCGGCGGGACGATGTCGCAGTTGGACAAGACGTTCCCGACCAATGACTGTGCCATGTGCATCCTGTCGCCCAAGGTGGTCGAGGTGGGCCGCAATCTGAACATCCGCCTGCTGACCAACGCCGAGGTATTGGGGATCGATGGGGAGCCCGGGGCGTTCCGGGCCGAGGTGGTGCAGCACCCCCGCTATATCGACCTGTCCAAGTGCACCGCTTGCGGGGAGTGCGCCAAGGCGTGCCCGGTGGTCCGGGGGAACAGCTATGACGAAGGCCTCTCCGAGCGCAGGGCCACATACAAGTATTATCCCCAGGCGATCCCCAGCGGGTATGGCATCGAGAAGCTCGACGTGGCGCCGTGCCGGCAGGGTTGTCCGGCGGGTTTGAACGTGCAGGGTTACGTGGCCATGGTGAAGGCAGGGAAGTATCGGGAGGCGGTGGAGGTGATCATGCGGGACCTGCCGCTGCCCGGGGTGTTGGGCCGGGTGTGCCCGCACCGATGCGAGGAGAGCTGCCGGAGGCGGGAGGTGGACAGTGCCGTGTCCATCCGGGAACTCAAGCGCGTGGCCGCGGACCGCGCGCCGGTGTGGGAGCTGCCGGTGCCGGAGATCACGCCCCGGGAGGGGCAGGTGGCCGTGGTGGGGTCGGGCCCTGCGGGCCTGACGGCGGCGTATTTCCTGGCCTTGGACGGGTACAGGGTTACGGTGTATGAGGCCATGCCCCAGGCCGGCGGGATGATGCGCTACGGGATTCCGGAGCACCGTCTTCCGAGGAACGTCTTGGACGGAGAGATCGAGAACCTCAAGCGGTTCGGGGTGGAGATCCAGACCAATGTGCGGATCGGAAAGGACGTGACCCTGGATGAGCTGCAGGCCCACGGGGCCAAGGCCGTGTTCCTGGCGGCGGGCGCGTGGCGGGGGTTGCGGCTGGGCATACCGGGTGAGCGCGAAGCCGGGGCGGGCGTGACCGACGTGACGACATTCCTGCGGGAGGTTCACCTGGGGGAGCGCAAGTCGCTAAAGAAGCGGGTGGCGGTCATCGGGGGAGGTCACTCGGCCCTGGACGGTGCGCGCGTGGCGCTGAGACTGGGGGCCCCGGAGGTAACGATCGTCTATCGCAGGTCCAAGGCGGAGATGCTGGCGGAACCCGAGGAGATCGAGGAGGCGGAGCGCGAGGGGGTGAGGATCGACTTCCTCGCGGCGCCGGTGCGCGTGGTGGTGGAAGGCGGCAAGGTCAAGGGCCTGGAGTGCATCCGGACGCGCCTGACCGAGCCGGATACGACGGGGAGACGAAAGCCCATTCCCATCGAGGGGAGCGAGTTCTTCGTCGAGGCGGACGAGATCATCCCGGCCATCGGCCAGGAGCCGGATCTGGAGGGCTTGACCCAGGGGGGAGTGGAGGTGTCCAAGTGGAACCTCCTGGTGGTGGACCCGGAGACCCTCCAGACGAATGTCCCGGGGATCTTCGCAGGCGGGGATGCGGTGTCGGGCCCTGCGACGGTGATCGAGGCGGTGGAGGCGGGCAAGCGCGCGGCGAGGTACATGGCCAAGTATCTGGAGGGGGAGGCCCTTCCCGTGGGATGGCAGGAGGAGGGACCCATGGGGACGGACTGGAGCCCCATCCCCGAGGGAGTGGGGGCGGCCCCCCGGCTGCAGGTGCCGACGCTCCCGGTGGAAGAGCGCCTGAAGGGGTTCGGGGAAGTGAGCCTCCAGGTGGAGGAGGAAGACGCGCGCCGCGAGGCCGCCAGGTGCCTGGACTGCGGGGCATGCTGCGAGTGTTTCGAATGCGTCAAGGCGTGCCAGGCGGGCGCCGTATGCCACGAGATGGGCGAGGAGCGTTTGACCCTGGACGTGGGTGCGGTGATCTTGGCGCCGGGCTTCGAGACGGTGAACCCCAAGATCCTCAAGACGTACGGATACGGCAGGATCCCCAACGTGGTGACGAGCAAGGAGTTCGAGCGGATCCTGAGCGCCTCGGGGCCGTTTCAGGGGCACATGGTGAGGCTTTCGGACCATGCCGAGCCCAAGCGGATCGCCTGGATCCAGTGCGCGGGGTCCCGGAACATCAACGAGGGGGACCACGGGTATTGCTCTTCGGTTTGCTGCATGTATGCCATCAAGCAGGCGGTGATCGCCAAGGAGCACGCCAAGGGGGAACTCGACACGACCATCTTTTTCATGGACATGCGAACCTTTGGCAAGGACTTCGAGAAGTACTACGATCGGGCCCGGGAGACGCAGGGCGTTCGCTTTGTGCGGTGCCGGATCCATTCCGTGGTGGAGGATTTCGCCTCCAAGAGCCCCATCATCCGATACGTGGACGAGGAGGGGAAGGTCTTCATGGAGACCTTCGATATGGTCGTCCTGTCGGTGGGGATGGAGCCCTCGCCCACGGCGGTGTCCCTGGCCAAGCGGGTGGGTGTGGAGCTGGATCATTACAACTTCTGCGCGACGGGGGGGTTTGCGCCGGTGGCCAGTTCCCGGGAGGGGATCTACGTGTGCGGGACGTTCGAGGGTCCCAAGGATATCCCGGAGACGGTGATGCAGGCCTCGTCGGCGGCGGCCAAGGCCGAGGCCCTGCTGGCCGAGGCGCGCTTCACGGAGATCCGGGAACGGAGCTACCCGGCGGAAGTGGACGTCAGCAAGGACGATCCGCGCATCGGGGTGTTCGTGTGCGACTGCGGGATCAACATCGCCAGCGTGGTGCGCGTGCCCGAAGTCAGGGAGTATGCCTCGGGGCTGTCGGGCGTGGTGTATGCGGCGGAGAATCTCTTCTCGTGCAGCCAGGACAACATCGAGCGCATGGTCGACGTGATCCGGGAGCAGGGATTGAACCGGGTGGTGGTGGCCTCGTGCAGCCCCAGGACCCACGAGCCCCTGTTTCGAGAGACGATCCGGCAGGCGGGTTTGAACCCGTACCTGTTTGAGATGGCCAACATCCGGGACCAGGGGTCGTGGGTTCACCAGCAGGAGCCGGAGCAGGCGACGGCCAAGGCCAAGGACCTGGTGCGGATGGCGGTAGCCAAGGTTCGCAACGCGCGGCCGCTGGAACAGTTGACGGTTCCGGTGGAGCAGACGGCGCTGGTCATCGGGGGCGGGGTGGCCGGGATGAACGCGGCATTGAACATCGCCGATCAGGGCTATGCCGTGCATCTGGTGGAGAAAACGGGGGTGCTGGGGGGAATCGCCCGGCGGCTCCACCACACCATCGAGGGCGAGGACGTGCCGGCCTACCTTCACGGACTGGAGGCTCGGGTCAAGGCCCATCCCCGGATTGCCCTGCACCTGGAAAGCGAGGTTCAGGCTCACACGGGATTCGTGGGCAACTACGTGACCCAGGTCTCGGGCAACGGCAACGGTCCGCAGGAGATCCGCCACGGGGTGACGGTGGTGGCCACGGGCGCCCGCCCGTACGAGCCCAAGGACTACCTGTACGGTCAGGACCCGGGCGTCCTGACCAGCCTGGAGCTGGGAGAGCGCTTGGCGAAGGGGCCCCAAGGGCTGTCGGGGGTCGACAGCGTGGTCATGATCCAGTGCGTGGGGTCCCGCAACGAGGAGAACCCCAACTGCAGCCGCATCTGCTGCCAGGGCTCGGTGAAGAACGCCCTCGAGATCAAGGCGTTGAATCCCGAGGCCCGGGTGTTCATCCTCTATCGCGACATCCGGACGTACGGCCTCATGGAGGATTACTACCGCCAGGCCCGGGAGAAAGGGGTCAGCTTCATCCGATTCAGGAAGGACGAGCCCCCCGTGGTGGAGCGGCGCGGCGGGGACTTGGTGGTCCTGGCCAAGGACCACATCCTGGGCCACGAACTGGAGATCCATGCGGACTTGGTGGCCCTGGCCGTGGGGGTGCGGGGCGAGACCGAGCAGCCCCTGGCGACCCAGCTCAAGCTGCCGCTCAACGCGGAGGGCTTCTTCATGGAGGCCCACATGAAGCTCCGGCCCGTGGACTTCGCCTCGGAGGGGAACTTCCTGGCGGGCCTGGCCCACGGGCCCAAGCTCCTCAAGGATACCATCGCTCAGGCCGAGGCCGCCTCGTCCAGGGCCGCCAGCGTCCTGTCCAAGGAACGCCTCTACCTGCCGGGGGAGAAGGCCTGGGTGGAGGAAAGCCGGTGCGTGGCGTGCCTGACCTGCGTGCGTGCCTGCCCGTACCATGTGCCCCAGGTGGGCGGCAAAGGGGTGGCAGAGATCAACCCGGCCTCCTGTCAGGGGTGCGGCATCTGCACATCGGCCTGCCCCCGCAAGGCCATCCAGCTCGGAAGTTATACGGACCGGGAGATCCTGGCCAAGGTGGAGGCATTGAGGGGATGATGCAACGGGCAGCGCGCTGTCGGTGATCCGTTGTCGTTGATCCGTCGCAATTGACAACGGACGATGGACAACCGAGCGCGGCTCAAAGACGAGGGGCGACGAAACGGAACACCACTCGAAGACCGGAGGAGGACGCGAGGATGTCTTACGAACCCAAGATCGCTGCTTTCTGCTGCACGTACTGCGCTTACTCGGCAGCGGACCTGGCGGGGTCCATGCGCCTGCAGTACCCTCCCACAGTGAGGATGGTCAAGCTGCTTTGCACCGGCAAGGTGGAGCCCATTCACCTCCTCAAGGCCTTCGAGGCGGGGGCGGACGCCGTGTTCGTGGCCGGGTGACTGGAGGGTGAATGCCATTTCCTGGAAGGAAATCGGAGAGCGAGGCGGTGGGTGGGCTACACCAAGAGACTCCTCAAGGAGATCGGGGTGGAGCCTGAGCGTCTGGAGATGTTCAACATGAGCTCGTCCATGGCAACGTCCTTTGTGGAGGCGGTCAACGAGATGACGCGCCGGGCGCGGGAACTGGGGCCGTCTCCCAGGAAGGCGGGGAGGCCGGCGCCCGAGCGGGACCAGGCGGCGGCCTCCTGACGAGTTGCACGCACTCTTGGGTCTCATGGAGAAGAAGCGATGATTGTCGGCGAGAGAAAGCCCTTTGAGGAAATCCGGTCGCATTTGCAAGGGTGCCAGAAGGTGCTGGTGCTGGGTTGCGGGACGTGCGTGGCCGTCTGCATGGCGGGGGGAGAGAAGGAGGTCCAGCTGCTCGCCTCCCAGCTGCGCATGGCCCTCAACGAGGAGGGCAGGGCGGTCCGGGTGGACGAGGATACCATCCAGCGTCAATGCGACCGGGAGTACTTCGATTCGGTCAAGGAGCGACTCCAGCAGTACGATCTGGTGATCTCCATGGCCTGCGGCGCAGGGGTCCAACTGGCCGCGGAGATCTTCCCGGATCGGGTGATCGTTCCCGCCCTGAACACCACCTTCATCGGGGTGGCGGACAAGGAGGGCGTGTGGAGCGAGCGATGCCGCGCGTGCGCCAACTGCCTCCTGGGTGAGACCGGGGGGATCTGCCCCATCACCATCTGCCCCAAGGGGCTGGTCAACGGGCCGTGCGGCGGCACCAACCACGGCAAGTGCGAGGTGAGCAAGGAGAAGGACTGCGCCTGGACGCTCATCTACCGCCGGCTGGAGGGGCAGGGCCGACTGGACAGCATCCGGGAGATCCACCCGGCCAAGAACTACAAGGCCCAGACCACACCCGCCCAGATCGTCCACGATGCCTACCAGGAGGAGGGAGCGTAGAGCCATGGCCACGCCCTTTAGCGAGGCGCTGAAGACCAAGGATTTCGTGGTGACCGCCGAGGTCGGCCCCCCCAAAGGGGTGGAAATCGACGAGATGCTCCATCACATCGAGCTGCTCAAGGGCAAGGTGGACGGCCTCAATGTCACGGACAACCAGAGCTCCGTCATGCGCATCGGCTGCCTGCCCGTCTGCAAGCTGATCAAGGACGCGGGGGGGGAGCCCATCCTCCAGATGACGTGCCGGGATCGCAACCGCCTGGCCCTCCAGTCGGAGCTGTTGGGGGCCTATATCCTGGGGATCCGCAACGTCCTGGCCCTCACCGGCGACTACATCACTGTGGGGGACCACATCGAGGCCAAGCCGGTCTTCGACCTGGACTCCGTCCTGCTGCTCAGGATGATCCGCCAACTGGAGGCGGGCAAGGATTTCGCGGGCAACGACCTCAAGGGGGCCCCCAAGTTCTGCGCCGGGGCCATCGTGACGCCCGAGGCGGATCCCATCGAGCCACAGCTCATGAAGTTCGAGAAGAAGATCAAGGCTGGGGCCGAGTTCATCCAGACCCAGGCCATCTACGACCTGGACAACTTCAAGAGGTTCATGAAGTACGCCCGCAAGTTCGACGTGAAGATCATGGCCGGCATCGTGCTGCTGGCCTCGGCCGGTATGGCGCGATTCATGAACGCCAACGTCCCGGGGATATTCGTGCCCCAATCGCTCATCGACGAGCTGATCGGTGCCCCCAAGGGCAAGGCCCTGGACAAGGGGGTGGAGATCGCCGGGCGCATGATCCGGCAGCTCCGGGAAGAGAAGGTGTGCGACGGGGTTCACGTCATGGCCATCGGCCGCGAGCACCTGGTCCCGGAGATCCTGTCGGCCGCGGGGATGTGAGTCATCGGCCTTTGCACGTGGTTTGTGGTTCGTTGGGGAATCGGCCCTTCCCGAACGGTCAGCGGACGCCGGGCCAATGACAACAGGCAGTTGCCATGGAGACCAGAAGCCTGACCGAGGGAAGCGCCGCTAGGCTTTTCCCCGTTTGAGGAGCCATCGCCATGAAGCTCGCCATCGGCGGCAAAGGCGGGGTGGGCAAGACGACCGTGGCGGCCTCCCTGGCCAAGGCGTTCGCCCGCAAGGGATACCAGGTCCTGGCCATCGACGCGGACCCCAACGCCACCCTGGCCAGCGCCTTCGGCCTGCCCGGCGCCCAGGAGATCGTCCCCATCGTGAAGATGGAGGGGCTCATCGAGGAGCGAACCGGCGCCAAGCCGGGCACCTCCGGGGGCATGTTCCAGCTGAACCCCAAGGTGGACGACATCCCGGAGCGCTTCTGCCGGGACGTGGAGCCGGGCATCCGCATGATGGTCATGGGGGCGTTCAAGCTGGGGGGCGGCGGATGCTACTGCCCCGAGAACGCCATGCTCAAGGCCCTGGTGACCCACTTGCTGCTGGCCCGCAACGAGGTGGTGATCCTGGACATGGAGGCCGGGATCGAGCACCTGGGACGGGG
>CAZEPJ010000026.1:0-53933 GCA_964514105.1 uncultured Desulfarculaceae bacterium | reverse complement strand
CCAACGTAGTATCCAATAGTCGATAGGTCCCGTGTTGTCAAGACAAGTGCTCGCTCTTGATCTCCTTTGCGAAGCTGTGGTAGAGGAGATCGTGTCGGGAGTGATCCCATGCAATGCCCCAGGTGCGGTTTTCAACAGCCCGAAGACGAGTACTGTGCCCGCTGTGGGGTTTACGTCCCCGGGGCCCGCAAGAGGCGGCGTGCCAGGACCGGCATGGGCCTGGCGTTCAGCGTCCTGCTGGTGGCAGGGGCAGTGGCAGGGGTGGCCCTGTGGTTCCACGAGCGGGGCTCCCCCCAGCCGCCCTCCCCCCACGCCGCCACACCGGCGCGCCAATCCATCCAGCCCGTCGAGCCCCCCCCGCCCCCGCCGCAGCGCCCGGCCCCTCCCCCCAAGGCCCACAAGACGGCCAAGGCCATCCCCCATGCGCCCCCTGCCCCATCCCGGCCCGCCGTCGATGGTCCGACAACGGAGACGGGGCGCGGGGAGGGGACCGAGCCCCCGGCGGAGCCCGGGGCATCCATCCCGGATGCCGAGGGCCAGATCCGCCGATGGGCGGCCCAGGAATGGGTGGAAAAGGGGCGGGAACAGGCGGGCAGCCCCGAGGAGGAGATGGCCGCGTACAGACGGGCCCTGGAGCTGGATCCACGCTTCGCCCCGGCTCACTACTACCTGGGGATGATCCAGTGGGCCGGGGAGGACCCGGACGGCGCCATGGAGTCCTTTCGACGATTCCTGGCGGATGCGACGCCCGAGGAGAAGGAAACGCTCCTGCTGCCCGAAGGGTGGGCGCCCGAGGAGATGCCTCCGGCCGGCCAGGATCAACCGGCCAGGTGACCGCGCCGGGATCGGGCGGCTTTGGCGGCGCCGGCCTCCCGGACCCGGGTCCTCCCCCCCCGGACCCCGGAGCGGGCGGGCCTCAGCGCCAGGGCGATGACGTCCTCCATCCGGGTGACGAAGCGGAAGGTCATCCCCTTTCTCGCCTGCGCCGGCACCTCTTCCAGATCCTTTCGATTCTTCTCGGGCAGGATGACCGTCCGGATGCCCGCCCTCCGGGCGGCCAGCACCTTTTCCTTGATGCCCCCCACGGGGAGGACCAGCCCCCGAAGGGTGATCTCACCGGTCATGGCCACATCGGACCGCACGGGCCGGCCAGTGAGCAGCGAGGTCAATGCCGTGAAGAGGGTCACCCCCGCCGACGGCCCGTCCTTGGGGATGGCGCCCTCGGGGATATGAACGTGAAGGTCTTGTTTGTCGAAGAACTCGGGATCGATCCCCAGCTCCTGGGCGTTGCTCCGGATAAAGCTCAACGCGGCCTGGGCCGACTCCTTCATGACGTCTCCGAGCTGCCCGGTGAGGGTCAGCGACTTCTTCCCGGCCATCTTGGTGGCCTCGACGAATAGGATGTCCCCTCCCACCGGGGTCCAGGCCAGGCCCGTGGCCACCCCGGCCTGAGCCGTTCGTTCGGCCACATCCGAGAAGAACTTGGCGGGCCCCAGGTAGCCATGGAGGCTCCCTCCCGAAACCATCTGCCGCTTCTTTTGGCCCGAGGCGACGGCACTGGCCACGGCCCGGCATATGGTGGCGATCTCCCTTTCCAGATTGCGCACCCCCGCCTCCCGGGTGTACTCCTTGACGATCTTGTGCAGGGCCCGATGATCGAAGGCCAGGATCTCGGGGGTCAGACCGTGGGCCTCCAGTTGCCGGGGGATCAGGTACTTCTTGGCGATCATCACCTTTTCCTCCAGGGTGTACCCCGGCAGCTCCAGCACCTCCATCCGGTCCCTCAGGGGAGGCGGGATCGTCTCCAGGACGTTGGCGGTGGTGATGAACATCACACGGGACAGGTCGAACGGCACCTCCAGGTAATGGTCGGAGAAGGAGAAGTTCTGTTCCGGGTCCAGGACCTCCAGGAGGGCCGATGAGGGGTCCCCACGGAAATCCATGCCGATCTTGTCCACCTCGTCCAGCATGAAGATGGGGTTGCGGGAGCCGGCCTTGCGCAGCCCCTGGACGATCCTCCCGGGCAGGGCCCCCACGTACGTCCTGCGATGGCCCCGGATCTCGGCCTCGTCCCGGACCCCTCCCAGGGAGATTCGGATGAACTTGCGGCCCAGGGCCCGGGCAATGGATTGCCCCAGGGACGTCTTGCCCGTGCCGGGGGGCCCCGCAAAGCACAGGATGGGCCCCTTGGCGTCCGGCTTCAGCTTCCGCACGGCGAGGTACTCCACGATTCGACGCTTCACCTTGTCCAGGTCGTAGTGATCCTCGTCCAGGATGCGCCGTCCGCGCTGGATGTCCAGGTTGTCCTCGGTGCCCGTCGCCCACGGCAGCTCGACGAGCCAGTCCAGGTAGGTGCGCGAGACGGTGTACTCGGCCGCGGCCGGAGGCATCTTGGCCAGTCGATCCAGTTCCCGCTCCGCCACGGTCTTGGCCTCCTCGGGGAGGTTGGCCTTCTCGATCTTCTCCCGCAGTTCCTGGATCTCCGCCGTGCGTTCGTCGGTCTCGCCCAGTTCTCTCTGGATGGCCTTCAACTGCTCCCGCAGGAAGTAGTCCTTCTGGGTCTTGTCCATCTGCCCCTTGATCTCGGACTGGATCTTGCTGCCCAGCTCCAGGATCTGGATCTCCCGGTTGAGGAGCTTCAGGACCTTCTCCATCCGCTCCTTGACCTTGAGCGCCTCCAGGACCCCCTGTTTGTCCTCCATCTTGACGTTGAGGTTGGCGGCCACCAGGTCGGCCAGATTCCCCGGGTGTTCCACGTTGAGGGCAATGATCCCCAGCTCCGACGGGAGGTTGGGCGACATCTCCAGGAGCCGCTTGAACAGGCCCTTGATATTCACGGTGAGGGCCTGCAGTTCCATACCCTCCTCGATCTCATCCTCCAGGGGCTCGATGCGGGCATCGAGGAATGGCTCCCTGCGGATGAACTCGATGATCCGCATTCTGGAGATCCCCTGAATCAGGAGCCGAAGGCTCCCGTCGGGCATCTTGAGCATCTTCTGAATGAGGGCCACCATCCCCACCTGGTAGAGATCCTCGGGCTTGGGTTCCTCTGCCCGGCTTTCCCGGATGGCCACCAGCCCGATGAAGCGATCCTTGACCACCGCCTCGTCCACCAGCCGGGCCAGCCGCTCTTCACCCACGATCATGGGGAGGATCATCTTGGGGAAGATCACCATCTCCTTCAGGGGCATGATGGGGACCTCTTCGGGCACCCGAAGGGAATCATTGGAGACCGTATCCATGGGCTGAATCGCCTCTCCCTCGCTCATTCCTCTCCTCCCGTTCCGACTCGCACTGGGGATCTATTCAGGCCCCTGTCATACCTCCACAGGGATCTCGCGCTCCCTGGGCTGGGCCTTGGGGACGCGGATGACGAGGAAACCGTCGCGGTACGTGGCCTCGATCCCATCCAGGACCACGGGGACCCTCACTCGAACGCGACGCTCGAAGGGGCCGAAGTCGAGTTCCATCTGATGGACCCGACGGTCCGGCTCCTGAATCGGGTTGGCGCGGAGGCCGGAGATCTTGAGCATCCCCCGGTCCATGATCACCTGGATCTGGTCGCTCTTGAGACCCGCCATCTCCATCAAGATGATGATCTGCGCCTGGGTCTCGTACAGATCCATGGGAGGGCCCCAGCACTGGCCGGACCTGGGGACGAACGCCCGTCTCAGATGAAGCATGTCGTCCATCATCTGCTCCACCTGGCTCTCCATCTCCTCGAACCCCCTGCCGAGATGTATCTTGATCCTGTCCATGGCCCTCTCCCCGCCCGAGCCGTCCGGGCGTCCTGCCCTCTCGGGCGATCTCCGCTCCCCAGAACCGGTGCCCTGCAGCCCACTCGCCACGCCTCCCCGACCGGTTGGCGCCGCCTGCCCGAGTCGGCGAGACCCATGGCTTTGCCCCCAGGCCCTGCCCCTCCCCCCGCGATGAAGACCCTCTGCCGCTGGTCGCGCACCTGCTGCCGACCGTGCGCCCGAACGTGCATCGCGATCCGCCCACGATGCCCGGGGTCCTCAGAGGCGCCCCACGTCCTGAAGGGCCCGCCGCAGGACCTCCCGGTTGGCTGGCTTCAATGGCGTCAGAGGCAGGCGAAAGGCGCCCGCCGGCAGCCCCATCATGTTCATGGCCTCCTTCACCGGCACGGGATTCGTCTCGATGAACAGCGCCCTGACCAGGGGGAGGGTCTTGAAATGGATTTCCCGGGCGTCGTCCACCTTTCCCTCCAGGAGGAGATGGACCATGCGGGTGTACTCCCGGCCGATGACGTTCCCCACGGCGCAGATGACCCCGTGTCCCCCCAGGAGCATCATGGAGAACGTCAAGGCGTCCTCGCCGGACAGCACGTAGAAGGGCGTCGCCCTCTTGCGCGTCGCCTCCAGCACCCTCATGGTCTGCATCAGGTCGCCGCAGGCGTCCTTGACCCCCACGATGTTCTCCACCTCCGAAAGGGCGATGAGGGTCTCGGGCTCGATGTTGCGTCCGGTCCGACCGGGGATGTTGTACAGGATCATGGGCAGGTCGGTGGCCCGGGCCACGGCCTTGAAGTGGGCCACCAGCCCATCCTGCATGGGCTTGTTGTAGTAAGGGCAGACCTGGAGCGTGGCGTCCGCGCCGACCTCCTGGGCGTGGCGCGTCATCTGGATGGCCTCTTGGGTGCTGTTGGACCCGGTCCCGGCAATGACGGGAACGCGCCGGCGCGTCTCCTCCACCACGATCTGGATGACCTTTCCATGCTCCTCGTGGGTGAGGGTGGGCGACTCTCCCGTGGTGCCGCAAGGGACCAGGCCGTCGACCTTCTCCTCCTCGATGAGGTGGTTGACCAGTTTGCGAAGCCCTTTCTCATCGATGCTCCCGTCTTCGAGGAAGGGGGTGACCAGGGGGATGTGACATCCGCACAGGTCCATCTGCCATCGCCTCCTTGGATTGGTATTGCCGGGCCGGGCCCGAGGCACGGCCTTGCCGCCCCTCCCTGACGAGCTCGAGGGATTCGAGCGAGCCCCTGGACGTGCCGCCGCAGGCCGGACTCGGTCGATTTCGCCCGGGACGCCTCCGGCGTTCAACGTTTCCCGAACTTCATCAGGAACAGGGTCTCTTCCGGGTCCTTCCGCTTGGCGAGTCGTTCCTTGCCGGTAGGCACCGCCTTGGCGCCCCCCGGAGCCCCCAACCGGCCCACCCGAGCCAGCCAGTGGCACAGGGACCTGAGCGCCTTCATCGACCGACCCTTCCGCCCTCCGCCGGTGTGTCCTTCTGGGGCCCTTGTTCCGCGCCTGTGCCCAGGAACCGGCCGTTCCGAAACTGGTCCCCCAAACTCCCCGGGATCCGGCGGCCGACCTCGCGGGTGATCTCCAGGACATGGGGAGCCAGCCGCGATCCCTCCACGAGCCCACCTTGGGAAGGGAGGAAGGCCACCAGCGCCACCAGGAGCCCCGCACTTAGCACAATCCCCTTGGCCAGCCCGAATCCCACGCCCGCCAGCCGGTCCAACCATCCCAGATGGACGGCCTTGACACCCTTCCACACCACTCGCCCCACCAGGGAGATCACCACCACCGAGGCCACGAAGATCACGATGCAGGCCGAAATGGAGGCAGCCGCAGGGGATGTGATCCAGGGACTGAGCCAACCGGCAACCGTCGCGTAGAAACGGGCGGCCATGAGGAACCCGCCCAGCAGCCCCGCCAGAGAGAAAACATCTCGGACGAATCCCCGCCAGGCGCTGTAGAGCAGGTTCACCCCGACGATCCCCAGGATCACGGCATCCAGGGCATTCATGCCCCCATGTTATACCCCGGGGCACGGAGAAAGTCAAAAAGAACTATGGGGCGAAAAACAGAGTTCGCGAGAGAAAATGGGAGATTTATCGGGTTCACATCCGTCTGAATGAATTGTTCACAACTGAACTAATAGTCCGGATTCATTGGCCAAAGGTCTCCCGGCTCCGGGGCTAGGTTCCACCGAAAACCATTGGAATGGGTTGAGAGATATCAAATGGTTCGACGCCCCCTGGTGGAACCGTGGGGCGAGTTTCCGGAATCCAGCCGATCCGCCCGAATCCAGATTTGACTTCGCCGGGGTCCAGGCAGCAGGATATTTCGCGTCCGACGGCGGCGTTTGGTTCCCCGGTAGTGAACCCCGAACAGACGCATTTTTCGTTTCACGGCGCAACCCGGTGAGGTCGACCTGGAATGAGTTCTCTTTGGGACAAGGCCAAGGACGCCATCAAGGGGTCCATGGACCCTGACGGCTTCCAGCGATGGATCGCCCCTCTCCGGTACGTGGGCAACGGCGACGGCGCCGTGGCCCTCGAATGCCCCAACGCCTTCTTCGCCGAGTGGGTGGCGCGCCATCACATGGACCGCTTGGAGGATGCCCTGGGCGAGGTGATGGGACACAGGCCCCGGGTCCTGTTGCAGACCGCCCCCCAGTCAGAGGGACGCCCCCCCAGGAAACAGGGGGTCCAGATGAGCTTTGCCGAGGTGTGCCCCTCCCCCCTGTGGGAGTCGGGCCTGAACGGGAACTACACCTTCGACCGCTTCGTCGTGGGTCCCTGCAACGAGTTCGCCTACACCGCCTCTTTGGAGGTGGCCCGCTCGCAGAAAACCCGGTACAATCCGCTGTTGCTCCTGGCCGACGTGGGACTGGGCAAGAGCCACCTCTCCTGCGCCATCGGCAACCACGTCATGGAGGGCAACCCCCAGGCGCGGGTATGCTACACCACGGCCGAGGGCTTCATCAACGAGATGGTCGAAGGGATCAAGACCAAGCGGTTGGAGGCCTTCAAGGACAAGTTCCGGCGCAACTGCGACGTCCTGGTCCTGGACGGGCTGGAATTCCTCAGTGGCAAGGCGAGGACCCAGGTGGAGTTGTCCCACACCCTGGACGCCCTGAGCAACGCCAGGAAGCGCATCGTGCTGACGAGCAACGTGGTCCCTCGCGAGATCCAGGGCATGGACGAATCGCTCAAGTCACGGATCGCCAGCGGCCTGGTGGTGGACATCAAGCCTCCGGACCTGGCCACCCGCTGCCGCATCCTCCTGCAGAAAGCCCGACAGGAGTCGGTGGAGCTGCCCGAGGAGGTGGCCGAGTTCCTGGCCTCCAGGATCACCGGGAATGTGCGGCAGTTGGAGAGCGGGCTCATCCATTGCCTGGCCAAGGCCTCGCTCCTCAAACGCCCACTGGATCTGGAGTTGGCCCGCGAGGTGGCCCGGGATCTGTTCCACGACATCGCGTTGCCCAAGAAGCCCACCGTCCAGGAGATCCTGGACTGTGTGTGCACGCACTTCAAGATCGAGCGGGACGCCCTCCTGTCCCGTTCGCGTAGGCGCGCCGTCTACTACCCCCGGCAGGTGGCCATGTACCTCTGCCGCCAGCACACCGAGGCCACCCTGGCGACCATCGGAAAGGCCTTCCGGAGGGACCACGCCTCCGTGCTCCACTCCCTGGCCGTCATCCAGAGACGGTGCATCTCCGACTCGACCACCCGCCACCAGGTGGCCTTCCTGTCCCAGCAGATCCTCAAGACCCACTGAAGGCCCCGCCGGTTCGCTCCAGGGGGCCCCTCGGGATGGGAGGAGCGGCAAGAAGACCCGTTGCCCCGCGTGGGATCAGGGGTTATCCCGCCTTCGGTAGGGCCGCTTCCACGACTCCGTCCGATTCACCAGGGCATCGCGCAGGGCCGCCCGGAGGGCCCGGGCCGCCAGGGCCGCGCAGTGCGCCTCCGCCATGGGCAGCCCCTCCAGGAACTCCGTGATCCGGCGGTCATCGATGGCCAGGGCCTGCTCAAGCCTGCGGCCCGTGGCCAGTTGCGTCACGGCACTGCCGCAGGCCACCATGGCCCCGCATCCGTTGGTCATGAACCGTATCTGGTCCACCAGATCGCCCCGAAGGCGCACCTGGACGCACAAGCCGTCGCCGCACGCCCGGGTCAGGGTCGCCTCCCCGTCGGGATCGGCCAGGACCCCGGCGTTGCGGGGTCTCCATGCGTGATCCCACACCACGGGATGGACCCCGTCTCCCATCTGCTCCAGCAAGGCCTTGCGCCGCTCTTCATCCAACGACGCCGTGCCACGCCCTTCCGTCGCGTGACCGGCGCCCGATGCCTCTTCCCCCATGGGTCACGTCCCTCTCACGTGGCCGAGACCCTCCAGGAGCCCGCGGGTGGTCTCCAGGAAGGCCTTGCGAGCCCGGCAGTACGGCCTGTGGAGGACGATGGGCTTGCCCGAGTCGCACATCTCGACCATGTCTGCATCGATGGGGATGCGCCCCAGAAACGGGACACCCAGTTCCCGTGCGGCCCGCTCCCCTCCCCCCACCTTGAACAAGTCGATCTCCCGGCTGCAATGGGGGCAGACCAGGCCGCTCATGTTCTCCACGATGCCCAGGACGGGGATCTTGAGCATGCGGCTGAAGGTGACCGCCTTGCGGGAGTCCAGGAGCGCGACCTCCTGGGGGGTGGTCACGACCACGGAGCCGTCCACCTTTCCCAGGATGTTGGCCACGCTCAGGGGCTCGTCCCCCGTGCCGGGCGGCAAGTCCACCAACAGGACATCCAGATCCCCCCAGACCACGTCGCCCACGAACTTCTTGATCAGGTTGTGCTTCACCGGGCCCCGCCAGACGATGGGCGAATCCGGGTCCCCCGAGAGCAGCGCCATGGAGACGACCTTGAGGTTGGGAAACGGCTCGGCGGGCCTGAGGCCCTCCTCGCCCCCCCGGAGCTGGGACAGGTCCAGCCCCAGCATCTTGGGGATGTTGGGCCCGTGGATGTCCGCGTCCAGGATCCCCACCCGGAAGCCCTCCGAAGCCAGGGACGCGGCCAGGTTCGTCGTCACCGTGCTCTTGCCCACGCCCCCCTTGCCGCTCATGACCATGATGCGGTGCCGGATCCGAAACAGCCGGCGGCCCAGACGCTCCTCCTCATGGGCCTTGCGTTCATCATCGCTGCAGCCCGCAGCCCGCTGGCATCCGTCACAGGCCTGGGCGGCCTTGCACGACTTCTTCACGGACATGGCAGACACTCTCCTTGTGGCGCCCTGGATTCATTGTCCGCCATCTCGCCCGCCGTGACAACGGTCCAGGAGCCGACGCGCGAGCGCCCCACCTGCCCGGTGCCCGGCGACGGTCTTTCCGTTGACCCTGGGGTGGGGGTGTGCCAGAATCTAGCCTCGATTCAGTTCCGGAGGCAGGGAGGGGCCATGGATGCCGTGCGGGAGACCCGTTTGGATGGGTTGAATCTGAGGGGGCGGGGCAAGGTGCGGGACATCTACGACCTGGGAGACTCGCTCCTCATCGTGGCATCGGACCGCATCTCGGCCTTCGACGTGGTCATGAACGAGCCCGTCCCGGACAAGGGGAAGATCCTGACCCAGATCTCGGCCTTCTGGTTCGACAGGATCCGAGACATCGTGCCCAGTCACGTCCTGTCCACGGACGTGGATGCATTTCCCCATGCCTGCAAGCCCCATCGCGAAGCCCTGCGGGGCCGGACCATGTGGGTGAAGAAGGCCAAGCCGCTGCCCGTGGAGTGCATCGTGAGGGGGTACCTGGCCGGGTCGGGCTGGAAGGACTACTGCAGGACCGGCGAGGTCTGCGGTCATCGACTCGCCGGAGGCATGGTGGAATCCCAGCGGCTGCCCGAGCCCCTCTTCACCCCCTCCACCAAGGCCGAGGGGGGCGCCCACGACGAGAACATCTCCTTCGAGGCCGCCGAGGGGCTCCTGGGAAGGGACCTGGCCGCAAAGGTGCGGGACCTGAGCCTGGCCATCTATCTGCGGGGTCGGGATATGGCCGAGGCCAGGGGGATCATCGTGGCAGACACCAAGTTCGAGTTCGGGGTCCTGGACGGGGATCTCATCCTCATTGACGAGGTCTTGACCCCCGACTCCTCCCGTTTCTGGCCCCAGGACCAGTACCAACCAGGCGGGTCTCCCCCCAGCTTCGACAAACAGTTCCTGAGGGACTACCTGGACTCCATCAAGTGGGACCACACCCCGCCGCCTCCCTCTCTGCCCCCGGAGGTCGTGGCCAGAACCCGGGAGAAGTATCTGGACGCCCTGGTGAGGCTGACGGGCAAGGGGCTGGAGTGATCCTACTCCCGCGGTTTCCCCCCCGCCAGATCCGCCAGGAGATGCACGAAGATGATGGCGATGGCCAGGGGCACGGCGATACCCACCCAGAAGGTGGACATGCCCAGGGCCTCGGCGGTGCGGTCCCAGTGGCGCACCAGGAAGCGGTGGCTGTAGTACAGGACTGGCCCCAGGAAGACCACCACCCCGGCGGCCCGCAGGAGCCGGGCTGGAAGGATCCAGGCCCGCCTGCCCTCCTGAGGCGGCTGGATCAACCTGGGGTCCCGCCCCCACTTGAAGGCCACGGTGGCCCCCAGGAGCCCCCCCCAGACCATGCAGTACCGAGCCGCCTCCTCGGTCCAGACCGGGGCGATGCGGAAGATGTACCGCCCCACGATCTGCAACGCCACCAGGGCCAGCATGAGGATGAAGAAGGCCACCGCCCCCGACACGCAGAGCCGGTCGAGGGCGGCGCTTGCGTTGGCCAGCGTTCGTCTCACGGCCGTCACTTCTTGCGGGCCTTCTCGGCCGCGTCGATGAACCTCGGCACATACTCGGCCGGGATCACGTCGGGATACGCCTTTCGGGAGAGCTCCGTGAACTTGGCCCGCTCGGCCGGCGCCATGGCAGACACCTCCACCCCGGCGGCCCGAAGGGCGGCCAATGCCTTGTCCTCGGAGTCGACCAGCCACTTGCGGTTGACCGCGTCGGCCTTCTTCACGGCCTCATCCACCAACTCCCGGTCCTTCTTGGACAGTTTGGAGTACCACTCCTCCGACGCCAGGGCCACTCGGAGAGACGGGCTCATGCGGGCATCCAGGTAGTACTTGATGATCTCGGTATGTTTGAACAGGACGGGGACCCAGGAGGGGTTGAGGTACCCGTCGGCCACGCCGGTCTGCAGGGCGTTGTAGATCTCGGGCCAGGGGACCACCACCGAGTTGCACCCCCACTGCTCATAGTACTTGGTCTGGAACTTGTCCATGGCCCGCATGCGCAGGCCCTTGATGTCGTCCACCCCCTTGATGCTCTTCTTGGTGTTGGCGATGCCCACCGCATTTCCCAGGGCCACCAGGGACAGGACGCGAACCCCCTTCTTGGTCAGCTTGTCGTTGATCTCCTTGAGCAGGCCCGAGGCCGCAACGGCCCGGTCCAGGTGCTCGATGTCATCCCACAGGAAGCCCAGGGAGAACCCCATGATGGCGGGATCGATCTGCCCGGCCCGGGACAGGTCGGACATGCTCACCTCCAGGAGCCCCTGACTCACCTGGTCCAGCCGCTCGGCCTCATTGCCCAGGGTGTTGACCGCGTACTCCTTGACGGCCGCCTTGTTGGCCGTCAGGTGATCGGCAAAGGCCCGGGCCCAGACGTACGTGCCCGACTTTTCCGCATCCGGCGGGGAGTCGTGGGCCAGTTTGATCTCGGCGGCCTGGGCCGCCCCCGCGAGCGCGACCATGCCCGCCACCACCAGTCCGAGAAACATCCGTGTTCCCGTCATGACGTACCTCCCTTGGATGTCAGTTCAACCCCAGTTTTCGGGGCAGAAAAAGGCTCAGCTCCGGCACGAAGATGATGGCCGCCAGCACCACGATCTCGATGGCCACGAACGGGAGCGTGGCCCTGGCCAGGGTCCAGTAGTTCTCCCTGGCGATGGCCGATACCACGATGAGGCACCCGCCGATGGGCGGCGTGACCAGGCCTATGGTCAGATTCAGGCACACCACGATGCCCAGGTGGATGGGGTCGATGCCGTGGGCAAGCGCCGTGGGTCCGAAGATGGGCACCAGGAGGGCCAACGCCATGGGAATGTCCATGACCATGCCCGCGGCCAGGAACACCACGTTGAGGATGAGCAGGTAGTGGCTCCCCGTGAGTCCCAGGCGGTCCACCAGGTCGCCCACCCCCTGGGGGATCTGCTCCAGGGAGGCGACCCAGCCCGCGCACGCCGCCGCCGTCAGGACCATGAATATGGACCCGGTAAGGATGGCCGTGTCCCGGAAGCTCTCCCAGATCTTTCGGCGGTCCATCCCCTCGTAGATGAGCCCCAGCATCCCCGCCATGATCGCGGCCAGTGCACCTGCCTCGGTGGGGGTGACCACGCCGAAAACGATCCCCCCGAGGATGATGAGCGGGAGGATGAGTGCCGGGGAGGCCCGGAGGAATGCGGGGACGAGCCTGGGGACGGGCTCACCCTTCCCGCCCGGATGGTTGTGCCGGTGGGCGAAGAAGGCGTTGCCCAGCAGGAGGCACCCGCCCAGCAGGAGCCCCGGGATGATGCCGCCGGCGAAAAGCCCCCCAACGGAGGCCTGCATGAAGGAGCCGTAGAAGATCATGATGATGCTGGGCGGGATGATGGGACCGATGATGGAGGAGGCCGCCGTCACCGCGCCGGCGTACGTATTGGTATAGCCCTTCTCCCGCATGGCCGGGATGAGGGTGGTGCCCAGCGCAGCGGCATCGGCCACGGCCGAGCCCGAGATCCCGGCGAAGAAGACGCTGGCCAGGATATTCACGTGCCCCAGCCCCCCCTTGAACCGCCCCACCAGGCTCATGGAGAAGTCCACCAGGGCCCGGGTGCACCCCGATCGGTTCATGAGCTCCCCGGTCAGGATGAACAGCGGCATGGCCATGAGGGAGAAGACGTCGATCTGGCTGAAGATGCGCTGGGGCAGGACGGCCAGGTACCTCGCGTTGCCGCTGAGGATGAAGCCGATGTTTCCCACGGCACCCACCACGTACGCCAGGGCCGCCCCCGAGGCCAGCAGCAGGGCCAGGGCTGTGAGAAGGATCCAGATCAAGCGGCACCCCTTTTCACGATCTCCAGGGTCCCCTCGGGCCCGGCGCGCCCATGGCCATGGGCGTCATCGCTTGAGGACCGCCCCGGGGGTGGCCCTTGTGTGGGCCCCGTCCCGCACCACGAACTCCCCCCGGACCAGCACATGGGGAAGCCCCTGGGGGTACTGGTGCGGGGCGGCATACGTGGCCTTGTCGGCCACGGTGCGGGGGTCGAAGAGGGTGAGGTCCGCCCAGAACCCTTCTTTCACCAGCCCCCGATCCCCCAGGCCGAGCTTGCGCGCGGGGAAGCCCGTCATCTTCCAGATCGCCTCCTCCAGGGACAGGACTCCCTCCTCCCGCACATAATGGGCCAGTACCCTGGGGAACGTCCCGTAGTTTCGGGGGTGGGGCAGTCCCCCGGACATGGGGCCCGAGGAGGCGTACCCCATGCCGTCGGTGCCAATCATCATGGCCGGATGGCGGATCTCCCGCTTGCGGTTCTCCTCGGACATCATGAAGGTGATCATGGTGGCTCGTAGGCCCGTCTCCAAGAGGGCATCGAAGATCCAGTCATGAGGCGATTTCCCCGCATCGTTCGCCAGCTCGGCAACGTACCGCCCCTGGTATTCGGGCTTTCCGGGCGCCAGGGCGATGAGCACCTTGTCCCACTCGGCCTCCTTGAAGAACCCCTCGGTCCGCATGGAGGCGGCCATGCGCCCCCGCTCCTGCCCATCCGCCAGCCGCTCCAGGACGGCCTCCCGCCCCCCTGCGTGAGCCCACGGCGGAAGCAGCGCGGACAGGGTCGTGCTCCCAGCCATGTAGGGGTACAGGTCTGCGGTGACGTCCAGCCCCTCGGCCCGAGCCTGGTCGATGAGCCCCAGGGCGCGATCCAAGGTCTCCCAGTTCCGGCGCCCCGCCACCTTGAAGTGGCTGATCTGGACGGCCGCCCCCGATTCCCGGCCGATGCGGACGGCTTCTCCAAGGGCGTCCAGCAGCGTATCGGCCTCCCCCCGGATGTGGCTGAAATAGATCCCCCCCCGATCTCCCACGGACCTGGCTACTGTGGCGATCTCATCGGTGCTCGTGAACGAGCCCGGCGGGTATATCAGGCCCGTGCTCAGTCCGAAGGCCCCCTCCTCCATGGCCTGGGCCGCAACCGCCTGCATCCGGCCGATCTGCTCCGCATCTGCCGGCTCCGGGCCGAACCCCATGACGGCGGCCCGCAACGTGGCCTGCCCCAGCAGGGCCGCCACGTTGGGGGAGGTGCCCAGTCGGGAGAGGTACCCCAGGTATTCCCCGAAACCGGACCATTTCTCCCACGGCAGGGGCCTGCCGGACCGCCCCATGGAGGCGTCCATCTGCCGCGTCACCTGGGCCCGAGTACCCGCCATGAGCGGCGCCGGGGAGAACCCGCACTGGCCCACCACCAGGGTCGTGATCCCCTGGTGCACCAGGCTGTCGGCCGTGGGGCAGACCGGAAGGGAGAAGTCCGCGTGGGAGTGCATGTCTATGAAGCCGGGGGTCACGGCCAGGCCCTGGGCCTCCAGGACCGTGGCTGCCTCCGCGCCCCCCAGGGTGCCCACCCGGGCGATGCGCCCCCCCGCGACGGCCACGTCCGCCCGGAACCCGGCGGCCCCGGAGCCGTCCACCACCCATCCGTCTTTGATCAGAAGATCGAACACGTCACACCGCCCATCTTCGCCGCAGGACGCGCCCGGATCTGGCACCGGTGATCCTGCCATGCTCCGCGGCGATCTCGCCGTTGACCAGGACACAATCGATCCCCACGGGCCCCTGGTTGGGTTCCTCGTACGTGGAGCGGTCTTTCACGCTCCGGGGATCGAAGACCACCAAATCCGCGTCGAACCCTTCCTTCAGGATCCCCTTGCCGCAGACCCCGAAGGTCTGGGCGGGGAGCGAGGTCATTTTGCGAACGGCGTCCTCCAGGGTCAGGACCCCCTCCTCGCGCACGTACTTTCCCAGGACCCTGGGGAAAGTCCCCGTCATGCGGGGGTGGACCTTGTTCACGCCGAAGCCGGGGATGCCGTCGCTCCCGATCATGGTCCACGGATTGCGCATGATGCGCCGCACGTCATCCTCGTCCATCATGAAGAGGATCACGACGGCGCCTCTGCCCTCCTCCACCACGATGTCGAAGATCACATCGTAGGGGTTCTTCTTCTCCATCCTGGCTATGTCGGCCACGGTCTTTCCCACGTAATCCCGCCGCGTGGAAACCGAGATCATGAGCCCCTCGAAGCCCGCGCCCTTGATGAGATTCTCCCATCCGGTCTCTTCCCCTTCCTCCACCGTCCGGACGATCTGTGCCCGATAGGCCCGGTCCTTGAGTCTGGGGATGAATGCCTCCGGGCCACCGGCCAGGACCCTGGGGGGAAGAACCGCTGCCAGGGAGGTGCTCCCCGCTCGGTACGGATACTGGTCGCAGGTCACCTCCACGCCCCGGGACCGCGCCTCTTCCATGAGGCCAAGGGTCTCGGTGCTCCTTCCCCAGTTTCCTTTGCCCGCGATCTTGTGGTGGGCGATGTGCACGGGCACGCCTGCCGACTCGCCGATGCGGATCGCCTCGGCGATGGCCTCCATCTCGTGGTCCCCCTCGCTGCGCATGTGGGTGGCGTAGATCCCCCCCGAGGGAGCCACGGCCTTGGCCAACTCGATGACCTCCTGGGTCTCGGCATAGTTGCCCGGGGCGTAGATGAGGCCGGTGGACAGACCGAAGGCCCCGTCCGCCATGGCGCCGGCCACAAGAGACTTCATCTGATCCAGTTCCGCCGCCGAGGGCGCCCGATGGTCCATCCCCATGGCGCACATGCGCGTCGTTGCGTGTCCCACCAGTGGGATCACGTTGATCCCCGGCCGGAGCCCCTCCAACTTGGCAAGATAATCCCCGAACGAACGGAAGTTCAGATCCTTTTCGCCCACGCCATGCCCGCTCATGACCTTGAGCGACTCGGCGATCTCCCGACGGTATTCATCGGCGATGGGCGCCGGCGAGTGCCCGCAGTTGCCGATGACATCCGTGGTCACCCCCTGAAGGACCTTGTCGTCGCACGTGGGACAGACGAGGAGATAGATGTCGTCGTGGGTATGCGTGTCGAAGAAACCGGGACAAACCACCCGGTCCTGGGCATCGATCACCCGCCGCGCGCTGCTGGGGTCGATCCCATTGGCGATGTGTCTGATCTTTCCCTCCCGGATCCCCACATCCGCCTTGTAGTACGGGTTACCCGTGCCGTCAACGACTCGTCCGTTGCGGATCACCAGGTCGAACTCGTGGGACATGACACCGCTCCCTTCCCATCAGTTGGGGTCGGTTGCCTCTGGAAGCGCCGCTGTCGCTCGCGCTCATTGCCATCGAATACGGTCGTCAGCCGTTGGTCGCCCGTCGCACAAAGGCCGACGGACAACGGCCCATTGGCCACGGACACCTATTGATCCGCCATCTCCCTGGCCACCTCCTCGGCGGCCGCGATGATCTGTTCGATGTCCTTGTCCGTGTGGGCCGTGGACACCGCGCCGCCTCCGTGAATGACGAAGACCCCGTGGTTGAGCATCCGGATGCGGAACTCCAGGTTCACCTTCTGCTCATCCGTCATCTTGGACATCTGGGCGGGGCTCCTCACGGTCAGTGCGGGATCGTAGGGGAAATAGAGCCCGAAGAGGGACTCGATGCCCGTGGCCTTGGCGTTGATCCCATGCTTGCCCAGGGCCTCCACCACGCCCTGGCGGAGTTTCTCCCCCCTGCGGGCGATGGACCCGTAGACGTCCGTGGAATGGGTCTTGAGGTAGGCCAGGGTCTTGCTCCCCAGGAGCATGGTGAGGGGCGAGCACGAAAACGTCCCCCCGCCCACCAGGACCCCGGTCCCCTTCTCCCGCGCGGCGGTGGCGTCGCATTGATTCAGGATGTCCGCCCTCCCCGCGACCACGCCCAGGTTCCCGCCCCCGCCCGCCACCTTGCCGATGGTGGCCAGATCGGGTTTGATGCCAAAGTACTGCTGGGCCCCGCCCAGGGCCAGGCGGTACCCCGTGATGACCTCGTCGAGGATGAGCAGCGCCCCCAGGCGGCGCGTTTCCTCCCGGAGCATCTCCAAGAAGCCGGGCTCGGCCGGAAGAAAGCCTGCGCCGCCCATGACCGGCTCGATGATGACCCCCGCCAGATCCTCCTTGACCTCATGGATGATCCGGAGGGCGGCCTCCGTGTCGTTCAGCTCCATGGCGCGCGTGTACCGTCCCAGGCCGGGGGCCAGCCCCCGGGTCTCCGGGATGTCGTAGGGGCTTCTAACGGCCCAAAGCAGCTCGCTGTTGGCCCCGTGCCACCCCCCCTGCATCTTTAGGATGGTGCTGCGGCCGGTGAACGCCCGGGCCATGCGCACCGCGTACATGGTGGCCTCGGTCCCCGACACGCCGAAGATCAGCTTCTCGGCGCAGGGCAGCGTCTCCTGGATCGCCTCGGCAAAGCGCACCTCGTGTTCGTGGAGGATCCCCCAGTGCGTCCCCAACCCCGCCACCTCGGCCATGGCCTCCTTGAAGATCTGCGACTGGTGGCCGAAGATGAGGGCGTAATGGCCCATCCACAGATCGATGTACTCGTTTCCATCCACGTCCCAGATCCGGGCCCCCTTCCCGTCCTTCATGAAGAACGGATAGGGGGCCATGTACCGGTAGCGATGGCTGACACCCCCCGGCATGACCTTGACGGCCCGCTCGAACAGCTTCCTGGAATTGGGCGTTCTTGCCCGGTACTGGTCGAGGTAGTCGTTGCCTTTCATCCCGCGCTCCTTGTTCGGGTCTGCCCGGCCCCGTGGGCCGGGCCCTGGGCGTTCAAGGTGAAGACGTCCTCCGCCTCGGTGTGGAGCCGGACCGCCCTCGCGATGCGCTCGGGCTCTCCGGACTTGATGGCTTCCAGCAGGACCCTGTTCCCCTCCAGGAGCCGCGCCGGGCCAGCGGGAAAGATCTCTTCGAGGTGCGGCAGGTATCCTCTCAACAGCAGGTCGTTGACAAGGTCCCACACGAGGCAGAAGATCCGGTTTCCGGTGGACAAGGCCAATTCCCTGTGGAAGGCCACGGCCAGTTGGAAATAGGCCTTGAGGTCTCCCGAGGCACCCTCCATCTTGCGGATGAGATCGTCCAGGCGGCTGAGGTCCTTGGCGGTGGCGTTGCCGGCCACAGAGTGGGCGATGCCGGCCTCGATGTACTGCCTCACCTCCCAGAGATCCTTGAGCGTCCCCCGGTCCACCTGAATGAGCCAGGAGAGCTGCTCCCGCAGACTCCCCATGTACCGCCCGATATCCCCCTCCCTGACCACGGAACCCTTGGCGCCGCTTCGCACCTCGACGAGCCCCATCATGGCCAGGGTGCGCAGGGCCTCGCGCACCGTAGGGCGCCCCACCTGAAAGAGGCTGCACAGCTCCCGTTCGCAAGGCAGGCGGTCCCCGGGCCTGAGCTTCCCGCTGAAGATGGACTGCTTGATCTGCTCTGCGACCTCTTCATAGAGGCGCCGCTTCCGGAGGGGTTTGAATGGCAAGGCCTTGGGCACGGCTGCTTCCCGGGGAGGATTTGTTTGGTCATACCATTTGACTATTCTTCTGTCAACATCTTTTTCGACGCCCATCATCCTTTCCGGATGGGTGACGGGGGGCCGCCATGGCCCGACTGCACGACGCTTGAAGCCCGGAACCCGGATCTCCGTTTGCTGGGTGCCGGCCAGTTCCAAGTCGTCCGGATTCAGGCCACCGAGGCCCGCAGCCGCCGCGGCTCATGGCTCCCGAGGCATCCCGCCCTGGTTTTAACTCCCACTCCGCCTCCCCGTCCCGAATTATCTCCGGAGACACCGGCGGTCTCTGGGGAAAGATACCCCTGGCGGGCAAAGGGCCCACGGGACCGGCCTTCCGCCTGCCCCCGGCCACCATATGCGGCGAAGCCGCTCCAGTGAAGCCGCGGAACCGGCTCTTGACGCGTTGACGGTGGTCTGCCGGGGCAGTAGAATCCAGGCGCCATGTGGATCACACGCCCCGCCATCTTCCACGGATGGCTCATCGTGGCCGTGGGAATCGTCTCCTACGCGGTGGGCTACGGCGCGCGCTATTCTTTTGCCGTGATCTTCCCCTACATTCTGGAGGAGTTCCGATGGCCCCGAGATACGACCGCGGCCATGCTGACCGTCCACATGATCGCATACGGCCTGGTCGCCCCGGTGGCAGGGCGGCTGGTGGAGGGCCTGGGCCCCCGAAAAACAATGGTCGCCGGGACCGTGCTCCTCTCCCTGGGGCTCGCCGGGTCGAGCCGCGGCAGTGAGCCGTGGCACTTCTACCTGGGCTTCGGACTCCTGTGCGGCACCGGGCTGTGCCTCGTGGGCTCGGTCCCGTTCGTCACCGTGCTCAGGAACTGGTTCGAGGCCAAGCGCGGATGGGCCTTCTCGCTGCTCTATCTGGGCTCTGGAGGGGCCTTCATCTGGTACCCGATTCTGGCCGCGCTCATCGAGCGGGGCGGATGGCGGCACGCCTTCGTCGCAGCGGCCTTGGCCGTCGCCATCCTGTTGATCCCGCTCTTTCTCCTCGTCGTGCGGTATCGGCCCGAGGACAAGGGCCTGAGCCGGGACGGCCTCCTCCATGATCGGGGAGGGCCCGTGGGCGGCGAAGCCCCCCGATTGACAGTGGTGGATCCGGACTGGGCCGCCGTGGAATGGACCCTTTCCAGGGCCATGAGGACCCGCCGCTTCTGGCTGGTCTGTCTCTCCACGTTCTCCATGTGGGGGATCATGCAGCACATCATGGTGGCCCATCACGTGGCTTTCGCCGCCGACGTGGGGTATGCCAAGCTCTATGCCTCCTCCGTGATCTCCCTGTACGGAGCGGCGTACCTCGCGGGCTCTCTGTCGGGGTTCGTCTCGGATCGCATCGGCAGGGAGTGGACGTTGACCATCGGGGCCGTGATCGGGAGCTCGGGGATCCTGGTCCTGACCCTCATCAAGGACGCGTCGCAACCCTGGATGCTGTACTACTACTCCCTCGCCTTCGGCTTCGGGGCCGGACTCACGGCTCCGGCCATCACCGCGGCCATCACGGACATCTTCCAGGGACCCCGCGTGGGGACTACCATCGGCTTCGTGTGGCTTAGCTTCGCCGTGGGAGGGGCCATCGGACCGTGGCTGGGGGGTTGGATCTTCGAGCTGACTCAGGAATACCAGGCGGCCTTTCTCCTGGCCATCGCCTGGTACGGGGTGGCCTGCATCGCCATCTGGCTCGCCGCCCCTCGGAAGGTCCGCCTCGTGGCCGGGCGGACCAGAGGGCCTGCAAGTCGGGTCAGTAGGTGACGGGTGCCCCCGGGGCCGTCCGGCCCGATCCCTCGCACGACCTCAGGATCTGCTGGGCTCTTCGGGTCTCGCCCTCACGGCTCCCCGAACGGCCGTTCCTTCCACCAGGGGTAAAAGGGAGGCATATCCCGGCCGGGCCGCATGGGAAACTCTGGTGGCCGCTTTTGGAGGAACGCAGTGACCCCCTCCCGCAGGTCCGGGGACTGGAACATGTAGTGGAGGCATCGGGATTCGACCTTGTGAGCCTCCATGGGATGGTCGGCCCCCAGCATGCGCCAGAACATTTGCCTGGCCAGGGCCGTGGAGATGGCCGAGGTGTTCCGGGCGATCTCCCCCGCCACCACGCGCGCGGCGGGAAGCAGTTCCTCCTGCGGCAGGACCCGGCTCACCAACCCCCCCCCCAATGCCTCCTCGGCAGGGAAGATCCGCCCCGTCAGGAGCCATTCGGCCGCCCGGCCGGTCCCCACCAGGCGTGCCAGAAACCACGTCGAGCATCCCTCGGGCACCATGCCCCGGCGGTTGAAGACGAAGCCGAACTTGGCCGTCTCCGAGGCCAGGCGGATGTCCATGGGGAGCGTCATCGTGACCCCCACGCCCACGGCCGGACCGTTGACGGCCGCGATCACGGGCTTTCGGCACTCATAGATCTTGAGGACGAGCTGGCCGGCCGTGTCCCGGGGGACCTCGTCCGACCGGAGATCCTTCAGACGACCCCCCAGGCTCGCCGGGTCCAGGTCCGCCCCTGCGCAGAAGGCCCGGCCCGCCCCGGTCACGATCACCACCCGCACCTCGTCGTCCCGGTCCGCCCGGTCCACGGCCTCGATGAGCTCGTCCATCATGACCACGGTCCAGGCGTTGAGCCGCTCGGGCCGGTTCAGCGTGATCGTGGCGATGCCCTCTTCCACCTCGTACGTGATCTGCCGAAACACCATGGCGTCGTGGTCCTCCCCTTGGGTGATTTACCTCGCCACCGGGAGGAGTACATCACCACGCAACAGGAAGTCAATGGGGCGGATGTCGGCCGGACCGCGGGCGAACGCCAGGCAGGATCCATGCAGGTACGGGAATTGCTGGACTCAATGCGCGAGTTCGCCCGCATGGGGCGAGCCTCGGCTGGGCCTGTGGCATGGGAAAGGGATGTTACAGCCCCGTTGTTCGGTGGACGTTTTTGGCCCAGTCCATTCGACGCACCCCCGCCCCCGGAGGACGAACCATTGGGCTCCTCCTTGTCCTCGTTGGGTGGATGGACGGGAGGATGCGTCGCCCGAGAGGTGACCGATGAGAAGGCCGCGATCCGCCATCCCCCCCATCCTGGGGGCGTGCGTGGGAGGCGTCCTGTTGGCGGTGGTCCCCGCCGCCAGCCTCCCGGACCCCATCCAGGCGCCCGTTCTCAAATGGCAGCACGGGGGTTGCCACCCCTCATGGTGCGAGACCGGATGGTACTCCTCCCCTGCCGTGGCCGATCTGGATGGGGATGGCCGCAAAGAGATCATCGCCTCGGCGTACTCCATCGTCGTCCTGGATGGCGCGTCAGGCCAGCTCCGCTGGCGGGTACCATCGGGGCATGATTGGAGCCATCCGAACGCCGACAATGTGGGACGCACCTGGCCCGGCGTCGTCATTGCGGATGTGGACAATGATGGTCAATGGGAGATCGTGACCGCCCACGGCGGCGGATGGGTCTCGGTGTACAACGCCGACGGTTATCTCGAGCAGGGTTGGCCCTGGCAGAACCCCAGCGGACGAGAGATGCGGAGCCTATCCGTTGGCGACCTGGACGGGAACGGGGACCTGGAAATCGTTGTGGGGCGGGCGGACGGCAGCAAGACCAATGTCTGGGTCTTGGAGCACACGGGGGCGGTGCGAAGCGGCTGGCCCAGGCTTTCCGGAGGCGAAGAGGGTTCGGCCTGGGGGGTGTACAACGCCAATATCGCCCTTGGAGACCTCGACGGAGACGGCCTCCCGGAAATCGTGGCGCCCTCCGACACCATCACCATCTGCGCGTACAAAGCCGACGGCTCCCATCTTCCCACTCACTCCATGTACCATGGCCATTCGGGACACGACATGGACCGTTGGGGGGAAGTCCCGGCGTACGTTGACCTCGTGTACGAGACCCGGGGATGGGGGCCATGCTACGAGGAGTTCACCCCCCGGGCCAATTTCGCTCATGGGCCCGCCAACGTGGTGGACGTGGACGGCGACGGCGTGATGGAGGTGGTGGCGGTGGGGAACGTCCACGACTGCCACACCGCCCCGTACACGGACCTGTACAACACCCCTTTCGTGTTCCGGGCCGACCGGAGCCGCTTTCAGGCGGGTGGCCTGGACTGGACCACGGTTCCCACGGACACTGGAGAACCTCTGAGCGAGGACTGGAGCCTCATCGAAAACGCCCAACCCAACCCGGTGAGCGTGGATCTGGACGGGGACGGGCAGCTGGAGATCCTCTTCGCCTCATACGATGGGAAGATGCACTGCTTCTGGCTGGACCAGACCGAGAAGGGCAACTGGCCGTACTCCGTGCATCATCCGCAGGAAGGCTTCTACCGATTCGCCTCGGAGCCGGCCGTCGCGGACCTGGATGGCGACGGGAAGGCCGAGGTGATCTTCGCCTCCTGGGTCCAGAAAGGGACGCACTCCACGGGGAAACTGCACGTGCTGGATTCCCTGGGAAACCCCGTGCACGAGATCGACCTCCCCCCGGCGTTCGGGGGCGCGGACTGGAACGGGGCGCTGGCTGCCCCCACGTTGGATGACATCGACGGCGACGGCGAGTTGGAGGTGATACTCAACACGGCGCACAGCGGAATGGTGGCTTACGATCTTCCGGGCACGTCCGAGGCGAGGGTGCTCTGGCGGACGGGGCGAGGGTCGTATCTCCGGGCGGGACGGGCGGAGGAATCCGGCCCCCTGTTGCTGGGCCCCGACCTCATCGTGGCCTGGCAGGACCTGCGCCTCTCGGGTCCGGACGGGCAGGGTCTCTACAGTGTGAAAGGGGTCTTGCAGGTCACCAACCGGGGGAATCGACGGTCGCGGAACTGCGCAGTCCACGTCTTCTATCCGGACGAGGCCGATATGATCCTGAAAGGTCCGCTCAAGGTCAAGGGCATCAAACCCGGCCGCCGTTTGAGAAGGAGTTTCGCGGCTCGGGGCGTGGCCCTGGTTCCCGGGGCACCAAGTCAGTTCATCGCCGTCGTGGACCCCGACAACGCGGTCGCAGAATCCAGGGAAGACAACAACCGGGCCACGTACCTCCTGTCTCCGCCCTGAGGGATCGGGGAAGGCCCCGGTTCACGGATCATTCCTTGGGGATGTACTCCCCGGCGATCTCCCGCTTGTCGTATCCGGACAGGACATGGAAGGCCCTCATCCTCTTCAGGGTGGTCGAGGAAAAGGCGCCGATGGGCAGGTACACGATCTTTCGCTCCATGCGGGCGGCCAGGGCGTGAAACCAGGACCGGGGCGGCTGGGCGGCCACGTAGACCACGGTGGGCTCCAGGGAGTACTCCAGGGCCGCCACCAAGAGGAGTTCGGGCTTGCTGCGAACAACGCGGTACGCCGGATCCCGCCACACGTCCCCCATGCGCCGGGGCGGGTATGTCATCACGAACCCCCCATACTCGCACCGGCTGATGCCCGGTCCCACCATCTTGTCTCCCAGGGGCGTGGCGTAAAAGGCCATGTCCGACTCCTGGGCGTGCTCCCCGTGCCACGTCATGCGGTACGGGTAGCCCTTCCCCTCCTCGTCGGGATCGAAGATGACCACCACGGCCCCCACGCCCCCCCGCACGCGCCTCGTCTCGCGCACGTAAAGCCGCCCCTCGTGCCAGTTCCTCACGGTCTCCCTCAAATCGATGCCGTCGAGCAGCGAGCTCACAAAGGGTTCCACCCGACTTCGCTCCTCGCAGAGCAGCTGCACCCCTTTGGCCCGAAGGTACCCGCCGAAGCGCTCCACCAGCACATCCTCGGGGGGGTAAGAACAGAGGGCCTCTCCGTCGAAGGCCTCCAGCCACTCGCCGGGCCGCGACTCCCGCCTGCGGGGCCGCACCGGAAAGCGGACGGGCCTGCTCTTTCGCGGCACCCGGGGGCGGATGCGCATCCGACGCGTGCCCAGCCACATGTCCTCACCGCGAATCCGCGTGGTGGGGAGGTCCTGGGCCGTGTCACGCTGCCACGGGTACGTGCAGCCCAGGGCCCAGACCTCGTGGGCGAAGCCCTCGTCCACGCACGCCCGGGCCGAGGCCACCCACTGAAAGAAATCCGGCAGGAGGCGCCCTTCCAAAAATGCGTAGTTGCGCGAGAAGCGCATGAGCCGGCGTATCTGCCACGGATGGATCCGATCCCCGGTCTTGTGGCCATGAAGAACGCACGCGCGCTGGAGCCATCGCCAGAGCGCCCGCTGCCGATCCATGGGCAGGAGGTGGGCGTTGGCTGGAGGCGGCGGGCCGGGATGGCGCAGGAGTTCGTCGAAGGTCATGGCCTGGAAGGAATCCCCTGCCTCCCATCGATGACAACGCCTGGCGCACCAGCAGGCCGCTTCCGCTCTGGCTCGCTCCTCATCGGGCATCTGGGCGGCCCCTCCGTCCAGGATCCGCAACGGCCCCGCCTCCCGTCCTTGAAGGTCCAGGGCAGGAGCGGACGGTTCCGGAGGAAGGCCGCGCCGCCTGAGCTCGTACAGCGCATGGATCAGGGGCGGGTCCCACAGGATCTCCTGCAGGGAGTCGGGATGGAGGTGGAAGAGCTGGACCGCCCGGCGTTCGACGCGATCCATGGGCTCGGTAAGGGGCCCCCGGAGGTCCGTCCGGATCCGCTCTGCGTGGGCCATGCCGCACAGGAAGGCGACCCGGCCTCCCTGCTCGGCCAGCCGGGCCAGACGAAAGGCCATGCCCCGCTCCCGGTGGCGGTCCGAGAGGTCTGCCTCTCGAAACCTCCCCGACGCCACGGCCTGCCCGTAGTACGTCTGAGGCCCCAGCAGGAGGGCCGCGTACGAGTCCGGCATCCGCTCGTGCCAGGTCATGGGGGCATCCAAGTCCACGTCGACCAGATGAACGGGCACCGCCTGCTCCAGGGCCCACCGCACGCCTTCCATCAGGGGGTCGCCCGGGACCGTCGTCAAATACAGGGGGACGCCTCTGGATGACTCGTAAACCAGGACGCTGGCCCGGGGCAGCCGCTGGACCGCTCGAAGCACATGGGGGGCGAGGGACGCCGGAAGCTCCACGGCCACGCAATCCGGCTGCAAGGCCTCCAGGGCGAGGCGGGCGCCGTCGGCGAACTCCACGCGCTCGTGGAGGACGGGCAGGATGTGGATGGGGCCTTCCTCAATGGAGAACCAATGCGGGCTCATGGGCGGGATGTCAGAAGTCCTGGACCCTCCGATTCATTCCTCCAGATAGGGGAGCGCCTCCTCCCCCAGAACCATTCGAAGCCCCTCCCTGAGAAGAGCCCCCGCCGCGCCTCCCCTGCTCCCCCTGTGCAGCTTGAGGGCGTAGCGGGCCACGTTGATGCCGTCTCGCACCGTGTATTTCTCGTCGGCCTCGTGGGCCCTCTGCAGGAAGTCCACCACGTACCCCAGGATCTCATCCGGGGCGAAGGGGAGGTTCTCGTGGAGGATCCGCAGCTCGTCCTCCCGGTCCGGGAAGTCCACCAGGATCTGGGGCTGAAGACGGGAGTGGATGTACTCGGGAAGCTCGTACGTGCTGGAGTCGTCGTTGAGGGTGGCCACGAAGCGGAAGTCCGGGTGGGCCGGGACCTTGAGCCCGGTCACGATGGACTCCACGTACCGCCGCTGATCCAGCAGGGGCGCCAGCGAGGCCCAGGCCTTCTCGCTCATGCGGTTCCCCTCGTCCAGGACGCACACCCCCCCCCTGATCATGGCCGTCACGAGGGCACTGGCGGCATACTGGATCTTGGCCTCAGGGGAAATGACCGGGGTGATGAGGAGATCCTCGGGCCGGGTGTCCATGGTGGCCTGAAAGATGTACACGTCCCGCCCCAACGCCCTTCCCGCGGCATAGGCCAGGGTGGTCTTGCCCACCCCGGGCTTGCCCACCAGGCGGGGGTTCATGGGGAGGTCATGGGGATCCAGCACCAGCCAGGCCGCCATGAGCTGCTTCCAGCACTCCTCCTGCCCCACCCAAGCCAGGGGGAGGTCGTCGGCATGGGCCAGGTGCAGGACCACCCCGTCCAGGACGACCCTGCGCTCCTCCGTCTTGTTCTGCATGGTCCTTCCGCCAGGGCCCGAGGCGCGGGGGCTATGGTCTCAGCCTGTTCACCACGCGGGCCACACCCTTGACCTTTCGCGCCGCATTCTCGATGAGGGCCTTGTCCCGCGGCTCCGTGAGTCTTCCCTCGAGGGTGACGGTCCCCTGGGCATCCACGCGCACGTCCACGCAGGTGGGGCACGTGATCTCGGGGTGTCGGATGAGACTCCCCCGAATGGCCCTGGCCAATCGAAAGCGCTGCAGGACCCCTTTGGCCTCTCCGGTCCGTTCCCTCCAGTCCACCTGCCGAAAACCCGCGAGGATCATCTTGGCCGCCGTGGGGACGTCCACCCGGCCCGTATTGATCACGAGGTGATACTCCCGGGGGTCGGCCCAGTCCGCCCCGAAGGCCTGCCGCACGAAGCGTCCCCTCTCCGCGTCCACATCCCGGATTCGCCGCCGGGCTTCCGCCTCCGATACGCCCCATTTCCCCTCGAGCCTCGCCACGCGAGCCTCCACAGGGGCGTCCACCCGCACGTGGAATGCCGAACCGAGGTCTCGAAGGATCGCCTGCCCGCCCCTCCCCACGATCACCGCATCCCCTGCGTCCGCCACATCGCAGATGGTCTCGTGCAACAGGGCCAGGAACTCCTTGGGTCGATCCCGGAAGAGGGTGTCGAACAGGGGCACCGACTTCTCGTCCAGCACGGCGAGTTCGGCCCGCAGGTACTTGTGTTGTCGGGCGGCCCGCGCGAATTCCTCTCGATCGAAACAGCGGTACTTGAGCCGTTTGGCCAGCAGCCTGCCGATCTCGCCCCCTCCGCTTCCCAATGTCCTGGAAATGGTGATCACCGGCATGGCCACCTCCCGACGGACCCCCCACCGAAGAAGACGCCTCGAGTCCCGCGAAGGAAGTCGGAGCCCTTCTCCATCGCCGGACAGCGCTGGATCAAGGGGCTTGGCCAACTCCCCCGCAGCGTCCGGCCGTCACACATCCTCATTATACCGAATTCCCGCAGACTGCCAACGGAATGGGCTGTGAAGGCGGGGGCGGGGGAGCGCTCCGGGAGAACCTCCAGCGGACCTTGTGGGGCCCTGCTGTCCATGCCCATGTGAACCAGCAGACAGTGGCAACGCCCGCCAGCGCGGATCCATGTGCGACCAGGGGCGGCGATCGGGACAGGCCTTTTCAGCCGGTCACCCCGGACGAACAGAGGAACCCCTCTTGACAAACGACAGGCCGAACGCATCTTCTGAAGCAGAGAGGGCAATGATATCAAATTTCAACCACACAGGAAGCTCTTCGAAAGGAGGCGACAAGATGTTTGACCTGATGCCTTGGCGGGAAAGGAAAGGGTTGAGCAGTCTGCGCCGGGAGATGGACAGTTTGTTCGACCGCTTCTTCGATGAATGGCCGTTCCGCCTCTCGGCTGGGAGGGGTGAGTGGGCACCCTCCGTGGATGTATCCGAGACCTCGAAAGAGGTCGTGGTGCACGTGGAGGTTCCCGGCATGGAACCGAAGGATCTGGATATATCCATTCAGGGCAACGTCATGACTATCCGGGGCGAACGCAAACAGGAGAGGCGAGAGGAGGGGGAGAGCTATCACCGCATCGAGTGCAGTTATGGAGCCTTCTCCCGGGCCATTCAGCTTCCAGCGGAGGTGGATATCGATCACGTCAACGCCCTGTACAAGGACGGGGTCTTCACGGTCACGTTGCCCCACACGTAAGTCGCGGCGGCGCGGAATATCTCGGTGAACACCTCCTTATGCAAGCCCCATCGTGTGGGCCCCCCCCCCCCCGGAGCGGCGGGCCCAAAGCCCGCCGCTCGCCGTGCGCAAGAATCCCGCATCCTGTCTCCCTTCCGCTTTCAGCCCCGGGCGCAACGGTGTATAATCGGCCCGGCGAAGCCGGTCTTGGGGCCGCCTGGCGGTGCAGAGGTTGCATCGCCGCCCAGGTCCACCCAGTGCCCCATCGCCTGGAAAAGGAGGGGGGAGATGATCGTAGGGGTCCTCAAGGAGATCAAGGCGGAGGAGAATCGCGTGTCCATGACCCCCGCGGGCGTCGAGGTGATGAGACAGCACGGACACACGCTCCTGGTGGAGAAGGGGGCGGGGTTGGGCAGCGGCTTCGACGACGAGACCTATGTCCGGGCGGGGGCCGAGATCCTCGACTCGCCCGGGGCGATCTTCAGTCGCGCCGAGATGGTGATGCACGTCAAGGAGCCGCTGCCCTCGGAATACGACCTCATCCAGGAAGGACAGATCGTCTTCACGTACTTGCATCTGGCCGCAGCCGAGGAGCTCACCCATGCGCTCATGCGGCGCAAGTCCGTGAACATCGCCTATGAGACCATTCAGAAGGCGGACGGGACCCTCCCCCTGCTCACCCCCATGAGCGAGGTGGCCGGCCGCATGGCCGTGCAGCAGGGGGCGAAGTACCTGGAAATGGCCCAGGGGGGGCACGGGGTGCTCCTGGGCGGGGTGCCAGGGGTGGACCCAGGCACCGTGCTCATCATCGGCGGTGGCGTGGTGGGGACCCATGCCGCCAAGATGGCCTGCGGCCTCGGCGCCAAGGTCTACGTCCTGGACATGAACCTGGATCGGCTCCGGTACCTGAGCGATGTCATGCCGAGCAACTGCTTCCTGCTCATGTCGAGCCCGGCTGCCATTCGAGACCTCGTCACACGGGCCGACGTGGTCGTGGGAGCCGTGCTCATTCCGGGCGCCAAGGCCCCCAGGCTCGTCACCCGCGAGATGCTCAAGGGCATGAAGATCGGGTGCGTGCTCGTGGACGTGGCCATCGATCAGGGAGGGTGCTTCGAGACGTCCCGCCCCACCACCCACTCCCACCCCACTTATACGGTGGACGGTGTGGTCCATTACTGCGTGGCCAACATGCCGGGGGCCGTGCCGCGCACCTCCACCCTGGCTTTGACCAACGCCACCTTGCCCTACGCCCTGCAGATCGCGGACAAGGGGTGGCGAAGGGCCATGCGGGAGAACCCGGAGATCCGCCTGGGGGCCAATGTGGTGGCAGGGGAGATCACGTACCGGGGGGTGGCCGACGCCTTCGGCATGGATTGTGTGTCGGTGGAGGGGATGCTCTAGCGCTCGTCTCGCGACGCGCCGGGCGGGCAGGAGGGATGGGCCATGGTCGTCGGGATCCCCAAGGAGACCAAGCCGGGGGAGAACCGCGTCTCGGTGACCCCCGCTGGGGCGGAGATGCTGCGGCAGGCCGGGCACGTGGTGATCATGGAACCAGGGGCGGGGCAAGCGAGCGGTTTCAAGGACGCGTCGTACGAGGAAGCCGGGGCGCGGTTCGTCCACAGCGTCCAGGAGCTCTTTGCCCGGAGCCAGATGATCGTTCGGGTCCGGGGCCCGGAGCCCTTCGAGTACGACCTCCTACAGCCCGCCCAGATCTATCTGGCGTACCTCCACCTGGCCGCCTCCCGGGAGCTGGCCCAGGCCTTCATCCGCAGGGGGACTGTGGCCATCGCGTACGAGACCATCCAGAAGGCCAACGGGGCCCTGCCTCTCCTGACGCCCACCAGCGAGGTGGCGGGCCGCATGGCCGTCCAGGAGGGGGCCAAGTATTTGGAGATGGCCCAAGGTGGGCACGGCGTCCTGCTCGGCGGCGTGCCCGGCGTGGACCCCGGCCTGGTGCTCGTCCTGGGGGGTGGGACAGTGGGCACCCACGCAGCCAGGACCGCGTGCGGCCTCGGGGCCCGGGTCTACATCCTGGACACCCATCTGGATCGCCTCCGCCGTCTCTCCGAGGTCATGCCCCGCAACTGCTTCGCCCTCATGTCCAACCCCGCGACCGTCCGGGACCTCGTCACACGGGCCGACCTGGTCATCGGGGCTCCCCTGGTGCCGGGAAGCCGGACGCCCGTCCTCGTCACCCGCGCCATGGTGGCCACCATGAAGCGCGGGGCGGTCTTGGTGGATGTATCCATCGACCAGGGGGGATGCTTCGAGACGTCGCGCGAGACCACCCACGCCCAGCCCACTTACTCGGTGGACGGCGTGGTCCACTACGCTGTGGGCAATATGGCCGGGGCGGTCCCTCGAACATCCACCCTGGCCCTTACCAACGCCACCCTCCCCTATATCCTGGAGATCGCCGGAAAGGGCTGGCGGCGGGCCGCCGTGGAAAACCCGGAGGTCCGCAGCGGGGTCAACGTGGTGGACGGCCGGGTGACCTGCTTCGGCGTGGCCCAGGCCTGCGGGATGGACTGCGCCCCGGTGGACTCCCTGTTGTGAGGTCAAAAGCCGGGCGAGCCGGCAAGCGCCCGAGCCAGGGCCGCCTCCAGCTCTTCCCGGGCGATGGGTTTGAGGAGATAGGCGACGGCCCCATGCTCCAGGAACATTCGGGGGTTCTCGGTGGAGGTTCCCGTGATCACAATCACGGGTAAGGAGATCCCTCCCTCGCGAATCCTGGCCAGGAGGGCCATGCCGTCCATGCGCGGCATCTTGTAGTCCGTGATGAGCAGGTCGAACTGCTCCCGCGCCAGCCGGCTCCAGGCATCGACGCCGTCGCACGCCGCCACCGCCTCGTGGCCCAGCTTCACGAGCCGCTTCTCCAGGGCCCGGCGGATGGTCTCCTCATCGTCCACCACGAGGATCCTGGCCATGGTCGGTCTCCGCAACGCTCAGCCCGGGCAGGCGAGGCCCCGGATCAGCCTCCGCCCCGCCCCGTCCCTTGCAACTCCCGCATGATCGGGCCGTCCTCCCGCCAGAGGTAACAAGTGTTGACGACCATCCCCACGCGGGGGTCCTCCGCCCGGACCTCCTCCCCGCTGACGCCGTACGCCGCCCAGAACCCCTGCACCGCTGCAGGGCCCAGAGTCAGCAGGAGGCTCGTCAGGTGGGCGCAGCCCTTGCTGTTTCCCACCAGATCCTTGACCTGCTGGGTAAACCCGCTCACAATCCGCACGCCCACCAGCTTCTGCATCCACGGAAGGACTTCCGTGCACCCTTGCCGGGGATGATGGGGCATCTGCGCCTCCACGGCCTCCACGACCATATCGGGCCCCCGCACCGTCAAACGGGCCACCATGTCGTGGACCAGGAAGGCGCCCTCGAAGCTCTCTCCGGAGCGCGGGCGATGGCGCTGGTCGAGGAGCCTGCCCTCCACCAGGATCCGCCCCCCGCCCAGATCGTACGTCCGAATTCCGATGTCCCGTCCATGCACCAGTTCTCTCATCTTGTGTGCTCCACCGCCCAGGGCCGCGCATCCTCAGCCGGAAGGGGGACGACCGGAAGCCCGAGTCGCCCGTTGGCGGCCGGCCCACCAAACAAAGAAGCCCGGGGATTCCCGGGCCGCTTCCGCCCTTGTCGGGCCGCTGCTCACCGTCCCTCTCGCATCACCGCGGCCAGCTTGCGAAGGTGTCTTCGCTCCTCCTGCAGGCATGCGTCCACGGCCCGCGCATGCTCGGCCGGCACCAGACCCTTCATCTCCAGGAAGAACAGGATCGACTCTTTCTCGAATCCCATGGCCAGGTGGACGGCCTCCTGATCGGTTGCCGCCGCAGCCAGCGCCCTGCGGCTCGCCTCGCTGTCGAATAGAAAATGGGAGTCAATGAGGTCGTTCACATACTCCCAGTATTCGGACTCACTGCTGCCCGCAGGCAATCCCGGCGGTCCCAAGGTGGAGAGAATCTGTCCGAACACCCTCCGGTGTTTGGCCTCCTCCCCCGCCAGGAAGGCCAGGGTCTCTCGAACCTTCCGATCCTTCGCCCGCTCGGCCATCTCGAGATAGAACGCTTCCCCCCGTTTCTCGATCTCCACCGCCATGCCCACAACTTCGCTGACATTGAAAATGCCCGCCATGACTCCCTCCTCCACCCACCTCCAGCCTCAGTACTCCGTGGGTATCTGGTTCAGCTCCGCCAGGGTGAAAACCGGCCCGTCCTTGCACACGTACTTGGGGCCGGTGTTGCACTTGCCGCAGATGCCGATGCCGCATTTCATGCGATTCTCCAGGGACATGATGACCTGCTCGGGGGTGAATCCGAGCTTGGTGAGCACCGGCATGGTGAACTTGATCATGATGGGCGGGCCGCAGACGATGGCATAGGCGTCCTTGGCGTTGGGAGCCACCTGCTCGGTCACGGCGGGGACGAAGCCCACGCGGCCACTCCAGCCGTCCTCGCCGGCGTCCACCGTGAAGTGGGTCTGGATATCGTCCCGGGCCTCCCAGGACTTGAGGGTATCCTTGTAGAGCAGGAGCCCTGGACGGCGAGCCCCGTATATGACCGTGATCTCCCCGAAGCGCCCCCGGTTCTCCCCGTCGAGCATGTACTGGATGGTGGAGCGCAGGGTGGTGAAGGCGAATCCCCCACCGACCACGACCACGTTCTTGCCCTCGAACCTGTCCAGGGGGAAGCCCTTCCCCATGGGCCCGCGCACCCCCATGACCTCCCCCGCCGCCATGTTGTGAAGCGCCATGGTGACCACACCGGCCTTGTTCACGGTGAACAGGAGATGCCCCTTCTCCGTGGGCGATGAGGCGATCCCGATGGGGATTTCCCCCTTGCCCGCCACCGAGAGCTCGGCGAACTGGCCGGGGGTGTACTGGAAGGCCTTTTCGTCCTCCGGGTCGAGGAAGACCAGGCGAAAGCTCTTGAGGTTGCGGTCATCGGTCTCAACCGTGACCTCATCGATCTTCACCGGATAAGGCAGATACGGGTTTCTCCCGGCCATCTTTCTCTCTCCCAAGGGCTCAGGCGCCCAATGCCTGGATGATCTCCCGGATGTCGATGTTCACCGGACAGTACTGGATGCACCGGCCGCATCCCACGCACATGACCGAATCGAAATCATCCTGGAAGTACTTGAGCTTGTGCATGAAGCGCTGGCGGAAGCGCTCCTTTCCGGTGGGCCTCGGGTTGTGCCCCGAGGCATGGAGGGTGGTCAGGGAGAACATGCAGGTGTCCCAGTTGCGCCCGCGCACCCCGCAAGGCCCGTGGACCTCGTCCTGGATATCGAAGCAGCTGCACGTGGGGCACAGGTACGTGCACGTCCCGCACTTGATGCAGGTCTCATGGGCCGTTTCCCAGTAAGGGTCCGCGAACAGCTCCATGAGAGGCCGTTTCTGGATCCGGCGGGGGTCCCTCGGGGTCCCCATGGCAGCCAGGGCGTCCCTGGCCAGCTGCTCTCCCTTTTCCACCTCCTGGAGGCTCGCTGCCGAGAGGCCCACCTCGGCCAGCAGGGTCTGCCCTCTGTCCGAGGTGGGCGCCACGAGGTACGCCTCTCCCACATCCGTCATGAGCAGATCCAACCCCTCCGTGGAGAAGGGCCCACCGCCTGTCCAGTGACAGAAACAGGATGCGCACGGCGCCTGGCATCCGAGCCCCACCAGGAGCATCTTCTCCCGACGCCGAAGGTAGAACGAATCCCTCTGCGCCCCCTGGACCAGAAACACCTTGTCCAGCAACAGGAAGGATCTGGCATCGCATGGCCTGATCCCCAGCAGGAGCACCGGGGCCTCCGGATCGGGGACTTCCTTGAGGATGAAAGCGTCCTGCCGCCCGCGATCCGTGCTGAATCGGAACATGGCTTCCGATTGGGGGAACGCCGCGAACTTGGGGGAGAGCCTGGCGTTGAGGTAGTCGGGGGGGAAGGGTGCCTCTCCCTTGATGGGACGGAATTCCCATGCCTCACCCACCCTGGCGGGTGCCCAAATGCCGTACCCTTTCTGCTTCAGGGCCTCCACGAACCTGGGGACCTCGCCCTTGTCCAATCTGCTCGCGCTCATGCCGTTGTCACCTCGCAATCGTCGGAAGCCGCAGTATCCGGAAGCCATGGGCCGAAAGGGCCACTCGGGGCCTTCGCTCGGGATCTCCAGACCCGTCTGTCACGCCGCCATCGGCCTCCCGACTCGTGCCCCCTGCTCCGCGTTCACTTGATGAAATCCTGCGGGTCGTCGGGTTCGTAGACGGCCAGGGGGGGGGGAGTCTGCAGATCCATCCCCACCTCGTACCCCCAACGCTCCGTGACCTCCTTCTCCAGCTTCTTGGTGAGCATGCGCACGGGAATCCCCATGGGACACGCCCGCTCGCAGGAGCCGCAGTCCGTGCAACGGCCGGCCATGTGAAACGCCCGGAACAGATGGAAGGTGAAGACATCGTCCGGGTCCTGGGATTTGCCCACCCACTGGGGCCGCGAGAAGTCCACGAAGCACTCCTGACAGTAGCAATGGGGACACGCATTGCGGCAGGCATAGCAGCGTATGCAGGGGGCCAGAATCTCCCGAAAGTAGGCCCATCGCTCAGCCGACGGTTTGGCCTCCACGGCCCTGACGTCCGCATAGCGATCCGCCTTCTGCTCGGCCACCTCCGCTCCCAGGAGGGTGTCCCAGATCACGGGGTTTCGATGGGCGCAGATGGCGCAGCACTGCTGCAAGACCTCCTGGCGCGGCACCGCGAGGTCCAGCCCCCGCCCGCGGATCCGGACCGATCCGCTCTCCTCCACGGCCTCCAGGATCTCCGCCCCTCCCGCCCTCGCCATGAGCGTGCGGCGATCCAGCATCCCCGGGCATGGAACGCCCAGGACCACAACCTGCTCGCGCCCGATCTGGTGTTCCTTGAAATGGCCCACCAGGGAGCGGGCGTCGCAGCCCTTGGCCACCACGGCCACGCGCCCCTTGCGCTTGGTCACGTAGTTCACCAGGTTCAGGTTGCAGAACCCGTCCCAGTGCAATTCCTTGGCCGCTTCCGGGCTTCTGGCCAACCAGGGACGGCTGGACATGGGGATGGTCCCCCTTCGGAAGCCCACGACCAGATCCACCTCGCCCTTCTCCAGCAATCGCACCGCCTCGGTTCGGATCTGCTCCGCGATTCTCTCCATCTAGCACACCTCGACAGTCTCTCGAACGTAGTGTTTGGCCGGGCCCAGGGCCTTGACCGCGTCGGTCACCTGCCGCACCACCTGGGAGAACTTCTCCCCCTCAGCAGCCGAGACCCAGGAGAAATGCACCCGCCCTTCCTCGATTCCCAGGTATTCCAGCAGGCTCTTGAAGGTCGTGAACTTGCGACGGGCGAAGAAGTTGCCGCTCAAGTAGTGACAATCTCCCGGGTGGCAGCCCGACACCAGGACGCCGTCGATGCCGTTGCGCAAAGCGGCCGAGATGAACGCCGGGTTCATACGGCCCGAACAGGGGATCCGGATGACCCGGATGTTGGGCGGGTACTGCATCCGGCTCACCCCGGCCAGATCCGCCCCCGCGTAACTGCACCAGTTGCACAGGAATGCCAGGATCTTGGGTTCCCACGTCCCGCGCGCTGCTGCCTGCTCCATGGCGCCTCCAGAAAACGGGGTCAAAGACCCCCGAGTCAAAGAATTCAATCCCCAATGCAAGGGCCCGCGCGGGATCCCCCGCCCGGATCGCGCCCCACACTTCCCGGTTTCCGCGCGCCCGTTTCGCTCCACACGCGGCAGATCACCTCCCCACGAGGCCCGGGATCACGCGCTCAGCGCGTCGATCATGGAGAAGATCTGGGAGTCGTTGAACCCCTTCAGAGAAATGGCGCTCGAACGACACGAGGAGGCGCAGGTCCCGCATCCCTTGCACAGCGCCTCGTTGACCTCCGATGTCAGGGTGTCGGGCTTGAGGCTGATGGCCTTGTATGCGCAGACGAGTTCGCACACGCCGCATCCCGTGCACTTCTTGGGGTCCGCATACGCCACCTTCCCACCCACCTGGAGCGTCCGGGAGGACAGGACGGTCACCGCCCGGGCCGCCGATGCCTTGGCCTGGGCGATACTCTCATCCAGCGGCTTGGGGTAGTGGGCCAGCCCGGCCAGAAACACGCCGTCGGTGGCGAAATCCACCGGCCGCAGTTTCATGTGAGCTTCCAGGAAGAAGCCGTCGTCGTTAAGGGGTACCTTGTACAGCTGGGCCATCTCGTGGTTGTCGTACGGCTCGATGGCTGCGGCCAGCACCACGAAATCCGGCTCCACCGTCACCGGCCTGCCCAGGACATGATCCACGGCGGTCAACTCCAACGCCCCGGAGGCGTTCCTTCCAAGCTGCGGCTTGTGTTCCACGTCGTATCGCAGAAAGATCACTCCCTTTTCCCGTGCGGCCTTGTAGTGGTCCTCGTTGACCCCGTACGTGCGGATATCGCGGTACAGCACCACCACATCCAGATCGGGGTTGGCCTCCTTGAGGTGGATCGCACTCTGGCAGCTGTGGGTGCAGCAGACCTTGCTGCAGTACGGCCGTTCGGGTTCCCGGGATCCCACGCACTGGATGAAGGCCACGGTCCTGGCCTTGTGCAGGCGCTCGTCTCCCAGGGCGGCCATGCGGTCGAATTCCTGGGCCGTCATGACCCTGGGGTCCTCGCCGTAGAGGTATTCCCGGGGTCTGGATTCCCTGGCTCCTGTGGCAATGACCACGGCCCCGTGCTTGATCTGAATGGGATCTCCCGAGCCGTTTCCCACGGTGAGTGTCGAGGTGAAGTTCCCCATGAAGCCGTCCACGGCGGTCACCCGGGCATTCTTGTGGAGTTCGATCCCGGGGTGTTTCTCCACTTGCCCGATCAGCCCCCGGAGATATGCCGGGACATCCTCGCCCCGCCAAGTGTGTCGGATGAGGCGGGCGTTCCCCCCCAGTTCGTCGCCTTGTTCCACCAGGGTCACCTGGAAACCCTGGGAGGCCAGCTCCAGGGAGGCCACCATGCCAGCCACGCCTCCGCCGATGACCAAGGCGGTTTGGGTGAGCCCCAGCTCCACCTCCTGGAGGGGCTCGAGAAGCGCAGCCTTGGCCACCGCCATTCGCACCAGGTCCTTGGCCTTCTCCGTGGCCGCCTCTGGGGACCCCTGATGCACCCAGGAGCATTGATCCCGGATGTTGGCCATCTCGAAGAGATACTTGTTCAGCTCGGCATCGCGGCAAGTCTCCTGGAACAGCGGTTCGTGGGTCCGGGGGCTGCACGAGGCCACCACCACCCGATTGAGCTGCTTCTCCTGGATGATCCCCTTCATTCGGTCCTGGGTGTCCTGGGAGCAGGAGAAGAGATTCTGCTCCACGTGGACCACGTTGGGGAGGCCGGCCGCATACTCGGCCACGGCGGGGACGTTGACCACAGAGCCGATATTGATCCCGCAGTTGCAGACGAACACCCCGATGCGGGGGACATCGCCCACGACGTTGCGTTCGGTGGGATAGACCTTCTCCTTGACCAGGGTCCCTCGCACCGCCGCCAGCGCGCATCCCGCGCTGCTGGCGGCCGCGCTCGCCTCCATGACGGCCTGGGGGATGTCCTTGGGCCCCTGAAAGGCCCCGCAGACGTAAATCCCCCGGCGGGAGGTGGCCACCGGGTCAAAGCTGCTCGTGGCGCAGAAGCGGTGCTCGTTGAGTTCAACCCCCAGTTTCCTGGCCCGCTCGGCGAGTTCCCGGGAGGTCTGGAGCCCCACAGAAAGGACCACCATATCAAATCCCTCCTCCGCTACGGCGCCCTGTTCCGTGAGAAAGCGGATGGTGAGATCGCGGGAGTCGGGCTCCTCCACAACCGTGTGTACCCTGGAGCGGACGAAGCGGACCTTCATCTCATCCCTGGCTCGATTGTAGTACTTTTCGAACTCCTTGCCGTATGTCCGCATGTCCATGTAGAAGATGGTGGTGTCCAGAGGATGGTGACTGTGTTCCTTGGCGATGACGGCCTCTTTGATGGCGTACATGCAACAGACCGCGGAGCAGTAACTGTGGTCGCACTGATTGACGTTCCGGGAACCGACGCACTGGATCCACGCCACCCTGGAGGGCTCCTTGCGATCCGAGGGTCGCACCAGATGTCCCTGGTACGGTCCGGAGGCGCTCAGGATCCGTTCGAACTCCTTGCTCGTCACCACATTGGGGTACTTGGAGTAACCGTAGTGGGTTATCAGATCGGCATCGAAAGCCTCGAAGCCCGGGGCCAGGATGACGGACCCCACGTTGAGGGTGAGGCGCTCCTCCTTCTGGTCGAAGTTGATGGCCTTGTTGGCGCAGAACTTCTCGCACGCGCGGCACTTCCCCTTCTCGAAGTAGATGCAGTGGTCCTTGTCGATGGCATACTTGAGCGGTACGGCCTGGGGGTACAGGACGTAGATGGCCCGCCTCTGCCCCAGCGCCTCATCGAAGGGGTTGTCCACCTTCTTGGGGCATTTCTGGGCACACACCCCGCAGGCCACGCACTTGTCCTCCTCCACGAACCGGGGATGTTTCAGCACGGTGACCTGGAAGTTGCCCTCCTGTCCCTCGACCGATTCGATCTCGCTCAGGGTGAGGATCTGGATATTGAGATGCCTGCCGCACTCCACGAGTTTGGGAGAGAGGATGCACATGGAGCAATCGTTGGTGGGGAAGGTCTTGTCCAGTTGGGACATCACCCCGCCAATGGCCGCGGACTGCTCCACCAGGTATACGAAGTATCCCGAATCGGCCAGGTCGAGGGCAGCCTGCACGCCTGCGATCCCGCCGCCAGCCACCAGCACAGAACCGACCTTGTCCATGGAATCCACGCCTCCTTGCGCCCTATTCGCCAGCACCGATCCCCGAAAGCCCCCCCGGAAACGCGAAAATCCCTACAATCGATGCTAGGGATGGGGCCCTGCGCCGTTGCGATCTCCAAGGCCAGGATACCTAAGCAGCGTCAAATATGTCAATGCAAAAGCACCCGGTCGCGCCGCCTGGCGCCGACGGCGGGACGACGGGGAGAGGGGCATCCGCAGGTCCCCTCCCCCCCCCAAAAGAACCAGGCAGGCAAAGGGGCAGGCTTTCGTGCGGGGAGTGCCCGTCCAGGCGGGTGGCAGGATGTCGGGGAGTGGAACTAGCAACTCTTGTGCCTCGCCTGACGGGCCGCTGCCCGGGCCGGGGACCTGCGGGTCGGGAAGGGGCGGAAGGGACCCGGACGCCTGCCGGGCCTTGCGGGCGGGCCGCGGGACTGTCAGTCTTTTTTGCGGGATGCAAGGGGAAGCGGAGCTGCGCCCGGCAGGGGATCCAGACGCGAGCTGTCTCCGGACGTCCTTTCCTGCCCTGTGCGGCGCGCGGCCTCCTGGCGCCCCGGGCGCAGGCGCACCACATAGAGCGTGCCCACCCCGCGTCGCGGCCCCGGCGTATCCGGGACCCAGTGGTGAAGGCGTTCGTGATAGCCGTAGATCCAGGCCTCATCGTAATCCACTCCCGCTTCCAGCTCCCAGGCCAGGTCCCAGTCCCCGCAGGCATGGACCAGAACGTCCACGAGCAGGGCCCCCAGGTTGCTGCCCCTTGGATCCGATCCGAACACGGCGCCACACGGGCAGGCCCCGCCACCGTACTGGCTCCCGGTCCCGATGCCGCCGGTTCGAGGCGAAGGGAGGGCGTCCCCACAGAAGGGACAAAGGGGATGGCGCACGCGAGGGCCGGATGTCATGGTGCCGAGGCCTTTCCCAGTGCCCGGGGGGGGAGGCCCATGCCTGTTGCCGTCTCGCCCGGGCTGACCGATGTCTCTGAGTATCCCATGCCGCCCCCGGTCAGTCAAAGGGCAACCGGGGCTGGCCGTTTCCATGGGGTTGTGCGATGATATCGGAAGCCAGTTCCATCGACCTGGAGGCCGCATGGCACAAGGACCGGCAAAGACGGAGCTTATCCGCAGACACCTGGAATTCCTCAGATTCTATCCCAATTCCGTGGAAGGCAACTACAACCTCGGGCTGGCGTATGCACAAGCTGGGCAGAATGAAGAGGCCATCTCGGCCTTTCGCAAGGCCCTCGCCCTCCGCCCCACTTTGGTGGAGGCCTGGATCAACTTGGGGGGGATCTTCTTCCGCCGGGGAGAGCTGGAAGCGTGCATCGAGGCCAACGAAAAGGCCCTGGAGATCGCGCCTGACTCCGTGCAGGCCCTGGGCAACCTGGCCTTCGCCCTGCTGCAGCATGGGGCGTGGGAGCGCGCGGCCCAGGTCGCCCGGAGGGTACTGGAACTGAATCCCTCCTCCGCCGTCGCCCATCACCATCTGGCCGTGTCGCTGTATCGCAAGGGAGAATCTGCGCGGGCCCTGGAGCATCTGCGCGAGGCCTCCAGGCTGGGGTTCGAGCCCGATCCCTTGTTCAAGGCCGAGTTGGAAGGCCTCTGTCAGGCGCCTGGGGCCTGACGCCGCGCGGGCCGCACGGGTGATGGGGCTGGATCCACCGTGGGGTACTTGACAAGGCTGGTACAGTTTCGTAATCTATGATCGTAAACCCTCCCCACGTGCGAGGCGGGCCGGGGAGCGCGGATGTGAAGCGTTCCCCGCCCGCCTCCACTCTGGTCTGTCTCCCTTCGCTTTCGATCTCGCCGCCTATGGGTGTGGGGGCCTGCCGCCTGAGAGGTCTTGGGCCGCTTTCGCCCGCATATCGCCGTACCAGGAGACCTGCCGACAGGCACCCCGGATCATCTGGACCTCGCGGCTGGTGAGCCCGATCCGGGAGAGAAACTGCCTAACCTTCGCCATCTCCCGGTCCGGCTGGCTGGTGGCCAGCACGCTGATCTCCGTGAGGACGGATTGGAGATGGGCGTACATCCGCTCCAGCTCCTGCACCGTGGCCAGTGGCGGGGGAGGGGCTTCCGGCTGAGGCACTGTCGCGCGGCGCAGTTCATAACAGATGAGGAGGACTGCCTGAGCCAGGTTCAACGAGGAGAAGCCCGCCGTGGGGATCCGCACCAGCAGGTGGCAAAGCCGCAGCTCCTCGTTGGTCAGCCCTCGGTCTTCCGGACCGAACAGGAGCGCGACTTCGTTCCCAGGCGCAAGCCTCCGTACGTGCTCCGCGGCGCGCCATGGCGTCCACAAGGGCTTTCTCAGCCGTCCGCCTCTGGCCGTGGTGCCGATCACCAACCCACAGGCGGCCAGGGCCTCCTCGAGAACCGGATAAACGGTCATGGATTCGATGAGGGAAGCGGCCTCCCGAGTCGCCATCCGGTGCATGGCCTCCCCGTCCCATTTCGCCGGCGCCACGACGGCGAGCCGGGACAATCCCATATTCTTCATGGCCCTGGCCGCTGCCCCGATGTTTTCCGGAGACCGAGGCCGGTGAAGGACCACGGTCACGCGGCCCAGAAACGGATCATCCGCACCGCGTTTGGCTCGTCTCACCGTCCCGCAGCCCATGACTCTCCCTGGAGCCTTTCCCGGACCGATCCCGAACGCTCGGGGACACAGCGCCCCCGCGGCCGCACCCGTTCGTGGCCCCCCAAGAGGATCCGGGGGGGAGGCGGCGGCCGAGGGGGGGAGTGCGGACCTCACGGAGCGTGGGTACGCCCGGGGGAGCGGTGCGCCCCGTTCATCGCGGCAGACGGCCCCCCGGGGCGTCGCCATATCGCCGGAAGTAACTGCACTGCCCGCAATCCGGTTGGCAGGCCATCTCTTCGGGGGGAAGGGCCCTGGCGATGGCGAAGCAGCGCTGAGCCCGCGCTTCCTTGATCAGACATCGTTCGCAGTCATGACGCGATGATCGGCTGGTGAACCCCATGGAGAAATACTCCCAACACGGAGGCACCGTCTTCCTGTGTTCGTTCTCGTACGTCTCGATGATGGCCGGATCCATCCGGTTCTCTTTGAAGAAGGCGATGAGGTCCTCCTCCAGGACGCGCCGGTGACCTCCGGGGGTGAAGTTGGCCTTGAGTTTTCGACTCTTGATCCAGTTGATGGCCGTCTGCCGGGTGACGTTGCACATTCGGGCGATGTCGTTGGTCGTGAAGTAATTCCTAGCCATGATGCGAAAGCCCCTCGCCCGCCCTACTGCTGCCGGCCGACGGCTGCCCTGCCAGAAACCCCAAGGTCTCCCTTCCCCTCCCGGTCCGGCTTGCCCGTCCATCGGATGAAGACAAGGGACTCCCTCCAACCCCATGTCACGACGAAGAAAAAACGGGGGGACACGGGACCATGCCCCCCCGTTCCGCGTCTCAGGGGCTCCAGGGCATCCTGAGAAGGCCCTGCCCTGTCGGGCTAGATCTCCTCCACCGTGATGGAATCCGTGGGGCAGACCTCAATGCAGCTCTCGCAGCCGATACATTCGTCCATGTTCACCGGCTCAGCCTTGTTGTCCGAGCCCATCTCATAGACGTCCACCGGGCAGATCTCCACGCACTCGCCATCACCGTCACACGTCTCCTTGTTCACCGTCACACGATAGGGCATTTCCTTTTTCCTCCTTGGCGCTTTGATGTATGGAAGATCGATCCCCCCGGCCGCAGCCGGAATCGTCATCCTCAGGCCTTCGGCCTTCTCGACTTCTCTGAATCCTAGACCCCGTCAAAACGGTCTGTCAAGCCGCAGCGCCCCCAGGCATCCGCTGCCCCCGCGTCCGTGGGCGGTGGGGTCCAGGTCCTCCCCTTCACGATCCCTTGCCGAACGGGCTCACCGTCAACACCGGGACCGGAGAATTCTTGACCACCTCCTCGCTGACGCTCCCGAAGGCCGCGCCTCCCTCCGTGTGCTGGTGGGTGCTGGCCCCGTGTCCATGGGTGGCCATGACCACCAGATCGATGTGGGCCTCCCGAATCGTCTTGAGGATCTCCTGGGCCGGGTCGCCCACCCGGAACACCTTGTGATAGAGCGGGCATCCCCCCAGGGACTTCTCGCACAACGCATCCATCTTCTTGCGGGCCTTCTGGATGAGCCACTCCCGAAACTCCTCGACGGGGCCGGGATGGTCCTCTCCGTAGAAGTTGATCACTTGGCTGATGTCCTCCGCCACGAACAGCAGATGGATCTCGGCGTCGTACTTCTGGGTCAGTGATGTGACCAGGGGCAACGCCTGCGCCGCGTTGTCGGACAGGTCCGTCGGCCAGAGGATCCGTTTGAACTCCTTCATGTCACACTCCTTCGGTCTCGGCCGCTCAGGCCCCCTGCTCTTCCTTCACCGCCACGGCGACCTTGTAGAGGACCGTGAGGATCAGCAGGCCCATGGACCACACCCCCAGGGTGATGAACACCTCGGGCCACGTGGGCGAGTACTCCACCACCTTGTCCAACGGGTTGGGGATGAACCCCGTGATCACCAGCCCCAGGCCCTTCTCGATCCACAGCGAGATGAACACCGACGCGCAGGCCACGGCCAGGGCCGTGTCGTTGCCCCGCGTCTTTGGGTTGACGAGCAGCACCAGGGCGAGGACCGCCAGGATCATGAATGCCCACCACCACGGCACCAGGACCGTATGCCCCTCCAGCCCGACGAACAGATACGTGAAGTGGTGCATGTGCTCCGGGATCTGGCTGTAGAACGCCGTGAACAACTCCATGAGCACGAAGAAAACGCTGATGATCATGGCATAGGTGATGATCTTGGCCAGCCCCTGAATGGCGTCCCTTCCGGGATCGAATCGGGTGAATCGCCGGATGAGCAGCGCGCACAGGACCAGCAGCGAGGGACCCGATGCAAAGGCCGAAGCCAGAAATCGGGGGGCCATGATGGCCGTCAGCCAGAAACCTCGTCCGGGCAGGCCGGCATAGATGAACGCGGTGACGGTATGGATGCTCACCGCCCACGGGATGGAGATGTAAATGAGCGGCTTGACCCAGCGGGGCGGGGAGACACCCTGCTTCTCTGCGTTGAGCACCGTCCAGCCGATGACGATGTTGAGGAAGAGGTATCCGTTGAGAACGATCATATCCCAGAAGAGGATGGAGCTGGGAGTCGGGTAGAGCAGGACGTTGAAGGCCCGGCCGGGCTGCCCCAGATCCACCACGATGAAGGTCACGCACATCAGGACGGCCGAGACAGCGAGGAATTCGCCCAGGATAGTGATGCGACCGAACGTCTTGTGGTGGTGAAGGTAGTAGGGGAGGACCAGCATCACCGCCGAGGCGGCCACGCCGACCAGGAAGGTAAACTGGGCGATGTAGAGCCCCCAGGATACGTCCCTGCCCATGCCCGTGATGCCCAGGCCCTGGGTCAACTGCATGACATAGCAAAGCAACCCGATGCCCATCATCAGGAGCAGAAAGGTCATCCACGCATAGTATGCTTTGCTTCCGGTGAACGCCTTCTCCAGCATGGTCACCTCACACGAGATAGTAGACCTGGGGATTGGTACCGAGCTGCGGCTTTCGCCGGATGGCGTGCCGGTTCCTCAGGAGCTTGCGCACCTCCGAGTCGGCGTCCTCCAAGTCCCCGAACACGAGCATCTTCTCCTTGCAGGCCTCCACGCAGGCGGGGATCTGCCCCTTGGCCAGCCGCTCCTCGCAGAACGTGCACTTCTCAACGACCCCCCGGGTCCTGGTGGGGAATTCCTTGTTCTGCTCCTTGATGAAAGGCCGGGGATCCCGCCAGTTCAGGCTCCGGGCGCCGAAGGGGCAGCCCGCCATGCAAAAGCGGCATCCGATGCAGCGGTGGTAGTCCATCATCACGATGCCGTCCTCCCGGCGGAAAGTGGCCTTGGTGGGGCACACCCGCACGCACGGGGGATTGTCGCACTGGTTGCACAGCACCAGGATGGGGCGCCCCTTGATCCCGTCCGAAAGGTGCGCGTATTCCTGTCCCGGAAAGGCGTGGGGGAAACTCTCGTTCCAGATCCACTTCACCTCGTCCTTGGGATTGTGGAACTGGGGCACGTTGTGGACCTTGTGACAGGCGTCGATGCAGTCCGCGCAGTCCTTGGGGCAGGGCTTCTTGAGATCCACCACCATGGCCCACCGTTTCCCCGCGATGGCCTGGGCGTGGGGCGTCAGCTTGGAAACCTCCCCCGCTGCCATGGCCTCCGCCAGCGGCTTGGCGCCCGCCCCGAGGACAGAGAGCCCCGCGATCTTCAGGAAGCTCCGTCTGCTTCTATCCATCACCTCTTCTCCTTGGGCTCGATGTGACAGCTCCAGCAATTGGGGGCCACGGCAACGTAGTTGTGGCACTGGTCGCAGAACTTCTCCTTGCTGGTGTGGCAGCCCATGCAGGTGTTCTGCAGGCTCATATTGTGGGGCTTGCCGCCGATCCCCACGTACACCCGCTTCCCGTCCCTCACCACCGCGTGCCGCCACTCGTCGATGAGCTCCATATGCTTGGACCGCATGAAGGCCTTGGACTCGACGCATTGCTTCTCGTCCTTGGGCATCTGCAGCTGTGGCGCCGGCGCGGCCTTCCCTGCATTGTAGATGAAGGGGGCGGTCACCAGAACGACGAAGACGAACAGTCCCACGATGATCTTTCCGGCGTTGTACATCCCCTCACTCCTCCGTCGTCGGCAGCGGCTCACCGCGCATATCGGCTTCCCGCGCCTTCTCGCCCTTCATGACCAGGGCGTTGCCCACCAGCTCGTGGACCCCGGTGATCAGCACGTCCGGGGCCCAGTATTCCATGAGGGAATGAAGGGTCGCCCGGTCGATGGCGCACATGCAGGCCATACGGTTGACCCCATGCTTCTCCCGGACATGCCGGGCGGCGCTGGCCCGGGGGAACCCCCCCCGCATTCGGGCTTCCATGTTCTCATCCGTGCCCAACCCGGCCCCGCCCCCGCAGCAATAGGTCTGCTCGCGGATGGTGTTCTCCGGCATCTCGTGAAAGTGGTTGCACACCGCCCGGATGATGTAACGAGGTTCCTCGAAAAGGCCCATGGCCCGGGCCGGGTTGCACGAGTCGTGGTAGGTGACCTTGAGATGGTCGTTGCGACTCGGATCCAGCTTGAGCTTCCGGTTGCGGATGAGGTCGGCCGTGAACTCGGCGATGTGGACCATCTTGGTGGATCGGGCGTTCTCGAAGCGGGTGCCGGTGATGGGTGAGATCGGGTCCTCCAGGAAATCCGCGGGGCCGTTCATGGTGTCCATGTATTGGTTGATGACCCGCCACATGTGGCCGCACTCCCCGCCCAGGATCCACTTGACCCCCAATCGCTTGGCCTCGGCGTACATCTTTGCGTTGAGCCGTTTGATCATCTCGTGGGAGGTGAACAGCCCGAAGTTGCCGCCCTCGGAGGCGTATGTGCTCCACGTGTAGTCCAGGCCGATCTCGTGAAAGAGCATCATGTACCCCATGAGGGTGTAGGTCCCCGGATCGGCGAAGACGTCTCCCGATGGGGTGATGAACAGGATCTCGGCCCCTTTGCGGTTGAAGGTGGGCTCGATGCGGATCCCGGTCAGGTTCTCGATGTCGTCCACGAAGAACTCGACCATGTCCTTGAACGTGTGGGGTTGGATGCCCAGATGATTCCCCATGCGGAAGCAATTGGCGGCAGGCTCCAGGATCCAGTTGATGTTGCACCCCACCAGGTTCAGGAGCTCCCGCCCCATCATGGTGATCTCGGCCTGGTCAATGCCGTACGGGCAGAACACCGAGCAACGGCGGCACTCCGTGCACTGGTAGAAGTAGTAGAACCACTCTTTGAGCACGTCCTCGGTGAGGTCGCGCGCCCCCATGGCCTCGCCGAGGATCTTGCCGGCCGCCGTGAAATGCTTGCGGTACACGGAACGCATCAGTTCGGCCCGCAGCACTGGCATGTTCTTGGGGTCGCCGGAGCCGATGAAGAAGTGGCACTTGTCCGCGCAGGCCCCGCACCGCACGCAGATGTCCATGAAGAGCTTGAAGGAGCGAAACCTGCCCAACCTCTCCTTGAAGCCCTTGAGGATCGTCTCCTTCCAGTCCGGGGGGAGCTTCCAGTCATCGTCCGAGGGCTGCCATTCCCTGGGATTGGGGAGCCCCAGGATCTTCAAGTTCTTAGGCAGCGCGCTGTAGCACCAGTTGCCCGGCCTGAACACGGTGGGCGTCTTCATCCAACCCGTCTTGGGCGGACGATAGTCGATCCGCGTCAACTCCTCCGGCTTGGGAACGTTCTCGGACATCGCTACTCCTTCTCAACGGGCAATCCCGCCTGCTTCATCTTGTCCCGGAAATCGTCCTCGTACTCCGCGTACGTATGCACCTTCACCGGGTGGTTCCACGGGTTGATATGCCGAACCGCCCGGTTGTCGTTGGCCAGGTTCCGCGTTGGGCTCAGGAAGATCCCCCCCATGTGCATGAGCTTGCTGAAAGGGAAGTAGGCAATGAGCACGCAGACCAGGAAGAGATGAACGTAGAAGGCGGTCCCGATCCCCTCCGGGACGACGGGATGGAAGCTGAACAGCCCCAGCGTCAGGGCCTTCACACCCAGGAGGTCTACCTTGTACACATGTCGCGTGACGAGCCCGCTGACGGCGACGCCCAGGATAAGGAACAGCGGAAAGTAGTCCGCAGGCAGGGAGATGTAGCGCACCTGGGGGATGACCACCCGACGAAGGAAGAGATATGTCCCTGCCGCCACCAGGGCGATGTCGGTCAGGTAGATCGTGGGGACGGCGATGCTGAACAGGCCGTCCAGCTCCTCCAGCCACGGCACGAAAAACGGAATGGGCTCGGTGAAGAAACGGGTGTGGCGGATCAGGACGGTCAGGAAGGCATAGTGAAATGTGAGCCCCGCCAGCCAGAGCCACTTGGCCCCGCCGTACACGATCTTCTGGCCATACAGCTCGGCCTTGGTGTTTCGAAACAGGGTCCGAAAGGCCAGCACCTCCAGGGCCATGCGACCGATGGTCCCCAGGGCTGTGCTCGGGTTCTCCAGCTCGTCGTGCCGGATCCAGGGAAGGGTCTTTTGCTGCCCGCAGGTGGTGGTGATGCGAAACGGCACTGGAGAAGTCCCCCAGGCCACCACCCGGTAGATGAAGCCGATGATGAAGACGACGAGGGCCGCATACGGGATCACCACCCCGAACAGGTAGTGAAAATGCGCGGCACCCGCGCCTGCAAGGGCGATGCAGGCGAGGATAATCACTGCGAAAAGGGAAAAACCGATGCCCATGGACCGTCACCTCGCTTCAATGGAGGACATGACCTTCCGAATCCACGCCGGCGCCCGCAGTCAATTGTCGTTCCCCGCCACCGGGCTCTCGGCTTCCGGCGCCTCCAGTTCGGAGATCAGGTTGTAGCGCTTCAGCAGCCGGTAGGTTCGATTGCGCACCTCGTTGACCCGGATCTCGTGGATCCTCTCCCGGCACAGCTCGTAGGCATCGAAGGCCTGGAGGGTCAGCGCATCGATCCTCCCTTCCAGTCGCCGCAGGGGCAGGGTCAGCTCGTTGCTGTCCAGTTCGTCCCCCAAGGCCTCCCGGATCACCGCCTTGAGAGAGAGAATGAAGCCCACTGCCCCGGACGGCGGCAAATCCTGAACGGCCCTCACCCTCACCATGCGGTCCAGAAAGGGGGCGATCTCGGCGGCGCCGAGGCCCTGCACCAACCCATCGAACAGCCCCTTCATGCCCTCGGAAAGGGCGTGCCCCACGGGGTTGGCAAATGGGTCCTTGTGGGTTCGAAGGAACGACCTGGCATCCGGCCCGTAGGCCTCCAGGATCAGATCCAGCCAGCGCCTGAGTATCGCGTCCTTTTGTTGGACCAGGAGTTGTTCCAGCATGGGCCACTGCACCCGCCATCCCCCGCCCCGCGCAGGGTTCCCACGCCCACCGCCGCCCAGGATCATGGGTCGCGATGGCCGCCCGCACACGCGCCCGGGGAGGCGAACTCAGAGAGCACCATCTATTCGATCCCCCAACGCTTGTCAAGCCCCAAGGACCACGCCCCTTCCACTGCGCTTGGGAAGGCGAAGAAACGCTCGCGGCCCCGATGCTCGTTGTGTCGGCTTGGGGGAACAGGGGGCCGGCCCCCTGGCCGGAGCGGAGCCGATCCCCCGGGAGACCTGTCAGACGCACCCCGTCGGCTTGGCCAGGCCCGCGAGTTTGCAGGCGCCCTTCGCCGGCCCGGTGGGGAAGAGCTCGTAGACCTTCTTGAGATTGAAACCGGTGTCCTTGCAGAGCTTCCGGATCATCGGAGCGATGCCGTACTCCTTGTAGTAATCCCTCAGGTAGTTGATCAGCTTCCAGTGCTCCTCGGAAAGCTGCCCCTCAATCCCCTCAGCGGGCGCCAGCGCCTGCGCGAAATCAGGGTTCCACTTGTCCAACTCCTGGAGAAAACCATCCTCGTCCACCTCATAGCTCTGTCCGGCCAATTCGATCTTGGGCATGTTCCACTCCTCCTTGCGTTGATTGGTCAGCGACCAGTTTTCAGCACGCATCTTCGCGCGCGTTAACTCCCCATTCTAGCACATCGCGTTCCCCGCCGTGACAGGGATCCCCCGCTCACCTCGGCGCTGGGTCGCCTGACGAACCAAACCTTGGGGCCACGCATCGCACCCCAGGGCATGGATGTGGGTGTAGGTCCCCAAAACGCCTTTTCTCACGATTCCTTCCCTTCGCCCATCCAGCCCGCTTCCCCGCTCCACCCGGAATCCGAACTCCACCTGAGACTCATCCAAGGCCACGATCCGGGAGTAATGAAATTCGTGCCCTTTGAGACGATAGCCCACGGGAAAAAACGGGTTCCCCGCCACCGCCTCCAGGCCCGTGTACCCATGGCCTTGAGGCCGCTCCGTGAACTCCGTCACCAGCGGAAGGGCCCCCACCATGGGGTACTCCCGCCCGCGCACCCGCAGCCGGTTCCCCAGGTACATGAGTCCCCCGCACTCCGCATAGACGGGGAGTCCGTCCTCCACGGCGCTTCGGATGTCTGCTCGGAGGGTGGCGTTGTCGGCCAGCCGCTGGACGTAGACCTCGGGAAACCCGCCTCCGATGTACAAGGCGTCCACCTGGGGAAGCCGCCTCTGATTCAGGGCGCTGAACGACACCACTTCCGCCCCGTGCTCTTCCAGGGCCTCAATGTTCTCCGGGTAGTAAAAATGAAACCCTTCGTCCTGCACGACTCCCACGCGACACTGGACCCGCCCCCCAGGCTTGCCCCGGTACAGGTGCAGGGCGGGTAGCTCACCGCACGCCCGGGCAGCCTCCCACAACGCCTCCAGATCCACATGGGATCTGACCGCATCGGCCGCCACCCGGATGACTTCGTCCTGGGACCCGTGTTCCTCGGGTGGAACCAGGCCCAGGTGCCTCTCGGGGAAAGAGATCCCCCGAAGCCGCGGAAGGGCCCCCAGGACCCTCACCCCGCTGTAACGCTCGATGCTCTGCCTCAGCACCGACTCGTGCCGCCCCCCGGCCACCTGGTTCAGTATTACCCCCCGGAGGTCTACCTCCGGGTCCAGCTGCCGGAGCCCCAGGATCATGGCCGCCGCCGTTCGCGTGGTCTTGGTGGCCTCCATGACCACCACCACGGGGACCCTCAAGACCTTGGCCAGCTCCGCCGTGGAGTAAGTCCCCTGAGCGTCCACCCCGTCGTACAGCCCCCGATTCCCCTCTACGACCGCTCCATGCACCCCTTGGGTGCGGCGGAGGAATGATCCCACGATCTGCTCCCGTGGCATCAGATAGGGGTCCAGGTTGTAGCAGGGGACCCCCGCCGCCCACCGGAGCCAGGCGGCGTCGATGTAATCCGGCCCCTTCTTGAACGGGACGATGGAGCGCCCCTGCTCCCGCCAGCAGGAAAGGAGCCCCAGGGTGAACAGGGTCTTCCCCGACCCGCCCCGAAGACCGGCGACCACGATGGCGGCGCAACGACGCTTCATGGCCTCATATGCCCGAGTCGGCCCCCGGCGCCAAGGACCGACGCTCGTGTCAGGCGGTGCCGCAATCGGCATCCCTCCCCTTGACCCCCCCGCAACGAACAAAGAGAAGCGCCCCGTCTGCCCCGCCCAGAACCGGGGAGGACGCTTTCACAGCAGCTCATCATCGGCGGGAACGAAGGAGCGGGTGGGCGCACCCGCCCCTTCGTTCCCCCGCTACTCCTTCTTGGCCCCCGAGAGCATGATGTATGTGGTGCTCCCGCTGGACCAGTACTCCAGGGTCTTGTCGTCCACCATGGCCTTGACGGCCTTCTTCACGTCCGACTTGGGGATCTCTGGAAGACCCTTCTCGATGTCCTTGATGTAGAACTTGCTCTTCTTCTGCTTCTGGAACCATTCCAGGACCTTCTGCTTTACGTCGTCGCTCATGGCTAACCCCACTTGAATTGGGTGGTGTTGCGGAAGGTGGTCGTGGAGAGCTTGTAGTCGTCGATGTGCAGCGGGGTGAACTCGATCCCCGTCAGCTTGAAGAAGCGCTCCCAACCCACTCGGTCCGCCCACTCGCCGATGCGCTCGTACTTGTTGGCGTGTTTGGCATAGACCTCCAGGATGTTTCGGATGGCCGCTGTGACCTCCGGCCATCTGGGCGGGTTGTTGGGGAGGAAGGGAACCGCCAGCCGCGAGAACATGGGAGACCGACGGGCGTTGGAGACCTTGCCGCCGACCCAGATGGAGATCCCGTCCCCCTCGCTGTCCGCCAGGGGCATGGATGGGCACATGGTGTAGCAGTTGCCGCAGTACATGCACTTCTCGGGGTTCACCACCACGCTCTTCTTTTCCTTGTCCGGGTGGGGCCGGATGGCGCCAGTGGGACAGGCCGCGATGGTCGTGGGGATCTCGCACATGTTGCGCAGGGTGTCATGGTCCACCTTGGGCAGTTTGGTGTGCACGCCCAGGATGGCGATGTCCGAGCAGTGGACCGCCCCGCACATATTCAGGCAGCAGGCCAGGGCAATGCGCACCTGGGCCGGCAGCTTGTGGGACCCGAAGTACTCGAACAGGTCGTCCATCACGGACTTGACCACCCCCGAGGCATCGGTGGCCGGGGTGTGGCAGTGGACCCATCCCTGGGTGTGCACGATGCTCGTCACCGAGTGGCCGGTGCCCCCGATGGGCCACCCCTTGGCCGCCAGCGCCTTCTTCAACGGCGCGATCCTTTTCTTGTCGGTGAGCAGAAACTCCACGTTGTGTCGACTCGTGAACCTCAAATACCCGTCGCAGAACTGGTCCGCCAGGTCGCACACATCCCGGATCAGATCGATGGAGACGAGCCTCCCGGATCCCATCCTCACGCTGTAGAGCTCCTTGCCCGTCTCCGAGACGTGGACGAGGACCCCGGGCTCCAGAATGCGATGGTACTTCCACTTGCCGTAATTCTGCTTGATGATCGGGGGAAGATAACCGTGGAAATCCGGAGGACCGATATCTGTCTTGGCCATTCTCGCTTACCTCCTCACGCGAATCCGTTCTTTGAATTGGACATGTCGTGCCCAGAAACCATCTGGCCACGCCCCCGGGTCCGGGACGCAGCCGGATCGACTAGAAGAAGATGTACGGGTTGTACCTCGGGGTCCTGACCATCTGAGGCGCCGCGGGAAGCCCCAGGGCCTCCAGGAACTTGCGCATGCTCACCCGGTCGATGACCTCGCCCAGCCGCTCCCGCATCTTGCCGTTCTCGTCCCACCAATCCCAGACCTTCTCGCACAGGTCTTTGAATTCCTGGTACGGGGACTCGAACTTCATGAAGGGGATGACCACCGATCCCAAGAGGGCCCCTTCCAGGATGGGCGCCTTCCCACCCATGAGGATGGTCACGCCTGTGTCCTTGCCCGGCCGCAGCGCCTCGGGCATCAGGTTGATGCAGTGCATGCACCGGGTGCAGTCCTCATCCCAGATCTTCAGCTTCTTCGCCTTGTACTCCATGCACTGGGTGGGGCACATGCCCACGACGTCCTTCTGGATGTCGAACTTGGCCTTCCTGCCTCCGGCCCCCCCGCTGGGCGCAATCTCTCCGCCCACATACGCCTGGACCGCCTTTTGGTCCACGCGGATCTTGTCCCGCCAGGTCCCGATGACGGCCATGTCCGACCGGGCGATGGCGGCCACGCAGTCATTGGGGCACCCCGAAAACTTGATCTTGAACTTGTAGGGCCACATGGGCCGGTGGAGCTGATCCTGAAACTCGTGGGTCACATCGTTGCAGGCGTCCAGGGTGTCGTAACACGCCCACTCGCACCGGGCCTTGCCCACGCAGGCGCTGGGGGTGCGCAGGGCCGATCCGGATCCGCCCAGGTCGAAGCCCGCGTCGGACAGCGCGTCGAAGCACGGCTGCAGGTTGTCGGTCACGGTGCCCAGGAGGATGACGTCGCCCGTGGAGCCGTGCATGTTGGTCAGGCCGCTGCCGAATTTGTCCCAGATGTCGCAGATGGTGCGCAGCGCCTTGGTGGTGTAGAACCAGCCCGACGGCATATTGATCCGCATGGTGTGGAAGTGCGCCACATTGGGGAACAGGTCCGGGCGGTCCGAATAGCGCCCGATGACGCCGCCGCCGTACCCGGTGACGCCCACGATCCCACCGTGCTTCCAGTGGCCCACCTTGTCCTTGTACGAAAGCTCCAGTTGCTTGAGGAGGTCCTTCGCCATCGGCTTCCTCTTGGCCACCCGCTTGATGTCCTTGACGAAGCTCGGCCACGGACCCTTTTCCAACTCGTCCAACAACGGGGTCTCGGATTTCGCCATCCTTCTCACCTCCAAGCGTTTTCTGTCCCGGGGGCGCCCATCGCCCCCCTCTTGCCTGACTCGTCTTCCGTGCTCAGCTCACAGTGCAGCTCCCACATCTCGGCCGTGCGGCGCTTCCGTCACCCCCTTTTTTCGTGATTTGATGGACATCGGTCATGGAATTGCAGCCATAGCGGGCATGTCTTCCCAATACGGGGATTCCTTGGCAGTTTCCTCGGGAATGGGCTTCCGCAAAAAAAAAAGACATTTGTTTATAAATTGTTCTGCTCTCCCTGTCAAGTTATAATCGTTCAG
>CAZEPJ010000025.1:0-53961 GCA_964514105.1 uncultured Desulfarculaceae bacterium | reverse complement strand
CAGGGCGTCCACGGGCTGGCCCGGGTTGACCACCCGGGTGTAGTCCTCGTAGGACAGATCGGGACCGCTACCCGGGCCCGAGGACAGGAGCCGACCGTCCCGGGCGATGACCCTCACGTGGTTGCCGTGAAAGTGGAGGGGATGGGGGTCTCGGCCCATGACCAGCATGCGCACCAGCACCGTCTCGCCGGGGTGCAGAAGGACGAGGGAGCCGTAGGGCTGGGTGGGCAGCCACGGCAGGTTGTCCCCGGCGATGGTGTCGGGGAAGTTGCGGCCGTTGATGAACCAGACCGTCTGGAAGGCCTTGGTGGTATCCACCTGGGCGATCTCATTGAACTCGATCTGCCGGTGAAGCTTGGGGTCCATGTCGGACATGACGATGAGGAACTCCCGCTGATACCCCGTGTTGGCGTGATCGTACGCGTACTTGGTGTCCAGGCAGGCGTCGTAGGGCGCCCCCCCGGGGCCGGCGGCGAACCCCGGCCCCAGGTCCCAGCAGCCGCTGGTCGCCGCCGCGGCCGAGCGCACGATGATGGCCCCGAAGAGCCCCATCTCCACCTGCAAGTCCGGCCGGGTCCCGCTGTGGTACAGGTACGTGCCGGGATGGGAGGCCGTGAAGGTGTACGTGACCACCGTGACCCCGTCGGGCGGCGCCTCGTTGGTCAGCAGCCCCGGCACGCCCCCCGAGGCCGCGACCTGGTGACCCGGAAAGACGATGGAGACGTTCCCCGCCGAGGCCGGCAGGGCGTTCTTGAGCGTCACCGTCACGGTGGCCCCCTTGTCCACGATGAGGGTGGGCCCCGGATACTGCATGCGGAAGCCGTCCACGCCGTAGCCCCACATGACCATGCTGTCGCCGTCGCCCAGGGTGATCCGATCCTGCTTGGCCACCAGGGCGATGGACGGCGTCGAATTCCCCGTCATGTCCTGGCCGATGACCTTGGCCTCGGCCCCGACGCCCCACAGGAGGAGGAGCCCCGCGCAGATCATGCCCAGGACCGCCCCCCGCTTTCTCGATCCATGTCTCATGGTATTCCTCCTTAGATCCCGGCCCCGGCGGGCCGATGACAATCAGTTGAGGACGATCTCCGTCATCATCCCGCCGCGCTCCTCCCGGCCGTTGATCAGGTCATCCAGGTTGGTCACGTAGAAGAAGTACGTGCCCGGGGCCAACCCCGCGGTCTCCAGGATGATGTCGTAGGCCTGGCCGCCGCCGATGGTCAGGGAGCTGGCGTCCTGGTACAGGTCCTTGGTCCCGTTGCGCAGATGCTTGGCGCCCGTGCCCACCAGCTTCATGGGGATCCCCATGGCCCGGATGGTGAACAGATGGGTGGTGCTGATGTTGTGGACCCGCAGCAGGACCCGCTCGCCGATGGTCGCCGAGATGAGGCTGGGCATCTTCTGGGAGGCGTAGTTGTTGTTCTCCGGACTCTGGCCCAGGCTCGTGCTCGGGTTGATGGTATCCGGATAGCCCCGCCCGTTGATGAAGTGGTAGTCGTCCAGGAGCGTCGCGAAGGGGAGGTTCTGGACCGCGATGTGCTGGTCGTGGAAATTGGAGTCGAATCCCGCCAGCTGTAAGGCGTACTCCCTGTGGTACCCCGTGGTGCAGTCCCCGTCGTTGTACGCGTAGCCCACCAGGGTGCCCGCGCATCCCGGCGGGGCCTTGTCCTGGGCCGGCTTGACGTACAGGGGAGCGATCATGCCCATCTGCATGTGCTCCACCACCTCCACGTGGCAGTGGTAGAAGTACGTGCCCGCCTTGCCCGTGGTGTTGTAGTAGTACGGGAACGTGGCCCCGGGCTTGGCCTGGGGGGCCGACTCGGGCAGGCCGTCGAAGATGGAGCCCGAGTTGGGGATCCCGTGGAAGTGCACCGTGTGGGTGTCGAAAAGATCGGGCCGGTTGATCATGCCCACGTTGGTCAGGTTCAGGTACAGCTCCTGCCCCTCCTCGAGCACGATCAGGGGGCCTGGCAGCTCGGCCTTGACCTGCCAGTCGGCGAAGACCGTGGCGTCCGGGGTCCCCGGCGGGACCTCGGAGAAGCCGAAGGTGTACTGGAGCTTGCCGTCGGCCATGTTCACGAAGCCGTCGCCGGCCGTGATGTGCTTGCAGACGATGTTGGGGTCATCGGAGATGCCGTCTCCGTCTGTGTCCCCGCCGCACTGGACCATGAGGTTGGCCGGGGCCTGGGCCTGGGCCTCCCCCGGCGCCGTGCCCATCATCAGGACCAGGGCGAGCAGGAGGATCCAGACCGGGCCGTGTCCTTTGTCTCGTCTCATCATCGACCTCCTTCACCTGTAGCGAGAGGGTTTCACGCCCGCCGGGCAGGAAACCCGGCGGGCGCAAATCACTGCGTTGCCGCTAGCGCTCGTCCGCCCCGGCGTCCACGGGCACCGTCCTGGCCTGGCCGTCGTAGTCCGTCTGGAAGCCGGCCGGCAGGTTCAGGTCACCGCCCGCGTTGTTGGCGGCGGTGATGTGGTAGTCCCCGGTCTGCTTCAGGGGCCGAAAGACCACGCTCACGAAGTTGCCTCCCTCACCCCCCGCGCCTGCCGCGAACAGCTCGTTGAAATAGGCCAGGGCGAAGTTGGGGGTCCCGCCGGTGAGGATGTTGCTGGTATCCGCGGTCAGGGCGCCCGTCGTGCCGATGACCCCCAGGTCCGAATAGCTGGGGGTGGCGGCCGGGGGCAGCAGGGCGCCCAGGCCGCCGTTCTGGGTCCCGTCCCAGTAGAAGGATCGGTTCTCGAACACGATGCTGTCCTGGATCACGGGGTTGGAGAAGAGAGAGCCCGGCACCACGGCCAGGAGCCCCGCGCTGGTGGCCCGGGATGCGATCCCCGCCCCGGGCTGGGCCGTGGACAGGTTGGGGTTGTTGAGCGGATCGGTGAACGCCGCCACGTTGGTGGCCGTGCTGTCGTTGTGGGCGATGGTGTCGTTGATGATGTTCACCAGCAAGGCGTCGCTCAGGGCGATGCCGCCCCCGGCCAGCTGGGCCACGTTGTTGACGATGATGTTGTTGTAGATGCCCACACTGTGGTCCGGCGACCCGTCCTCGGCGTCCTGGCCGTTGACCTGGGCCAGGGCGATGCCGCCCCCGTCGTGGCTGGCCGCGTTGCCCTGGATCAGGTTGCGGTGGATGACCACGGAGCCCGCCCCGGGCGAAAGGGCCCCGCCTACGGGCTCCTCGCCGGCGATGAGGATGCCGCCGCCCTTGCCGCCGATGGTCCCGCGGATGGGCTTGTCCCCGGTGGTGGTCTCGTTGAACAGGATCCGGTTCTGGGCGATGAGACCGCCCGGGCTCTCTCCGTAGTGGGTGATGCCCGCGCCGTTGAGGCCGCTCAGGCAGCCGCACAGGAAGTTCTCCGTCACCTGGTAGTTGTCCGAGCCCGTGAAGAGGGAAATCCCGCCCCCGCCGTCCAGGGCCCCGTTCTGGTTGAAGTGGTTGTGGTGGATCTTGAGATTGGTCACATCGGCGCTCTGGAACTGGCCCGTGGCCGGATCCACCAGGGAGGGCCACCCTGCCCGCACGCCCCCGCCGAAGTTGCCGTAGTTGCTGGCGATGCGGTTGTTGCTGATGGTGAGGTTGTCCACGTACCCGTTGACGAAGACCCCGCCGCCCAGCACGGCCATGGTGATGTGGAAGCCGTCGATCCTCGCCTGGGAGTAATCGGGGTTCTCCTGGTCCCCCAGGACCGTGATCGCGGCGCCCTGCTCCAGGAAGAAGTCCGTCCGCTGGAAGGGCACCAGGTCGTTGACCCCGGCGGGCTCCACCAGGCCGTTGATCTTGGCCAGCCACTGGGCCGCCACCTCGGGCGTGAACTCGAACCCGTTGAGGACGGTGCCCTCGCCTGAGCCCTGGAGCTTCACGGGCTTGTGCATGATCAGGTTCTCGGTGAAGACCCCGGGCCGCACGATGATCAGGGCCCCCGGGGCCGCCGCGTCGATGGCGGCCTGGATGCTCTGGCCCGCCTCGACGTAGATGGGGGCCGGGCCGCCCACGGTCAGGGTGATCCCGTTGACTGTGGAGAGGAGGTTATCCCCCCGGGTGATGGTGAGCTGGGCCGCGCCGGGCACCACGCCCTTGGGGATCTTCACGCTGATCTCGTTGGCGCTCCACCCCTCGATGATGAGGGGCGTGCCGCCCCACATGACCGTCCCCTTCTTCTTTCCGAATCCGTAGTCCCGGAAGATGGTCGGGGGGTTGGTCGTGGGGTTGGGCGGCAAGGCGCTGCTGTAGTCCGGATTGGCCACTTCCACCTTGGCCCCCATGGAGTTGATCTTGAGCTTCTTGTTCTCGCCGCTCACCCAGGGACCGCCCACCACGTTCTTGATCCGGGGCGTCCCGTTGGGGTACTCGCAGTCCAGCCGGCCCTGGAAGGCGCCGGTGAAGGCGCCCACGGGGATCACCGGGGTGTCCAGGGGCGTGGTGGCGGCCGGCCAGGCGTCGAAGACGTAGCAGACCACCCCGTAGGCCGGATTGTAGAAGGGATCTGGGTTGGTCAGATCCGGGCCCGGGTCGTTGAGACACACCTTGGCCATCTGGGGGGACACGCCGGTGGGGATGGGCGCGCTCACCGTATGGGTGGAGGGAAACGTGATGTTGTACGCGCCCCACTGATCCGAATAGGTCTTCGCCAGGACCGTTCCGGCCCAATCCCGCACCGTGATGGGGAGCCACTGGGGCGAGAGTTTCTCGGCGAAGTTGGGGTCGTTGGGGTCGAAGGTGTTGGTCAGGTCATTGGTGATGAACCCGTGGAACCGGCTCGCCTTGGGCACCGTGGTGAAGATGAAGTGGTCCACGGGCGCGTTTCTGCCCGGCACCACGTCCACCATCTTCATGTTGCACAACGGCCGCATGGTGTTGGCCAGGTCCTCCCGCACCGGGACCCCGGGGAAGAGGGCCAGCTCCGCCGGCACCAAATGGTCGGGACCCACGCACAGGGGGGCCAGCGCCTTGGTGCCGGGCTTGTACCGGTCCCCGAAGTCCACGTTCTTGTCCTCCTCCTTGGTCACCAGGTACCCCGTGGGAGGCACCACCTCGACCACGTACTGCCCCGTGGCCAGGGGCGTGGGGAGCTGCCCCGCGGTCTCGGGGATCAACGCCCCGGTCTTCTTGTCCAGGAGGGGTTGTCCGTTATTGTCCACCTGGATGCCGTCCTCGTACCCGTCCACGAAGGCATAGCCGCCGTCGAAGACCCCGGGCCGCACCTGGTTCCAGGTCCTGAGGAACTCGGCACACGGATCGATGACCCCTCCGAAGGGATCCAGCACGGGCATGCTGGGATGGACGCACCCCTCGGGCAGGCTCTCGTCCCAGCTGTCCGTGAGCACGGAGTTGATCATGGTCATCTCGGTGGGCCGGCCCGTGACCGGGTCCGTCAGGTCCACCCGATACAGGTTCACCCGCACCTTGGGGACCCCGGGCTCCCATGGATCCCCCGCGCTGTCGTACGGGTCGTCGGCGTGGCGGGTGGTATCGTAAAAGACGATGCCCGAGATCCCGCCGTTGAGCGGATCCAGCCGATAGTCCCGCTTGCCCCAGTCCACCCGGTGGTTCTGGTCTGCGTACACGATCATGGCCTGGAGGAGCACCGGGCCCTGGTCGGTCTTGGAGTAGACATTGCCCGTGTTGGGGTTCACCCGGGGCGACCCGGCCGTCAGGCACTCCGGGACCCCCGCGTCCACGTCCCCCTGACTGCAGACCTGGGCCTGGGGGTTTCGCACCCCTTGCGAGGGCATGGCCCATCCGCTGTCCACCGGGATGGCGCCGCCGTCGTCCACCACCACCGTGGCCCCCGTGGCGTCGTACCGAAGGAAGTCCACCTCCCCCACGATCCAGCGGAACCAGGGGAAGATCTGCTTGAGCTCGTAGCTGCCGTCCAGGCCGGTGAGAGTGGCCTGATAGATGCGCCCGTCCCGGAACCGGAGGTTCACCGCCTGCTCGTTCACCCCCTGGGTCTCATCGGCGTCCGGGAATCCGTTGCCGTTGGTGTCGTAAAAGACTTTCCCCTCCATACGGCCGAACCAGGCGTTGACGAGCATGTCGCCCATCTCGCCGCCGTTGCCGGCGTCATCGATGATCACGGTCTGGAAGGCGAAGATCTGGTCCAGGCCCGTGTCCCACGCCACCACCTGGTACGTGCCCGTGGGCACCCCGGCGATGGAGAACTCGCCCGTCTCGGGATCGGCCGGGGCCGCGTACACCCCTTTGCCGGCCAGCCCGCCTTGGAGCACGTTGAGCCCCACCCACGCCTCTGGCACCACGGCGCCCGGGTTCAGGGCCGCCGCCGGGGGCCGGGACTGGTGCACGTTCTTGACGAAGCCGTGGATGGTGCCCCTCGAGCCGCCCGAAGGCACGGGCATGCTGCCCAGATCGTCCCACGGCTGGTGCACGAAGCCGAAGAAGGTGTGCCGGAAGGAGCGGCCGAACTCCACGAAATACAGAGGCTCGTCAGCGGCCACCCAGGCGTCCACCGTGGGGGTCCCCTCGATGGTGGAGGTCAGGCTCCATACGTTGGGGTCGGGGAAAGGGCGCGTGTCGGCGGGATTCAGGGGGTTGACCAGAATCGTGGGCCTGGGGACCACGCGGACCCCGTACTTGCCCGGGGGCAGGAACTTGACCACCGCCTCGCCCTTCTCGTCGGTGTACACGCCGTTGCCCAATGCCACCACGATGGGGTTCCCGTCCGGATCCAGGTTGAACGGCTCGCCCGGGTCATGGACGCCGTTCCCGTTCGTGTCCGTGAATTCGTACGTGGTCCCCAACGGTTTCCCGAAGGCGTCGAAGGCCACGTCCCCCAGGACGTCCGTGAGGTTGACCTTGAAACCCGGAATCCCCCACTCGCCCACATCCGGGGCGTTGTTGATGGGGGTCGTGTCCCAGAAGACCAGGATGGATATCTGGGCCGTGGGGATGGGGTTTTTCCGCACCGTCACCCGAAACGTCCCGCCCCCCTTGACCTGTACGCCCCCCATGCTGTACCCCACCCCATCCGGGGCCAGGTCGGGCAGGACCGAGATGAGATAGCGCTTTCCGCCGGGCAGCGTGATCTTGGCGCTGGAGTCTTTGTTGTGCCCGGTCTTGACCACCGGCTGGTGGGTCTTGATGATGCTCAGCCGCACCGTCTCCTCAGGCGGCTGGTACTCGCCCGGTGTGATGCGGGGTGTGGTGTCCTCCTCGGCCTGCCAGCGAAAGCCGTTGACCGGGGCGCCGTTCTCGTCCACCACGTTGAGCTTGACCGTGAACGCCAGCGCCTGGGGGGATGCCAGGGCGCCCAGAAGGAGCACGGCCAGGGCCAGGCACCCTCCCATCACCCCCCAGTCCCTCTTGTTGTCACCTCGCGGTTCTCTCATGCCTCCCTACCTCCTGTGTCAGGTGCGTGCCAGCCGGCCGTGGCCGTGGACACCGGCCACCGGAAACGCCCATGCCCTCTGGGCCCCCGGATCCGGGGGCCCCGGGCAGGACAGACCCATGTCATGGGGAATTGGGCATCGAGCAATGCGCCGTTCCAACTTGGGAAACGCGGTTTCCCTCGACCATAGCTCCATCAAGTACGCCCACAAGGGGGGGGAAAGACAATAGTCAAAAGTATGTAATTTCCGGAAAACAGCACCCCAGGCGCCTCCACGGCGCCCGTCCGCGGCTCAGGCCGGCGGGCCTTGGGGGCCCCGGTCCCGCGAGGACCGGGCCGTTTCCACCAGGGAGGCGATCTCCTCCACCGTGATGGCGTCCTTGCACAGGAACTGGTCGGCGCCGCTGGCCAGGGCCGCCTCCCGATACTCGGGCAGGTCGTACGAGGTCAGAACGATGATCTTGGGCCCGGCGTGGACGGCGCGGATCTTTCGGGTCAGGTCCAGCCCGTTGATCCCGGGCAGCCGGATGTCCATGAAGATGATGTCCGGGACAAAGGCCTGCAGCCGGGCCCAGGCCTCCTCACCGCTTGCCGCCTCGGCCAGATTCATCAGCGGGCAGTGGTCCTTCAGTATGGACTTGAGCGTCAGCCGGAATGCCTCGCTGTCCTCCACGATGAGCGCGTTGATCATCTCTCCCGTCCCCTCGTCCGTCCCCGCCCCATGCTCGCCTGGGATATCGCCCGCCGCCGGGGCCGTGCCCCGCGGCGTTGGGCGGATCTTCATCCCGGAGCGGGGTTGCGGTAAATGGGCAAAATGCTGTATATGGGGGGAGGAAAGACCGTATTCCGTCCCTCCGGGACCCACGGAGCGGGAGGTCCGTGCATGGACGGGACCAAGCGGATCGTCATCGCCGAGGACCACACCATCCTCAGGGAGGGGCTCCGTGCCCTCCTTTCATCCAGGGAGGGGTGCGCCGTGGTGGGGGAGGCCAGCGACGGGCGGGAGGCCATCCGATGCGCCGAGACCCTGAGGCCGGATCTGCTCCTCATGGACCTGTCCATGCCGGGGATGAACGGCCTCGAGGCGCTCCGGGAGATCAAGTCCCGATGCCCCGAGACCAGGGTCCTGGTCCTCACCGTTCACAAGACGGATGAGTACGTCACGGCCACGCTCAAGGCCGGGGCCGACGGGTACGTGCTCAAGGACGCCTCCGCGGAGGAGCTGCTCATGGCCATCCGGAGCGCCCTTACCGGCAAGCCCTATCTGAGCCCGGCGGTCTCGGAGATGGTCATCGAGGGGTATCTGGAGGGGCGGCAGGGACCCAAGCCCCGATCCGTCTGGGACACCTTGACCGCCCGGGAGCGGGTGGTCCTCAAGCTCATCGGGGAGGGACGCAGGAACCGGGAGATCGCCGACTACCTGTGCATCAGCGTCAAGACGGCCGAGAAGCACCGCGCCAACCTCATGAAGAAGCTCGACCTCCACAACACCGCGGCCGTGACCGCCTATGCCATCGAGAAGGGACTGATCGCCAGGGAGTAGATGAGGAGAGGCGGCCACGCGGGGCAAGGGGCGCACGCGCCTCCCTCACGAAGCCGGCCACCGGACGTCCACCCGGGTCCCCTGCCCCGGGCCCGACGTGATGGAGAAGGACCCGCCCGACAGCTCGGCCCGCTCCCGCATCCCTGCCAGGCCCAGCCCCCGCCGCCCGTCCGGGGGGCCCCCCTCCCCACCCCCGGGCATGCCCACGCCGTTGTCCTCGATGGCCAGGATCAGCTCCCCTGCCTCTTTGCGCAGGGACAGGAACACCCGGTCCGCCCGGCTGTGCTTGGCCACGTTGTTCAGCGCCTCCTGGACGATGCGAAAGATGGTGATCTTGAGAGGGCCCGGGATGTCCTGCTCGGCCGCGTGAAGATGCTCCTCCAGCGTGATCCCCGTGTACACGCGCCGGTACTCCCGACAGAACCACCCGATGGTCGCCCGGATGCCCAGGTCGTCCAGGATGGATGGCCGCAGCTCCGTGGTGATCTTGCGCACCTCCTCGATGGTGCCGCGCAGCATGGAGACCACGGCCATCCATTGGCCGTCGGCCCGCATGTCGCCCCTGCGCTCGGCCTCCCCCACCGTGTTCTCCACGCTGAACTTGATGGCGCTCAGCGATTGCCCGATGCTGTCGTGGAGCTCCTGGGCGATGCGCTTTCGCTCGCGCTCCTGGGCGTCGAGCAGCTCCGAGGAAAGGCGCCGCAAGCGCTCCTGGGACTCCCTCAGGATTCCCTCGATCTTGCGCCGTTCGGCGATCTCCTCCGTGAGCCTCCGGTTGGCCTCCATCAGATCGGCGGTCCGTTCCGCGACCCGTTGCTCCAGTTGGTCGTATGCCTTGCGGAGGGCCTCCTCAGCCCGCTTGCGCTCGGTGATGTCCCGTACGATCCCGGTGAAGTGCGTCTCGCCCTGGATGGTCCAGCGTGTCACCGAAAGCTCCATGGGAAACTCACTGCCGTCCTTGCGCAGGCCCGACAGCTCCAGCGTCCGTCCCACCACGCCGGAGCCGCCCCCTGCCAGGTATCTTCGAAGCCCCTCCTCGTGCCGGCCCCGGAACCGCTCGGGCATGATCCGGATCAGGGGCTGATCCAGGACTTCCTCCGCCGAGAAGCCGAAGCGTTGCTCGGCGCCCCGGTTCCAGTAGGTGATCCGCCCCCGTTCGTCCATGGTGATGATGGCGTCGCCGGCCGTCTGCACCACGGAGCGGAATCGCTCCTCGCTGCGCTCCACTGCCGCCAGGGCCCGGCTCTTGAGAAAGCCGATGGCCGCCAGCTCGGCGAAGGCCTCGGCCAGGCGCAGATCGTTGTCCTCGAAGCCGCCGGGCTTGTTGGACAGGCCCAGGATCCCCAGGCACTTGCCCTCGGCGATCATGGGCGCAAACAGCACGTTTTCCAAGGGGGAATGCCCTGGGGGAAGGTACCGCGCCCACGGGCTGCGGGCGAACGCATTGTCGAACAGGGATCGGCCGGCCCGCTGGGCCTCGGCCCGCAGGCCGCGGATGGGCATGGGTAGATCGGGGTCCACGGTGCAGTCCAGCCCGCCCGAATCCAGGAAGACCACCTCGTTTTCGCTCTCGTCCCTGCTCAGCAGCGCGATGTACCCGGCGGTGGCCCCGGTGAGCCCCTTGCACTCCTCGAAGAGGGACTGGGCCACGGCCAGGAAGTCCCTGCGCTCCAGGAGCGTCTTGGCCCCCTGGAGCAGGGCCGCCACCTCGGCCTGTCGCTTCTCGGACGCCTCCAGGGCCCGGGTGAGGGCCTGGTGGGCCCGTCGGCCCTCGGTGATGTCCTCCACCACCGAGAGGACCACGGGGCTGCCGTCCAGATCCAACCGTTCGGCCGAGAAGAGCCCCAGCCGGACCTCGCCCGATCGAACGCGGAATTCCGCCTCCAGCCCCCGGACAGACCCCTGGGAGCGAAGCTGCGCCACGATCTGCCGCCTGGTCTCGGGGTTGTTCCAGATCCCCAGCTCCACGGTGGTCCTGCCGATCACCTCGTCCGGAGGGTAGCCCGCCATGTGCAGGAATGCGTCGTTCACCTCCAGGTAGCGCCCGTCGTCCAGGGTGGTCAGGCTCATGGGCGCCGGGCTGTCCTGGAAAGCGGTTGCGAACTTTCGCTCCGACGACCTGAGGGCCTCGGCGCTCTGCTTCAGATCCCGAAACAGGACGTCGTACGGCCGGGTCAGGCCGGTCTCGATGACCGCCACGTAGAGAAAGAGAAAGGAGCCGATCTCCGCCATGTGCCCCAACACGTTGAAAAAGCCGTACACGTCCCGGTACAGGGTGAAGGCCAGGCCCGAGGCCATGGAGGCCACGATGGCCGCCCTCACCCACCCGAACACCGCCTCATCGAAATGGCCGCGCCGCCGGTGAAGCAGGGCCAGGGAGCCGCCCAGCCCGGCAATGGCCGCGTACTCGCTGGCGAGCTTGAACGGGGTGAGGCCGACCCCTTCGACGAAGCACGCCGGGAAGGCACCCCACGCCAAGACGCTGGCCAGAAACAGGGCGGTGGCCGCGCCGTATCCCAGAAACAGCCAGATCTCCCCGGGCCTTCGACCGATGAAAAGCGGGGCCAGGACGAAGGTCGCCGAGGTCAGGAATCTGCGGCCGATCCACAGCTGGGTGGGAAGGTCCGAGTCCCCTCCGGGGAACACCCCCATGCCCTTGTACGCCGCCATGTGCAGGACGTTTACGAACGCCCCGAAGAGCAACCCCATGCCCAGGAACAGAAAAAAGCGGTTCTGCAGGAATCGGCGGGTGTTCCAACCGATGATGAAGATGGCGCAGCCCACGACGATGCTGAAGCACTCGGCCACCGTGTGGAAGAGGAGGTAGTTGTGGCGGGACAGGAGCCACATGGCGAAAAGGGCGCCAACGAAGGCCACGAGGCGCCTGGGCCAAAGTCCGTTCATGATCTCGACGCTCTCGCGAATCCGGCCGCCCTCTGACGATTTGCGAGCCGCGGCTCTCCTTCCGGGGAGGGATGGGGCGGGCCGGGCGTTCCTCACGCTTGGGGCTTCCCGCACTCGGGGCAGAACTTGGTTCCGGGCGAGATCTCGGCCGAACAGGCCGGGCAGCGGCCCGTGACCGCCAGGCGCTGGCCGCACTCGGGGCAGAACTTGGCGCCGTGGGCCTCCGCGCCGCACGCCGGGCACACGAGCTGCCGACGGCCCTTGACGTCCTTGTGCTTCCCCCGGCGGATCCCCTCCAGGGCCGCCTTCTCGCCGGCCCCATACACCTCGCCCTGGGCCCGGGCCGCCTCGATCTCCACCTCGGCGTCCGGGGCGCAGGTGTGGCATAGGCCGCTGCTTTTGGCGAAGCAGCGGTCGCAGACGTATTGAAGGCAGCGGGCGCAGCGGTGAAAGTGCCCCTTGGCCTGGGCCACGGCCGCCCGGAACGCCTCGTCGTGGGCCTTGCCCCAGCCGGCCTGGGCCAACCCCTCCACGGCGTCTTCGGCGGTCCCCAACACCCCCCCCAGGAGGCCGGCAGCCTTGCCCAGCCATCCCGAGGCCTGCCCGCTGCGATACGGGACGAAGTCCGTGCGCCACGTGTCTCCGCACCGCTCGCAGTGGAACTCGAACTGGAACCCGGCCCGCACCCCGGATGACTCCGACAGATCCGTGTAGTTGTCCCCGAACTTCACCTCGGTCATGGGCCTTCCTCCTGGGCGGGGTAGGGAAACGGCCAAACGTTACCATGGCCAAGCCGGGCGCCGCAACCGTATAATGGGCGTGGAAGGCTCCGGGAGGATCATCCGGCAGACGTCCATGACGAGAGATGCCATGGCTCGGCTCGGGTCCTTGTGCCGCAGGGCCATGCCGGTGCGCAGGACCGAGGGATGGAGAAGCCTGCTGGTTCGGGTCCTCCAGGAACTGGGCCCGTACCGACGATTGGTCCTCGTGGAGGTCCCCCTGGCCGGTCCCCCGCCGGGGCCGCCCATCCCCATGCGAGTCGAGGCCAGGCCCTTCACCCGCGGCGACCTCGAAGCCTGCCTGGGGTCCTCCCCCGCCTCGGATCCCCGGGAGACCCAGGTACGCCTGGGAAAGGGCGGGCCCTGTTTCACCGCCTGGCGTCAAGGCCCCCTGGTGTCGTCCTGCTGGGTGGCCGGGGAGGAGGCGAGGATCGACTATCTGGACCTTTTCCTGACGCTGGGGCCCCACGAGGCCTACGCGTACGATTCTTGCATCTTCGCCGGTCTTGGCGGCCTCGGCGTCGCCTCTGTCCCATCGGACCTCATGGGGAGGAATCTTCGGACGGGCGGCGGGACGCGCTTCCTGGGGGCCGTCCTCCAGGAGAACCGTGCGGCGGGCGGGCCAGAGACCGTGGCCACCGCCCTTTCGGCAGGTTGGGGTACTGGCGCGCGAACTTCCTCAGGACGGACCCGGGGGAAACCCCTCCGGGGCGGCATCTCGACGGGTCCGATCCGTGACCCCCAGGCGAGGAGGCAGACATGGCCGAGTACCGGCTGGAGACGGATTCCATGGGCGAGGTCAGGGTGCCCGCCGGGGCGTACTACGGCGCCCAGACGCAGCGGGCCGTCGAGAACTTTCCCATGGGCGGCAGGCCCATGCCCCGGGGGTTCATCCGGGCCCTGGGGACCGTCAAGGGGGCCGCTGCCGAGGCCAACGTGACGCTGGGCCTCCTGGATGAGAAGCTGGGGCGGGCCATCGGGCAGGCGGCCCGGGAGGTGGCTGAGGGTCGCTGGGACGGGGAGTTCCCGGTGGACGTCTACCAGACGGGCTCGGGCACCTCGACGAACATGAACGCCAACGAGGTCATCGCCAACCGCGCCATCGAGCTGCTCGGGGGGAGGATGGGCAGCCGACAGCCCGTGCACCCCAACGACCACGTGAACATGAGCCAGTCCAGCAACGACGTAATCCCCACGGCCATCCATGTCGCTGCCCTGCAGGGGATCGAAGGGCAGTTGCTGCCGGCGCTGCGGTCGCTGCAGGAGGCCTTGAGGCGGAAGGCCCGGGAGTTCGACGACGTGCTCAAGATCGGCCGGACCCACCTGCAGGACGCGGTCCCCATCCGACTCGGGCAGGAATTCGGGGGGTACGCCTCCCAGATGGCCCACGCCGTCCGCCGCCTGGAGTCCCTGAGGCCGTCGCTCCGGGAGTTGGCCCTGGGCGGCACGGCCGTGGGGACCGGGATCAACGCCCACCCCCGCTTCGGGCCCATGGCCGTCCAGGGGATCGCCCGCCTCACCGGCCTCCCGTTCGTGCAGGCCCCCAACCTGTTCGAGGCCGTGGCGGCCAGGGACGCGGTGGTGGAGGCCAGCGGCCAGCTCAAGACCGTGGCCGTGGGCCTGATGAAGATCGTCAACGACCTTCGGTGGATGAACTCGGGCCCCCGCTGCGGCCTGGCGGAGATCCGGCTGCCCGACCTCCAGCCCGGCAGCTCCATCATGCCCGGAAAGGTCAACCCGGTCGTCCCCGAGGCGGTCATGATGGCCTGCGCGGCCGTCATGGGAAACGACGTGGCCGTGAACATCGCCGGCCAGCACGGAAACTTCGAGCTCAACACCATGATGCCCCTCATGGCCGATCGGTTGCTCGAATCCATCCGGTTGCTGGCCAACGGCTGCGGGCTTCTCGTGGAGCGCTGCATCCCGGGCATGGAGGCCAACCGGGCCCGCACGGCCTCCCTGGTCGAGGCAAGCCTGGCCATGGTGACGGCGCTGGCCCCCTCCATCGGGTACGACGCGGCGGCCCGCCTCGCCCAAGAGGCCCATGCCACGGGAAGGACCATCCGGGAGGTGGCCCGGGAGAAGGGCATTGTGCCGGAGGCGGACCTGGATCGGTTCCTGGACCCCATGGGTCTGACCGGCAGGTGAAACGCCAGGCGGGGGGCCTCGCCGTCGCGCCCCCATGGGGGACAGGCTGGCGGAGTGGGCAAGGTTCGTTTAGAATCCAATGCCAAGCGCCCCGGAGGGCGAGGATGCGGCCCTGGCCATGAATCTGAAGGAAATCCTGAGAACCCTGACGGCGCGATTGGGTGAACGGGGCGTCCAATACGCCCTGTCGGGCGGAGTGGCCCTGGGCACCCTGGGCATCTTCCGATTCACCAACGACCTGGACTTCGTGGTTCTCGCGGAGGCCAAGAAGGCGGTGGACGAAATCATGCGGGCGCTGGATTATGAAAGGCAGGACTTCAGCACGGAGGAGATCGTGTCCTATGTCTCGCCGCTGAAGGTCTTCGGTCAGGTGGACTTCCTGCTCGCCCGCAGGAGATACTCCAGGGCCATGCTGCAACGGGCTCGATTGGTGCCCCTGTTCGACGGCGAACTGCGGGTGAGGACCCTGCTTCCGGAGGACGTCATCGGCCTCAAGGTCCAGGCGATCCACAACGACCCTCGGAACCGTGTCCCGGTCGACGCGCCGGATATTCAGCGGATCCTCGATCGACACCGCCTGACCATGGACATGGCACGGGTGCGGGAGTACTTCGAACTCTTCGGAAAGGAGGCCCTTTTGGATGAATGGCTCGCGGACCTTGAGCGAGGGGGAAAGGCGGGAGATGCTTGAGGACGCCTGGGACACGGGTCGCCGAGAGGCCTTCCGGGCCGCCCGCAACCTGACCCAAGACCTCACCGTGGAGGCCTACTTGGAGTTCCTCTCCCAGAACGCGGGGCTGGTGCCCTTTCGGCCGCGGAGAAACGTCACGGACGACTTCCGGCTATAGGAGTCACCCACAAACGGCCTCGGCCAAGGGCCGCAGCCTCCGGGAGGATCGGCTTGACGAGCCACCACGACGTCCTGATCATCGGCGCCGGCATGGCCGGCCTGCGCGCTGCCGTGGAGCTGGCCGGCCGGGCCGACGTGGCCGTGGTGAGCAAGGTCTTCCCCACCCGATGCCATTCGGGGGCGGCCCAGGGCGGCATCACCGCGGCCCTGGGCAATGAGGAGTCGGACCGCTGGGAATGGCACATGTTCGACACGGTCAAGGGGAGCGACTTCCTGGCGGACCAGGACGCCGTCGAGGTCATGGTCCGCGACGCGCCCAGGGCCATCCTCGAGCTGGAACACATGGGGGTCCCCTTCAGCCGCAACGCCCAAGGACGGATCGCCCAGCGGGCCTTCGGGGGGCACACCCGGGAGTTGGGCAAGGCCCCGGTGCGCAGGGCGTGCTACGCTGCGGACCGAACCGGGCGGGTCATCGTGGACACCCTGTTCGAGCAGTGCATCAAGGCCGGCGTTCGGTTCTACAGCGAGTTCCGTCTGATGGACCTCCTGTGGGGCCGGGGGCAGTGCGCCGGGGCCGTGCTGCTGGAGTTCGCCACGGGGGACCTTTGCGCCGTGGGGGCCCGGGCCGTCCTTCTGGCCACCGGCGGGTGCGGGAAGCTCTACAAGACCACCTCCAACTGCCTCGGCAACACCGGAGACGGCCTGGCTGTGGCCCTGGGCCACGGCATCCCCTTGCAGGACATGGAGTTCGTCCAGTTCCACCCCACGGGCATCCGGGGGCTGGGGATCCTGCTCAGCGAGGCGGCCCGGGGGGAGGGAGGCGTCCTGCGCAACGGCGCCGGCGAGCGCTTCATGACCCGGTACGCCCCCGCCATCGTGGATCTGGCCCCCAGGGACATCGTCAGCCGGGCCATCCTGCGGGAGATCCAGGAGGGGCGCGGCGTGGACGGTGGGGATTTCGTCCACCTGGACCTGACGGGCGTGGGCCGGCAGCGCATCGAAGAGCGCCTCTGGGAGATCGCGTCCCTCGCGCGCCGCTATGCGGGGGTTGACCCCGCCCAGGAGCCCATCCCGGTCCAGCCGACGTGCCATTACTTCATGGGGGGCCTTCCCACGGATGTGGACGGCCGGGTCCTCCGGGACGCCGCCGGGACCCCGGTGCCCGGCCTGTTCGCCGCGGGGGAGTGCGCGTGCGTCTCGGTGCATGGGGCCAACCGGCTGGGGTGCAACTCCCTGCTGGACCTGGTGGTCTTCGGCCGGCGCGCGGGACAGGCCATGGGGACGTGGCTGGCCGAGGCCGGGGCCGGGGCCGAGGCTCAGGCAGCGGCCGAGGCCAAGGCCAAGGCCAGCCACAGGGTGCGGGCGCTTCTCGGCTCGCGGGGCCCTGAGCGCGTGCCCCACATCCGGGCAGAGCTCCAGCAGGTCATGACGGATCACTGCTCGGTGTTTCGCGACGAGGCCGGTTTGAGGAAGGCCGGGGCGCACATAGAGGCCTTGCGCGGGCGACTGGGGCATCTGGGCATGGCCGCCCGGGGGCGGGCCTTCAACCTGGAGCTCGCCGAGGCCCTGGAGTGCGAGCACCTCCTGTCCCTGGCCGCGGTGGTGGTGGAAAGCGCCCTGAGCCGCACGGAGAGCCGGGGCGCCCACTACCGAGAGGATTTTCCCTCCAGGGACGACGAGCGGTTTCTCACCCACACCCTGGCCTTCGGCCACGAGGACGGGGTGCGAATCGAGGCCAGGCCCGTCACCGTCACCCGCTTTCAGCCCACGGCCCGGGCGTATTGAGCAAGGCAAGGGAGAGGCGGATCGAGGCGCGCAGCAGGGGGAAGCAAAGGGGCAAGACGGGGCAATGGACACGGACCACGAACAGTCATGCGGCCGGGGTGGGGGGGCGAGAGGGACGCGGGGATCTGTGGCCCCCGCCCACGAGCCTCGCACACCCAGGACGGGTGGGCAATGAAGGCGGTCTTTGAGGTGTTTCGGTATGACCCGAGGACGGATCGGGAAGGCCGGCTGGGGAGGTACGAGCTGGAGGTGGAGCCCGCCCACAGGATCCTGGACTGCCTCAACCGCATCCGGTGGGAACAGGACCCCTCCCTGAGCTTTCGGGCGTCGTGCGCCCACGGCATCTGCGGCTCCGATGCCGTGCGCATCAACGGGACATGCGCCCTGGCGTGCCAGCGGATGGTGAAGGACTACGGCGGGGGGCCCATCACCGTCGAGCCGTTGCCCGGTTTTCCCGTGCTCAAGGATCTGGTGGTGGACCTGGATCCGTTCTTCGAGAAATACCGGGCAGTGCGGCCCTACCTCCTCCCGGCAGGCCCCGCCCCCGACGCCGAGAGGCCCCAGAGCCCGGAGGAACGGGCCGCCTTCGACGAGGCCGTCCGCTGCATCCTGTGCGCGTGCTGCACCGCCGCCTGCCCCGTCACGTCCCAGGACCCCGACTTCCTCGGCCCGGCCGCCCTGCTGCGGGCGTTCCGGTACCTTTTCGACTCGAGGGACGCCGCCGGGCCGCAGCGGGCCCGAGAGCTCGACAGGCCCGACGGCATCTGGGGGTGCAAGGGCCACGGCAAGTGCACGGAGGTCTGCCCCAAGGAGATCGACGTGCGCAAGTGGCTCGGCCGCATCAAGAAGAAGCTGTACGACGCCGCGCACAAGGGCGGCGAGGGAGGGGGAGGCTCGTGAGCGACGCCATGGACAAGAGCTGCTTCCTGGTGCAGCGGCCCAGGGAGATGGATCGCATCGGGGTGTGGGGCTTCGGCAATGTGTCCCGGGACGTGGTCGTCTTTCTGGTCGACGAATGCCTGGGCAAGGAAGTGGTCTTCTACGGGCGCCCCCAGAGGGAGTACCCGGACCGGGCCGGGGCCTGGGTGGAGGACCTCAAGGCCAACGCCACCCGTTGCCCGCGCCTGGTGGGGACCAACCGGGTGGAGGACATGGCCGGCCTGGACGTGATCTTCGTGGGCGTGGGCATGCCCAGGAAGGAGGGGCAGACCCGCCGGGACCTGCTGGCCGTGAACACCGAGGTCATCGCCCAGACCTGCCTGGAGATCCGACGGCTCTACGGGGCGTGCGGCGAGGACAGGCTGCCGGTGCTCATCTTCATGGGCAACCCTGTCACCACCATGACCTGGGTGGGGTACAAGGTCACGGGCTTCCCCAGGGACAAGGTCATGGGGCAGGCGGGCAACCTGGATGCCCGCAGGATCTGCCATGCCGTGGCCAAGGAGCTGGGGCTGTCCGGCAACGACATGCGGGGCATCGTCTTCGGAGACCACGGGGACTCCATGGTGGTGAGCCCGCGGTTCTTCTCGGTGGGGGGGATCCCCCTGGATGTCTTCGTCCGATCCCAGGGGGGGGACCCCGGGCGCATCCAGGCCCTCATCGAGGAAGCCAAGAAGGGCGGGACCCATTTCGTGAGTGCCACGGGGCACAGCGCCTCGGTGGGGCCGGCCAAGGCCGCCGGGCAGATGCTCCGCTGCATCATCGCGGGGGAGCCCGAGGTGCAGCCCGTGGTGGCCATCCTGGAGCGGGAATACGGCCTCATTCGGCCGGAGGACGGACTGGACTCCATGGGGTACGGCGTCCCGGCCCGCATCGGCTCCGCGGGGGTGGAGCGCATCTGCGAGCTTCCCGTGGACGACATCCGGGAGGCCCTGGAGGCCTCGGCCGCCCTCATCAAGGAGGACACGCGCACGGCCGCGGCCATCCTGGGCGAAAAGTTCGCCATCCACTGAGGCGCCCTGATTTCCGAGTGCCGGCCTGTGCCGATGCCTGTTGCCTATCGCCTCTCGCCCAGCGGCCGGTATTCGCACTTGTCCGGCCCGCAGTACGACCCGATGTACTCCGCCTGGGGGCGGTAGAGCTGGGGCTTGTCCTGGGCCTCGGCCAGCTTCTCCTCGATGACGTGGGCCGCCCACCCCACCACCCTGGCCATGGCGAACACCGGGGTGAAGAGGTCCTTGGGGATCCCCATGACGTGGTATGTGGGCGCGCTGTAGAAATCCACGTTGGTGGGGATGGACCGCCCCTTGAACTTGAGGAACGCCTCCTTGGCCGCGCGCTCCACCTCCTGGGCCAGGTCGAACCACTGGGGCGCCCCCAGGCGCCGACCGATGGCCTCGGCCATGGGCCTGAGCACCTTGGTCCGCGGGTCGTCCACCTCGTAGACCGCGTGGCCCAGCCCCATGATGCGCTTGCCCTCCCGCAGCTGCTCCGAAACCCACTGGGCGGCCCGCTCCTTGGACCCGATGCGCTCCAGCATCATCATGACCCGGGTGTTGGCCCCGCCGTGGAGTTCCCCGGCCAAAGAGGCCACGGCCGCCGCCACGGCGCCGTACATGTGGGAGCGGGTGGAGGTCACGGCCCGGGCCGTGAACGTGGAGGCGTTGAAGGAGTGTTCGGCATGGAGGATGAGGCAGACGTCCAGGTCCCGCTCGGTCTGGGCGTCCGAGCGCTCCCCGTGGAGCATGTAAAGGAAGTTGCCCGCGTGGCTGAGGCCGGGGTCGGGGGGCACCACGGGCCGGCCGCTCCGGATTCGCTCCCATGCGGCCACGATGGTGGGGAACGCCGCCGTGAGGCGGACGGCCCGGGCCACCTCGTCTTCCCGGCCCTCCCGGGTGATGTCCGGATCGTAGTCGGCCAGGAAGGCCGCGGCCCCCTGCAGCACGTCCATGGGCCGCGCCGAGGCGGGCCGCAGCCGCATGGCTTCCAGGATGGGCTGGGGCACGGCCCGCATCTCCGCCAGGAGTTGCCGGAACGCATCGAGCTCCTGCGGCGAGGGGAGGCGTGCGTTGAGCAGCAGGAAGGCCGTCTCCTCGTACGTGGAGCCGGCGGCCAGGTCCAGGACGTCGAAACCCCGGTAGATGAGCACCCCTTTCTTGGGGTCGATGCCGCAGATGAGCGTGTCGGCGACCGGGATGTCCCGCAGCCCGATGTTCTTGATGTCCGTGATGCACTCCATGACGCGCCTCCCTCTCCGGTTTTCGCGGAGCGCCGGCCGAATGCCCGCGGATGCATGGCCCCCGCGGCGCTTCGGGCCTCTCCCACCCAACGTGTAGCATCTCCCGTCCGGGGGATCAATAGCACCCCGGGCCGGGGGGGGCGGTGGGGAAAAACCGCTTGACAATGGGGGCCCATGAGTTAGTATTGCTCTCGCGACGGACAGGCCCGCTTCACCATTGCTTTGACTGCAGACAGACCGACCTCAGCTTTGGCGGTTGCGCCGGGAGGTGAATGACGCTCACTCTCTCGAAGGGGGAGGTGATCCGGATGTCCAACTGGCTCGACGAGACCGAGGAGATGGTGCACAGGGGGCGCATCAAGGTCCCCTACACGTGGTCCGTGGGGGAGACCGGAAGCCGGTTCTTCGTGACCCTCCGGGACCAGGGCAGGATCCTGGGCACCCGATGTCCCACCTGCCGGATGACCTTTGTCCCGCCCAGGAAGGCGTGCGGGCGGTGCTTTGGCGCCGAGATGACCTGGGAGGAGGTCGCCCCGCGGGGGCGGCTCCTGACGCATGCCATCCCCAGGACCCGGTCGGACATCCACCCCCTGGAGCCGCCTTTCGCATACGGCATCATCCGCCTGGACGGCGCGGACACGGGCTTGACCCACCTGGTGGCCGAGTTCCGGGAGGGGCAGCTCCGGGCCGGCCTCCCGGTGGAGGCCGTCTTCCGGGACAGACCCCAGGGCAACATCCTTGACATCCGGTACTTCAGGCCGTCGGTGTGAGGGCCGCACGGGTCTCTTCCAGGCAGGAGAGGTGAGAGATGGAAAAAGTGGCCATCGTGGGCGTCGGCCAGACCCGGTATGAGCGCAGAAAGAAAGGGGAGACCTTCTCGGACCTGGTCTACGAGGTGACGGCCAAGGCCCTGGAGGACGCCGGACTGACCATCCGAGACATCGAGAACGTGGTGACCGTCTCCAATGACTTCTGGGACGGCAGGACCATCTCCAGCATGGCCGTGCAGGATGCCTGCGGTTCGCGCCACAAGGACATCTCCACCGTGGAGGGCGACGGGCTCTTCGGGGCCTTGTACGGGGCCATGAGGATCCTCTCGGGGTCCTTTTCCACGACCCTCGTGGTGGCCCACATGAAGGGGTCGGAGAGCCGCATGGAGCTCATCACCAACGCCATGTTCGATCCCATTTACACCCGCGCCCTGGGGCTGGACAGCATCAGCGCCGCCGCCCTCCAGGCCCGGGCCTACATGGACGCCTTCGGCGTCACCGAGGAGCAGTGCGCCAGGGTCTCGGTGAAGAACCATGGCAACGCCCGCAACAACCCCTGCGCCCAGCTCCCCATGGAGATCACCGTGGCGGACGTCATGGCGTCTCCCATGCTCTGCGATCCCATCAAACGGCTGGACGCCTCCCCGATCACGGACGGGGCGGCGGCCGTGATCCTGGCCAACGAGTCGGCCGCCCGCAGGGCCAGGCCTCGGCCCGTCTGGATCCGGGGGATGGGGCACTGCAGCGACGCATACCATCTGGGGGACCGGGACTTGGCCCGCGCCCCGGCCCTCCGCCGGGCGTCCGCCACGGCGTACGCCATGGCGGGGATCGAGGACCCCGCCCGGGAGATCCACGTGATCGAGCTGTACGACGCCTTCAGCTACCAGGAGCTCATGTGGCTGGAGGGACTGGGGATCTGTGCCGAGGGAGAGGGGGGTCGGCTGATGGAGCGGGGGATCACCGAGATGGAAGGGCCCCTGCCCGTCAACCCCTCGGGGGGGTGCCTTTCGGCCCACGCGGTCCTGGTGGCGGGACTGGCCAGGCTCATCGAGGCGGCCCTCCAGGTGAGGGGCGATGCCGGGGCCCGGCAGGTCCGCAACTGCCGCACCGCCCTGGCCCACGGCACCAACGGCGCCTGCGGGCAGAGCCACTGCGTCATGGTGCTGGGAGGCTGACCGAGGGGAAGGGGGGGAGACCATGGGAAAGCGCGTGGCCATCGTCGGAACGGGGCAGACCCCGGGGCGCAGCAGCCGCAAGGACGTCAACGGCCAAGAGCTGATCCATGAGGCGGTGCGCCGGGCACTGGACGATGCGGAGCTGACCCTGGCTGACATCGACGCCGTCGTCATCGGCAACATGGATCACTTCGAGGGGATCAACTACGTGGACTGCTGGAGCGTGGACGGCTCGGGGGGATACATGAAGCCCATCTTCAAGGTGACCACGGGGGGGACAACGGGCACCACCGTGGCCATGGCCGGGTACTACCACGTGGCCTCGGGCCTCTTCGACCGGGTCCTGGCCATCGGCTGGGAGAAGAACTCCGAGTCGGACACCACCGGCGCCATCATCACGGCCTTCGACCCCGTCCTGGACCGGCCCACCTTCGGAGGGGCCGTGGGCGGGCTGGCCCTCAACGCGCAGCGGTACATGCACCTGTGGGGGGCACGGGAGGAGGACGCCGCCCGGGTGGCGGTTCGGGACAGGCGCCACGCCCTGAACAACCCGTACGCCCATCTGCGCCTGGAGATCACGGTGGAGGACGTCATGAAATCGCCCATGATCTCCTACCCCATCAAGTACCTGGACATGTGCCCCAGGACCGACGCCGCATGTGCCGTGATCTTCGCCTCGGAGGACTGTGCCGAGCGCATCGCCAGGGTCCCCGCCTGGGTCCACGGGACCTGCAACCGCCACCTCTGGACGTACACGGGAGACCCGGATCTGGGAAACCTCCAGAGCTTGGACGAGGCCTCCACGGTCCTGTACGGGAGGATGGGGATCCGGGAGCCCCTCAAGGCCTTCGACGTCATGGAGCTCTATCTGCCCTGCTCCTGGGCGGGCCTCATGTGGATGGAAGACCTCAAGCTGTGCAAGCGCGGAGAGGGGGCGCGGCTCATCGCGGATGGGGTGACGGACATGGACGGGGAGCTCCCCGTCAACCCCTCGGGCGGGGTCACCTCCAGCAACCCCATCGGGGCCACGGGGCTCATCCGGGTGGCCGAATGCGCCCTCCAGATCATGGGCAAGGCGGACAAGCGCCAGGTGCCCGACGCGGCCCTGGCCCTGGCCACGGGGTTCGGCGGGTGCTACTGGTCGGACATGATGGCCATGGGAAAGGCCAAGCCCCAGTGAGGCGGCGGGGGGATGCGGGGCGGCGGGCTGGACTCCTCCTGCCGTGCGGCCGTGAAAGGGGATCCCCATACCCACCGCCGGCGCGCATACCGATCACCAACGCCCTCTTTCGCGGGCAAGGCCCGCCACCAAAGGAGCGGCCATGGACAAACCCCGGGAACTGCTGACCATGACCTCGGGAGAGGCCGAGCAGCCGTTTGAGTGGTCCACGGGCAAGCACACGGCCAGGTTTCTGGCGGAGATCCGAGACCACAGGCGCATCCTCGGCGTGCGGTGCCCTTCGTGCCGCAAGGTCTTCATCCCGCCCAGGCGGGTCTGCGGCGAGTGCTTTGTGCCCATGGACGAGCTCGTCCCCCTGGGCAACCAGGGCACCATCTTCTGCTTCACGGTCCTGTCCTTCGGCTTCGTGGACCCGGACACGGGAATCCAGCGTCCGGTCCCGTACACCTGGGCCTTCATCCGGCCCGACGGGGCGGACAACTGCATCCCCCATTTCGTGGACGTGACGGACCCCGCCAGGCTCCGGGTGGGGATGCGCGTGGAGGCCGTCTTCGAGGAAAACCGCCGGGGGCACCTCCTGGACATCCGGCACTTCCGGGTCATCGATCCGTAGGCAAGGGGCCCGTCATGGACTTTTGCCTCACCCCGGAGCAGCGGATCCTCAAGGAGACCGTGGCCCGCTTTGCCGACGAGCAGTTGATCCCGCTGGCCCCCGCCATTGACGAGGACGCGCGGTTTCCCGAGGAGGGGTTCCGGGCCATGGCCCACATGGGCCTGTTCGGCGTCTGCATCCCCGAGGCATATGGCGGAAGCGGCGGCGACCTGCTCTCCGCCGTTCTGGTCATGGAGGAGCTGGCCCGGGGATGCGCGGCCACGGCCAACACGTTCGGGGCCCATGCCGTTCTGTGCGCCGAGAGCATCTATCGCAACGGCAACGAGGGCCAGCGGAGCCGCTATCTGCCGGACCTCGTGGCCGGGAGGCGGATCGGCGCCATGGCCATCACCGAGCCCGAGGCGGGCTCCGACGCGCTGTCCATGCGCATGCGGGCCGTGAGGCGGGCCGACCGGTACATCCTCAACGGCACCAAGATGTTCATCACCAACGGCCCCGTGGCCGACGTGGCGCTAATCTACGCCAAGACCTCGCCCGAGGCGGGTCAACGGGGCATCAGCGCCTTTATCGTGGAGAACGGCTTCCCGGGCTTTTCCCGGGGCCGGTCGCTGCAAAAGATGGGCGTCCGGGGGTCGCCCACCGGGGAGCTGATCTTGGAGGACTGCGAGGTGCCCGCCGAGAACCTGCTGGGGGAGGAGAACCAGGGGCTCCGGGTCCTCATGAGCGGCCTGGATCGGGAAAGGATCCTGTATGCCATCGCCCCCATCGGCCTGGCCCAGGGGGCCTTCGACCTCGCCTTCCGCTACGCCCGGCAGCGGGTCCAGTTCGGCGGCCCGATCATCCAGTTCCAGATGGTCCAGGCCGCCCTGGCCGAGATCGCCGCAGCCATCCAGGCCGGCCGGGCCATGGCCTACCGGGCCGCGGCCATGGCCGATTCCGGCAAGCGGGTGCGCCTCGAGGCCTCCTGCGCCAAGCTCTTCTGCGCCCAAACGGGCGTGGAGGCCGTGGGCAAGGCCGTCCAGATCTTCGGGGGGTACGGCTTCATCCGGGAGTTCCCCATCGAGCGCATCTACCGGGACGTCAAGGGGATCGAGTTCGGGGCGGGAACCAGCAACATCCAGAAGCTCATCATCGTCAGCGAGCTCATGAAGGGGTACGGGACATGACCCAGGCGTTGAGGACTCGAATCACCGAGATGCTCGGCATCGAACACCCCATCCTGTGCGGCGGGATGCAGTGGATCAGCCGGGCAGAGTTCGTGGCGGAGGTCTGCAACGCGGGGGGCTTGGGCTTCATCACCGCCGAGACCTTCGAGACCCCGGATCACCTTCGGGCGGAGATCCGCAAGATGCGCGGCCTGACCGATCGGCCTTTCGGCGTCAACATCTCCATGGTCCCGGAGTTCGGCGTCCGGGAGCGGACCCTCCGGCTGTGCGACGTGGTCTGTGAGGAAGGGGTGCGGTTCGTGGAGACCGCAGGCCGCAGCCCGGAGCCCATCCTGCCGAGGCTCAAGGAAGCGGGCGTCAAGGTCCTCCACAAGTTGACCTCGGTGCGCCACGCCGAGACCGCCCAGCGGCTGGGTGTGGACGCGGTTACCCTGGTGGGGTACGGGTCGGGCGGACACGTGGGCATGGGCAACGTGGCCTCCTTCATCCTCATCCCCCTGGCCGCCTCCCGCCTCCGGATTCCCGTCATCGCCGGGGGCTCGGTCTGCGACGGGCGGGGCCTCGTGGCGGCCCTGGCCATGGGGGCGGAGGCGGTCCTCATGGGGACCCGATTCCTGGCCACCGAGGAGGCCCCGGTGCACCGGGCCATCAAGGAGAGACTGCTGCGGACCGCCGAGACCGACACCGCCTTGCTCATGTCGTCCATCCAGAACCCCATCCGTTGCGTCCGGAACCGACTGGCCCAGGAGGTCATGGACCTGGAGGCGCGGGGGGCCGCCCTGGAAGAGATCGTGGCCGCGGTGGGGGGCGGGAAGGGAAAACTGGCCTACGAGACCGGCGATGCGGAGATGAGCCCCATCGCATGCGGTCAGGTGGTCGGTCTCATCCGGGAGATCCTCCCCGTACGGGAGGTGATCCGAAGGGTCATGGAGGAGGCCGCGGCCGTGCTGGGCCGACTGAGGGGAATGTCCGTTTCGTAGAGGGATTGGGGCGCCTCGCAAGGGGCTGTCCTGTCGGTTGCGGACCGTGCCCTCCCGATGGATCCGAACTCGTGACGGCGTTCATTGCTGCATGGGGCCGACAGGGCTGATCCTCGCTTGGCTCGTTGCGTCTGACCTGCCTTTGCGCAAAGGAGGAGATGGCCGATGGAGGAGAGGATCTGGCACAAGGCGTATGCGCCGGGGGTCAAGCGGACCCTGGACTACGAGAAGGTCACCATCTCCCAGGGGCTGACCCGGACTGCGAGGCGGTTTCCCGACCACACCGCCCTCAACTACATGGGCAACCGCATCAATTTCAAGACCCTGGACGGAATGGTCAACGCCTTTGCCCGGGCCCTGGGCGCCCTGGGCATCCGGGCGGGGGACAAGGTCTGCGTCTCTTTGCCCAACATCCCACAGCCGTTCATCGCCAACCTGGCCATCTTCCGCCTGGGGGCCGTGGCAGTGCAGATGAACCCCCTGTACACCGAACGGGAGATGGCCTATCAGCTCGACGACTCCGAGGCCCGGGCGGTCGTCACCCTGAGCCTCCTGGTCCCCCGCATGGAGAAGATCCGCCCCCAGACCCGGGTGGAGAAGATCATCGCCTGCCACATCCACTCGTACCTGCCGTTCCCCAAGAAGCAGCTCTTTCCTTTCGTGCGCAAGCAGATGCACCGGAAGATCGAGGTCAGCCCGGTCGTCCTGGACTTCGACCGGTTGATTCGGGCGCAGTCGGCGGAGCCGGTGGAGGACCGGAGCCGGTGGGAGGAACTGGCGGCCCTCCTGTACACCGGGGGCACCACGGGCGTGAGCAAGGGGGTCATGCTGAGCCACGCCAACCTGAGCTGCAACGTCCAGCAGTTCAGCGGGTGGTTCACCGACCTGCGGCCGGGCGAGGAACGGCTCATGGGCAACTTCCCCGTGTTTCACTCCGCCGGGTTCACGGCCCTGCAGAATTTCTGCCTCTGGCAGGGCTGGGAGGTCATCCTCGTCCCCCGCCCCGACGCCAAGATCAACATCGAGCTCATCAGGAAATACAGGCCCACGTACCTGCCCGGCGTGCCCACCATCTTCGTTGGACTGCTGGCCGACCCCGAGTTCCGCAAGATGGATTTGTCCTCCATCCGCGGGTTCTTCTCGGGGGCGGCACCCCTGGCGGCCGACACCATCCGGGATCTCCAGGAACTCACGGGCGCCACCATGGGCGAAGTATACGGCCTCACCGAGACATCCCCCGTGGCCACCATCACGCCCTGGGGGGGGACGATCAAGCCCGGCACCGTGGGGGTCCCTGTCGCGGACACGGACGTCAAGATCGTGGACCTGGAGACGGGGGAGCGAGAGATGGAGGTCGGCCAGCCCGGGGAGATCGCCATCAAGGGGCCCCAGGTGATGATGGGCTATTACAAGAGGCCCGAGGAGACCGCCAAGGTGATGCGGGACGGATGGTTCTACACCGGCGACATCGGCTTCCTGGACGAGGACGGGTACCTGAGCGTCGTGGACCGCAAGAAGGACATGATCATCGCCGGGGGCTTCAACATCTATCCCGTGGAACTCGACGGCGTCCTGTTCGATCACCCCAAGATCCTGGAGGCCTGCACCGTGGGGGTCCCGGACCCGTACCGGGGAGAGACCGTCAAGGCCTTCATCGTGGTGAAGCAGGGCGAAACGCTCACCGAGGAAGAGGTCATCCGATACTGCAAGGAACGGCTGGCGCCGTACAAGGTTCCCAAGGTCATCGAGTTCATCGACGAGCTGCCCAAGACCGCCGTGGGAAAGATCCTGAGGCGGGAGCTGCGGCAGCGGGAGATGGATCGAATGCACAGCAAGTAGGATTCCGGCGCTGGGACAGGGGCAGCCGCGCCCAGATCCCGGCTGCACCCGGGTGGGCGGCGACCGGCACCGACGAGGACCGGGAGGCGATGTCGATCGTTCCCCCCTTCCCCAGGACTCGGGGTCCTAGCTGCTGCATGCTGCAATCCCATTCCCGAAGGAGTCCCCCATGGATTCGTACGACGCGGTGGTCATCGGGGCCGGAAACGGCGGGCTCACGGCCTCCACGGCCCTGGCCCAAAAGGGCCTCAAGGTGCTCCTCTTGGAACGGCACAACATCCCCGGGGGGTGCGCCACGAGCTTCTGCAGGGGGAGGTTCGAGTTCGAGGTGGCCCTGCACCAGCTCAGCGGCATGGGGACCCGGGAGAAGCCCGGCCCACTTCGCATGATGCTGGGCAGCCTGGGCGTTCTGGACGACCTGGAAGTCGTCCAGGGACCGGACCTGTACGGGGTGGCCCTGCCCGACGGCTTCCGGCTGACCCTCCGGCCCGACCGACTGCAGATCGAGGAGGCCCTGGGGGAGCGGTTCCCCCGGGAGCGGCAGGCCATCCGGGCGTTCTTCGACCTGGTCTACAAGTTCGCGGGGGAGTTGATCGGGGCCTTCTACTTCAAGGATCCCGACGCCTCCCGGCAGAAGTATCCCGTCCTGTGCCAGTACGCCCTCAAGCCGGCCTGCGAGGTCCTGGATCCGCTGTTCCAGGACCCGCTGCTCAAGGCCGTGGTCTCGGTGTACTGGGCCTATCTGGGGCTGCCGCCCACCCGCCTTTCCTTCGCCTACCTGGCCTTGCTGCTCTTCACCTACATCGAGTTCAAGCCGTGTCACCTCAAGGGCGGCTCCCAGGCCCTTTCCAACGCCCTCCTGAACCGCTTCCTGGCCGGCGGGGGCGCGGCCCGCTTCGGATGCGGCGCCAGAAGGATCGTCGTGGAGGGCGGGGCGGTCCGGGGGGTGATCACAGACGACGGGGAACTGGCCCGGACCCGGTATGTGGTCTCCAACGTATCGCCTCTGGCCACGTACCTGGAGATGATGGATCCCGAGGAGGTGCCCAAGGAGGCCCTCACCCAGATGCGGGGGCGAAGCCTGAGCATCTCGGCCCTGACCCTGTACCTGGGTTTCGACTGCGAACCCGCCCGACTGGGGCTCACGACCACCACCAGCTTCCTGCTCCAGGACCTCGAGTTCACGGACCGGGTCTTCGCGCGGATGGAGGATCTGGACGTGACCGACGAGGCCCTGGCGATCACCTGCTACGATGTGGCGGATCCGGATTTTTCGCCGGCCGGGGCCTGTCAGGCCAGCCTCCTCACCCTCAAGTACGGGGAGCCGTGGCTGCGGGTCCCGCCCGACCAGTATTTCCGGATCAAACATCGATGCGCCGAGTCGCTGCTGCGGCGCGCCGAGGCCATCTTTCCCGACCTGCGCGGTCACATCGAGGAGATGGAGGTGGCCACCCCGCTTACCCACATGCGCTACCTCGGCCATCCCAACGGGGCCATCTACGGGTTCGAGCACTACACCAAGGACGCCATGTTCTTCCAGCCGGGGCGCCGCTCTCCCATCAAGGGCCTCTCATTCGCCAGCGCCTGGACGGGAGATGGAGGGTTTCAGCCCACCCTGGAAGCGGGGAGGAACGCGGCGGCCGCCATCCTGAAAGAGCTGGGCGCCTGAGGGAGGAGGACCATGGGTCGCAACATCGTGGAGCAGTTCGACGGATACGACGAGATCCTCACGGCCATCGAGCACAGCCGCCGGCACGGGATTCCGTACTGCGCAGCGCGGCACGCGGCCCAGCAGTACATCGACCGGCTTCACCCGCGCCGCCTCCGGCTCCGGGTCCTGGAGAGGGTGCAAGTCGCGCGGGACGCCGTGACCTTTCGCCTGGCCCCGCAGGACGGCTACCTGCCGCCGTTTCTGGCCGGCCAATACGTGGCCCTCCTCGTGCAGATCGGGCCCGTGCGGACCAGCCGGCCCTACAGCATCTCCTCGCCGCCCAACCAGCGTGGCCATTACGACATCACGGTTCGCCGGGTGGAAGGGGGGCTGGTCTCAAGCTACCTGCTCGACCAGGTCAACCGGGGTGATGCCCTGGAGAGCTCGGGGCCGGCGGGGACCTTCTTCCACAACCCCCTGTTTCACGATCGAACCATGGTGTGCCTCGCAGGGGGCAGCGGAATCACGCCATTCATGAGCATGATCCGCGAAATCGTGCAGTGCGGGCTGGATCGAATCGTGTATCTCTTTTACGGGAACAAGAACCTGGATGACGCCATCTTCCACAGGACCCTGTCGCGCATGGCCGGGCGCTTCGACAACATCCGCTACGTCCCCGTGCTGGAGAGCCCCCCCCCCGGCTGGGAGGGGCACACGGGGTTGATCACCGGGAACCTGATCCGCGGGACCCTCCGGAACCTGGCCGACAAGACCTTCTATCTGTGCGGACCCCAGGGCATGTACGATTTCTGCATCCCCGAGCTGGAGAAGTCGGGGATCCCCAGGCGGAAGATCCGGAAAGAGGTTTACGGCGCCCCCATGAACCCGTGCGCCGATCCGGCCTGGCCCGAAGCGGTCCAGCCCGAGGACCTCTTCACCGTCGACGTGCGGGGACGGGGGACCATCACGGCCCTGGCTTCCCAGCCCCTCCTGGTCGCGCTGGAGGAGGCCGGTCTGGCGCCCCCCGCCCTCTGCCGGTCGGGGGAGTGCAGCCTGTGCCGGGTCAAGGTCCTCTCGGGGAAGGTCTTCCAGCCGCCCGGGGCCCTGGTCCGCAAGTCGGACCGGCGCTACGGGTACGTGCACGCCTGCGTCTCCTTCCCCCTGGAGGATCTGGTGATCCTGATCTGACGCACTGGGCCACGGGGGCCGACGTCGCTCTGGGTCAATTGGCAACACCGCTCTGGTTTTCCATGGCTTGGCGCGAGGCGAGGCCTTCGCGGCCCAGTCCTCCCGGCGAGGGCGGCAAGGGGGGCGGGGGTCTGCGGACGAAACGCCACTGGAAGACCCAGCGTTGCAGGCTCCCAGGCCAAGGGCAACGGCAGCACCCAGGGGCCACGCACGGTGTGACGATCCCCGGGGAATGAGGGCCCGGGGCTCCACTGGGGGGGAAGGGCAATGACATCCAGCGCGGACGTCGTCGTGGTCGGCGGCGGCATCAACGGGGTCAGCGTCGCCTTCAACCTGGCCAGGCGCGGGGTCAGGGTGGCGCTGGTGGAAAAGACGTTCATCGCCGGAGGGCCCACGGGACGCTCCAGCGCCATCATCCGCCAGCATTATTCCCACGAGGTGACCGCCCGCATGGCCCTCCGATCGCTGCGGATCTTCCAGAACTTCGACGAGGCCGTGGGAGGGGAGTGCGATTTCCGGTCCACGGGGTTCGCCATGGGGGCGAGGCCCCAGGATCTGGAGCTCCTGCGGGCCAACGTGGCCATGCAGCGCGCGGTGGGCATCGACACGCGCATCATCTCGTGCGAGGAGCTTCAGGAGATCGAGCCCTCCATCTCCCGGGAGGGCATCGTGGCGGCCGCTTTCGAGCCCGAGTCGGGCTACGCCGACCCCGCCACCACCGCCGGCTCCTACGCCCGCCGGGCCAAGGACCTGGGGGCCTCCCTCCTGCTGGGGACCCGGGTCCTTTCCGTCGAGGTGGACAGGGGCCGGGTCGTCGGGGTGAAGACCGACCGGGGAGCCATCCATGCCGGGACGGTGGTGGTGGCCGCCGGCCCGTGGTCCTCCCAGCTGGTCCGCCTGGCGGGCATTTCGCTCCCCGTGGAGGCCAGCCGCCACCAGGTCTGCGTGTACAGGTGGCCCCCGGGGTTCCGCTCCAGGCTCGTGTATGTGGACTTCGTGGAGACCGTGTACATGCGGCCGGAGACGGGCGATCTGACCTTGGTGGGCTCCATCGAGCCCGGTGAGGGCGACGACAGGGTGAGAGACCTCGACCGCTTCGACACGGGGGTCTCCTTCGACACAGTCTGCCGGTACGCACAGGGGCTCTCCCGCCGATATCCGGAAATGGCGTCGGGGGCGTACGCGACGGGATACTCGGCCCTGTACGACATCACCCCGGACTGGCACCCCATCCTGGACGAGCTTCCCGGCGTCTCGGGCCTGTACTGCGTGGCGGGCGGAAGCGGCCATGGGTTCAAGCTCGCCCCGGCCGTGGGGGAGATGATGGCCGATCTCGTCCTGCACGGCAAGGGCCCGGGAGACGACATCCATCTGTTTCGCTTCCCCCGGTTCACCCAGGGATGCCTCATCAGGGGCAGGTACGATTACAGCATCGTGGGTTGAGCGGTCCTCCCCCCCGCCGGGGCGGTTCCGGAGTATAATGCCCGTTGCACACACTGCTCTGGGAGCTGCAGACGGGAGTGGGATGATGGGAACGCCTTTGAGGCAGGGGGATCTGGACGGACTGTGCGGACTGTACGCCCTGATCAATGCCGCGGATTACCTGACGATCCGCGCGGGCAAGCGGCTCAGCCATGCGGACAGGCTGGAGCTTTTCAAGGGATTGGCCACGACGCTGTTCGAGCGACTCAACGGCCAGCAGGACAAGCGCAAGAACCACAACGGAAAGAGCCCGCCCATCAGCTTCCTCTGGGCAGGGACCAGCATCAAGGAGCTGCCGCCCATGCTCATCGAGATACAACGGTTCCTGGGGGAGCGACTGGGCGTGCGCGTGGCGCGCTCTCAGCCCCTCGTGGGCAACCACAGGCCCGAGACCCTGGATCAGTACTGGGGACGGCTGCAGCGCTGCCTGACCCGGCGGGACGGACAGGCCATCGCCATCGTGGGCTATAACTGGAGAACGCCCAGGGGCGAGGAGGGCCACTGGACGTGCGTCCGCGGCGTGACCGACAGACAGATGATCCGGCTCGACTCCCTGGGGGGCAAGGTGCTGCGCAGGTCCCGCCTGACCATGAAGCCCCCCTCTCAGGCGAGGCCCTACCGGGTGGCCCCCCACGACCTGTACCTTTTGACCCTCCACGTATGACAGCGGCGGTCAGCGGCCCGCCCCACGGGAATGACGATCAGCCGGGCCTGCCGGTGGTCCAGGGCCCGGATCCCGGATCGCGCCTCCCCCACGAAGAAGCGCAGCACCCCTTCGTCGGGCCCCAGGAGAGACTGGACCTCCTTGAACCGCAGGGGGCTGGGGTCTTTGAGATCCGCATATCTCGGGTGCGCGGATCGGACCCTGTCCGCCGCCTCCCGGCAGGTCCGTTGTGCCTCCATGAGCTCACAGGGGGCTTCGCCTCCGGAGTGCCGGCCCCCGGGTCGGACCCGCGTCTCCTCTGCTTTGCGCACCAGGCCCTGGGCCCGGAGGCACGCCTCCCACTCCGCCAGGAAGAGCCGCCTGAAGGCCGGGTCGTTGTTGGACCGGGCAAAGGACTGGGCAGCCCGGGCCTCGCTCACCATCTCGGTGAAGGGCCTGGCTCTGGCTTCCTCGGCGCCGGTGAAGGCCTCCTGGCCGGAACCCTGGATGGGGGCTCTCTGGAAGATCTCCAGCGGCAGCTCCACGTAATGGCGGTACAGCGTGGCGTACTGCCCCAGGAAGGCCTCCGGCTCCCCCGGGACCTGGGCCGCGGCCACCCACGCCCCCAGGGACAACCCCCGGAGGGCCAAGACCACGGGCTTCCCCTTCATGGCTCACCTCGCCTCCTCCCCGGCTGGGGCTGGCCCAGGGATTCCCACTCTACACCCTTTGGGCGGGCCCTGTCTTTCTCTCTGCGGGCCCGGGCGGGAGTGGCAAAAGGGGGTTGACAAAGGCCGTTGCGGGTTATTTACTCGAAGTTCCTGGGACTGGGCTATCTCCATGAATTCCATGGGTGAGTGATGATCGCTAACCTATTGGACGGCGGGCGGGCAGGGGCCCAAGTCCTGCCCCGGGCCCGGGAGGGATGAGCGGCATGTCCAGGTCCCGAGCGTCCAGAGGCCCCGCGGACCCCTCGGCGGCCAGGCCCCTGCCTCCCGGGCGGGTCAAGATCGCCCATGCCCTGAGGTCTCTGCTCGAGACCAAGGAGTTCGGGGCCATCACCACCGCCGAAATCGCTCGGACGGCCGGCGTCACCGAGGCCCTGATCTACAAGTACTTCCAGGACAAGCGCGATCTGCTGCACCAACTTCTGGGGGAGTTTCTGAGGGCCTACCTGGTTCGCTTCCGGCAGGACACCCGGGGGATCAAGGGCGCCCTCAACAAGCTTCGCAAGCTCATCTGGTCCCACATCAACGTCTACGCGACGGACCGGGTCTTCGCCAGAATCCTTCTGTTGGAGGTGAGGAATCACCCCGACTACTACCGGAGCGAGACGTACGACCTGGTCCGGCAATACTCCAACGTCATGCTGGAGATCCTGGAGGAGGGGATCCGGGACGGTGAGATCCGCCCCGACCTGCCGGCCAAGTTCCTGCGACAGGTCATCCTGGGGAGCCTGGAGCACGTGTGCCTCACCGGCGTGATCTTCCGCCGGGAGATCTCGCCGGACGAGCTGGCGGATGACCTTTGCAAATTCGTCTTCAATGGGATAGAACATCACGGGGTGCGCCCCTGAGCCCCCGACCCCGCAGGGGGCCCCGGAAGCCGTCTCGACGCACCGGCCCAAGCTGCCCTTGAGGCACCCACACAGCGAGGAGGACAGGACCATGAGCAAGATCATCATCACCGCCGCCATCACCGGCTCCGTGCACATCCCCACCATGAGCGACCATCTCCCCATCACGCCGGACCAGATCGTGACGGACGCGGTCAAGGCCCATGCGGCCGGGGCGGCCATCGCCCACATCCACGTGCGAAATCCCCACAACGGGATGCCTTCCCCCAGCCCGGACCTCTTCCAAGAGGTGTGCAGCAAGATCAAGGCCCGGTGCGACCTCATCCTGCTGCCCACCACCGGCGGGGGGGTGGGGCAGAGCTGGGAGGAGAAGCTCGTCCCCATCAGGCGTCTCCAGCCCGAGATGTGCTCCTTCGACCCGGCCCCCTTCAACTTCGGGCTCTTTCAGTTGGCCGCGCGCTTCGAGAAGTTCAAGTTCGATTGGGAGAAGGCGTATCTCGACATGTGCAAGCGCTCCACCTTTGCGCCCACATTCGACGACGACCTCAACTACGCCAGGACGTTTCTGGAACTGGACACCAAGCCGGAGTTCGAGATCTACGAGCTGGGGCACCTCAACTACGTGACCTGGCTGCAGGGGGAAGGGCTGGTCAAGAATCCCCCCCACCTCCAGTTCGTCTTCGGACCCATGGTGGGTTGGATGCACCCGTCGGTCAAGCATCTGGTCCTCATGTACGACGAGGCGGTGGCCCTGCTGGGGGCGGGCAACTTCACGTGGTCCGTGGCCGGGGCCGGGAGGCACCAGATCCCGCTGGCCGCCGCGGCCATGGCCATGGGGGCGCCCAACGTGCGGGTGGGCCTCGAGGACTCCTTGTACGCGGGCAAGGGGAAGCTGGCCCAGGCCAGCGCAGACCAGGTGCGCATGGTGGTCAACATCGCCCGGGAGATGAGCCTGGAGCCCGCAACCCCCGAGGAGGCCCGCCGGATCCTGGGGCTCAAAGGGCTCGACAAGGTGGCCTTCTAGGGCCCGGGGCTCAACGCGCAGAGGCCCGCGGGGAGCCGAGGGGTCAGGTCTTGGCCTTGAGCCGCTGGATGGCGAGCCTGACGCTCGTCCCCAGTCGGTCGATGGCCCGGGCCAGGGACCCGATCTCGTCCCGCCGCTCCTTCCCCTCCACCTTGACGCCGGTCTTGCCCAGGCTGATCTGATCGGCCACGATGGTGAGCTTTCGGATGGGGCCGGCCAGGCGCTGGGAAAAGAGGTAGGAGACGAGGATGACCAGGACCAGGGTCACACCGAGGATGATCAGCGCCCGGAGGTTGGCATCCCGCACCGGGGCGTAGGCCTCCTCATGGTCCTGCTGGGCCACCATGAACCAACCCTGGGGCGTCTTTTGCACATAGGCCAGCACCCGCCTCCCCTGGTCCTCGTAGACCAACGGCTTCTTGCCCTCGGCGGGGCGGTTGACGAAGGCCGGGTGCTTGCTGAGGTCGGTGCGCTTCTTGGCCATCTCCTCGTTGGGATGGGCCACCACCAGCCCGCCTTCATCCAGGAGAAAGGCGAACCCGCTCTTGCCGATGCGCACATTGGTGATCTGCTCATCCAGCTCCGTCAGATGCATGGCCATGGCGATCACGCCATGGGGCTTGGCATCCGCACCCCCGGGGATGGGGACGGCCAGGATCAGGGCCGGCTTGCCGGTGGTCCGGCCGATGAGCACCTCCGTGGCCATGGGGGCGCCCCCGATGGCGGTCTTGTAGTACCTGCGGTCGCTGTAGTCCACGGGCTTGTTGTCGTCGCTCCTGCCGATGTTCATGCCGTTCGCTGCGGTGGTAAAGACCAGGTAGCTCCACTTGAACTCGCCCAGGATGCTCCGGAGCACCGGGTTTTGACGTTCGGCGCTCATGGACTGGATGTCGGCCGTGACGGCGTTTTGCCGCAGGGCCTTCCAGTTCATGGTGACCCAGGCGTCCACGCCCGAGGCGAGCCGGTCCGATACGGCGCTCAGCCGCTGGTCCACGGACACGGAGATCTCCTGGATGGAGAAATAGTAGTTGATGGCCCAGATGGCGCACAGGGGGGTCAGGGCCACCACCAGCATGGCGATGAGCATCTTCTGGAAGATGCCGAACTTGGTGCGCGTCTCCTTCGTGTCGCTTGCCATCTGCACCCCTCCGTCGCGGATTCTGTCACTCCGTATCTTTGAAGAGCCTTTGGATCACCGCCAGCATGCGACCCTGCAACCGGATCCGGTCCGACTCGTCATCCACGCTCTCTCCGATGCGCTCCACCAGAAGGGGCAGGTCGTTGCGGCTCACATAGTCTCTCCCCCGTCCCAGGGCGGCCAGGGCGTCCTCGATGACCACCGAGGCGATGGGGCCGATGTACTGGGCCAGGGCGTCCTCCAGTTCACGAAAGAACGCCTCCCGCAGCGGCGGCGCCACAGGCCGCACCATGGCCACCGTCCGGATGAACTTCCGGCCATGGAGATACGTCAGCACCTTGGCCACCGAGAACTCGCTGGCCCGCAGGCCCACGCAGATGTCCTTCACCGAGCTGCGTCCGTTGACGGCGGACAGGACCTTCCAGATCCTGGGGTCCAGGGCGACCCTGGACTGGGGCCCCTCCTGAGACAGGGCAAAGATCACGTGATGGTTGGGGATCACGTCCCGGATGGCCCTGATCTCCCGGTCCTGCGCCTCCAGGGAGGCGAGGATCTCCTCGGTCTCCTCCTCCATGTCCACCGTCAGGTTCTCCACGTTCTCGAAGAACCTCAACTCCGTGCTCATCCAGTTGCGCAGGACCTTGAATGCCTCGGGGCCTCGAAGCCGCCCCACTTGGCAGTGAACGATCCGCCCGTCATTGAGGCCGACGATCCCCTCTTTGTCCTCCCACTGCCGGACATGGAGGCGGCCCGACTTGCGCTCCCTGGACAGCTTGGTCAACGCCTCGAAGAGGCCCATCCCTTCCACCGCTGAGGCCATCCTACCTCCCTCCCCTCTGGACGTCCCTCACCAGTCAGTGCCTCCCGAAGAGCTTGCGCCACCCTGCCGCCCCCGGGGCCCCCTCCTTGACCCGAGGGAAGATCCGCTCCAAACCCCGGGCGCGCCATTCGTGTTCCAGCACCTCCACCGTGACCCTCAGGAGCGAAGGCACCGCCCGCGCGTCCGCTGCCACGACCAGCACGTACTGCCCCACACAGCGAAGAAGGAACAGGGCGGTGGGATAGAAAAGGATGGCCTCGGAGACCCCGCTCCGGTCACCATCCAGGCTCCGGGCCAGGGCCCCCAGCTGCCCCACAGGGGTCGGGCTCCCCAAGGCCGCCCCCTCCCCCCGGGCCACCACCTCTCCCCCCGGGCCGAACACATAGGACGCCCGGACCTCGGGGATCTCCAGGATCTTCTGCAGGGGGTTGCGCGACGCGCCCATCTCACCTCTCCTGTCTGAGGGCGAGCCTCACCCTGCGCTGGATTTCCGCCAGGTCAATCCCCCGCTCCACTTCCAGGGCGACGAGGAGGCCCTGGTGGGGAATGAGGACCCAATTGCGCCTCTCCAGGGTGACGGACATCATGACAGGCCCCTGCTCCTTCCCCTCAACCTGGAGGCCTTGAGCCCTTCGGAACAGGTCGGCGAACAGCTCCGCCCATTGGCGCATCTTGGGAAGGGCCACCTTGGGCCGGGTGATCTCCCCCGTGTCCACCTGGAGGATCATGCAGTTGAGGATCCCCGGCCAGTCCACGGTCATGGAGAAGAAGTTGTTGAGCTGAAGGGTCTCGGCGGCCTGGGGCGGCCGGGGCAAGGCAGAGATCTCCTCGGCCGGCTCCTTGCGGGCCTTCTGGTCCTCGATCTTGGCCATGGTCTGGATGAGCAGGGCATGCCACGGGATATCGATGGTCTCCTGGGGCGGCAGGACGTTGGGTTGAAGCTGGATCTGCCCGCTCTCCCACCGCAGGATCCGGGAAAAGCCCGGGGCGCCGGTGAGGCCGCCGCACGCGGCATGAACGATCTCCCCTGCCTTGAAGAAGAGCTCCCCCACCTCTCCCTGGCGCTCCAGCCGGAGGGCGCCCGTCACCGCGTTCATGGCCAGCATCTGGACCAGGTTGGGAAGATCCAGGCCCGAGAAGACGCCGGTGAAGCCCTTGGGCGAGCCGGCGGCTCCATCGGCGGCCTCTGGCACCGGCCCCTTTCCTGTGGACGTGTCGTTCACCCCCCCTTGGACCCCCTGCATTTGGTTGGGGCGCCCCTTGCCGGGATTCGCCATTTTTTTGACGGCTGTGGCACGGCCCAAGTCCCGATCTGCGGCCCGGGGCCTGGGAGCGGCCGGGGCCATCCCCGGTTTGACGCCTCCCCTGACCCCCTTTTGCAAGGGTCGTGCCTGAACGCGGAGCATATTGAAGGGGCGGGGCTTTGTCAAGCTGGCCCGGGCAAAGCGTGCCTGGGGCGCCGGGAGGCGCCATGACCCCGGGGGCTCGGCCGGGGCGGGATACTGCCTTGACAGCCTGCGAACCGCGGGTCTAAGCTAGGGCCTTCTGGCCGCTTCACCCCCTGAGGAGAAAGGCGTCATGAAGCCCATCGTCTTTGGAGCCGCCCTGCTCGCCTCCCTGGCGCTGGGGATCGCCCGAGGCCCGGGCGCCGTGGCCGGCGAGGCCCTGAGCCTGGAGAAGGCCATCACCGTGGCCCTGGAGAACAACTTCGCCATCCTGTCTTCGGACGAGGCGATCCAGGGGGCCGAGCATCTGCGCAAGAGCGCGGCCGCGGACTTTCTGCCCAAACTCACGGCCGACGGGAGCTTCACCCACCTGGACGAGAAGGTGGGTTCCTCCTCCTCGGGCCTGCCGTCCATCCCCGTGACCACCACCGGGCGGCCCCCCCCGGCGGGGGCCATCGTCGGCTTCACCATCCCCATCCCCGGGGGTAGACGCTCCGTGGACGTGGAGCAGGACGGCTGGTCCATCCGCGGCTCTTTGGTGCAGCCCGTGTTTACGGGCGGGGCCCTGCTCAACCGCTACCGGCTGGCAAAGATCGGGGTGGAGTCGGCCCGAACCGCCCGGGAGCGGCTCAACCAGGATATCTCCCTGCAGGTGGTCCGGGCGTACTTCGAGGTCCTCAACACCATGGAGCAGAGGAAGGTGGCGGACCAGGCCGTCAAGCTCCTGGAGAACCAGAGGGACGTCTCCCAGGAGTTCTTCAACGTGGGGATGATCCCCAAGAACGACCTGTTGCGCACCGAGGTCCAGCTGGCCGAGCGCGTGCGGGCCCAGACCATCGCGTCCAATGCCATCGAGGCCGCCAAGGCCCAGCTGAACCTGGCCCTCCAGCGCCCGGTGCAGACCTCCGTGGAGCTGGAGGATATCCTGGCCTACAAGCCCGTGGAGGTGGAGCTGGATCGCGCCATCGCCGAGGCCCTGGATCGCCGCCTGGAGATCAAGGAGGCCGCCTTGAAGGTGTCGGCCAGCGAACGCCAGGTGGATCTCGCCAGGAGCGCGTACTTCCCCCAGATCCAGGTCTCCCTCAACGCCTTCAAGGGCGACGGGACCGTCTCCTCGTTGGAGGTGGAAGGGTGGAGCTTCGCGGCCGGCGCCACGTGGAACGTCTTCGAGTGGGGCAAGACCAACGAGGATGTGGCAGCCGCCCGGTCCCAGTCCCGAAGGGACCAGTACGCGCTGCTCCAGCTTCGGGACGAAATCGCCGTGGAGGTCAAGAATTCGTACCTCGCCCTGATCACCGCCGAACGGAACATGATCACGTCCCGAAAGGCCATCGAGCAGGCCGAGGAGGGCTTCCGCATGAACCAGGAGCGCTACAAGGAGCAGGTGGGCACCATAACGGAGGTGCTGGATGCCGAGACCCAGCTTGCCCAGGCCCGAAGCGACTATTACAGCGCCCTGAGCAACTTCAATATCGCCAAGGCCGCACTGAATCGGGCCATGGGCAGGCGGGTATACGAGATGTAGCCGGTCGGGTGGGACGCATGGTGGACCGAGATTCCGAGGACGCCAGCGCACCTGGCGAGCGGCAAGCCCTCCGGGCCCTGGAGCCCTATATCCCGGGAAAGCCCATCGAGGAGGTTCAGCGGCAGTACGGGCTCCAAGCGGTCATCAAAATGGCCTCCAACGAGAACCCCTGGGGGACGTCGCCCCTGGCCATCCAGGCGGTGCAGGAGGAACTGGCGCGAATCGCCCAGTACCCCGAGGGCTCCTGCCGGGACCTTCGCCGCGCCCTGGCCCGGCGCCTGGGCATCACCGAGGCCATGGTCACCATTTCCAACGGGGCGGACAATATCCTGATGATGATCGCCCAGGCCTTTGTGGATCCCGGCGACGAGGTGGTGACGGCTGACCTGACCTTCCCCGTTTACCGCACGGCCACGCAGGTGATGGCCGGCGTGCCCGTCGAGGTCCCCCTGAACCGCTTCATCCATGACCTGGACGCCATGGCCAGGGCCGTGGGCCCGCGGACCAAGATGCTCGTCATCTGCAATCCCAACAACCCCACCGGGACCATGGTGGGCGGGGATGAGATCAAGGGCCTCCTGGAGCGCCTGCCTCCCCGGGTCTTGGTCGTCCTGGATGAGGTTTACGCGGACTTCGCTTCTGCCCGGGATTTCCCCGACGGCCTGGGCTTCATCCGGGAAGGCCGGCCGGTCCTGTCCGTGAGGAGCTTCTCCAAGCTGTACGGACTGGCCGGGCTGCGGATCGGCTATGCCCTGGGCGCCCCGGAGCTGATCCGGTCTCTGGATCGGGTGCGGGAGCCCTTCCCGGTGAACCGCCTTGCCCAGGCCGCCGCCCTGGCCGCGCTGGAGGACGAGGCCTTCCGCCGGCGGGTCGTGGAGGAGACGCAGCGGGGGAAGGCATGGCTCTCTGGGGCCCTTGGCGAGCTGGGGCTGCACTGCCTGGAGTCCCACACCAATTTCCTGTTCGTGGACCTGGGCCGGGACGCCCAGGAGATCTTCGAGGCCCTGCTGCGCCGCGGCATCATCATCCGGCCGGGAAAGACCTGGCGCACTCCCACCTGTTGCCGGATCACCGTGGGCACACCGGAAGAGAACGAGAGGCTGGTGGCCGCACTGCGGGAGCTGCTGTCGTGATCTCGCGCCCGCGGCCCCGGCGCGGTATACTGAAACGGGCTGAGATGCGCGTTGGAGGATGGATATGACGGCCAAGCCGGCGAAAAAGACCAGGTCCTTTCACATCGTGGTGAACCGGGAGCGCTGCAAGGCGTGTTACCTGTGCCTGCAATTCTGTCCCCAGGACGTCTTCGACAAGGAAGAGGGGTTCAACGCCAAGGGGTACCAACCCATCCGGGCCGCCAGGCCCCAGGACTGCATCGGGTGTCGCTCGTGCACCATGGTCTGCCCCGATGTGGTCTTCGAACTATACGAGCTCCAGAGGACGGCCTGAGGGCGGGGCCGGGCTCACTGCCTCTCCACCGGCGTCTTGGGGCTTTGGGTCGAGATCTCCCTCCTCCCCTTCTCCTTCTGGCGCAAGAAGGCGTCGCGAAGCTTGAAGATGCAGTACATGAGCGTCGCGTCGCCCCGGACGATGTCGTCCGCCAGGGCGCGGCAGTTGGGCGCTCCGCACGAGCCGCAGTCGATGCCCGGCAGGGACCGGAGAATGGCGGCCCGTTCCGCCAGCTTCTCGATGGCCCTGGACCGGTCGGCGGCGAGCCCGTCCATCGACAGGGGGGCCAGCCGCCGGTCAAAAAAGGCCCGGTGGTCTTCGAACTGAGCCTGGACCCATGGCTCGTTGCTGGCGTCGGGCTTGGAGAAGACCCGGCAGAGCTTCTGGATCTTGGCACGGCCCCGGTACGGGTTGTCCACCATGAGTGGGCCTCCGGCGCACCCGGCATAGCAGGCCCGGCACTCCACGAACTCGATGTCGGTCAAGGTGTGGTTGTCGATCTCCTCCATGACGCGAACGAGGTGCTTCATGTCGGAGACGGCGATGGCGTTCTCCAGACCCAGCGCCTCCACCTCGCCCCAGAGGGTCCCCCACCGCATGCCCAGCCCCGTCGACCTCTGGAGCGCCGGGGCGGGCGTCCCGGCCCGCTGCCGCTTGCGGATGGCGAACATCAGGTCCCGGTAGATCTCGGAGATGGAGATGGCCCCGTCCACGTGGGTCTTGCCGCCGGTGTAAGGGTGGTGGATGGTGGTGATGCGGGCCGGGCAGGCGGCCAGGTAAAAGGCCCCGATCCGCTCTTTGGGAATGCCCAATTCCTGGGACCGGCGGGTCTTGAGGGCCTTGATGGCCAGCTCCAGCGTGGCATCGATGGGGATCACGAGGTCCATGAGGTCGGGAAAACGGAGCTGAATCAGCCGGACCACCACCGGACAGAACGACGTCATGAGCGGTTTGGGGCCGTGGTACCGATCCAGGTAGATCCGAAGAAGCAGACTGGCCCGCTCCGTGGCCAGGGTGGCCTCGTAGATCTCCTGGAAGCCCAGCTCCAGGATTCCCCCTAGGATGTCGTTGGGGAGGACCCCCGAGATGAACTGTCCGTACAGGGAGGTCTCGGGGATGGCGATGCGGTAGTCATACCCCTGGATGGAGGAGATGGGGTCCGCGAGCACAATGCCAGCCTGATGCTGGCAGACCCGAACGCACTCCCCGCAGTCGATGCAGAGCTGGGGCTTGATGATCGCCTTGCCCGAGCGTATTCGAATGGCCTCGGTGGGGCATGCCCGCATGCATGCCGCGCACCCCACGCAACGCTCCCCATCCAGCCGCACGCTCGACTCGGGCACGGTGGCGCGGGGTTTGGGTTTGGCAGGGGCCCTTGCGTCCCCTTCCAGATCTCCCAGAATGCTCAGAAGCGATCGGCCGGGCTCGTCCATGGCCTACTCACTCCCCTCGCTGTCCGCTCCCCCGGGACGCGATGAGCGTTGGGTCCATGCCCGGCAGGGGCGGGCAGGTCTCCGCACACCCCATATGCCCTTGTGGCGCAGCGGCATCTGGCGCGCCGCCTTCGGAGCCGGCGCCGCGGCGGGATCACGGGCCCCGGGAGAGCCCCTCCAGGACCCTGCGAAACGCTCCATGGCTTTCCTCGCCGAACAGGCAAAAGACCACCCGCTGGAGCCCCGTGGGCCCCTGCAGGTACTCGTGCGCCGTCTCGAGCATGATCTGGGCGCACCGCTCCAGGGGAAAGCCGAACACGCCGGTGGAGATGGCCGGAAAGGCAATGCCCTTGAGGCCGTGGCGGTCGGCCAGGGCGAGGCTGTTGCGGGTGGCTTGGGCGAGCTTGCGATCCTCGTCCCCTTCACCCATCCTGGGACCCACGGCGTGAATCACGTGCCGCGCCTTGAGACGGCCCGCCCCCGTGATCACCGCGCCGCCCACATGGGTCCCTCCGATGCGGTCGCACTCCTCCTGGATGCTCGGGCCGCCCTTGCGCCGGATGGCCCCCGCCACGCCGGCCCCGAGGATCAGCTGCGCGTTGGCGGCATTGACCACGGCGTCGATGTCCATCTCGGTGATGTCGCCCTGCACGATCTCCAGATGGGCCTCTCCAACGCGCAGTTTCATGGACTCAGCCTCTGGGGACACCGGCTCACTCCCCATCCACCCGCTCCCGGAGTTCCTTGCCCACCTTGAAGAACGGGAGCCTCTTGGCAGGAACCACGATGCTCTCTCCGGTCTTGGGATTGCGGCCGGTGTATGTGCCGTAATCCTTGACCTTGATGCTCCCCAGTCCCCGGATCTCGATGCGGTCCCCCTGCACCAGGGCTTCCTTCATGCTCTGGAAGATGGTGTTGACGACCACCTCGGCGACCTTGGTCGTCACACCGTTGGCCCTCTGCGCCAGTTGCTCGATCAGGTCGGACTTGGTCATACCTGCCTCCTTGGAAATCCGCCTCTGCCGGGCCGCCGGTGGGCCGTGCGGCTCCTCCAGGCCCCTGGAAACGCATTAGTGTACTACCCAGAACGGGGTAAGTTGTCAATCCTTTTCGCGAAACCGGCCCGCCCCCCCCCCGGAGGTTCACCAGACCCCCGGTTCCTGGAACAGGAGGCGGCCCGCGTCGCCGTCCAGCGTCACCCGACATCCCAGCGGGAGGGTGAGATTGACCCCGCCGTGGCCCGACGCCACCCCCGCGACCACGGGCACCGCCGGGAAGCCCAGGCCCTCCAAGAGCGCCTCCCGGAGCGCGGCCGGCCGGGCCGCCCCCCGAATCCCCACCATCTCTCCCACGACGACCCCCCGCACCCCGTCCAGCAGGCCTGCCAGTCGAAGCTGAAGGAGCATGCGGTCCAGGCGGTACAGCGGCTCGTTGACGTCCTCCAGGAAGAGAATGGCTCCGTGCAGCCGAGGCGCATAGGGGGTCCCAGCCAGGGCGCTCAGCAGGGAAAGGCACCCGCCGACCAGCGGTCCCTCGGCCTTGCCCGGGGCCCACCCTTCCCCCAGGATGGGCCCCGGCGCCGCACCCTCCATGACGGCCTCGCGAAGGGCGCGGGCCGTGGTCGAGTCCCCACCGGACGCCAGCGCCCGGCTGATGAGGGAGGGGCCGTGAAAGACGACCCACCGGCGGTCCTGCAGGAAGTGCACCAGAAGGGCCGTCAGGTCGCTGAATCCCACGAAGACCTTGGGCGAGGCCCCGAGCCGTTCGACCGCCAGGGATGGCAGGAGCCGCATGGCGCCGTACCCGCCCCGGAGGCAGAAGATGCCGCGGATCTCCTCCTCCCCCAGGGCCCAGGCGATCTGCTCCGCGCGCGTCGCATCGTCACCCGCCAGATACCCCTTTCGCTTCCAGAGCCCCGGCGCCAACCGACACCGCAGGCCCCACCCCGCCAGGACCTCGAGGGAGGCGCGGACCATGGCCCGCTGGCCCCGTTTGAGGGGGCTCGACGGGGCCACCACGGCCACGGCGTCCCCCGGGCGGAGGCGCCTCGGCTTGAGAAAGCCGTCCCGACTGCAGGGACCCATCGTGTTCATGCCTGCACCCCATACCCCTTGATCTTGTTGAGCAGGGTCTTGCGGGTGATGCCCAGCATGGCCGCCGCCTGGGTGCGGTTGCCGCCGGTCTCCCGGAGGATCTGGAGGATCATCTCCCGCTTTACCTCGCCCAGGGAAAGGCCCACCCGGATCTCCGGGCCCTCCGCCCCCCGCCCCGCCAAGCGAAGTCCAGGAAGTTGGCGATGACCCGATTGGGCCGGCCCACCTCCTGGATCATCACCTCGGCGTAGCGCGCCTCCTCGGATCCTTCCTGGAGGCGCCGGAGAAAGGGCCGGGCGAATCCCCGGATGGGGCTGAGGGAATTCAGGATCTCGTGGGCCACGCCCTCCGCCAGTTGTCCCGGGGCGGCGAGCCGCTCGCTGCGCCCAAGCTGCTCCTTCAGGGCCCGGACCTCGCGTGAAGAGCGCCACGAGGAGCAGGAGGGTCAGGACCGACGCCACGATCGCCAGCACGGGCAAAGGTGGGCGCCAGGTGGATCTCCTGTTCCCCATATGGCATTCTCTCGGGCAAGAGAGAACCATTCAACATCGGCCAGGCCCCATCATATCCCTAACCGCCCGACACTTCAAATGAATCTCCCAAGAAAGCGCTGGGCTTGACAGGGGCCGCCGGGTCCGGCTATATTCGGTGGCCACAAGAGTCGCCCGGGTACCGTGAGGTTCAAAAGGGAAGACGGTGCAAGACCGTCACGGGCCCGCCGCTGTGAGCGGGGACGAACGCCGCAGGAGGCCACTGCTTCGCCGGGAGGCGAAGCGGGAAGGCGCGGTCAGTAGGACGATCCGCGAGTCAGAACACCTGCCCGGGCGAGCTTCATGGACGTCTTCGCGGTCGAGACGGTGAAGGGAGCCCTGGGTTGCCCGGTCTTTGCCGAGAAGGCCGGGTCTTTTTTTGCCCGCCCTCCGGACACACAGCCGTCCCCCCACCTTCATCGCGCCGCCCGCGGGCGTCCCCATCCCTTCTCGAGGAACGGGAGGTGGGGCCATGGAACCGAGCAGTCAGGATCAGATCCGCCGCATCTACATCTGTCAAGCCCGGGAAGCCAAGCTGTTCGTCTTCCTCTTCTTGGAGCACGGCACCCGGCCCAGGGCCATCGCCCGGGTGGATTGGGGGCGGGAAGGGCCGTTCTTCGTGGCCTTTCCGGATCTTCCCCTCCGCGCCCTGGAGGAACGGGTCGGGGAAAACCTCCGTGCCTTCTCAACCCAGTACGGGGCCCCGATCTTCACCATCGAAGCCCCGGGCGGGTGCGATGCCCGGGAGCTCATGAGATGGCTGAGGTTTCACTGGGATTCCATGCCGGGCCGCGCCTTCACCATGAACTGAAGCCGGCCGGCGCAGCAAGACAGACCATGCCCCGGGGGATCCCCGGGGTGGAAACGGGAGGACGCCATGAATGTGAAGAGCAAATCCGCACTGTCGCTTGCACTCTTGGGGGCCGTGACCCTCCTTGTCCCCACCGCAGGGGCCCAGGAGAGGATCCCGGTGCTGGACGAGGTGGTGGTCACCGCCACCCGGACCGAGACCCCCGTGTCCGAGCTCGGGGTGTCGGCCACCGTGATCGGGGAGCAGGAGATCGAAGGGCGGCTGGCCACCGACGTCGTGGAGCTCCTGCGGGACGTGGCCGGCCTGGATGTGGTGCAGAGCGGCTCTCGGGGGGGCGTCGTCGAGCTGTACAGCCGCGGCGGGGAGAGCAACTTCACCCTGGTCCTAATCGACGGGGTGAAGGTCAACGAGCCCGGGGGGGGATTCGACTTCTCCACCCTCACCACGGACAACATCGAGCGCATCGAGGTGATCCGGGGCCCCCAGAGCGCCCTGTACGGCTCGGACGCCATGGGCGGGGTCATCCACATCATCACCAAGCGGGGAAAGGGCGAACCCACGGCCACCCTCTCCACGGCCCACGGGGCGCACTCGGAGAACGGCCGCTACATGGGGGAGCAGAAGGCCGGCTTCTCGGGCTCCACAAACTGGGCCGGCTACTCGTTCTCCTATGGCCGCGTGGACGACCGGGGGATCCTGGACGTCAACAACGACTTCTGGAACAACAGTTTCAGCGGCCGCCTGGACCTGTACCCCCTGGACACCCTGGAGATCACCCTCACGGGGCGCATGAACCAGAGCCGGTTCGGCTTCCCCACCGAGAACGGAGGGGATCGGCCCGACCGCGTCTTCCCGGGCCTGGACCCGGACCAGTTCCAGGAGAAGCAGGATCTCATCCTGGGGATGGGGGCACGGTTGGACCTCTTTCCCTGGTGGGAGCACTCGGTGCACCTGGGCATCCATCAGGTGGACCAGGAGTTCCAGGACGATCCCAACGCGGCCAGCGCCTTCGACGCCCCGCCCGGGAGCCGCACCCGGTCCATGGAGAACCGGACCACCTTCGACTACCACATGAACCTGCGCTGGCCCCGGCAGGGTGCCGTCCGATCCACACTCACCCTGGGGTACGCCTACGATCTGGAGCGCCTGGACCTGGACAGCCTCTCCACGTTCCGCTTCGGGCCGCTCCCCTTCGGGGTCTTCACGACGACATCCTTCACCGAGGCGAGCCGGGACAACCACGCCTGGTACGTCCAGGATCAGTTGACGCTGTGGGACCGCCTCCACCTGACGGGGGGCCTCCGGGTGGAGGACAACAGCGCCTTCGGCGTGGACGTCAACCCCCGGGCGTCCATCGCCTACGAGCTCCGGGAGACGGGGACCAAGCTCCGCGGGGCCGTGGGCACGGGGATCAAGGAGCCCACATTTCTGGAGAACTTCGGCGGGTTCGGCACCGTGGGCAACCCCGATCTCCAACCCGAGCGCGTCTTCTCCTGGGAGCTGGGCCTGGATCAGCGGCTCTGGGGAGACAGGGTCCTGCTGGGGTTCACCTATTTCCGCAACCGGTACGAGGACCTCATCGCCTTCGTGCCCACGAGCTTCCCGCCGCCTCCGGTCCTGCCGCCCAACTACTTCAACGTCCAGGAGGCCGAGAGCTGGGGCCTGGAGTTCACCGCCCGGGTCAGGCCCGGCGGCGGATTCACCCTGGGGGGTAGCTACACCTTCCTGGACACGCAGGTCCTGGACGACGGCGGGCTGGGCAATCTCTTCTTCGCCAAGGGGGAGAAGCTCCTGCGCAGGCCCAACCACTCGGGCTCGCTCTTCGTGGACTGGTCCTGGAGGGGTCTGAACGTGCGATTGGACGGCCGGTACACGGGGAAGCGGGACGACACCTTCTTCACGGTGTCACCCGGGGCCTTCGGTTTTTACAACTTCCTCAACCAACGGCTCACCAACGACGATTTCTTCGTCCTGGACCTGGCGGCCTCGTACAGCTTCGAGGTCCAGTGGGGGCTGCTCAAGGCGATCAAGCTGTTCGTCAAGGCCCGGAACATCCTGGACGAAGATTACCAGGAGGTGATGGGCTACTCGTCGCCCAGGGCGGCGGTCCTGGGGGGCATGGCCCTGACGTTCTGATGGCCTCCCGGACGGTCTTGACTCGATTCCGGGGATGGCCAAGAATGGAAAAGCCGTCCGGTCACGGCGGGGATGGGCAACTCGGGTCCCGGGACGCTCCACGCGTCCCGGGACCCCAATCCTCGAGCAGGGAGGCTCGCCTTGGACCTTGGGATGTTCGGTGAGATCCACTTCACGTGGGACTTCCTGGTGGCCCTCCTGAGCATCGTGCTCATCGACCTGGTTCTGGCCGGAGACAACGCGGTCATCATCGCCATGGCCGTTCGGGGGTTGCCCCGGGAGCAACGCAGCAAGGGGATCATTCTCGGGGCCGGGGCCGCGGTCCTGCTGCGGGTCGCATGCACCTTCGTGGTTGCCCAACTTCTTCGCATCGAGTACGTCAAGCTGGTGGGCGGGGCGGTCATCATCTGGATCGCCATCAAACTCCTCATGGAAGGTGCCCACGAGGAGGAGTTCAAGCGGGAGGCCAAGACCATCTGGCAGGCCGTATGGGTCATCGTGGTGGCCGACATCACCATGTCCATCGACAATATGCTGGCGGTGGGGGGCGCATCCAAGGGGAACATGTTTCTCCTCCTGTTCGGCCTGGGATTGAGCATCCCATTGGTCGTCTTCACCAGCAACCTGCTCTCCATGCTCATGGACAAGTATCCCATCATTATTTACATCGGGGCCGCCGTCCTCGGCCGTGTGGGGGGCGAGATGATGATCACCGACCCGGTTGTGGCCGGTCTCATCCATCCGTCCAGCGTCGTCAAGTACGGGGTGGAGGCGTTTTTCACCGTGGGTGTCATCGTCGCGGCCAAGCTCTTCATGCGGATGAAGATCGCCCGACAGAGGCGGTCGGCGGACCCGGTCTTAGCGACCGGGGGCGCGCCGTCGAAAGAGGAGTGACGGAGCCATGGCGGTCCTTTGCGTATCCAGGCAGTTCGGCAGCGGCGGGGAGGAGATCGGGCGGGCCGTTGCGGAGCAGTTGGGCTATGATTTCGTGGACAAGGCCCGCGTCCTCGACGAGATGAAGGGGGCGGGAGAGCGCTGGGAACGTCTGAGCCGGGACCTGGACGAGGCCTGCCCCACCATCTGGGAGCGGTACGACTGGGAGTATCGCGGCTTCGTTGCCCTGGTCGGGGCCTACCTCTACAAGTGGGCCGAGCGGGACCGTGCCGTGTTGATGGGGCGCGGGGGCAACGTGCTGCTCCAGGGGATTGCCCATGCGCTGCTCGTGCGCTTCGTCGCTCCCTTGGAGGCGCGACTGGACCGCGTCATGGTTCGAGATTCCGTCGATCGTGGGACGGCGGAGTGGCTCATCCAGAAGATGGATCACGATAAGGCATGCTACATCCAGACCAATTACGGAAGGCACTGGGACGACCGGAAGAACTACGATCTGGTGATCGACACGACGCGGCAGAGCCAGGCGAAGGTGGTTCGGGACCTGATCGACGCCCTGAAGGAGAGGGACCGGAGGGCCACGGACGCATCCCGGAATCTTCTCAAGCAGAGGTCCCTGGCTGCATGGGTCCGGGCCAAGATCGCCACGGATTCCCGGTTCTTCATCCCCACGCTGGAGGTCGAGCACGACGGGGAGGCCGTCGTGCTCAAGGGCATCATCCACAACCAGCGGGAACTGGAACTTGCGCAGGAGGTGGCCCGACAGGTCTGCCACCCCACCCCCGTGAAAAACCTGCTTCACTATCGAGGTTGACCGCCCCCAGCCCCCTCAGATCAACCCCATGCCTTTGAGCACGGAGAGCATGACCGCAGCGGCCATGACCGATCCGATCTGGCCGCCCGTGTTGGCCCCCATGGCGTGCATCAGGAGGAAGTTCTTCTTGTCGTACCGTTGCCCCTGCGTTTGCACGACGCGTGCCGCCATGGGATACGCCGAGATCCCCGCCGCCCCGATGAGGGGGTTGACCTTCCCGCCGGTCAGCAGATACATGAGCTTGCCGAAACATACCCCCGCCACCGTGTCCAGGCAGATGGCCAGGAAGCCCAGGCCGAAGATGGCCAGGGTCTGGGCCCGAAGGAAGGCGTGCCCCTCCATGGTGCCGCCGATGGCCAGACCCAGAAAGAGGGTCACCACGTTGGCGATCTCATTCTGCGAGGCCCCGGTGAGGCGGGCCACCACCCCGCATTCCTTGAGGAAATTGCCCAGCATGATGGTCCCCATGAGCGGCAGCCCCTTGGGGGCGATGAGCCCCGTCACGAAGGTCACCACGATGGGGAAAACCAGCCGCGTCGTGGGGGAGACGGACCTGCCGGCCACGCCCATCCGGACCACCCGCTCCTTGGGCGTGGTCAGGGCCTTCATGATGGGAGGCTGGATGATGGGGACCAGGGCCATGTACGAGTACGCGGCCACGGACACGGCGCCCAGCAGCTGGGGGGCGTATTGGGAGGTCACGTAGATGGCGGTGGGGCCATCGCAGGCCCCGATGATGGCGATGCTCACGGCCTCCAGCTCCGGAAACCCGAGGGCCAGGGCCAGGAGGAGCGTCAGGAAGATGCCGAACTGTCCGGCCGCGCCGAACAGGAGGATCTTGGGGTTCTCCAGCAGGGGCGTGAAGTCGGTCATGGCCCCGATGCCCACGAAGATGAGGAGGGGAAACAGCTCGTTGGCGATCCCCATGTCATAGAAGATCCTCAGGAGCCCGCCGGGCTCCATGAGGTCGCTCAGGGGGATGTTCACCAGCACGCAGCCGAACCCGATGGGAACCAGGAGGAGGGGTTCCACCTCCTTTTTCACGCCCAGGTACAGGAGGACCCCGCCCACGAACAGCATGACCAGATTGGGGAGCCCCTGTGAGAAAAGGTAGGTAACGCCCACGACCAAGCCCGACAGACCCGCCAGGATGCTCTCCCCCATGGCCCCACCCCCGTCAATTGGCCTTTCCCGGGGGCTTTTGGCCCGCGGGAAGGGGAAAGGCCTTCTTGAGCAGATCCATGACCAGGCTCAGGACCCACAGGGTCAGGAGGGTGCCCCCCATGCCCACGATCATCATGGTGAAGCCGAACGTCCACTTGTCCATTGCGCCGTCTCTCCTTCCGCGCGCGCCATGGGGCGCCGCGCCCTCCCCACGTGCCCGACTCTTACCCCTGCCGCGGGTGGTCACGCATGGCAAGACGTTGTCATGATATACGTGATTTGTCAAGGGAGTGAAAAGCGGCCCGGCGCACGGGGGACTGGCGACGCGGCGCACGGGTCATGCAACGGCCGCCGGGAGGGGTTCTCAGCCCCCGAGTTTCCCACAGAGCTCTGCCACGCGCCTGCCCAGCTTTCGGCCGTTCTCCGCCGCGTTGACGTCAGGGGCCCCCACGCAGGCCACGCCGTAATGGCCCGTGGCGTCCATGGGGTCTCCCACCACGACCATCCCGTAGATGAGGAGGGCCTGAATGATGGAGAAAATCGTGGTCTCCTTGCCGCCCGTGGGGTCGCCGGAGGTGGTGAAGGCCGCCCCCACCTTGCCCTCCATGCGCTTTCGAACCCCGACGAACTCGTCGAAGACGCGCTTGAGATCCGCGGCCATGCCTCCGAAGTAGACCGGGGAACCGGCGATGACCCCCGCGGCCCCGGCGAAGTCCTCCTTGGTGACCTCCTGGGTGTCCTTGAGGACGGCCCTGGCCCCCGGGACGGACTGGACCCCCTCGGCGATGTGGCCCGCCAGCTTCCGCGTGTTGCCCCCCTTGGAGTAATAGAGGATCAGGATCTCCATGAAATGACCTCCCCCATCGCCCCCGGGATGCCCCCCGGCACCCCGCGGCGGTGATGAATGGACAGGGGAACGCCCCCCCTTCCCCTCTCGCCCTACGGCGGACTCTGGGTGACGGCCCCCGGCCGGGCGGGGGGCGGACCGTTTCCGCCGGGATGCGCCATCTGCTGTGCCCCCTGGGCGGACAGCTCCGTGCGGCTGTCTCGGAACATGCGCCCCAAGAGGCCCAAGATCTTCCTGATCCCCCTCCAGAGCTTGGGCAGCACCCAGATCATCAGCGCGATGAACAGGATCAGCAGTCCGATGAAGATGTACGGGTGATTGAGGGCCGTCCACAACCCGAACACGACCATGAGGTCCTCGGTGAAGGAGGCGGCCCAGTTGCTGACGGGCTCGGGGGAGGCGTTGATGATGACCCGGGTGCCCGCCTTGGTGGCGTGGGTGCCGGCGGCCAGGCCGCCCCCCAAAATGGCGGCCGTGAGGCCGACCGCGGGGTGCACGTGCCCCACGGCCCCGGCGGCCAGGGCCGCCCCGGCCGGGATGCGGACGAAGGTCTGAAGGGTGTCCCAGCCGGTGTCGACCCCCGGCACCTTGTCGGCGAAGAACTCCACGATGTACATGAAGCCTGCCGCGATGAGGACGCCGGGATTGGTGAGCACCTGGAGGTTGGGGGGAAGGGCGATGCCGCCCGTGGCCCCCAGGATCCCCAGGACGAGGATGGCCGCGTACAGGTTGAGGCCGCTGGCCCACGCCACGCCCATGGTGAGGGCGATGGTGGCGGCGACCTGATGGAGCTGTTCCATGGGGCGATGCCCTCCTGTGCAAACGCGCTGGATCTTTGCGGACTATACCCCCGGCCAGGCCGGGCCGCAACCCCGGCCCTTTGGACGCCGGGACCCCCGGAGGGGTTGCGCGGGGGGCGGAGCGGCCCCTGTGGCCTTGGGCGCCGTCATCCCTAGATGTTGTGGTCGGCGGAGAAGAAGCCACAACCTGGGGCGCACCCCTCTTGATTCCACATGGGGGGTTGCCTATACTATGAAGGCTCGA
>CAZEPJ010000024.1:3091-54107 GCA_964514105.1 uncultured Desulfarculaceae bacterium | reverse complement strand
TGCCACAAGCATTGGCAGCATTCCCTCTCCGGTGCTCAACCAGTAGATCTCTGACAAATATATGCACATTACGTAAAACCGAGCTGAATGAGTTCGGCAGAAGTAATCAAATAGATCCATGCACAAAGCCAAGAAAACTCCCCAAAGAGCCATTCCAAACACCAGCCCGCTCCAACCGAAATTCCAATACATCTGTCCAAGGGGGAATGGAGTGATGGAGGTAATCGCGCCCAGCGCCCTCCCATAATCCGCCCCCGGCGAAAGGATGGGTTTATCCGGCCAGACCGCCCTGGGGACCAACCCATAGAAAACGGCGAGGAAGTCCTCTCCCAGTTTGTACGGCAAGACCTGAGGCACCAAGACCAGAATGTTGTACAGTTCGTCAGCCCCAGCAAACCTGCTAAGGCTCTCTAGGGCACGCTCCTCGGGGGGGATCTGTTCCGCCTTTGTATCCGTCACCGCGTCCGAAACACGTTCGCCGGGATTAAGCTCCCAGACCGTAGGGACGTCATGTCCATATACCTTAACGAAATGCTCACGGTATGTCTTGACAAATGGAAACACAACAAGAAGACCGAATATGACCGCACAAATAGCTCCCACTAGTGGTATTTTTCGTTTGCAATGGTAGTAGCTAATAAGGATCAAGAATAATGGCAACATCAAGAACGTTTTTGATCCTTGAACCACTTGATAGAGTAATTGTGTTATATTAATTATCCAAAATAGAACAAAATGAACCGGACTAATGACCTTGTTGCTAAAAAAGAATACCCATACTGCAACAAAACATGTCCATCCAAGCAGATTAGTATTCTCTATGATGTTTGCCAAAGCCATATTGACGTCTTTCCCTATCAAGAATGAAATGTAATTACCAGTAAACACCTTGTACATCTTCGCGGCAAGACTGAAGAGAAACATAATCAATACGAGCATGACATCGAACGATTCATTCTTTGCGATCGACTTATCAACAATGATATGCTCTCGTTGCCTTCTTTCCATTAATGCATAAGCCATGCAGAAACACAGGATTCCCGGGAGTTGGTACCAGGACACTAATTGCAAGTTCGTTGTTATTTCGAAATCGCTGTACTTCGGTGAGGCTGTCTCAGGGAAGAAGGCCACAAGAAGTATTCGAATTGGGTAATTGAGAGCCAAATTCAATGCGAACAGGATCCCTAACTGATGAAGTGATCCCTTCTTGATCGAAATCCGCCTGACAAACAAGACAACAACCACTAAGCATAAGACGTTTGCGATCAATAACTGAACCATTACCTCTCAGTTCCTTCTCTTGATCCCGCCTTTGCTTCGCAACCACAACCCGCTTTCTTCGCTGTGATGGTTTCCGCGAACGGCTTGGTTTTCCTCCCAACATCCGCTGCTTCTCGGATGATGCTCCGAAGTCGCGTTCCGTAATTCGCTAGGAAAAAATAGTCGAGTCCCGGTGGAATCGCTCTAGCCGTGTTGGTCAATGCCGATCGAATGGCCTTCTTGCACTCCTTTGCGTCGTGCGGGTCGACGAGAGTCCCCAGTCGACCATCGCGCAGCGCTTCGCGGCTTCCGTCCACCTTGCTCCCGATCACCGGTATCCCGCAGGCCATGGCCTCCAGAAACACGAAGCCAAAGCCCTCTCCGGCACTGGGCATCACGTAAACGTCGGCCAACCGGTAATGGTCGGCCTTCTCCTCCTCCGAGACGTAACCCGCGAAAACGACTCGATCGGCCACCCCGAGACGCGCGGCCTTCTCCTTCAGGCGACCTCGATCCGAGCCATCGCCCACGATGAGATAGGCTACATCGGGTACCTCAATGGATATCTCCGGCAGAAGCTCCATGACTTCGTCGAATCCTTTTCTCCGCTCGGCCGATTCGAGCCGCCCTACGGTCAAGAGCACGCTCTTGCCCCTCAGGCCGTACCTCTCCAAGAGATGATTCGGCTTGGGACCCGGCCCGAATCGCTCCGGCCTGATGGCATTGGGAAGCACGAAGATCCGGGCCCTATCCATGGGGGCCCATCTCAGAAAACGTCGCCCTGTGATCTCACTGATCGAAACGACCGCATCCACCCTGGAAGCCAACAGCCGAACCACGCGGCTGGATGGCGGCTTCCAGGCATCGACGCCGTAAATGAAAAGGACGAGCGGCGCACCGAGCCAGCGGCTCGTTGGATACGCCAGGGGTAAGAGGTTGATGTGCCCGCAGATCACCAGGTCGAACCTCGGCCGCTTCCTGGCTACCACTCCAAGGACGGCGCGGATGTACCTCGCCTTCCCGTTCAATCCTCGGGTCACATAGTCGAGCTTGGCCGGTAAGTTCCCGGGCAAGTCGGGCATAATCCTGGGGACGGCGACAACCGCCTCGCAATCGGATTGATCGCAGAGGGCTTCCAAGAGGTCGCGGTTGTACTGCGCGATACCTCCACGGCCGCCAAAGGCATCGCTCATGAGCACCAGGGTTCTCAATCTCAAAGCACCAAAGGCGTTCTCGGGCGACGCCGAACTCCCAAGTCAGCACCTGGGAACGCGGGGGCGCGCCAGGATCTCGTCGGAACGACCAACAGGAAGGCCGTTGAGGGATTCCATCTCATACCCGATCTCGTCCAAGAGGCCTTGGCACAGGTCCCCGGCCTCCCGATCGTGAATCGACAAGAAGAGCAAAGGCTTTTCGCGGGCCAGCATCGCCACGCCGCCGGCCAACGCCCGACTCTCGCCCCCCTCCACATCAACCTTGATCACATCGGGACCAGGAATGATCTTGGACCTCGCAAGTCGGTCCAGGGCAACGGTCTCCACCTCAATGGCTCCGTGGTCACAGAGCGCCCCCCCGCTGGGATCGTCGCCCGGATCGAAGCCCGCCCGACCCGCGCAATCAGAGACCGCCACCGGCATCACCATCACGTTTCCACATCCGTTGAGTCCCAGGTGTTTCCGGAGATATCTCAGGTTTCGAGGAAGCGGCTCGAAGGCCACCACACGGCCGGAAGGTCCCACGAGAACCGACGCCAGGAGCGTGTAAAACCCTACGTTGGCGCCGATGTCGTATACCACGTCGCCGGGCTTGACCGCCTCGCTGAAGGCCTTCTGTTTCTCGTATTCGTAGCTCCCCAGCCAGCAGCCGTGGGTCGAGGACCCCACGATCCACTTCTTCCCCCGCAGGGGCCCCTGGAGGATGGGAACGACCACCCCCGGGGGGATGAGCCGCAGGGGAAGCCGGGCGAGCTTGCCGGGAAGGGAGCGGTTGGAGAGACCCGAGAAGTTCATTTCCGCTCGTGCAAAAAAAAGGGACGTCTTTCAGTACGTTGACTTGTCCGGCTGATAAGGGCGAAGCCGGAGCGGCCCGACCTCATGCGCCCCGGCGCAGATCCTCCAGATCGGCGCGGACCATCATCCGCACCAGCTCCGGGAACGAAACAGAGGGCGTCCAGCCGAGGACCTCCCGCGCCCTGGCCGCATTGCCCCGAAGCTCGAACACCTCCGCGGGCCGATAGAGCTCCCTGTCGACCACCACGTGCTCGCGCCAGTCCATGTCGAGATGGCCGAAGGCCGCCTCGACCACCTCCTGCACCGAGTGGGTCTCGCCCGTGGCGATGACGAAGTCGGCCGGTCCATCCTGCTGGAGCATGAGCCACATGGCCCTCACGTAATCCCCGGCGTAGCCCCAATCCCTCTTGGCGTCCAGATTCCCCAGGCGGAGCTCCCGGGCCAGGCCCAGCTTGATCCGCGCCGCCGTGCGCGTGACCTTGCGCGTGACGAACTCCAGCCCCCGGCGGGGGGATTCGTGGTTGAACAGGATCCCGCTCAGGGCGAACAGGCCGTACGCCTCCCGGTAGTTGCGCGTCAGGTGAAAGCCGGCCACCTTGGATATGCCGTACGGGGACCGGGGCTGAAAGGGCGTGGCCTCGCTCTGGGGGCTCTCGGAGGCGTTGCCGAACATCTCGCTGGAAGCCGCGAAATAGAACCGGCACCCCGGGGCCGCGTCCTTGAGGGCCGCCAGGACGAAATGGGTCCCATTGATGTTGGTGTTGATGGTGGAGAACTCGTCCTCGAAGGAGTAGCTCACGAAGCTCTGGGCCGAGAGGTGATAGCATTCGTCGGGCCGGACGCCCTGAACGACCTTGAAGATGCTGGCGTAGCTTTCCAGGGAGCCCGAGTGGAGCCGGACGCGGTCCAGGACGTGCCGGATGCGCCACAGCCGGTACTCGGGGTCCTCCAGGGCGACCCGACGGACGATCCCATGCACCTCGTATCCCTTCTCCAGGAGGAGGTCCGTCAGGTACGAGCCGTCCTGGCCCGTTATCCCCGTGATGAGCGCCTTCCTGGTCATGGCCCCTGCGCCCGGGGCCGGTGATCGCCGAGACCCCGGCACAGAACGAACAGACTCCAGGGTCGCGACCAGTGGACCCGGCCCCTCCGGTATTCCTCCCAGAGCCGCCGCACCCCCCGGCCGGACAGCCAGGGCGGAGTCCCCCCCCCTTCGCAAAGGCCCACGGCTTCTTCGATCATCCGCCCCCACGGGCCCCTCAGCCAGTCATCGAAGGGGAAGGTGAAGCCCATCTTGGGGCGATGGGTGCACAGGCGGGGGAGCGAGACCGGAAGCGACTCCAGGAGCAGTCCCTTGGGCGTGTGGTCCAGGATGCAGGATGCGGGGGTCCGAAAAACGGCCTCCACGAGGAGATGGTCCACGAGGGGGACGCGGATCTCCAGGCTGTGGGCCATGCCGAAGACGTCCGAGTCCCGCAGGAGCTGGTTGTGCATGTAGCAGCGCAGCTCGCGGCTCACCGTGCCGTGAACGACACCTCCATCGACCTCAGGCGTTGGGCGTTGGGCAGCCGCGGAAGGATCACAGGTTGCCCAACGCCGGGCGGACCCGTACCCCGCCGTGCGGACACAACTCGAGCCGTCCAAGAGAGGAGAAACGCCTGTGGGCTCCAGTTGGGACAGCAAGTCCCGGGAGAGAAGGGACCGGACCTGGGAGGGGGTGAACAGACACCGGGAGGCCATGTAGAGCCGATCCACCGCAGGGCCCGGCAGACCCAGGGTCTCGGCCTTGGCCAAGCGGCTGTTCACGCGCCTCAGGACCCGCGCCCCGGCGGCCAGAACCGGCCTCGGGATCCGAGCCACCCAGGGCTCCAGCCTGGCCGCCCGGCGAAACCCGGGATAGCCCCCGAACAGCTCGTCCCCTCCCAGGCCGCACAGGGACACGGTCAGGCCGCCCATCCGGGCGAACTTGGACACCAGGTACGTGTTGACCCCGTCGCACGTGGGCTGGTCCATGGCCCAGAAGAAGCCGTCCAGTTCCCTGCGGACCATCCCCTCGGTCACCGAGACGTTGGTGTGCAGGGTCCCGAACTCCTCGGCCACCCTCATGGCGTAGGGCCCCTCGTCCAGGTCCGTCTGGGGAAAGCTCATGGAGAAGGTGCGGATATCCCGCTGGCCTGTCTCCCGCATGAGGCTCACCACCGCGGAGGAATCCACCCCCCCGCTCAGGAAGGCCCCCAGGGGCGCATCCGCTATGCACCGGAGCCGGACGGATTCCTTGAGCAGCGGCCCGATGGCCTCTGCGGCCTCCCCACGGCTCTTGTACGCAGGCCGGCCTGTGGGAAGTTCCCAATAGGCCTCTTGCCGCCACTGCCCATCCTTCCACATGGCCCACGCAGCCGGCGGCAGGCATTCGACGCCAGCGGCGATGGTCATGGGCCCTGGCACGCTCCCCCACAGGAGGAACTGGGCCACGGCCTCCGGATTGACCCTCGCCGGGCCTCCCGGCAATGCCTGGAGGGCCTTCACCTCCGACGCGAAGGCCACTCCCCCCGGGAAGCGCCACACGTACAGGGGCTTGATGCCCATGCGGTCCCGGGCCAGAAACAGGGATCGGTCCCGGCGGTCCCAGACGGCCATGGCGAACATGCCCCGCAGCCTCTGCAGGCAATTGGGCCCTTCCCGCCAGTACAGGGCCAGGACGACTTCCGTGTCGCTGTTCGACCTGAACCGGACGCCTTCCTCTTCCAGAGGGGCGCGGAGGTCCCGGAAATTGTACACCTCCCCGTTGTAGGTGATGACGTATCGCCCGTCCGGGCTGGCCATGGGCTGGTGTCCGGCCAGCGAGAGATCCAGAACGGCCAGGCGCCGGTGGCCCAGGAGGACCTCGGGCTCTTGATACACACCCCGGTCATCCGGCCCCCGGGCGGCCATGACGTCCAAGGCGCGCCCGAAGGCCTCGTCGTCAAAGGAACGCCTGCCTATGAAGCCGAGAATGCCGCACATGGCCAGGGAGAGTCGCTCAAGCCGCGTGGAGCAGGAGGCGCAGGCAAGACGGCGCGGGGACATGGAGGGAGGGAAGAAGGCTCCGCCCGTCCAGGGCGACTCGGCCCTGCCCACGCCACCCTTTCACCGCTCCCACGCCCCAAAAACAAAAGGACGGATCCGCCCAGTTGCTACGGCAGATCCGTCCCCCACCCCTCTTCGAGGAGGATCCGGCGACTTCCCAACCCCCGGTGCAGGACGAACACGCCCGCCACCTGCCTCGTCCGAGTTATCGGGTGTCTCCGGTCCGATTCCGATTCGAGAGACATTGTAGTCAAAGCCCCGCCGGAGTCAAGGGTTTCTTGCGGAGCGGACCGCTTCCTTGATGCGCTGGATGTGCCCGCGGCCCAGGCCCTTGACCTCGCACCCCAGTTCGAAGAAACGCCGGATGTTGTCGTCGCCCAGGATGCCGAAGCAGTCCACAACGGCCACGGGCCGGCCAGCCAGTCGGCACACCTCGTCCGGACCCAGCGCCAGGTACTGTTTGTGGCGCACGGCCAGCACCACGGCGTCCGCCCCCCGCAGCGCCTCGCTCAGCTCCGGGCAGATGCGCAGCTCGGCCAGCTTCTCCTGGTTGCGGAAGAACCGCGCGCGGGACTGTCCGTCCGCCGGGTAGCTGTCCTGCTTCTCGAACTCCCACCAGTGCTTCACGTACGGGTCGTGGACGGAAATGTCGGCGCCCATTTCCGAGAGCTTGCGCACGATGAGCTCCGAGCCGCTGTACCGGGTGTCGCCGACATCCTCCCGGTATGAAGCCCCGAGCACGGCCACCTTGCACGCGGCCACGATCTTGCCCATGTTGCGCAGGGCGTCCCGCACCAGGCGGGCCGCGTGCAGGGCGCGGGTGTCGTTGACGTCGATGGCCAGGGGTGTGATGCGGAAAATCGGATCCTCGAAGCCCATGAGGGTGTGGTAGGCCCAGACCCCCAGCGCCCCGTCCTTGGGCAGGCAGTATCCGCCGATGCCCGGGCCGGGAAAGAGGATGTTGGAGTGGGTGGGCCGCATCCGGATGGCCGACAGCACCTTGGTCAGGTCCACGCCGTTGCGCTCGGAAAAGAGGCTCCACTCATGGAGAAAGGCCAGGATGGTCGCCCGGTACGAGTTCTCCACGATCTTGCAGGTCTCGCTCTCGATGGGCCTCTCCAGGACGGTCAGGGGATACTGGGCGGTGTTGAGGATCCTGGAGAGGAACGCGACCACCCGATCCCGCGCCTCCCTGTTGATCCCGGAGCAGACCCGCCAGAAGTCCCGGATGGAAGCCACGTAGTGCCGGCCCGGCATGACGCGCTCGAAGGAATGAGCCAGGAGGGGCTCGTGCCCCCCCAGGCCGCGCCTGGCAAAGGCCTTCTTGAGAATGGGATATGCCACATACTCGGTGGTGCCCGGCGGCACCGTGGTCTCGATGAGGACCAGGCAGTGGGGCTGGATCTTCTCGCCCAAGACGCGCAGGCTCTCCTCCAGGGCGGCGATGTCCGCCTGCCCCTGGCGCACGTCCCCCAGGGTCTCCTTGTGGTAGTCGCACTGAACGTCCACCACCACCACGTCGGCCATGGAGAGGGCCTCGTACGTGAAGGTGGCCGTGAGGCTCTTTTTCTCCAGCACGCACCGGCTCAGGAGGGCCGCCACCTCGGGGTCCTCGGCCTCCACCGGCGACCGCCCCCGGTTGAGATACGGGATCTTCCAGAAGGAGCGCACCGAGGGGCGCTGCATGCCCATGACGAAATAGAGGGGATCTCCGGTCTCCGGGCAGACGGCATCGGCCACCACCCCCGCCATGACGGCTCCCACGAAGCCCACCCCCATGACCACGACGATCTCGCGGCCCTTGAGGCGCTGGCTCTCCACCAATTCGCGGAGGCGGCGCAGCTCCTCGGCCTCGTCCTGGGCCCGGGGGAGGGGAAAGGCCTCCCCCAGGGGGCAGATGGAGACGGGGCGGTTGGCAATGCCGGAGTTGGGGCCATTGGAATCAGAAATGTGAGAGGCCATCATGCAGCTCCTTCATAGAAGTAGTGGCCGTCCGGGGACAGGCCAATCGACAACAGGCGATGGGCAATCAAGAGGCACAGCAGTCTGGATGGGAAAGGCAAAGGCAGGTCAGGTCGGTGCCGACCGGGCCCCGGCCCCGGCCCGGGCGTTGAGCGGGCGCCGGCGGCCGTCCCGGCTCCAGAGGAGGAGCCGGGGCTGGCTGCTCAACCGCAACATGACCTGCTCTTCCTCCACATCGTCCAGCACCAGGTAGCGAATCTTGCGGTCGATCCGTCGCTCCACCCTGCCGACCAGGCTGTGGAGGTACCCCATGTCGATCTTCGTGCCCACCAAGACCAGATCGATGAGCCCGCCGTCCACCCCCTTTGCGTAATCCCCCACCAGGTACGCCCGGCTGAGGCTGCCGATCTTGGCGACGAGCTCCTCCAGGAGGGTGTCGATGCCCAGGGTCTTGTGCACGATGGAGTGGATCTCGGCGAAGAGCGGGTGCTGGCGGTTGGCACAGTAGTAGACCCTCCCTCCCCTCTCCCTCTCGGTCAGGAGCCCCGCTTCGGCGAAGCGTTTGAGCTCGATGCGGATGCTGTTGGTGCTCTCGTTGAACTCCGAGGCGATCTCCCGCAGGTATGAGGACGCATCGGGATTGAGGAAAAAGCGAAGCAGGAGTTTGACCCGGGTCTTCCCGGTGATGAGGGCCGAGAGCATGGCGTGGCGCATCATGGGGCAGGGGCCGATGAGCGTCGCGGGAGAAGTGGCGGGGTTCGTGTCAGGGGCGGCGGCCGTGCAGCAGCCCCCACAGGCTGGGTAGCCGCCAGGGGTCCGTGAAGATGAAAGAGCCAAGGCGACAAGAAGATCTTAGAGCAAATATTTTGCTCGGATGAACGCGGCCGATAAGTGCCCGGGCAAAAAACCAATCGCCGGATGCGCTCCGCGCGATGGGCCCCGAATGACCCCCCTTTTTCCCCCAGCTGCTTGACCCAATCACCCGCATTTCATGATCAATTAAATTGCTCGAATAATAGGCGATATACTTGCGCATGTCAAGTCCTGTTTTTCGGGCCAGGATCCCTGGGAATCTGCAGGCATGCCCTCCCTGCCATTGCCCAAGAGGTCCTTGAGACGAATTGGGCAAGAAAGGGGCGGGGCGGGCGCAACGGGGTCCGCGCTCCGGCCTCACGCCGTGGAGAGCTGGCTGCAATACCAGGCGTACGTCTCTTTCATTCCCGTGGAAAGATCGATGCGGGGCCGCCACCCCATGCCCTTCATGCGCGACACATCCAGGAGCTTGCGGGGGGTGCCGTCGGGGCGGGAGCCGTCCCAGACCACTTCCCCCTCGTAGCCGACCACCCGGGCCGCCAGCGCGGCCAGATCCCGAACGCTTCGGTCCTCGCCGCACCCGATGTTGATCAGGGGAAACGGGGACGACGGGCCGTCCCCCGCCGGCCGCGGGAAGACCAGGGAGTCAAATTCCCGGGGCGGAAGGCCCATGAGAAACACGCAGGCCGCGGCCAGGTCGTCCACGTGGAGGAATTCCCGCCGGGCCGCGCCCGTCCCCCAGAGGGCCACGGCCGCGGCGGCATCCCGGTGGGGCCGGGGACGAGCGGTCCCGGCTCCCCCTCGGAAGGCCACAGGACCGAGCTCTGGGGCCATGGAACGGATCTCCGGATGGCCCTTGGCCCGGGCCACGGCCACGAGGCACGCCAGGAAATCCTCGGGGATGGGGCCGAAGCGCCGCCTGTCGGCCAGCAGGCCGTCCCCGTCCCCCATGGAGGCCAGTCGGGCCAGATGAAACTTCCGGATCAGGGCGGGCAGCACGTGGCTCGTCTCCAGGTCGAAGTTGTCGTTGGGCCCGTAGAGGTTTGTGGGCATGACGGCCAGAAAGCGCGCCCCGTGCTGGCGATTGTACGCCTCGCACGCCACGATGCCCGCAATCTTGGCCACGGCATACGGCCTGTTGGTGGGCTCCAGGGGCCCCGTCAGGAGATGCTCCTCGCGCATGGGCTGGGGGCAGGCCCGGGGATACACGCAGGACGAACCCAGGAATATGAGCCGGCGCACCCGGCTGCTCCACGCCGCATGAATCACGTGGGTCTGGATGGCCAGGTTCCGGTGGAGGAACTCGGCGGGATATGCCTCGTTGGCCCCGATGCCCCCGACCTTGGCGGCCGCCAGGAACACGAGCTCGGGACGCTCCCCCTCGAAGAAGGCCTCCACATCGGCCTGGCGCTCCAGGTCCAGCTCGGCGTGGGTCCGCAGGATGAGATCGGCGAACCCCTCGACCCTCAGCCGGCGCACCAGGGCCGAACCCACGAGGCCCGTGTGTCCGGCCACGAAGATCCTGGCGCCCGGGGGTGGCCCGCTTTTCACGGGGCCCCCCCGGGGGTCTCCCCCCGGCGGATCAGATCCTCGAAATAGGCGATGGTGCGATGAAGGCCCACTTCCAAGGGGACGGCGGGCTCCCACCCCAGGAGCTCCCGGGCCAGCCGGATATCGGGCTTTCGCTGCTGGGGGTCGTCCTGCGGCAGGGGTCTGAAACGGATCTCGGAGCGGGAGCCCGTCAGGGACTGGATGCTCCTGGCCAGCTCGAGCACGGAGCACTCGCTGGGATTGCCCAGGTTCAGGGGGCCGGTGACCGCGTCGGGCGTGTCCATGAAACCGATCAACCCCTCCACCATGTCGTCCACGTAGCAGAAGGAGCGCGTCTGGGAGCCGTCCCCGAAGACCGTGAGCGGCTCGCCCCGCAGGGCCTGGACGATGAAGTTGGACACCACCCGCCCGTCGTTGGGGTGCATCCGGGGGCCGTACGTGTTGAAGATCCTGGCCACCTTGATCTTCAGGCCGTGCTGGCGATGGTAGTCGAAGAAAAGCGTCTCGGCGCATCGCTTCCCCTCGTCATAGCACGCCCGGGGCCCGATGGGGTTCACGCTGCCGCAGTACGTCTCCGGCTGGGGGTGGACCGTGGGGTTGCCATACACCTCCGAGGTGGAGGCCTGAAGGATGGGGGCCTTGAGCCGCTTGGCCAGCCCCAGCATGTTGATGGTGCCGTGCACGTTGACCTTGGTGGTCTGCACCGGGTCGTTCTGGTAGTGGACAGGCGAGGCCGGACACGCCAGGTTGAAGATCCGGTCCACCTCCACGAAGAGCGGCAGGGTGATGTCGTGGCGCAAGAGCTCGAAATACGGATCCTGCAGCAGGCCCAGGATGTTGCGCTTGGCGCCGGTGTAAAAGTTGTCCACGCACAGCACGTCGTGCCCCCGGGCCAGGAGGCGCTGGCACAGGTGAGAGCCGAGGAACCCCGCTCCGCCGGTCACCAGGACCCGAAGCTTCGCTCCCCCTCTCATCCCACGCCCTCCTTCCCCTGGTTGCCCTGACCGGCACGGCCCCGGGTCGCTGCGCCCGCCTCCAGGACCCGTCCGCCGCGGGCCGGGCGGGAGCACTCCAGCTGGGGAACCTGGTCGAACCCGCCTTCCTTGAGGGCCGCACGCAGGCGCGCCAGGACCTCCCGCCTGGCCGCCAAGCCCCCGCACCCGCGAAGCTGCCCGCACAGGTGATAGGTGAAGGCGCCGTTGTACCCGCCGTCGATGAACGCATCGGCGGAGGTCTGGTCGTCCCGGCACCCGGCCCATAGCACCTGCCCGGGGGTCAGGAGACCCCGAAGAAACCCCCTTGCCGCCGGGTCCGGACCCACGGAGGCCGCCAGGTCCCCGGGCATGGGGAGGAATCGCGGCCGCATCCCGGCCCCCCCCGGGGGCGCGGCCCGTGCGGCGGGGACCCGGATGCCCGTCCCCGAATGGCAGCAGTCCAGCCACACCTCCAGGAGGCTTCCCCGGGGAAGCCCCGAGAAGACCTCGCCCAGGGCGTCATCCTCCACGTAAGTCCCGCCCCAATCCATGTCGTGGGGGCAGAGGATCTCGTCCAGATGATCCCTCCGTTCATCCCCCGCGGTGTCCGGGACCTGGGACCCATGGCCCGAGAAATGAAAGAACCGGCGGTCCCCGGGGCGGGTCCCCCCCACCAGCCATTGCAGCCCTTCCATGATGGCCGCGCGCGTGGCCCCCTCGTCCACGAGGATGCGGACGTCGCCGGCGGCGAAGGAGAAGCCCCCGGTGAGGAGCTCCCGCACATTGGCCACGTCGTTGAGGCAGCCGCTCAGGTCCGAGCCGGGGAGCCGGTATCGGTTGACGCCCACGAGGAGGGCCCGATCTCCCATCCCCTCACGCCTCCCCGTTCACCAGGCGCTGGATGATGTCCTGGCACCGCCTGAGGTTCAACAGGTCCTGCAGGTCCGCGCGGACCATGATGGTGACGAGATCCGCGAAGGTGACCGTGGGCTCCCAGCCCAGATCGGCCCTCGCCTTGCCCGCGTCGCCCCGGAGACAGTCCACCTCCGTGGGGCGGTAGTAGCGCGGGTCGATGCGCACCACCACGGCGCCCGGCTCCGGGGGCACAGGAGCGGGCGGGCGGGGGAACGCGTCGGGCGCCGGGCGCTGGGCATGGACAGGGCCGGCATCGGATATGGCGCAAAGGACGCCCACCTCGTTTACCCCCGCTCCCTGCCACGCGATCTCCATGCCGGCCTCCGCAAAGGCCCGCTCGCAGAACTCCCGCACCGCGTGGCTCTCGCCCGTGGCCACCACGTAATCGCCCGATGCGTCCTGCTGGAGGATCTGCCACATGGCGCGCACGTAGTCCGGGGCGAATCCCCAGTCCCTCCGCGCGTCCAGGTTCCCCAGGTACAGGCAGGCCTCCAGGCCATAGCGGATGCGGGCCACGGCCCGCGTGATCTTGCGAGTGACGAAGGTCTCCCCACGCCTGGGGGATTCGTGGTTGAACAGGATGCCGTTGGACGCGAACATCCCGTACGCCTCGCGGTAGTTGCGGACCATGTGATAGGCGTAAACCTTGGCCGCCGCGTACGGGCTCCGGGGCTGAAACGGAGTCTCCTCGCTCTGGGGCGGCGGGGCGCCGCCGAACATCTCCGAGGACGAGGCCTGGTAGAACCGGGCCTTGACCCCGCTGCGGCGGATGGCCTCCAGGACCCGGGTGGTCCCGAGCCCCACCACGTCACCGGTGTAGTCGGGCATGTCGAAGCTCACCCGCACGTGGCTTTGGGCGGCCAGATGATAGATCTCCGCGGGTTGGACATCGTAGACCAGGTGGGTCAACTGGCCGGAGTCCGACAGGTCCCCGTAGTGGAGAAACAGGCGCGCCAGGGGGTCGTGGGGGTCGCGGTAGATATGGTCGATGCGGTCCGTGTTGAAGCTGCTCGAACGCCGCACCAGCCCGTGGACCTCATACCCCTTGTCCAGCAGGAGCTCGGCCAGGTAGGACCCGTCCTGACCCGTGATGCCGGTGATGAGGGCCCTGTTCATGCACACCCCCGACGCACCATGGGCCTCCCCCCGGATCCCGGACCCGGAGGCCGGCAGACCGCCCTACTCCTGGGCGTAGACGTGGGAGACGGCCGAGAAGGGCCGCGGGGCGTCCACGGCTTCCTCCTCCAGGAAGCGTTCAATGGCGCGCTGCGCCACGCACTTGGAGTAGGCCGACCAGCAGCTCTCCTTGCGGCAGAAACTCCGGCGCACCCCATCCTCCCTGCGCATCTCGTGCTGCTCACAGATCAAGCAGGACCGCAACAACATGATGACCTCCAGGCATCATCCAGCAACATCGTCCGCCCGCACCGCCATCCGCAACCGGCCCGCGCCCCGTGTCGGGCTCCACGCCAGCGGGCCTCTGCGCCTCAGGGCATCCTCTCCACCAGCGATTCGTGGAGCTGCACCCTGGCCTGATATCCGATGAGGTTCAGGAGGATCTCCACGCGCCCCGCATCGTCGATCTCCCGCTCGAAGATCCCCAGCAGGTCCTTGAACGGCCCCGAGCGGATCCGCACCCGGTCCTTGGCCCGCAGCCGCCTGCCAACCTTGACCACCCCCCTGGAGTCCACCTGGCCCCGGATGAACGACACCACCTCGTCGTCCACGGGCAGCGGGTGACCCTCGGCGCCCAACACCCGCTTGACCCCCCGGGTCCAAAGGACGTACGGGAATTCCTCCTCGCCCCGGAACCGGGCGAAGAGGTAGGACGGAAACATGGGCCGCACCACCAGCCCCACCTTCACGGCCCGGTACTGCATCACCTGGACCCGGGGAAAGAAGACCTCGACGCCCTTCTCGCCCAGGCAGCGCAAGGCCCGGGCTTCCTCGCGCGGATTGGTCTGGACCACGTACCAGCGCTTCTGTGCGTTGGACTCTGCCTGTTCCATCGGCTCCAGTTGATCCGCCGGGACCATGGGATCCGCCGGCCCCCCCCTCAAGGATGGCGCCCCTGGATGACGGCGGCCGGATTCTCCGTCACCATGGCGCAGGCCTGCTCCGCCCCCACCCAGGTGGACGCCGCATCCACCGCCCGCGAGAGGATGGGCGGGCGGCGGCGTGGGGAATGGGCGTCGCTGGAGATGACGTGCACCAGTCCCTCCTCCAGCAGCAGCTGCGTCCGCCTGCGGACCTCCTGTCCGAATTCTCCGGTGAGGCTCATGGCCGTGATCTGGATCACGGCGCCCGAATCCACCATTCGCCGCACCAGGCTCAGGTCCCCGAACTGGGCGCACCGCTCGGGGTGGCTGACCACGGCCAGGATCCCTTTCTCGGACAGGGCCTCCACGAACCGGCACATGGGCTCCGCCAGGAAGTAGTCCGGGAACTCCAGCATGACCGCCTTGCCCCGGTTGCCGATGCTCATGACCCGCCCGTCCCGGATCATCTCCGGCACACGCGGGTCCACGCGGACATCCGAGCCCGGCAGCACCTTCAACGGGATCCCGGCGGCCTCCACGGCGCTGTTCAGCTCCTCGACCGCCTTGAGGATCGCCTCCCCGTCGTTGTAATGCACCCCGTTGAGCGTGTGGGGCACGGCCACCACGGTGCGGATGCCGTCCCGGGCCGCCACGCGGCACATGGCCAGGGATTCATCCACGCTGCCCGGACCGTCGTCCATGCCGGGAAGGACGTGGCAGTGAAGGTCGATCACACCCCTCGTCCATGGCGATTGGCCGCTTGTCGGCTGTATCCGGCCGCCGCCGTTCGAGATCCCGGGCACCCCCCGTCACGCCGCTTGCGCCGTTCAAACCGCAATACCACGGCGCACCATGGAGACGTGGGCAGCCCCACGCCCGCCATTTCCCTACGCGTCGGGCCGCGCAGGAGAAGTCCTCTCGCCGCCGTACGAAGCCTCTTCCTTGACGCGGTGTCGCGAACGTCGCTCCCCTTTCCCCCCCTCATCGGGGTAGCCCTGATAGTACCGGTAATAGTAGCTGTAGTAGTAGCGCTCCTTTTCGAAGTCTACCTGGTTCAGGACCACGCCCAGGACGCGGGCCTTGACGTCGAGAAGGTGGTCCAGGGCCCTGCGGGCGTGCTCCCGGGAGGTCTCCGACGCCTTGACCACCAGGATGGTGCCGTCGACCTGCCCCCCCAACACCGCCGCATCGGTCACCGAGAGAAGGGGCGGCGAATCGAAGATGACGAACTCGAACTGCTGCTTCATCTGGCCCAGCAGATCCTCCATGCGCCGCGAGGCCAGGATCTCCGAGGGATTGGGCGGGATGGTGCCCGCGGGCAGCAGCTTCAGAGGCCTGATCCGGGTGTCCCGCAGGGCGGCCTCCGGGGGGCACTTGCCCAGGATCAGGTTGCTCAACCCGGGCTCGCCGCTCGTTCCGAAGACCTTGTGAACCCTAGGGCGGCGCATGTCTCCGTCCACCAGGAGGACCCGGCGGCCCATCTGGGCCATGATGACGGCCAGATTGGCCGAGATCAGGGTCTTGCCCTCCTGCGGTCCCGCCGAGGTGATCACCAGGCTATTCTGTGTGGGCTCCGTGAAGGAGAAGACCACGTTGGTCCGGATGGTCCGCAGCGATTCGGCGAAACTGGACCTGGGCTCGGCCAGGACCACCAGCTCTCCGCCCCTGCCGTTCTCCTCCAGGTCGGTCACGCCCACCGGCCCCAGGAAGGGAACGCCCAGGTACCGCTTCACCTCGTTGGGGCCGTGGATGGTCCGGTCCAGGAACTCCAGGAAAAACGCCAACCCCACCCCCAGCATGAGCCCGATCACCGCCGCCAGGAGGGCGGTGCGCGCCACCTGGGGTTTGACCGGACGGAGGGGCACCTCGGCCCTGTCCACGATGAAGATGTTGGTGGACTTGAGCCCGCTGGTCAGGGCCGTCTCCTTCCCGCGCTTGAGCACCATGTCGTAGAGCTGTCGATTGGACTCCACCTCCCGCTTCAGGACCCCGTACTGGATGGCCTTCTTGTTGAGCTCGTTGACCTCCTTCTTGGCTTGCTCCAGCGCCTTGATGAGCCCCTGTTCCTTGGCCGCGGCGACCTTGTACTGGATCTCCACGCTCTTGGCGATCTTCTGTATCTCGTCGGTGATGGCAGATCGGATGCTCCGGATCTCATCCTGCAGGGCGAGCATGCGCGGATGCTTCTCCCCGTACTTCTCCTTGAGCTCCAGGGACTGCCTCACCAAGTCCGCATGATTCTGCTTGAGGGCCTGGATGAGTCCGCTCTGGGTCACCTGGGGCAGGCTCTCCAGGCTCGATGGGCTCTTGGAGAGCTGCTGGAGCTCCTTGAACAGGGCCTCCAGTCCGATGCGCTCGGCGCGGGCCGGGGTCAGGTTGGCATTGATCTCGGCCAGCCTCTGTCCCAGGATGCTCTCGGCGGCCTTGCCGTGCTCCCCGCCGGAGAGGATGGACTCCAGGGCGACGATGTCCTCCTGCTCCTGGAACCTCTGGAGGGCCTCCTCCGATTCCTGCACCGTCTTGCGAAGGTCCTCCTGGCGCCCCCCCAACCACTCCACGGCCTCCTGAGACGCCGAGACCTTCATCTCCAGGTCCTTGCCGATGAACGCCTGGGCGTGGGCGTTGGCCATCTGGGCGGCGAGCACCGGGTCATGGGCCTCCAGGGAGATGCGCACCAGCCGGCTGTTTCTCACGGGGTCCACGCTGAGGCGCGCCAGGTACGCGTTGACGAAGGGCGCGGCCGGATCCCGGGCCTCGTCCCCGTCCTCGGGGGCGTCCCGCGCCCCCTGGCCAGGCAGCACGGCCCGAACCAGGGAGACCGCCGCGGAGGCCACATCCAGAACCGAAAAGCCCGTGTCCTCGGGGGCGTTGAACTCCTTGTGTGCATGAAGTCTGAGGGTCCGGATGACCTCCCTGGCCAGGGCCCGGCTCTCCAGAACCTTGTACTGGGTCTGGTAGTAGTCCGCCCAGTTGGTGTCCACGGGCATGACTTCCTGGACCTTGACCACCCTGGGGTTCTCGCGCTCGATGAGGATCTGGGCCGTGGCCCGGTACACGGGCCTCGTGCGCAGGGCGTGAAGGGTGGCGGTCACCACCACGATGGAGAAGACGGCCAGGACTATCCAGAGGCGCTTGCGGACCACCCGCCAATAGTCCCTGAGATCCAGGGCCTCCTCGTCCTGGGTCGGCTGCTGCCCATAATCGTCCATGAGCCTACCTCACGGATCCTTGCGCTCCGTTGCCCTGCCTCTCCCACGGAGCGGCCCCGGAGACCTCCGCAAGCCGCCCGCCCCATCACCTCCCGTCCCGCCGAGAGGCCGGAGGGCCGTCGGCATCAAAAGAAGCTCTCCGGGACCACAACGATGTCGTTGGGCTCCACCCGTTCGTTCATGCGGGCGGGGATCTCCATCCGAATCCCTGCCCGCTCCCGGACGATCCGGGTGCGGTTGGCCGCCGCCTTGTCCGTGAGCCCCCCCGCGATTCCGATGGCCTTGAGCACGGTGATCCCCTGTTCGTACGGGAATTGCCCGGGATTTCGAACCTCCCCGAACACGACGAAGAATTTGGCCTTGAGCAGGATGACCGTATCGCCGTGCAGGAGCCGGACATTGTGGGTCACATCGCCGGCCTGGATCGCCCGCAGATCCAGATGGATCACCTCCCCTGCCTTGGCCTCCTCCAGGGTGGCGGGCAACTCCCCCCGTCCCCGCTCCTGGGGGCGGATGATCACGACCTCGGTGCCTGCCTTGTCCGACGGACCTCCGGCCCGCGACAACACCTCCATGACCAGGGTCGGCCCGGTCAGGGGAAACGTGCCGGGGGCTCGGACCTCCCCCACCACGTGAACCTTCTGGCTCCGGAACTCCTTGACCGTCACGCTCACCTGGGGCCGGACCAGATAGCCCGCTGAGAGCCTCCGGATCAGCTCCCTCTCCACCTCCACGGCGGTCCTGCCCGCCGCCTTCACCGACCCGATGAGCGGGTATGTGAACTCCCCGTTCCTCGAGACCGGGACCTCGCGCGACAGGTCGTCATGGTCCCAGACCTTGATGGCCAGGACATCCTCGGGGCCGATGCGGTACTCCTCGGGGACCCCTTGCGCCCCCGGTTCCGTGCGGGGCGGCAGGGCGCTGGCCGTCACCGGTTTCGGAGGGGTTGGCGGGGCGATGGCCTCCCGCGCGGGGACGGACGGGTACCGGCTGCAACCCAAAACGGAGGCCAGTAGAAACATCCCGACTCCCCCGAGCCATCCCAGGTCCTTGGTGATGGATCGCCTCTGCCGCGGCTTGCGCGTCTCAAGCCCTCCCATGATCCGCCTTCCCATCGGGCCTATGATAGCCTCCCGGGCCCCAGAAAAGAAGCCCCCGTCCGCGGCCAGCAGGCCGCAAACCGGGGCTTCCCCCGGGGTTCCGACCCCGTCCCCGCGCTCCTCAGAAACCCAAAGCAGCATAGAACATGATCCGGTTTTCCGCGTAATCCTCCGCATCGAAGTTCGATTCGTTGTTGGCGTACCGATAGCTTGCCCCCAACGCCAGGCAATTGAACAGGCGGTAGTCCACGCCCAGCCCGGCGAAGACCATGCGGTCCCGCCGCTTGTCGCCGAACAACCCCTCGTCGTTGTACCGGTCGTGGATCAACCCCACGTTGGCATACGTGCTGAGCCGCGGGGTGAAGAACTGCCTGGCCTCCAGGATTCCACCGGAGCTGTTGTACGACGAGCCGAAGGCGACGTTCTGGGTCGTGGTGAAGGCGGTATCCTCGATGCGCCGGAAGATCGTGAGGCTCAGGCGGGTCTTGGCCGTCAGGTCATAGTACAGATCCCCTTGGATTCCCCAGGTGGAGACGTCGTCCCCGGCCCGGCCGTCGTCGAAGGCCTTGTACGACCAGCCGCCCTTGAGGGAACCGACCACCTTGGCCGTGGGCTTGGTCCTGACCCCCAACCAGACGCGGTACACGTCGTTGTCCGTGGAGAACAGGTCGCGATGGGGGTAGTCGGTTCCCACCCACCCCACCTCCAGGAAAATGGAGGTCTTGGGAAGGATGCGGTAGTTGAGGTTGACGGCGGCCCCGTCCTGGTCCGAATCATCGACTTCGAAGCGATTCTTGTCGAAGCGCGTCAGCGTGTGGGAATAGACGGCGGAGACGCTGTACCGGTCGGAGAACTGGTATGTCATGTCCACCGTGGTGATGTTGTTGTAGTACCGTTTGACCTCGTCGAAGCGGTCCACCGGCGGATTGGCCAGGACCGACCACCGGTTCCCCACCCGCACCGTCAACCCTCCCGGGAAATCCAGGGTGAACCGCGGGTGCACCATGTGGCGATCCATGTCGAACTGACTGCGGTGGGCCAGCAGATCGAAATCGCTGCGGTAGTCCAGGTCCACCGAATGCCGCCCGACGGGCAGGTGCACGGCCAGGTTGGGCGCCACGGTGGTGATCCACTCGCTCCGCTCGTGCTCCGGATCCAGGAAGAAGTTGTCCGTAAAGGTCTCGGTGACGGTCACCCCCCCATGGACGACCAGGGGGCCCAGGCGCACCCCCCCCTGTTGACGGGGGGCCATGGCCTGGGTGCCGCCATCGGGGCCGGTATGATAGGATTGATCCCCTCCCATGTACGGCCGACCCCAGGGCGCATAGCGCTGACCCCAACGCGTTTCGGATCCGCCCCATCCCATGTCGACCTGCCCCCAGCTCGGACCGACCCAGACGGTCGCGAGCGCAGGCAACAGCGCCGCGATCCCCGCCGCCCACAAAACCCCCGATCGATTCATATCCGGCCTCCGTGGTCCGGTCCATGGATCCCATGCCGGCGTGCCCCCGCCCCGGAGGGGCCCCATCCCCCCCAACCGGTCCAACGGCCATCAGACCCTTGCGCCCCCCCCGGCCGCTTCAACGGGAAGGCGAAACCGAGATGGCGGAACCGCCCCCGCCCACGGGACTGCTCGGCGGAAAGTAGAACCCCATGGTGGTGTAGGCCGACAGATAGACGTCCCGCCCCCCCAACCCCACGTCGATGGCCGCCGCGGCCATCAGGTCCACGGCCCGCTGGGGGGTGCACGCCATCCTCCCCTCCTTGGCCGCCCCGATGACGTCGTCGGTCAGATCCGTGAGCGCGGCCTCGGTCACCACCTGATCCAATCGCCAGCCGCCCGGCGGCTCCAGGCCCAGGGACTTGAGGGTCTGGGCGCAGCCGCTCGGGTCGTTGTCCTTGCAAGGGGCAGTGCCGCAGGCGCTCAGGCGCTTGGCCAAGGCCACCACCAGCTGCCCCTGGGTCACCGGCGCGGCCCCGTCGCCCACGCCGCTCCATGCCGCCACAAGCGCCCCCGCCAGGGCCGTCAGCAGCCATCGTCTCATCCGTCCACCTCCTCCGAGCCGCCGGCCCCACCCCGGGCCGGCGAAGGACGCAAAAAAAGGCCCCCATGGAAGCGTCGTCATCTCTCCCCCCAAAGGGGAAGCCCCACATCTTCCATACAGGGACCTGGTCCGACCCAACCTATTGTGTTTCAACCGCTTACATTGCACTTCTCAAGCTTTGGGTGCGGTACTCTATATCAAACTCCCAAGATCGTTGTCAATGGTTTTCTTCATATGTCCACGATCCCTGGGGCGGCCGGTCATCCCTCCCGGCCCCTCGACGCCGATCGCAACCGTCGCCCCAACCCCTGTCCATCCGTATGGGCGCGGAATTCCAAGGCCCTGTCCCGCTCACATCAGGCTTCGGGCCACGCTCAGCGTCCGCTCGCACATCATGTGGGTGTACGCCCCCAGCTCGTTGTCGTACCATCCATAGACCACCACCTGGGTCACGGGGACCTCCAGCACGCCCGGGTCCCCCGCCGGGACGGATCCCTGGGAGACCGCGCATATCTGGCTCAGTTTCATGCGGATGTGGGCGGTCCGGGTGTGGGTCTCCTGCCCCTCGATGACGGCCGCGGCGGCAGTGCCGATGATGTCCGCGGACACGTTCTGGGTCTCCGTATAGGAGAGGTACGGGGCCAGGTACCCCTGGGCCGCCTTGCGGTAAACCCCGTTGACGAGCCCCCGCCGGATGGGGCAGTTCGGGTCGTCGTCCTGGAAGTTGACGTGGAGGATGACCAGGGAGCCCGTGGTGATTGGAATGCGCACCGACTCGGCCATGAAGCCGATCCGCCGCATCTCGGGGATGACCAGGGACAGGGCCCCGGCCGCCCCCGTGGTAGTGAGGATGATGTTGTTGAAGGTGCTTCGGGTCTTGCGCAGGTCCTTGCTCCCCGCGCCCGGGAGCCGATCCAGGACCTCCTGGCTGCCCGTGGCCGCGTGGACCGTCACCATGGAGGCGCTCAGGATCCGGTCCGAACCGAAATGGTCCAAGAGCGGCTTGACCATGAAGGCCAGACAGGTGGTGGTGCACGAGGCCGCCGAGATGAGCTGGTGTCGGGACGGGAGGTAATCGTCCTCGTTGATCCCCTGGATGGTGGTCACGGCGTCTTCGGGCATGGCTTTGGCCTTGTCCTTGATCTTGAAGGGCGCCGAGAGGATCACCTTGCGGGCCCCCGCCTCCAGGTGACCCCGCAGGCTTCCCATGGGTGCGTCGGGCGGGGCCGTGGGATCGGTGAAGGCGCCGGTGCAGTCCGCCACCAGGGAGACGTCGTTTTCCCGCCACGGGATGTCACGGGGATCCCGATGGGCCCTCAGCACCCGCACGGGCACACCGTTGACCCGCATGGTGCCTTGCGCCTCGTCCAGATCCTCGATGACCCTTCCCCCCCGGAACCCCATGAGGTACCTGCCCAGGGAGCCGTAGGTGCTGTCCCTTTCCAGGTAGTCGGCCACGTCCTGAAGGCCCCGCCCCCCTTCCCGCCCCAGGTTGAGGACCAGGCCCCGGAAGGCCCGCCGGGCCACGTGGTGCCACAAGGCCAGCTTGCCGATGCGCCCCCCTCCGTTGATCCCCAGGTTCAGGGGGAGGCTCTCCCGCCCGCCCGAGACAAAAGGATGATCCTTGGCATCCAGGGTCATCTTCCAACCTCCGTCGGCCAGCGGCGCCCCCCCTTGTCGCCGTTCATTGGCCGTCTTGGCGAATCCTCCATCCTGGCCGCGGGCCGCATCGTCCCGTTTCCGGTGGACGTGCCTTCGTCCGCGTTCGCTCCCGGCTCTTGCCCGCTGCCTATGGCCTGCCCCCCGCTGCCCGCTGCACCGGGTGGCGCCCGAGATACACGGAGCCCGAACGTCCGTCGATGCTCAGGAACTCCCCGCTCCGCACCAAAGTGTCGTGGATCCGGCATGGGCCCCGATCGCTCAGGAGCACGAGGCTGCTGCAACCCACCACGCAGGTCTTTCCCAGCCTGAGGGCCACGATGGCCGCGTGGGACGTCTGCCCCCCCTTGGCCGTCAGCAGGCCGTCGCTCCGGGAGATCTCCTTGACGTCGTCCGGGACCGTGTCCGAGCGGATCAGGATGAGGGGCGCCCCGGGATCGTCCCCGCGCAGGCGCTGGATCTCCTCCAGAGTGAAGACGGCCCGTCCCCACAGGGCCCCTCCGCTCACCCCCGTCCCCTTGGCCAGATACTGGCCGTGAAGCTCCGCGGAGGGTTCGAACACCGGAAGGGTCTCCCTGGGGCGAGCCGTCACCATGTCCCGGGTCTGCAGGATGAAGAGCTGTTCGCCCTTGGGTCCCTCGAATGTGAATTCGATCTCCTGCGGATTCCAACCCTTCCCGTAGACCAGGCGCTTGCCGATCTTGTCCATGGTCCCGTAGACCTCGGGGAACTCCTCCTCCAGGGTCACCTCCCCTTCTCTCCCCGACAGCCGGGCCTGCTCCCGGGAGATGGGGTGGGTGGCCACCAGTCCGGCCACGATGTCCTCGCCCTGGTTCATGGACGTGTAGTCGCCCCAGAGCACCACCCGGCGCATGCGCTTGGTGGGGTTGGCCGTGAACAGGACCCCGCTGCCGGCCTGGGGCCCCAGGTTTCCGAAGACCATGGCCTGGACGATGACGGCCGTTCCCCAGTCGTCGGAGATGCCCATGATCTCCCGGTAGTCCCTGGCCTTCCGGGCCTCCCAGGATCGGATGACCTGGTGGACGGCCACCTCCAACTGCCACCACGGGTCGTCGCGCAGCTCCACACCCCGCTCCTCCAGCAACCCCCGGTATGCCAGGGCCATCCGGCACATCTGGTCCCCCGAGAACTCCCTTTTCTGGGCCACCCCGTGGCGCTCCTTCCAGGCCCGCATGATCTCGTTGAAGGCCTCTCGCGGGATGCCGAAGGACATGCCCCAGGACTGGAGAAAGCGGCGGTGATTGTCCCACGCGAACCACGGGTTGCCCCAGGCCCTGGCCAGCCCCTCGACGACCTCCTCGTTGATCCCCACATTGAGCAGGGTGTCCATCATGCCGGGCATGGAGATGGTGGCCCCGCTTCGCACCGACACCAGCAGGGGGTCGGCCGGGTCCCCGAAGCCCCGCCCCGTGGCCTCCTGCAGTTCGGCTACGCGGCCGCGCAGTTGGGCCAGGAAGTCCCGGTGCGCCTGGGGAAAGCCCAGCACGATGCTGTGGCAGCGGGAGACCTCGGTGGTGATGATGAACCCCTGGGGCACGGGGATCCCGTCCGCGGCCAGCAGCACCAGGTTGTACCCCTTGGAGCCCAGGTGGATGGGATCCCGGGTGAGGCGGTTGGGGCAATGGATGGGGCAGACCACCTTCTCGGGGTCGTACGTCATGAGGAGATCCAGCGCCTCCTCGCTCAGGGTCTCTTTCTGCCGGACCAGGGTCTGGTGGATTCGCGTCAGGAAGTTGTCCAAATACTGCAGCCCGAAGGTCGATGAGACCAGGTCCCTCAAGAACCGTTCCGAGATGCGGTGCGTGAAGGCTTCGGGCGCCTCGTCCCCGCCGTGCCCCACGAACGTGGGCAGGATCCGTCTGCGCCCCAATTGATCCACGATGAGGCTCAGGTTGTCCTTGTGGACATCGGTGTAGTAGACGTTGAGGATGTCCTTGACCCCCTCGGCGAGCCCCCGAAGGATATCCAGGTACTGGGTGTAGGTGAAGCGGCGGATCTCCAGGGAGTTCTCCAGGAGGTTGACATAGGCGTCCAGGCGCTGGGACGAGATGCCGTCGATCTGCATGGCCCGGATGAAAAGCCGCAAGCATCGAGTGATGCGGAAGAAGGTGGCTCGGGTGATGAGTGAGAGGCTCACCGACTCGATGAGGCGCTCGAAAAAGACGTTGGCCAGGTTCTCCAGGCGGAAGGAGAGGCCCAGGGCATCGAATTTCCGCTCGTGGTACCGCCCGTAGATGGAAGGGATGTCCGCTGCGATGTGCCGCTTGTGGTAGATGTCCTCGGTGACCTCGAAGCGTTCCGGGGAGAGGATCACCCCCTTGAGGCGCTCCAGATAGCCCAGGATCGCCTCCAGGCAGGCTTCCGTGTCCCCGCCCTCCAGGGCGGCCTCAAGGGCGTCCAGATCCGGGAAGCCGTGGGCCTTGGCCTGGCTCAGGTGGTACCGGATCTCCTGGAAGCCCAGGTAGTACTTCTGATAGACCAGCCGGTACATGCGAAGGAGCAGCAGGACCCGCCTTCTTTCCGCCTCCGAGGCGGGCGCTCCTTGCACCCACCGCTCGGCCTCCCCCTCCTCCAGGTTCAGCAGGTCGCGGATGTGCCCCACCGGCCGGCCGGCCAGCATGTGCCCGAGCACGGCGTGGGGCGCCCTCACCAGATCCGAGTCCGGGTCCACCCGCGAGAAGGTCTCCGGGGGCAGGAAGCGGCGCAGCCCCTCCTTGTCCCGAGTCAGCCAGAACCGGAGGATCTCCTCGATGAACTCCACGATGAGGTTGCTGCTCTCCACGTGGCTTTGTTTGCGCAGGAAATGGACGAGAGGGTCCTTGCGCAGGTAGATCTCGTCCACATCGGTGGAGACCTCCCGCAACAGGCCCTCGGCGCCGATCTCGTTGAAGAACGCCGGGATGAGCTTGGTCAGCTGCTTGACCAGGTTGTAGAGCGGCTCAATGGGGCTGTCCAGCAGCTTGCTGATGTCCTTCTGGAGGAGGTCCGTATCCCGGATGCATGTGCCGGCCAGCTTGAGGTTGATGATGAGGGCCGACAGCAGCGTCGTGCACCACTTGGGGTTCAGGCAGATGAGGTCCAACCAGACCCGGACATTGAGCAGGTGGGCCGGGTTGCCCAGCCACTGCCACTCGGCATCGACCCCGGTGACATCCGGGGTCTGGAACCCGAAGTGCACCGCCTGCTCGAGGAACATCTCCACCTGAAGGGGCTGCCCTTTCCTGAACACCTCCTGACCGATGGCGTGGATGCACTGGAGGGCGGTCCGGGGGAAATGGAGCACGTTCTCTTTGAGCAGGGAGAAGGTCCTCAGGAGGAACGCCTCCAAGCGTTCGGCCGGCTCGCTGCGGATCATGCGGATGAGGCAGCGCTGGATCTCCCGGAGGCTCTCTTCGTGGATCTCCGCCAGGATCGGGGTCTCGGCGATCTTGAACAAGAAGAGAACCTTGCCGTCGGAAAAGGGTCCGTCCCCCGCCGCGGGCGCCGCGTGGAACGCCGCCAGGCGATCGGGCAGCTCCCGGTATCGGTGCACGATCTCCAAGTGCCCCGGCAGACCCAGCAGCCGCTCGGTGAACGCCGGGTCGGTCGGGGCCTCTTCGGTTCGGCCCAGCTCCGCCAGATACCCGACGAACCGGGCGTGGGACACGTCGGCCAGGGCCCGTCCCGCCTCCCCCGCTTCCCAGGGGTCCTGGCCAAACTCCCTCCGGAACCAGTCCGCGGGGTCCTCCTCGCGCATCCAATCCTCGTACGTGATCCGGTGGGACCTCACCAGGAGCCTGTTCAACGCACCGAGATCGACCCCTCCCAGGGGGATCATCAGGAGGCCCCGGCCCACTCGCTTGAGGGAGTGGCAGCGCCGGGAGAGGCAGCGAAACGGCTCTTCGGGCAGCGCGAGCATGCGGGCCAGGCAGCGCTCGATCACCGCGGGCAGCCCGATCCCGCCGCCCCCCGACGCCAGATCCAGGAGCTTCTCCAGGAAGGCCAAGAGGTAATCGGCGGCCATTCCCTGGAGGTCCGCCTTCCGGCCCGTAGACAGGGCCTCCACGAAGACATCCAGGATGACCTCCACCGCCTCGCAGGCCCTGGGGTGCCGCCCGTACGAGTTGATGTTCTTGAGGGCGAAGCTGCGCAGCTCCGGGAGGATGACCCGCCAATTGCGAAAGGGGTGGTTCAGCTCGAACAGGAGGCTTTCCACCGTGCGCTGCAGGCCTCGGTACTCCTCCACCACCTCCTGGAGGACCCGGTAGCGGGGGTCGATGGCGACCTGCCCCACCGCCGTCTCGGCCATGTTCCGCCGCAGGGCATCCGATTCAACCAATACCCCGCAAGGGTCTGTGAGTTCGGGCGTCATGCGTGCGCTTGGGCGATGTCGCCTCGCTGCGTGAGGCCCGCGGCATCCCGGTTACAGGGGCCTCTGCTTGTCCATGTGGAGGATCAGATCCAGGACCCGATTGGAGTACCCCCACTCGTTATCATACCAGGACATGACCTTGACCATGCGCCCCAGGGCCCGGGTGGAAGGTCCGTCCACGATGGAGGAGCGGCTGTCGCCCTGGAAGTCGATGGACACCAGCGGCTCATCCGTGTACCCCAGAAACCGGTTGGCGGCCCCCCGCAGGGCGTCGTTGACCTCCTTGGCCGTGGTCTCCTGCTCCACCTCGATGACCAGGTCCACCAGGGAGACATTGGGCGTGGGCACGCGGACGGCCAGGCCGTCGAACTTCCCCTTGAGCTCGGGGATCACCAGGGCCACGGCCGAGGCCGCCCCCGTCTTGGTGGGGATCATGGAGAGGGCCGCTGCCCGCGCCCGGCGCAGGTCCTTGTGGGGGAAGTCCAGGAGCTGCTGGTCGTTGGTGTACGAGTGCACCGTGGTCATAAGGCCCTTGACGATGCCAAATCGATTCAGGAGGACCTTGGCCACCGGGGCCAGGCAGTTGGTGGTGCAGGAGGCGTTGGAGACGATGTGGTGCCGGCCGGGGTCGTAATCGTCCTCGTTGACGCCCATGACGATGGTGGCGTCCTCGTTCTTGGCCGGCGCAGAGATGACCACCTTCTCGGCCCCGGCATCCAGATGGGCCCGGGCCTTGGGGCCGTCGGTGAACCGCCCGGTGGACTCCACAACGTACTGGACGCCGTGCTCTTTCCATGGGATGGTCGACGGATCCTTCTGGGCGAACACCAGGATGGTCTTGCCGTCCACGATGATGCCCCGGTCCGTGGCCTTCACGTCGTGTCGCAGCGTGCCCATGACCGAGTCGTACTTGAGGAGGTGCGCCAGGGTGTCGTTGTCCGTCAGATCGTTGAGCATGACCACGTCGATGTCCGAGAACTCGGGATTGAGCAACGCCGCCCGGAAAACCGTTCGACCGATCCTGCCGAAACCGTTGATCCCCACGCGAATAGACATGGACACCTCCTTGGAAGATGATGGACGCCGCTTGTCGTCCCTGCGCAGTTCCGCCTATCCCCGGCAACGCGCCCACTATAGCATCGGCGGCAAGACAAGACAAGAAACGGAGGGCATGGCCGGGGGGGCAACCATCCCCCCCGCGGGAGGGGCCATGGGGCGACGGCGATGGTGGGAAGCCAAGGCAGAGCGGGCTGTCGCCGCACGCCTGTCCTCCCCGCAACGGAAGGGTCATGATCCCGGAATGATTCTCCTTGACGGATCTGGGAAAACCGCCTAATATCTAAGACTTGTGATGTCGCAAGTCGCCCCGCACGGGGCAGGAGTCGCGGCGGCGCACAGTAGCCAGTGGGCTTGGGCCGCGGCGGAGGAAAGGAGGGATGAGGGGTGCGCACGCCCATCATCGCCGGCAACTGGAAGATGTACATGACCCGGCCCCAGGCCCTTTCCCTCATCCAGGACCTGAAGGATCGGCTCGCCGGACACCCCCTGCGGGCTCGGGTCATCCTGGCACCGCCCTTCACGGCCCTGGACGCCGCGTCTCGGGCCCTGAAAGGCACGGGCTGGCACCTGGCCGCCCAGAACATGCACTTCGAGGACGAGGGGGCGTACACCGGCGAGGTGGCGCCCGCCATGCTGCGGGAGCTGGGCTGCGGTTTCGTCATCCTGGGGCACTCCGAGCGGCGGCAGCTGTTCGGCGAGTCCGACGATCTCATCAACCGCAAGCTCCTCGCCGCCTTGGGCCACGACCTCACCCCCATTCTGTGCGTGGGGGAGAGCCTCGGGCAACGGGAAGGCGGGGAGACCATGGCCGTGGTGGAGCGCCAGCTTCGCCAGGGTCTTGCCGGGTTGGACCAGGGGCGGGATCCGCGGTGGGTAGTGGCGTATGAGCCCGTGTGGGCCATCGGAACGGGCCAGACGGCCACCCCGGGCCAGGCCCAGGAGGTCCACGCCATGATCCGCCGATGGCTGGCCCATCGATTCTCCGCCGCCGCGGCGCAGCAGATCGCCATCCTGTACGGGGGGAGCGTCAAGCCCGACAACGTGGACGATCTCATGGCCCAGGCCGATATCGACGGCGCGCTGGTGGGGGGGGCCAGCCTCAAGGCCGACTCCTTCGCGCGCATCGTGCGATTTGGAGAAGGATGAGGCGGGGGCGGAGGAAATGGACGAGGAGCGGGAAGAGGCGCTCCATGCATACAGGGGAGGAAACTGAATGTTCACGGTCCTGGCCATCGTGCATATCCTGGGCTGCGTCTTCCTGATTCTGGTGGTCCTGCTGCAGACGGGGAAGGGGTCGGACATCGGGGCGGTTTTCGGGGGCGGCGGAACCCAGGCCCTGTTCGGAAGCGCCGGGCCGGGCACCTTTCTGGGGAAGCTCACCGCCGGCGTGGCCATCGTCTTCATGCTGACCTCTTTGCTCATGGCGGGGAGGTTCTTCGACCGCCCATCGGCGTCGGCCCTGAAGGAGTCGGCCCCCCGACCCGCTGCCGAGGCACCGGCGTCCGTTCCCCAGGAGGCGGCCCCCAAGGATGCCCCGGCCGTGCCCGAAAAGGCGCCGGAAAAACCATAGATCGCAGGCAAGAGGCAAGCGGGAACCGCCAGCAGGCGGCAAAGGGCGCTCGATACGAGCCCCAGGCGGGTTATCCGGCTGGAAACCCCACACACCCGGGCCCGGAAGCCCGGGTTGTGCCCCCGGGGAGAGTCTGGTATATTGGGATCGCTGCCGAAGTGGTGGAAACTGGTAGACACGCCATCTTGAGGGGGTGGTGGGCTACGCCCGTCGGGGTTCGAGTCCCCGCTTCGGCACCATCGATCAACGAGACGCCCAGACCCGCAGGTCCGGGCGTTTTTGATTTGTAGCGCGCCCTGCCGGCGCGGGCCGCGGGAGAGGCGAACATGGGTGATCTGAGGGAAGGCGAGATTGTGCTCTTCGTGGACCAGAAGGGCCGGGAATTCCTGACGCGGCTCCAGGTCGGGGGGAGGTTCCACTCCCATCATGGCTTCGTCGAGCACGACGCGGTGATCGGCCTCACCGAGGGGGCCAGGGTCTCCTCCTCCCACGGCCAGTCGCTCCTGGTATTTCGCCCCACCATGGCCCAGGTCATCATGAACATGCCCCGGCAGGCCCAGGTGATCTATCCCAAGGACATCGGTCCCATCCTGATTTGGGCGGACATCTTCCCGGGGGCCCGCGTGGTGGAGATCGGAACGGGGTACGGGGCCCTCACCATGGCCCTGCTGCGGGCGGTGGGCCCCGAGGGGCGGCTCACCTCGTACGAGATCCGCGAGGACTTCCACAGGGCGGTCCAGCGCACGGTGGCCAACTACCTGGGCGACTGCCCCCAGTGGACCCTCCACCACCAGGACGCCCTGGAGGGGATTTCAGAACGCGGCGTGGACCGTCTCACCATCGACGTGCCCGAGCCCTGGAAGTTCCTCCCGGTCATCCAGAAGGCCCTTCGGCCCGGAGGCATCGCTTTGTTCTTCATGGCCAACGCCCTGCAGGTCAAGAGCCTCCACGACGGGTTCCTCGAGGCGGGGGGGTTTGCCCTCTGGGAGACCATCGAGACCCTGCTGCGTCCCTGGCATGTCAAGGGGCTGAGCGTCCGGCCGGTTCACCGCATGACCGCCCACACGGGGTTCATCACCACGGCACGGCGCATTGGAGGCGCCGGGGACTCGGAGGCCCCGGCCCATGGGGGGCCAGCGGGAAGCCAGGGGCCTTAGAACCCCGAGAGCCCGTCATCCTCCCGCCAGCATGAGGAGGAACTTGATCTCCTGGGCGTTCCCCAGGGGCTCGCCGGGGGACGAGATGGGCCGGTCGTCCCGAAACGCCACGACGGGCTTGGCAAAGGACCTCCGGGCATCATCCCACAGCGGATCGGGCATGCGGGGGCGATACCGCCTCCCGATCTCCGCCACCAGGTCTGCCAGGACCGCCCCGTCCGGCAGCTCGAAATCGTCCCGCTCGACGCCCACCCAGTCCGAGAGGATCCCGTGGAAGACGGCCGTCGCCCTCATGACGTGGGATACATCTGGCCGGCCACCCGATCCAGGCCCAGATCCAGCAGCTTCTCCCGGGTGGGCCATCCGGTCTCCCAGTCCCAGCCGCGATAGCGGTAGTATTCCCGCAGCATCGCGTCCATGTCGGGCCGCATCCCGGCGGTGGATCCCTCCTCCAGAGGCCGCAGGCAGATCTCGGGCAGGGTGTCGTGCCCTCGGCCGAGTCCAAACTTGACCCCGATGGCCCGCTTCAGGTTCACGGAGCGGTCGCCGGCGGCCAGAAGCTCGGGAGGCGCGAAGGACCAGCCCGTCAGAGCGTTCAGCACATCGCAGATCTGCGGCACGGTCAGGGGAGCGAACTTGCAGAGGGTCAGGGCGTCAAAGAGGTCCTTGACGCTCTGGAACTTGGCCGCCGGCTCCCCCTTGCCCGCCGACACCATCCGGTCTCCCGGCAGGATCATGTACTCCAGGATCATATTGCCCAGATCGATGTTGTAGTAATCCCCCTTGAGGTGGCAGGCCCCGCGGGGACCCGTGGCATACGAGACCGCCAGTCCGTGAAAGGCCCGCCCGTCGTGCATGGGCATCTCCAGCCCCTTGACCTGCGCGGCCTCGCCCTCGTCCTGTCCCAGCTCCCGCGCCATGGCCAGGGTCCCCTTGGCCAGAAGCGCGCCGATCCCCTCCTGGTTTGCAATCATGCCGAGGAGCCTGAGCACGGCCCGGCCGTCTCCCCATTTGAGGGGAAAGCCCACCCGCTTGCGGCTCAACACCTTTTTCTCGTACAGATGGAACGCATAGGCCACGGACACACCGGCCGAGATGGTGTCCATTCCCTGGACATTGCACAGATGGTTGGCCTCCACGATGGAGTCGAGGTCCGTGTTCATGCACAGGGGGCCGAAGGCGGCCACGGTCTCGTATTCCGGCCCGTCCACGTCCAGACCGGGTCGGAACCCCTTGAGCTCCCGCCCGCAGCCGATAGGGCAGCCCCGGCACGCATAGTTGGCCACCGAGTAACGCTGCCTCAATGCCTGGCCCGTGACCTTGCCCACAGGAAAGACGCTCCGGGTGAAATACTTGGCCGGCGCGTCCCCCAGGGTCATACCCATATCCATGTACATCAGGGTCCCGTATTCCCGAAATGCCACCGACACCAGGTGGCCGTTGATCTGCTCGACGGCCTGTCTGGCCAGCTCCGCCACGGTGGCGGCGTGGGCCGAGGGGGGCCTGCGGTCGCCCGACGCGGCCACCGCCTTGAGATTCTTGGAGCCCATGAGGGCGCCCATGCCGCACCGGCCCGCCGCCCGACCCTGGTCATTCATGACGCACGAGTACCGGATCAGCTTCTCGCCGGCCGGTCCGATGCAGGCGACGCTCGCCTGGCCGTCGCCCAGCTCCGCCTTGATGGCCGCCTGGGTCTCTCGGCTGTCCTTGCCCCAGTGCCCGGAGGCGTCCCGGATCTCGGCCTTGCCGTCCCTCAGATGCAGGTACACGGGACCCGAGGCCTTGCCCGTGATCAGGATCCCGTCCCATCCGGCCCCCTTGAGGCGGAAGGGAAAGACCCCCCCGCTTGTGGCCTCGCCCCAGAAGCCCGTCAGGGGAGAGATGCCGCACACCGCATACCGGCTGACCATGGGCACGGCGGAGCCCGTGAGGGGGCCCGTGGACATGACCAGGGGGCTTTGCGGCGACAGCGGATCCATCCCGGGTCTCACCCGGTCGTAGATCAGGGCCGCGGCCATGGTGGCCCCGCCGATGTACTTCCGGCAGAACGCTTCGTCCAATGGAAGGTCGCTCGTGGTCCGGGCGCTCAGATCCACTTCCAGAAAGCGGCCGTGATAACCGTACATGGCATCATCCCCTTTCAGAAGTCGATGTCCTTTCCGTCGTACGCGTATCGGAAGAGCTTCTCACATTGGGGCGCGGTGACGGGTCGGGGCCCGAGATACGAGCTGACATCCCCGAACGAGAATTCAACCAGCTTGGGGAGCTTGGCCTCGAAGTCTTCCCTCGGGATCCCCAACTCCCCCAGCGCGAGCGGGACGTCCAGACCCTTGAGGAACTCCCGCACCCTGGCCACCAGATTCTGCAATCCCTTCCTGGGGGTTGGGGCGGGGACGTCCAGGGCCTTGCAGGTGACGAGGTGCCGGTCGGTGACCGGGGCGCAGAACTGCAAAGAATGGGGGATGAAGAACCCCACCGAGAGCCCGTGGTGCATCTCGAACACGGCGCCCAGGGAGTGGCCGAGCACATGGGTGATGTGGCATCCGCTCATGCCGAAGGCGATCCCGGCGATATTCGATGCGATGATCATGCGGTGCCTTGCCTCCCTGTCTTCCCCGTTCCGGTACGCCCGGGGCAGCCACTCGAAGACCATCTGGATGGCCTTGAGGGCCAGCGGCTCGGTGAACTCGTTGGAGGAAGGCGCCGTCACCGCGTCCATGGCGTGGGCGAGCACGTCCAGGCCCGTCCCCGCGGTCAGTTTGGGGGGCATGGAGACCGTGAAATCCGGGCAGAGGATGGCCACGTCCGGGACCAGCTCGTCGTGGACCACGGGGATCTTCCTGTGGACCGCCGTGTCCGTCAGCACCGAGACCCCCGTGCATTCAGACCCCGTCCCGCTGGTGGTGGGCACGGCCGCCAGAAACGCCTTCTTGCGCAGGCCCAGACTGTCCAGCGGCGAGATCATGCCCAGGTCCGTCAAATCGGGCCGCTCGTACAGGATCCACGCGGCCTTGGACGTGTCCATGACCGACCCGCCGCCCACGGCCATGATCAGGTCCGGCTCGAAGGACTTCATGGCCTCCCCGCATGCCCTGACGTTCTCCATGGGCGCCTCGGGCAGGGCCTCGGCCCAGATCTCCACCGCAAACCCCCCGGAGCGGAGAAACTGGGCCGCTCGCCCGGCGTTGCGCTCGTTGAACGCGTCGCTGACCACGAAGGCCCGCTTGCGGGCGCAGCGGGGCCCCAGGGCGCCCATGGTGGAGGGCCCGATGACCGGGCCTTGGGGCAGCACATTGGCTCCGGCATAGATCTTGGGCACGTTGAAGATGGTGGTCAGGCCCTTGATGGAGGTGGAAAGGGCCAGCGGTGCCAGGGCCTTGAGCGTCGGGTTGTCGAACCAGTATGCCATGGGGCGCACCTCCCTCCCGGTCAGGGGTTACCGAGGTTTGGGATCGTCACCCGGACATTACCACGCCCCGAGAGCCTCGGCAACCGGATTCGCCGGGAGACGCCGGTGGCATCGATGGACCTGGACAGGCAACGGCCCCATGGAGGATAATCCCTCCAAGTGCCGCCGCTTGGAGGGTTCAGGTATTGAACGTGGGTGACGAGATCGACTGCACGTGCCCCAGGTGCAAGCTCGTCCTGGCGCACACCATCCTGTTCTTCAACGAAGGGGGTGGGCTGGGCAAGGTGGAGTGCCGGACCTGCGGTCTACAGCACCGCTACGCGTCAAGCAAGGGCCGGCGGGTCCGGCGCCCGCTGCCCTCGCCCGAGACCCTTCGGCCCCTCGTGGAGGGCGGTCCTTTCCCCGAGCGCCTGGCCCGGCTGGATCCCGAGGGGGCGGTGCCGTACGCCCCCGGCGGTTCGTACCGCCCGGACGACGCCATTCGCCATCCCGTCTTCGGCGTTGGCTTCGTGCTGCGGGTGCGGGCCGGGCGTATGGAGGTCCTCTTCCGCGGCGGCATCAAGACCCTTCTGGCGGGCCCTGCCCCGCCGCCCGCCTGAGGGCGGTGGGGGCCCCGGCCCGGGGACCCGTCAGACTCCCGCCCACGCCTCGGCCTGCTGGATCATCTCCTCCAGCATGCCCAGGCCCCGCTGCCACAGCTGGGCGTCCTTGAGGTCCAGGCCGGCCCGGGAGACCACGGCCTCCGGGCGCTCCGATCCCCCCGATGCGAGCATCTCCAAGTACCCCGGCACAAAGGCCGCCCCCTGCTCCCGATACAGGGCGTAGAGGGCCAGCACCAGGAGCTCGCCGAAGGCGTAGGCATAGACGTATCCCGGCGTGTGCAGGAAGTGGGGGATATAGCTCCACCAGATGCCGTAGTCCCCTGTCAGCACCACGGCGTCGCCCAGCATGGCCCCCTGGGTCTCCAGCCATATCCCGTTCAGGACCTCGGCCGGCAGTTCCCCCTCCGCCCGGCGACGGGTGTGATAAGCCTCCTCGAACCGGTTCATGGCGATCTGCCGAAAGACCGTGGCCAGGATGTCCTCGATCTTGCCGCACAGGAGGGCCAGCCGCTCCCGGGGATCCTCCTCCCGCGCCATGAGGCGTTCGAATGCGAGCATCTCTCCGAAGACCGAGGCGGTCTCGGCAATGGTCAGGGGGGTTTGGCTGTTGATGTATCCCCTGGGAGCCGCCAGGAACTGGTGGACCCCGTGGCCCAACTCGTGGGCCACGGTCATGACGTCTCGGGGGCGGGCGTTGTAATTGACCATCACGTACGGGTGGACCGAGGGGACGGCCGGGTGGCTGAACGCCCCCCCCCGTTTGCCCTGCTGCACGGCCGCATGGATCCATCGCTCATGGAAGAAGCGCCCGGCGATCTCGGCCATGGGGGGCGCGAAGGCGCCGAAGGCCTCCAGCACCTCTCGCCGACAGGCCTCCCACGGGACGCGCCGCTCCCCGCTCCCCAACGGGGCGTACCGGTCGTAGTCGTACAGGGCGTCCAGGCCCAGCAGCCGCCGCTTGAGCCGGTAGTATCGCCGGGGAAGGTCATACCGGTCCACCACCGCGTCCACCAGGGATCGGACCATCTCGTCGCTGATCTCGTTGGCCAGGTTGCGCTCGGCCAGCCAGTGGGGGTAGCGCCGCAGCCGGTCGTCCACAGCTTTGTCCGAGGCCAGCATGTTGAAGATGAAGGTCAGGATGCGCAGCCGGCTCCCCAGCCCCTCGGTCATGGCCCGAGCCGCCCTCCGGCGCAGGTCGCGATCCGGATGATGGAGGCGGCTGAGGAGCTCTTCCTCGGTGAGGCGGCGGCCGTCCAGCTCGAACGGGATGTCGTTGACGACCTCCTCGAAAAGGCGCACCCATGCCGAGGCCCCGGTGACCCCCTTCTCGGCCAGGATGCGCTCCTCAGGCTCGCTCAGGAGATGGGGTCGGTAGCGCCGGGCCGCCCCGAGGTAATGCCGCCAGGAATCCAGATCCACCGACGCCATGAGCGCCTCGGCGTCCTCGTCCGGGACCTGGGCCCACTCCAGCTCCAGGAACAGGATCTCCGTGCGGACGGCCGTCTCGCCCTCCTTGACATGTTGCAGGAGCTTGCCGCGGCGGGCGTCCAGGGTATCGGTCACGAATCGGAGGTATGCGAAGGTCTCCACCCGGCCCACTCGCTCCAGGATCGCCTCGTACTCGGCCAGGGCCTCGGCCAGGGCGCGGGCGTCCAACTCCTTCACCCGCCCGGCGTACCTCTTCCGAAACGCCCGGGCCGCATCCAGGGCCCCATCCAGGTCCCCCTGAAGCGCGGGATCCTCGGGGCCCGCGTACAGATGGGAGAGGTCCCAGTGGACGCCCTCCGCGCCGGTCCGCCCCTCATCGGGGATTTCGTTCATGGCGTGCCGCACCTCCCCGCCCACCGTCCGTCCCGGGTCCGTCCAACCCCGCGCCCCAGCCCCAGCAGGGGCCCGAGGCGCGTCACATCCTCCAGCACCAGGTCGGCCCCGGCCTCCATCAGCGCCTCCCGGGATCCGCTCCCCGTGAGCACCCCCACCGTCCGCAAGCCCGCCCCCTGCCCGGAGCGCACGTCCAGGATGTGGTCCCCCACCATGACGGCGCGCATCGGGGCGACTCCCAGGAGATCCAGGCACAGCTCCAACTGCTCGGGATGGGGCTTGACGTGGCGCAGCCCGTCCCGGGGCACAAAGGCGTGGCAGTGTGCCTCCAGGTCCGGGGCCACGCGCAGCACCGCCTGCCGGCAGTTGCGGGTGAGCACCGCCACCCGCAGTCCGGCATCCATCAGCCCCTTGAGCAAGGGCCGGACCCCGGGCAACAAGCTCCCCTCCCGGGCCGCAGCCATCTCCACTTCCAGGAGGGCGGACTCGGCGTCCCGGCGGAAGGCCTCTGCCCCGGCCGCCAGGCGGCCCGCCCCCTCGTCAATCCGCTCCAGGACGTATTGCTCGTGCAACCCCCGGGGATCGACCCCCCGACGGCGCAGCAGCTCGTCCACCCCCCTGCGCATGGCCGCGAAATCGATGTTGAGCACAGCGAGGGTGCCGTCGAAATCGAAAAGAAACGCCTCGAACGCGCCGAGGTGGAACAGGCCGGCCGGCCCGGAGCGGGGGGCATCGGACGGGGCGTTCATGACAGCTTGCCCAGGGCGGCCTCCATGCGGTCGAGCCCCTTTTCGATCTCGGCCATGCCCAGGGCGAAGGCCAGCCGGATGTGCCTGTCGGATCCGAAGGGCTCGCCGGCCACCACGGCGATCTGCGCCTCCTGCAGCAGATACTCGGCGAGATCTGCGGCGCTCTCGATCCGCCTGCCGGCACCCTGCCTGCCCAGGCATTCGCCCACGTTGGGGAAGGTGTAGAAGGCGCCCTGGGGATCGAAGCAGCGGACCCCCGCCATGGCGTTGAGCCGCGCCACCATGTACCGCCTCCTCCGGTCGAACTCCCGGACCATCTCCGCGACGCACTCCTGGGGACCGTTCAGGGCGGCCACGGCCCCTTTCTGGGCCACGGAGGCCGGATTGGAGGTGCTCTGCCCCTGCAGGGTGTCCATGGCCGCAATCAGCTTCGTCGGCCCCAGGGCGTATCCGATGCGCCAGCCAGTCATGGCGTAGGTCTTGGATACCCCGTTGATCATGAGGGTCTGCTCCCGAACCTCGGGGCCCAGGGAGGCGATGTGGGCTGGAGGGGACCCGCCGTACACCAGCTTGTCGTATATGTCGTCCGAGATGACCACGATCCCGGTGTCGACGACGACCCGGGCCAGCGCCTCCAGCTCCCCCCGGGAGTACACGGCCCCTGCAGGGTTGCTGGGCGAGTTGAGGATCATGCCGCGGGTGCGCGGCGTGACCGCCGCCCGGACCTGATCCGGGCCCACCCTGAACCCGCTGGATTCGTCTGTGGGCAGCAACACCGGGGTGGCCCCTGTCAGGGCCACAATTTCGGGGTACGACACCCAGCACGGGGCGGGGATGAGCACCTCGTCCCCTTCCTGGAACAAGGCCATGGCCGCATTGTACACGCACTGCTTGGCGCCGCACGACACGATGACCTGGGACCGCTCGTACCGCACCCCGCAATCCGCCTCGATGCGCCCTCGGATGGCGTCCTTGAGCTCCTCGATGCCGCCGACCGCCGTGTACTTGGTGAACCCATCCGCCAGGGCTCGCACGGCCGCATCCTTGATGTGCTGCGGGGTGTCGAAATCGGGCTCCCCCACGCCGAAGCCCACCACGTCGATTCCCTGGGCCTTCATGGCCCGGGCCTTGGCGGCGGTGGCCATGGTGGCCGAGGGCTGGATCTTCCCCATGCGCTGGGCCAGTCTCATCTGCCCCTTCCTCCCGAGAATCTCTCCACCAGGCGTCGGTTGACGCCGTCCGGCACGAGTCCTTCCACGACCCCACCGAAGCTGGCAGCCTCCTTGATGATCCGAGAGCTCACATAGAACCACCGGAACCCCGTCATGAGGAAGATGGTGTCGATCTCCCGATTCAGTCGGCGGTTCATGAGGGCCATCTGGAACTCGTACTCGAAATCGGACAGGGCCCGCAGCCCCCGGATGATCACGTTGACGTCATGGGAGGCCGCGTAGTCGACCAGGAGCCCGTCGAAGGCGTCGATGGTCACCCGGGGCTGCGGGCCCATGGCCTCCCGGATCATCTCCACCCGTTCCTCCACGCTGAAAAGCGGGTTCTTGCCCGGGTTGCGGGCCACGGCCACCGTGAGGTGATCGAAGAGCTCCAGGCCTCGCCGGATGATCTCCAGATGGCCGTTGGTGACCGGGTCGAAGGACCCTGCGTAGATGGCCCGCTTGCCGTGTCGGTTGACCTCGTCCACTCCCCGCCCCCTTTGCCTCTCCTCGGGCCGCGGCGCAGCCTCCGCGCATCCCGGCTACGCCGTGGGCTCGTAGATGGAAATCCGGGTGTCTCCGTACGCCCGCAGATCGCATCTCGCCAGGCCATGGATCTCAGGGGCCGGTTCCTCTCTCTTGGAGTGCTCCAGCACCAGTCGCCCCTGCGGCGCCAGCCACCGCCCCCGCGCCACCCCCGCAACGCATCCCCAGGCCAGCCCCCTGTCGTAGGGCGGGTCGGCCAGGATCAGCTCGAAGCGCTGGTGGGCGGCCGGCCCTGCGAGAAAACGCAGGACATCCGCCCGCACCACGTGGGCGCGGTCCTGGAACCCACAAGCCTCCACATTTCTGAGCAGTACGGCGAGGCAGCGGGGATCCGCCTCCACGAAGAAGGCGGCCGAGGCCCCTCGGCTCAGGGCCTCGATGCCCAGGGACCCGGTCCCCGCGAAGAGATCCAGGACGGCTCCGGGGTGCCACGCCGTTCCCAACAGGTTGAAGATGGACTCCTTCACCCGATCAGCTGTGGGCCGAACGCCCACGCCGCGGGGGGCGCGCAGCCGCCTCCCCCTGGCCACCCCGGCGATCACCCGCATGGGCCGCCCAACGACCCTCGCCGGGGACAAACCGGGGAGCCCGCAGTCGCCACGCCCAAGGCCCAGCGCCCAGCGCCCGACGGCATGGCCTCACGCCCCCAGCGCCTTCAGGACGACACTGGCCGAGCCCTCGGCCCGGAAGGCCTGGATGAATTCCCGGGCCGCCAGGCGCGCCTCCTCCGCGATCCGTTCCCGGCTCTCCAGGGGGATTCCGTCGATGCGCTCTTTGAAGGGCTTGGTGGCGAACTTGATGTCCTTTGCGTTTTCCCGGGCCCAGGCCCTCATCTCCGCCATGAGGGACTCGGGAAGTCCGGCGTGGGCGATATTCTGCCACTGGGTCCCCACGTTCCCCTTGCGGATCCCGTAGTCCGCGAACCGCCCCACGAGATGCAGGGGTGTGCCCGTGATCCCGTGCTGGGCCACGGCCACCCCGTACGGCCGAATGGCTCGGAAGATCTCCCCCGTGCGCTCCAGATCGATGTGGATCTTCTCCCCTTCCAGGTAGTTGCCGTGTTTGGACCCGTTGTTGATGGCCAGCAGCGACGGTTGGATGCCGCCGTCCCTGAGCCCGCGGATGAACGCCTCGGCCTCCTCCACCGTGGTGATCTCGGCCTCGGTCCCCGCGGACTTGATCTCCCCCACCTCCACCTCCAACCCGTATCCCTTCTCCTGGATATCCCGGGCCAGTTCGGCGGTGATGCGGATGTTGTCCTCCAGCTCATTGAACGAGGCGTCGATGGCGAAGGAGGTGTACCCCGCCTGCATCTCCGCCTCGATGAGGCGGCGCGCCGACGCCAGTGCCTTGTCCGAGGCGTCCTTCACCGTGATGTGGTCCCCGTGGATGAAGAACGGCCGGTCGAACCGGAGGTCCTGCGCATAGCCCACCACCGTCTGGAAGAAGGTCTCGGGGTCCTGGCCCGTGTATCCCCCGTCCACGTCCCCCTCGGACTTGGCCAGCTCGAATGCCACCACCGCGTCCAGTTCCTGGGCCGCGCGCAGGATCCCCGGGACTGCGTGCCGGATCCGCGTGTTGCACGCCATGATGATGATGGGCTGCTCCTTCAACAGCTCGAAGATGTCCCGGGAGCTCAACAGGCACACGCGGCTTGCCTCCCCCAGCCGCTCGACGACGCGAGCGGGCCTCCTGGCCAGCACCTTCTCTGTCAAAGCGATCATCTGCCACCTCCCCGGAACCGCCCTCGGAGGGCGGCCCCTTGCGCAGGGTCATCCCAGACGGCCTCCCAAACCCGCCCGGCCCGGGCACGCGTCTTGTATCATACCCGGAGCCTCAATTCAATCCAACCGCGAGCCGGTGGGGGCCCCTGGGTCATGCCTGGGAGCCCAGGCACAGGGCCGGCAACGGGGGGCCGGGCAGGGACTCCCGCTGCATGCGAACCCACTCCTCGAAGTTCTCCTGGATGACGCCGTAATGCTCTGGGGTGTCGATGTCCAGGGCAGCTCCCCCGAAGTGCGTCTCCACCACGGCGAGCCGCGTGTCCAGGAGCTCCGAGAGGCTCCGCTCCATGCCCTCCCGGGTGACCAGGCGGGCCGGAACCCGGTGTAGGGAGGCGCCGGGAATCCGATACAGGAGGGAGGCCGCATGCAGGAGGAGGTACTGGCCCACCACGCCCAGGGTCCCCTCGTGGGTCCGAAAGATCTCCCACAGGAGCCGCAGGATCGAACCCCACTCCCGCTGCAGTCGGTAGTCGTAGACCTTCTGGATGTAGCTTCGATTGAGGATGCGAAGCGGTTTGACCATGTGGAGGTTGTTCTGGCGGAAGCTCCCCTCGCGCAGGTGGAAATACATGAGGCGAATGCCCTTGCGATGCCGCTGGGGGTAGTACCGGCTCAGGGTGGCCTCGGAGCTCACGCCGAGCATGTAGTCGAAGTGCCGCGCGTCGCACGCGGCCACGAACTCCTCCACCTCGGCAGGGACCAGCAGGGGGATGTCGCACGGCACCACCAGGATGGCGGTGTCGGGGGGGCTCGCATCCCCGCCCCCATCGTCCAGGACCTTCTGGAAGGTGTTCCAGACGTTGAGGTACAGGTTGTCCCACTGCTCCAGCACCCGCACCGCCGTGCGCCCCTGAAAGGGGAGGCCCGGCCGGCCCAGGGCGCCCTCGATGGCGGCCTTGGGACCCACCACGTACACGCACGCCACAGAGGGGCAACGCTCCAGTGCGGCCAGAACGTGGGTGAAGACCGGGGCCCCGGCCAGCTCCAGGAGGCCCTTGTTGATGCCGTGGACGGGACGGGCCCTGCCTCGATCACCCGCCGTCATGACCACGGGATAACGTCTCTCGGGCGCCTGGAGCATGGTCCCTCGTCTACAAGTATCTCTCGGCCAGGATCTCGGCAATCTGCACGGCGTTGAGGGCAGCGCCCTTGCGCAGGTTGTCCGAGACCACCCACAGGTTGATGCCGTTTTCGACGGAGTCGTCCTCGCGGATTCGGCCCACCCAGGTGTCGTCGCCCCCCGATGCCAGGATGGGCATGGGATAGTGCTTGTTCCCTGGGTCGTCCCAGAGCCGCACCCCAGGGGCCACGGAGAGCAGGGCCCGCACCTCGGCCGCCGTGATCTTGCGCGCCGTCTCCACGTTGATGGACTCCGAATGGGCCCGCATCACCGGCACCCGCACCGTGGTGGCCGATACCCGGATGGTGTCGTCCTCCATGATCTTGCGGGTCTCGTTGACCATCTTCATCTCTTCCTTGGTATAGCCGTTTTCCAGGAAGACGTCGATGTGGGGAAGGCAGTTGAACGCGATGGGGTGCGGATAGACCTTGCTCACCAGGGGCTCGCCCGCTCCCCAGGCGCGGATCTGGGACTCCAGCTCCAGCATGGCCTTCATCCCGGTTCCCGACACCGACTGGTAGGTGGATACCACGATGCGCCGGATCTGAGCCCGTTGGTGGATGGGCTTGAGGGCGACCACCATCTGGATGGTGGAGCAGTTGGGGTTGGCGATGATCCCCTTGCTGGTGTACCCGGCGATGGCGTGGGGGTTGACCTCGGGCACCACCAGGGGCACATCCGGGTCCATGCGAAAGGCGCTGGTGTTGTCCACCACCACGCACCCGGCCCGGACCGCCGCCGGTGCGAAGCGCTCGCTCACGCTGCCGCCGGCGGAAAACAGGCCGATCTGCGCCCCCTCGAAGCTCTCCTCCGTGAGCCGCTCCACCGGGATATCCAGGCCGCCGAAGGTCACGGTCTTGCCCGCCGACCGCTCCGACGCCAGGGGGAGAAGCCGGGAGACGGGAAAGGCCCGCTCCTCCAGGATGCGAATCATCTCGGTCCCGACGGCCCCCGTTGCACCCACCACGGCCACCTTGAAGCGTCTCGAAGTCACGGCACCCCCTCCTTCTCCGCCTGGACATCTCCCTGAACGGGCACCGGCCGCTTTCTCAGGCGACCCAGCAATGCCACGGGTCCGGACAGGGCGTATGCCGATGCCATGAGAAAGAGCGTCACCTGGGGATGGATCAGGATGACCACCAGGATCAAGACGCTGGCCACCAGGGCCTGGAAGGGCTTCTGCCTGACCAGCTCCAGGTCCTTGAAGCTCTGATACGGTATGGCGCTCACCATGAGGAACGACAGGCAGTACAAAGTCCCCAGCATCACCCCGGGAGGCGGCCCGGTGGTCCATCCCATCTCCAGGCCGAACAAAACCATGGTGGCCACGACCCCCGCGGCCGCCGGGATGGGCAAACCTCGAAAGAACCCCTTGGGGACCTTGCCGATCTGCACATTGAACCGCGCCAGGCGAAGGGCCCCGCACGCGGTGAACAGAAACGCCGCCAGCCAGCCCAGGCGGCCCCAATGCGCCACTCCCCATGTCAGGGCCAGCACCGAGGGGGCCACGCCGAAGGCCACCAGATCGGCCAGGGAGTCGTACTCCACGCCGAACTGGCTCGTGGTGCGTGTGGCACGGGCGATGCGCCCATCGAGCCCATCGAAGAAGAAGGAGGCCAGGATGGCCAGGGCCGCCCGAAGGTAGTCGTGCTCGATGGCTGAAATCAGCGCGTAGAAGCCACAGAAAAGACTGGCCGTGGTCATGAGATTGGGGAGAAGATAGACCCCCCGGCGCGGGGGGCGATCCTGCTTCTTCCTGAAGCGCTTGCGTCTCATGGGGACTCCCGAGTATGTCCGACACCAAGTGATGTCATCCGTTTTTCGTTGATCGTTGTTCCATGTTCGTTGTCGGCGGTGAGTCGGGGAAATATCCCAGGACCGTCTCCCCGCCCCAGACCCGCTGGCCCGGCCGCACATCCGGGTCGAAACCCTCGGGGAGGTACGTATCCACCCGGGAACCGAATCGGATCATGCCAAAGGGAGACCCCATGGCCATGGTGGCCCCCGCTCGCACCCAGCAGACAATGCGCCGGGCCAGAATGCCCGCCACCTGCACGCAGATCAGCTCCCTGCCATCCTCCATGCGCATGCGAACCATGTTGCGCTCGTTTCGCCGGGAGGTTTCGTTTCTGTCGGCCGGCCGGAACTCCCCGGGCTGGTGCCGCACCTCCACCACCTCGCCGTTGACCGGAGCGCGGTTGACGTGCACGTTGAACACGGACATAAAGACGCTGACCTTGGTGAACGGACCCGGCCGCCCCTCGTAGTCCGCCACCCGGGAGATCTCCGCCACCCGGCCGTCGGCAGGAGCCAACGCCATCCCGGCCGCCCGCAGCGGCTTGCGCGTCGGATTTCGGAAGAAGAGGGCCACGGCCAGGGCCAGGACGATCCCCAGCCAGCCCAGCCCCGTCCATCCCGCCACGAAGCCCGCCACGGCCAACGCCAGAAGCGGGGCGACGAAGGGATACCCCTCCCGCAGGACCCAACCCCGCTCAGGAGGCGCGTACGGCAAGGGATTCATTCCCACCTGCCCCTCATCGCCCCCCCAGGAAGGGCATCCCTTTGCCCGCTCCCAACCCCATTGCCAACCGCCCCCCCTTCCCCATCCGCTTCATCATCTTGCGCATCTGGGCATAGTTCTTGAGGAGCCGATTGACGTCCTGCACCGTGGTGCCGCTTCCCTTGGCAATGCGAAGCCGCCGGCTCCCGTTGATGATGTTGTGATTGCGCCTCTCCGCCAGGGTCATGGAGCAGATGATGGCCTCCACCCGCCTGAGCTCCCCCTCGCCGGCCTGCAGATCCATGGCGCCGCGGGCCATCTTCCCCATGCCTGGGATCATCTTCATGAGATCGTCCAGGGGGCCCATCTTGCGCAACTGCCGCAGCTGATCCAGGAAATCCTCCAGGGTGAAGGCGTCCTTGCGGATCTTGCGCTCCAGCTCCAAGGCCTGCTTCTCGTCGTACGCGGCCTGGGCCTTCTCGATGAGGCTCAGCACATCGCCCATGCCCAGGATACGCGACGCCATGCGGTCCGCGTGGAAGAGCTCCAGGGCATCGAGCTTCTCTCCCACCCCCACCATGACGATGGGCCGCTGGGTCACGGCCCGGATGGAAAGAGCCGCCCCGCCGCGGGCGTCGCCGTCCAGCTTGGTCAGGATGACCCCCGAGATCTCCAGGCGGGCGCTGAAGCTCTGGGCGATCTGGACCGCGTCCTGGCCCGTCATGGCATCGACCACCAGGAGAATCTCACCCGGGGCAACGGCCGTCCGGATGCGGGCCAGTTCCTCCATGAGGGCCTCGTCGATGTGGAGCCGCCCGGCCGTGTCCATGATGAGGGTGTCGAGCATCCGGTCCCTGGCCCACCCCTGGGCCCGGGCGCAGATGCGGACCGGGTCCTCCCCTGCGTTGGGCTGAAAAACGTCCACCCCCAGGAGGCTCCCCAACTGGGACAGTTGCTCCATGGCCGCGGGGCGGTATACGTCGGCGGGCACGAGCCCCACGCGGCGCCCCTGTCCGCCCAGCCATCGGGCGAGCTTCCCAGCAGTGGTGGTCTTGCCCGATCCCTGGAGTCCCACGAGCATGATGCCCGCGGGCGTCCCGCTCAAGTTCAGCCGGCGCTCCGAGGCCCCCATGAGCTCGATGAGTTCGTCGTGGACGATCTTGACGATCTGCTGGCCCGGGCTCAGGCTCTGGAGCACATCCTTGCCCAGCGCCTTGGTGCGGACCGACTCCACGAACTCCTTGACGACCTTGAAGTGGACGTCGGCCTCCAGGAGGGCCAGGCGCACCTCCCGCAGGGCCTCCTGGATGTTCTCCTCCGTCAGGGTCCCGTGACCGCGGATCTTGCGGAAGACGGCCTGAAGTTTGTCGGAAAGGCTGTCAAACATCTTTTCCAGATGCCTCGATCCGGTGAATTTCCCCAGAAATTAAGCCATCCTATGGGAGGCCCATCGGCCTGTCAAGGGCCCGCCTCCCCGCCCAGGGGTGGGGGCCCCCTGCACATGGAAGGACTCTCCCTCGCCCCGCACAGGCGCCCGCGTGAGGGATGCACCGCGGGGAATCCGGTCGTCCATCTGTGCGCCCCTGGGACAATAGTATACACTATCGGGGGATCATCCAATCGAGACCGTGGAGGGCCTGGCCATGGAACCAGCGGACGCCAGCATTCCTTTCCGATGCGTGCTCAGTCTCAGGCCGCTCATCGATTTTTGGATGGAGCGCTCGGCCGGGTCCGAGTTCTTCCGCGGCTGTCTGACCGAAGCCATGCGGGAGCGGATCGCCGGCGCCCCCGAGCTCCTGGAACCCATCGAGGATTTGGAGGTGCTGGACCGGCATCGGGACCTGGTCCGGGACCTCATGTCCGCTGTCTTCCCTCCGGCCTTCTGGGAAAGCGAGGCGGCGGGGGCCATTGTCCCCTTCTGCATGAAGCCGGTGTTCGTCTCCCCCCAGTTTCACCGCCTCTTCATTGGCGAGGATGGCACCATTCGGGGGCGGGCCGTGCTCGGCGAAGACGCCTTCGTCCGGGGCCGCATCATCAAGGGGTATCTGTTCATCCTCCGGGAGTTCTACGGCATCTCCGCGGCCCTGGACTATCCGGTGATCCGCATCCTGCGCGATCCGGAAACCGGCCTGGACCGCTTTTTCCGCCTCCATCTCAACCCCCACTTCGTGCGCATCGTGCCTGTGGGGCGGCCCAAGGTCCTCAGCGACGAGGAGCGCGCCCGGGTGATGGCCAACCTCAACGACCCCGAACTCCTCAGGGAAATCATCCCCCCGGAGGACTTCGAGTTCCACGGCTTCACCGTGGCCCATGCCGTTGACGTGACCATTTCCGAGGTGCTCTCGTACCTGGAGCGGGACCTCATCGACCGGGAGTCCTTCTTCTCCCACGGCGGCTTCATGAGGCTTCAGGACAGGCTCCGGACCCTGTTCCGACGTCCGGACCTGAACGCCGGGCTCGCGGCGGTCCAGGAGGACCAGGTGCTCCTGCTCAGCGTTCGATGCCAAATGACCGGCAATTGCGTCTTCTCCGACTCCCAGCACATCCCGCGCATCGAGTTCAACGGGTCCGTGTATGACCGGGCCATGGAGAGCGGGCGGATCCAGACCATCCCCGATCTTCAGGAAGAACCTTGCGATACCTTTGTGGAGCAGGACCTGCTCAAGGAAGGACTTCGTTCCCTCCTCGTGGCGCCCCTGCAATACCAGGAGGGGTGCATCGGGACCCTGCTGCTGGGTTCCCCCCGCCCCTGCGACCTGGGGCCTGTGGATGCCCTGCTCATGGAGCAGATCCTCCCCGTGTTCTCCATGGCTGTCAAACGGGCCATGGACGACGTGGAGAACCGGATCCAGGCCATCATCAAGGAGAAATGCACCGCGGTGCACCCATCGGTGGAGTGGCGCTTTCACAAGGCCGCCCTCCGGCACCTGGAGAGCCTGCGCATGGGGCAACCGTCGGAGATGGAGCCCATTGTGTTCCGGGACGTGTACCCGCTGTACGGGGCGTCGGACATCCGGGGCTCTTCGGAGCAGCGCAACCGCGCCATCCAGGAGGACATGGAGGAGCACCTCAGCCGGGCCATGGAGATACTCAGGCGGGCGCACGAGGCCAGACCGCAACCCATACTCCAGGAGCTGGGCCACCGCATCGAGAGGGGGCTCGATCGGATCCGCAACGGCGTCACTTCGTCGGATGAAATGGCCGTGACGAACTTCCTCAAGAAGGAGGTGGAGCCCGTGTTTGCGGGGATGCAGCGGCTGGGCGACGGGGTGGCCGAGGCGATCGGGGCATACTACTCCGCCTTGGATCCCCAACTGGGGACCGTCTACAGGCGGCGCAAGGCGTTCGAGGATGGCGTCTCGGCCCTCAACCGCCGGCTTTCGGCGTACCTGGACAGGGAGGAGGCCGAGGCCCAGGCCATGTCCCCCCACTACTTCGAGAAGCACCAGACCGACGGGGTGGACTACGCCATCTACGCGGGGGAGTCCCTCACCGAAGGGGGCGGATTCAGCGAACTGCAGCTCCAGAACCTCCGCCTCTGGCAGCTCATGACGGCCTGTGGCATGGCCCTGGTCACCCACGCACTGCAGGCGTCCCTCGCCGTGCACCTGGAAACGACCCACCTGGTCCTGATGCAGCACAGCCCCCTGTCCATTCGGTTTCGCTTCGACGAGAAGCGATTCGATGTGGACGGCACATACGACGTCCGGCACATGATCATCAAGTCCCGCCTGGACAAGGCCGTGCTCAAGGGAAACGGGGATCGCCTCACCCAACCCGGCCGCATCGCCGTGGTCTACGCCAACGTGGAAGAGGCGCGGGAGGCCAGGCGCCACATCGACTTCCTCCAGGCCCAGGGTTACCTGACCGAGGAACTGGAGTCCTTGGAGCTGGAGGATCTGCCCGGCGTGCAGGGGCTCCGGGCCCTTCGCGTGACGGTCAACGTGTCGTCTCCGCGCCTGGCCCAGCGGCTCGAGAGCCTCAAGCAGTGAACCAGAGACCCAGCAACCGCCGATGGGGCCCTCTCCCCTTGCCCGGTTCGGGCGAGATGGGATCATGAGCCCCACCAAGGCAGCCTTGGCCACTCTCCTCATCCTCCTCGCGCATGGCCTCGCCCCCGGGAGCGAACCTGACACGGTCTGCGTGGTATTCTCGTATAGCGATGGGGCTGCGCGGAGCGTGTGTGTGGCCGGGGACTTCAACGGATGGGATGCCCGCGGCCACTGCATGGCCCGCCACGGCGATCTGTGGCGCCTGGAGACGTCGCTCCCCAGGGGCCGCCACGCATATCTGTACGTCGTGGATGGGCGGGACTGGGTCGCGGATCCCGGGGCGACCCTCTTCCAGGAGAGCGGCTTCGGGGCCCGCAACTCGATCCTGGTGGCCGAGTGAATGGTGACCGGAATGTCCTGTCAGGGGTATATGGAGGTGACGGGGGATCGCGGAGGAGATAGACGGCGGTTCATGGACGCGCGGGAAGACCGGGAGGCAGTCGCCGCCGTTCTGGCGGGTGACACGGAGGCGTACGCCCTCCTGGTGACGCGCTACCAGCATCCCATTTTCAACCTCATGACGCGCATGACCGGCTCCCAGGAGGATGCCCTGGACCTGGCCCAGGAGACGTTCATCAAGGCTTTCGAGAGGCTGGACACGTTTCGGTCGGACGGACGGTTCTTTCCATGGCTGTACGCCATCGGCTTGAACCATGCCCGGAATTTCCTGCGCCGGAACCGTCTGGCCCCCGTGCCCATTGACGACCCGTGGGAGTCCGGTGAGGATCCCGATCTCCCGGGCGAGACGGAGGCCCGCCTCCTGGCGCGCCTGGACACCCAACGGGTGGCGGTGGCCCTCGGTCGGATCCCATGGGAATACCGGGAGGCCCTCGTGCTCCACTACCACCAAGAGCTCTCCATGGAGGAGGTGGCCGCGTGCCTGCGCCTCTCTGTGAGTGGGGCCAAGATGCGCGTCCATCGTGGGCTGAAGAAGCTTCGGGAGATCCTTGCGGGGGGCGAGCCGGACCCCGGCCCGACGGGAGGCAAACGTGACACAGGATGATCGGCAACTGGCAAAGATCGCCGGTTGGATCCGCCAGATGAGCGACTTGGAGCCGCCGGCGTCCCTGCTTCCGCGGACCATGGCCGCGGTTCGATCTCGGAAGCTCCCCTGGTGGGTTCGCCTGCGGCGCTGGGCTCGGTCCCCTCTGCCCTTGACCCTTACCCCCTTGCGTCTGGCACCCGTCGCCTTGCTTTTCCTCGGGGGTCTGGTAGTCTGGGCGGGCCTGGCGCTTCGGGATGCGCCGCAATCCGGCTTCCAGCCGCCGTCCCGGGAGGGCATTCCGGTCGTCTTTCACCTCGAGATCTCGGGGGCACGCTCCATCGCAGTCATCGGGACCTTCAACCGTTGGCGGGGGGAGGGCTACGAGATGCACTGGGACGGCCAGACAGGGCGCTGGGTCCTGGCGGCCAGCCTCCCTGCCGGGCGACACGAATACGCCTTTCTGGTGGACGGTCGGCTCATCGTGCCAGATCCCGGCGCATCCCTCTATCAGGAGGACGGCTTTGGCAACCGCAACGCCGTCCTCATCCTGGGAAACGGCAATGGCCAGCACATATAGACCCTTCATCGCCGCCCTCACCCTCGCCGGGACGCTCCTGTGGGGAACCATGGCCCCTGGAGCGGCCCAGGGGAACCCCGGGGGCCTCCCGGAGGCCGTGCGCAGCGCTGAGGAGGCCGGCATTCCGCCCGCCACGGTGAACCGTCTCCTGGCCCTGGGGTATGACTGCGGCCTGGAGCCCTCGGCCATGGCCGAGATCCTCACCATCCTCGCGCAGGCCCAGGCAGAGGCCCTTCCCCTGCAACCTCTGGTGAGCAAGGTGGAGGAGGGGCTGGCCAAGAAGGTGCCCGCCCCTCTCATCCGTTCGACCCTGAGCAGGAAGCTCATGGAGTACCGCCAGAATCGGGCCAGGGCGACCGACGCCCTGCGCAGGCGCGGCCAGGATCTCGAGGGGCATCCCCATTACCTCCTGCGCTTGACAGAGGCCTTGGCGGCGGCACCGAGCCCGCACGAGCTGGTCGAGCTTCTCGTGCAGGCCCCGCGATCCGCCTCAGTCCCGGAACTGACCCGGGCCGGGGAACTCTTGGTCTCCCTCCAACAGCTTGGCTTCCACGCTCGTGTCTCCCAGCAGATCGCATGGACTGGATTGACGCAGGGGGCCTTCACGACCCAAGGCCAGGATTTGGCCCGCACCCTCGCAGCTGCCAAGAGAAAGGGGATCCCCGAGGTCGACATCGCCTCGGCCGCCCTGGACTCCCTCCGAGGCAAGGCGCCCGCCTCGGCGCTCTCCCAGCGTCTCGGCCTCTCGGCCCAGGACTTGGCCCAAGGCGCGGTGGTCGGGTCAGGTCGGGGCGCAGGGATGGGCGGTGGAACCGGCCACGGCACCGGTGCGGGACCGGGGGATGCCGGTGGGCCCGGTGGATCGGGCGGCGGTGGTGGCGGTGGTGGCGGTGGCGGCGG
>CAZEPJ010000024.1:0-2991 GCA_964514105.1 uncultured Desulfarculaceae bacterium | reverse complement strand
GGCGGTGGTGGCGGTGGCGGCGGCGGCGGTGACCCCGGTCGATAGCCCGGGGGCATTGTTTGACCCACCTGTGACTCAGCGTGGGGCTCGCGTGTATGTCAGTTGAGAGCGGGCATTCCCGCCGATTCCAAATCCATCTGGAGGAGAGAGAAGATGTTGCGAAACCGTCTTTGTGTCTTGGTCCTGTCGGTGGTGCTGATCTCGGCCTTTGCGGCCTCCGCAGCCCTGGCGGGAAACCAGAACCGGAACCGTTGGCAGAAGAGCAAGCGCTTCTCGGTCATGGGCGAGGTGACCGCGGTGGATCCCTCGGCCCTCACCTTGTCCCTGGACATCGAGAAGGCCAATCGCCTCATGAAGGCGTATATCGGGCAGGAATTCGCCTTCGTGGTGAGCCCCACGGTCAAGGTGAAGACCGAGGGAACGGACCCCGGCGTTTTCGATCTCACCCTCGAAGATGTGCAAGTCGGAGACACCATCCGGGCCCTAGGATGGCGAACCTATGACCCGATGGCCTCGGACCGCGTCTACACCATCACCCACATCGTCGTCTTCGTCGACGACGAGCCCGCTCCATAAGGATCCCGTATCCTCTCGCGTCCACGGGGCAGGGCCCCCCGGGGCCTGTCCCGTGGTTTCCGCCAATTCAGCCCATCTCCCCGTCTTCCGTCAAGACCTCCAGACCCATCCTGCCATCTGGCAGCCCTGTCCCCGGGTCTCGGCATCTCAGGTGACCAGGGGTGGGCCCCAAAGACCCAACGCTGGATGAACAGAGGCCCGGCAGGGAGGCAGAGGGTAGCGAGAAGCAGGGCGGTGGTGTCCCCGAATCCAGGGCGAAACGCCATCGAGGGCGGGGCACACGGCCCATCGTCGGCCGTCTGCCTCTAGTTGCGACTTCGACTCCAGCATGGCCCTGACCCCACGTCTCTCCTGCCCCTTGGCGACGCTTTCGAGCACAGCAACAGCGCACAGGGCCCGGGGCTGGCGGATGTTGACAGAGAACCTCATGGGTGTTATAGAGTGCGCAGTGCGGGACCCTGAAGGGTTTCACGGGCAAGGCCCACCAATTGGTCGACAGGGCTGCGGCAAGGAACCGGCTGGACGGAAGTCCGGGGACTGATCGTGGCCTTTTTTTCTTGGGGAAGGATGGTTGCTGGATGCGGATCTGCGTGGTCGACGGACAGGGGGGCGGCTTCGGGAGCGTCATCGTGAGGCGCCTTCGGGAGACCTTCGAAGAGCGGGTGGAGATCATCGGGCTCGGAACCAATGCCGTGGCCACATCGGCCATGCTCAAGGCCGGGGCCAATCGAGGGGCCACGGGCGAGAACGCGGTGGTCCGCACCGTGGCTCGCGCACAGGTGATCGTGGGGTCCATCGGGATCCTCATGGCCAATGCCATGATGGGAGAGCTCACCCCGGCCATGGCCGAGGCAATCGCCTCCAGCGATGCACGCAAGATCCTGATCCCCATGTCCCAGGAGCGCGTGGAGGTCCTCGGCGTGCGGGGCCAGCCCCTGCCCCACTTCGTGGAAGAACTGATCGACGCGTTGCGAAGGGAGGTCAACGACAGCCATGTGTGAGGCGAACGCATACATGATTCGGGGCGAGACCGAGGAGATGGTCATGGCCAACGTCAACGTGCTGGAGCCGCGCGGAGATCACGTGTTCCTGTCGGATATCTTTGGCGATCAGAAGCTGATCCGCGCCCGGCTCAAGACCACGTCCCTTCTGGAGCACAGGATCATCCTGGAGGAGCTCCCTCCGGCAGTGCAGAGTTCGTGACGCGGATTTGAATTTCGGGAAGCGCCGACTGGCCGGCGGGTTTCACCTTTCCGTCCTTCAGAACACGACCGGGGGATCTCCAGAAGGCCCCTGCGGAACAAAGAACAGCAGGGCACCCCTTGCTCGCCCCTCATGTCCCCCGAAACAGGCCAGACACGGCGCTTTCCCGCCAAGCCGCACCCGCCGTCACATCTCCAGACCCGGCACCCTCCCCCACCATCCCATGCCCCCAACCCTTCAATGCCCGCCTTCTCCCCCACGTTGCTGCAGCCACTCGGAGAGGACCCAACCGATCATGGCCAGGCATTCCATGTCCAGATACTTGTCGGCACGCCTCTCGAAAAGAAGGATGCACTGGGCGGGGAACTCCTCGTCCCGGTCGTTGAAGAGCATGAGAACCGGAACCCTCGGAAGCGCATGGAAGCGCATGACCAGATCCGCTGAGATGCCCACATTCACGCGTGTTGCCCCCAGATCCGCGCCTGCCCGTTCCAGAGCGGAGAGTCTCCCACCGAAGGCTCGTCCGATGGGTTCCTGCGCATTGCTGTGGAAACCGCTCACAAAGGGGGCCGCGTCCTTGAACTCCCGGTACGTCACCCAGTCGGATTCCCGCGGGTCCCTCTCCGGGCACAGGATCAGGTATCTGCAGAGGATCACGCACACCGTGTGGCTCGGCCGCACCCCTCGCTGATCCGTGACGCCTTCTGCGGAGACCCCATAGGGCATCCCGAAAAACGGCACCACCGCCCGATCTTTCACCACCGTCAACCCCAGCCGATCCTTCACCCATTCCAGATCCACGAGCGCGACCTGCTGCAAATAGTCCCGATAGATCTCCTCGAACGCCTCCAGTTGGATCATTTTCTGTCCTCCCACCGAAGCCACCGCAAGGATAGATGACTCCTCTCCGGGCCCTTGCGAGATCAGGGCGAGCGACCGGCACTTCTCTCGGAATCAAGATGTCACAGTCCGCGGATGCACCAGCGATCGTTGATGGGGGAGTTCCAATGTCCTTTGGGCCCTCCCTTGAGCGTCTCCAGTCGATGGGATCTGGGGAGCGCCTGCTCGTCCAGTCGCAGGGTGGCGTCGACGGGGTTGCACTTTCTGAAAGCGCGTTGGCGGAGTACCGGAAGGAATCTGCGCGAGGACTCCCGCCTGAAGATCCTCTCGGTTTCACGGCAACGGAACGACCGGATCATGGCGGGATGGTAT
>CAZEPJ010000023.1:0-54388 GCA_964514105.1 uncultured Desulfarculaceae bacterium | reverse complement strand
CCCGAGTATTCACGTTTACCACAACGGAGCGCGGCAATAAAGGCTTGATGGCTTCCCAAATCCACCGCCTACCGTTTGGCGGGGGGGGCCGAGGAGGGGTGGAAGGCTTCCAAGTACCGAAATACCGACGACGGCGACGGCACTGCCCGACGTCGCTCCTGGCGCCAGCGCCTCTTTATCTCCCGCCACCTCCAGCGCTTCATCCCCTTTGCCTCCACACGCCCCATCACCCGAAAAACCCCTCGTCCCCCTCAACCAACCTCAAATGGTCCACACGCTGCCCACCCCCTCAGCTGTGCAATATCAACGCCATGCCTACCTGAGCCTCGCTCCAACCCGGGCCACCTCCCCCAACGCGCAGATCCCCCTCAATCGCCCCCCCGATCCCCATCACCCGCGCCCAATCCAGATACAGCGGCAGTCCCCCCAGCGCCGTCATCCCCGACTCCCGCCCTCCCCCTTCATACTGCAATGCAAGCTGTCCTCGTGCCAAGACCTGTCCACCTCGTTGGTGATGGAATCTCTTGGCCGAAAGCATTCTGTCATCCTGTAATCACAGGACCAGCGAGGTTCTTCCTTTCCTTTGACGGTGAATCCGGGGGGACTCCCGCATGAGCCGCTGAGGGTCCGCGCAGCAGTCGGGCGAGCGATCCCGCATCGGTGCCGCCGGGGTCTTCAATAGGATGTGGGCCAGTTGTGGAGCAGGTGCTGACCGACGGCACCGGTCCTGCGGTCCCTGTGGAACGCCAGCATGCGGACCAGGAACTCGCGGGTTTCTGCGGGCTCGATGATCTCATTGACCCCGAATGTGCCGGCCGCATCCCACGGCTCGGTATCCTTGGCCATCTGATGAAGCAGCCCCTGGAAGCGCTCCGGATCGTCCTCTCTCCTGAGATTGAACACCACGTTTATCCCCGGTTCCAGGCCCATGAAGCTGATCTCCGCCGTAGGCCAGGCGGCGAAGACGTCGGAGTACCGCCCCCCGCCCATGTTGAGGTACGCCTGGCCGTAGATCTTGCGCACGACCACCGTCATCTTGGGCACGGTGGCCATAGACAGGGCGTTCATCCAGTTGATGATCTTGCCCACCACCTTTCGTCGCTCCCCGGCCTTTCCCACGAGGAAGCCCGGCGTGTCCACCAGGGTCACAAGGGGGACATTGAATGAATCGCAGAGCACCAGGAAGCTGGTGATCTTCTCGCAGCAGTCCGCATCCAGGGCGCCGGCCCCATACATGGGATTGTTTGCGATGATGCCCACAACGTCTCCGTCGAGCCTGGCCAGGGCGGTCACACAGGGGCGGCCGAAGCGGGCCTTCAACTCCAGAAGCTCGCCGCCGTCCACCAGGGCCCGGATGATGCCCCTCATGTCGTAGCCGCGAGCCCCCTCTTCCGGCAGAAACTGCAGGATGTGGGGCATATCCTTGCCCGAGAAGGGGGGGACTTCCTTTCTGGGCGGCGGCTCCTGGGCGTGGGACGGGAGGTAGCCCAGGGCCCGCCGGGCCAGCGCCAGGCACTCCTCCTCCGTCTCGCCCACGGCATCGGCCAAACCCGTGACCTCGGCGTGCAGCCGCCACCCCCCCAGCTCCTCGGGCGGCGTCTCCTCCCCGGTGGCCAGGGCAGTGACCTTGGGGCTGGAGACCGCCATCACCGCCCCCTTCTGCATGATGGTGATGTCCGACATGGCGCTGTACCAGCTGGAGCTTCCATAGCAGGGACCAAGGATCACCGAGACCCACGGGGCCTCCCGGAGTCTTCGGTATTGGGCGGGGTTCTGGCCCCCGTAGGACATCCCCAGGGCCCCCATGGAGTCGGGCATCCTGGCCCCGGTGGATTCCGCCAGAAAGACCAGGGGTATTCCTTTCTGGCAGCTCACGTTGCGCATGTAGTCGATCTTCTTCATGTTGGTGAAGGCACTGGAGGCCCCCAGGACGGTCATGTCATTGGCCACGACGCCCACGGGCCGTCCATCGACGGCCCCCCAACCGATGATCTTCCCGTCGGCCGGCGTCCGATCGGCCATGCCGGGCGCGATGGAGTGGCCGAAAAGGCCCAGCTCCTGAAATGTCCCCGGATCGAGAAACGCCGAGATGCGCTCCCGGGCATTGAGCTTGCCCTTCCGCCTGCGCGCCTCGAGCTTCTCCGCCCCTCCCATGGCGAGGTGGCGGCCCCGCCTCTGGCGAAACTCCTGCATCCTGCGATCATGGCCCATGACGCCACCTCTTTATGGGCGGCAACATCCCCCGCCCGGTCAGACCAGGTCCGGCAGCCAGGTGCTCAACTCTGGGAAGAGCATGCACAGCAATCCGTGGACAAGCCCCACAAGCAGGAACCACGGGAAGATGGCCCGGATCACACCGGCGGAGCTCTCTTGTGCCACCGCGGCCGCGGTGTACGCCCCAACGCATACCGGCGGCGTCAGCATCCCCATGCCCACGAAGGCCCCGTTGACGATGTAGAGTTGCACCAGTGGGATGTTCAGCGCCGCCGCGATGGGCGCCAGGATGGGGATGGTGAGATACATGATGGGCACAACCTCCATGAAGGTCCCCAGGATCAGAACCACCGCGGCCTGCGCGATGAAGAAGGACAAGGGCGTCACCCCGGCTTCCACCGCCGCTTCAATGAGCTTGTGGGGGAAGCGGGTGTACGTCAGGGCGACGGAGAGGAACGTGGCCGTGGAGATGATGGCGAAGATGACCGAGGTGGTCACGGCCGTGTTTCGCAGGGCGTTGCAGAGCCCGGCAAGGGTCAACTGCCGGTAGAACGCAAATCCCACGACGATGGCCCAGAGTCCCGCCACTGCCGCGGACTCGGTGGCGGTCATCAGACCGGTATAGATCCCTCCCAGGATGATGACGGGCGTGAACAGGGCAGGCACGGCCACGTACAGGCTGTGCAGGAACTCCTTCAGGGTGGCCCTTCTCGTCCGCGGCACGCCCCGGCATCTCCACAGAACCAGTAGGATCAGCAGCAGGCCGTACACCACACCCGGGAGGATGCCAGCCGCAAATGTCCTGGAGACGGGCTCTCCGGTGATCGCCGAGAAGATGATGGCGCCGTTGCTCGGGGGGATGAGGGAATCGAGGAACGCGGAGCAGGCTGCCAGGGCCGCCACAAAGGCCTTCGGGTACCCCTTTTCCACCATGATGGGGATGAGGATGCCTCCGATGGCCACGATGGCTGCCAGGATGGAGCCGCACAGGGCCCCGAAGAATCCCATGGTGAGGACCATGGCGATCCCCAACCCGCCCGGAAGATGGCCCACGGCGCGGACAAAGACGTCCACCAGTCGGCGGGCCATCCCGGCCTCCACCATCACCATACCCGAAAAGACGTAGAGGGGGATGGCCAGCAGGACGTACTTGGTGATGGAGTCGAAGGTCACCTGGGTGATCACGCTCCATGGGAGATTCAGGCCATGGACGACCATCAGGCTCCCGGACAGTCCGAAGACGAGAAAGATGGGGACCGAGATGGCCAGGCTGACGATCCCGAGGGCGATGGCGACATAGATCATGGTCCCCCCCCCGAGGCCCCATGGCGCCCCCCGGCTCGGATCAGACCGCGCAAATGAACTCCTTCCACGAGGAGCATCTCGATGGCGAACAGTCCCAGCACCCCGAATCCCAGCGGAAAGAACAGATAGATCCACCACATGGGGAACACGATCTCGGTGACGGACTCCAGGCCTGTTGCCCGGAAATGGGCGACGGCCGCGATACCGGCCAGGGTGAACTGCAGGGAGATCCCCAGGATGACCCCGTACACGAGGATCATGAGCATTGACCGGCGCTTTCCTTTCAGCTTGTCCGGGAGGAGGTCCACCCCGATGTGCTTCCTCATTCGCAGCAGCACGCCCATCATGGGGAAGACGATGCATGGGAGGAGAAACCGCGGCACCTCCTCCATGAACGCCCGGCTGGAGCCGAAGACGTAACGGGCCACCGCCTCGGCGCACATGGACAGGACGTCGAATGCCACCATCGCCGCCGCCAGCCCCAGGATGCCCCGGGCGAAGAGACCCGTTACCGTTTGGTAGTACTGAAGTGCCTTCTCCATGGACTTGTGCCCCCCCCCCGCCATCTGGGGTCCACGATTGCGCACTGGAGCCGGGCACGGAGAGCCATGGCCCGACGTCCAGGCCGCGTGGGATCCCACCGTTTGGCCGTCACTCCACGTTGGCGAAACGCTTGGCTGCTTCATATACCCCCTTGTCCATCTGCGCCCCCAGGGCCGGCCAGACCTGGGTGCGGTATATCTCCTTGAGCTTCTTCAGCTCCCCGGGCGGGAGGGTCACGACCTTGCCTCCGTGTTTCTCCGCCATCTCCTTGAGGGAATCGTCGGAGGAGGCGACGATGGAGTCGGTGGCCTCCTTGGAGATCCTGGGAGCGACCTGGTTCAGGATGACGTCCCGGACGTCGTTGGGGAGTCCGTCCCACCAGCGGGCGTTGGCGACGATATGGGCGTCGTTGTACGCCATGTAGGGCTGTTGCACATACTTGAGGAAGTCCCACCAGCTGTACGCCCCCACGGCCGAGGGGACCGAGGTGAGCGTGTCGATCATCCCCTGCTTCAACGCCGTGTAGACCTCGGCCGTCCCCACGGAGACGCCACTCATGCCCATGGCTTCGATCCCGGGCTTCTCGCTCACCGACAGGTACCTGGACTTGAGCCCCTTGAGGCGATCGACGGCGCCCAGTTGATCCTTGGTGCTGAACAGACAGGACGGCCCGACCGGATCGTAGCACAGGATCTTGATGCCCAGCTTCTTCTGGAGCCCTTCCCACTCCTTGCTCCCCTCAGGGGTCTTTGTCCAGAAATCCCGCAATCTCTGGTAACTGTCCCAGAAGTAGGCCATGGAGCTGAGCTGGAAGTTCTTGTTGACGGGCTCGAAATTGAGGTCCAACACGGCTGCCAGCTCGACTCCGCCGGAAGAGACAGCCGACAGGGCCTGGCGGATGTCGAAAAGCTGGCCCGAATGAAAGACCTCGACCTCGAGCTTCCCGTTGGTGGCCTTCCTGCACTCCTGGGCGAACTTGTCCGCATACACGGCAGCATGGTGTTTGGGAAACCAATGGTAGGACAGGCGCGCCTTTAGGGGCTGCTGGGCGTATGCCCCGGCCACCAACGCCAGGACGACCGCACCGATGGTGACGGCCACCAAGATCACCCTCTCGGATCCCTTGACCCTTCGCATGACGGACCTCCTTTCCCTCTCGGCTGGTTTGGATGGACAACGCGTCCGGGCACCCCATGGCGGGCTGGCCCCGCAATGCGGTGCGGGATTCGGAGCCGTCGGCGGTGGCCGGTTGGCCCCGGGCCACGCCGATTGATGGGCGCTTGCAGTCGATCCCTCGGCAAAGGCGCCTAGTGGACCTTGCGCGCCAGGCCCTTCCAACACCGGTCCTTCAGCTCACGGCGCAGCAGTTTGCCGTACGGGTTCTTGGGGAGGTCCCCGACGAACACCACGCTCCTGGGTTTCTTGTAGCTGGCCAGGCGGCTCTTGCAGAACCCGATCAGCTCCGAGTCGGAGGCGGCGGCGCCTTTCTTGAGGACAACGAAGGCCTTCACCGCCTCTCCCCAGATGTCGTCCGGCACGCCGATGACCGCCGCCTCGGCCACGGCAGGGTGGGACATGAGGACGTCCTCCACCTCGCGGGGGTAGATGTTGAAGCCGCCGCTGATGATCATGTCGTTCTTCCGGTCCATGATGTAGAGGTAGCCCTCCTCATCCAGGGTCCCCATGTCCCCCGTGTGGAACCATCCCCCCCGGAAGGCCTCGGCCGTGGCCTCCGGCATCTTCCAGTACTCCTTGAAGAGCTTGTCCGTGCGGATCACGATCTCCCCGATTTCGCCTGGAGTGACCGGCGCCCCGTCCTCCCTCACCACCGCCAGCTCGACGCCCAGTGCCGGCCTTCCCGCCGAGGAGAGCCGGCGCAACGCCTCGGGCGTGCCGTCCAACCCGTGCTCTTCGGGCGCCAGGTAGGTGATGGGCTGGGGCGCTTCGGTGAGGCCGTAGTTCTGTCGAAAGACCGGCCCGAACAGCGCGATCCCCTGCTGGAGCCGGTCCGGCGCCATGGGGGCCGTGCCGTACCAGACCCTCTTGACGCTGCCCAGATCGTACGAGGAAAGCCCCGGCAACGTGAGAATCCGGTACAGCATCGTGGGAATCAGGAGAACACTCGTCACCCGCTCCCGCTGGATGGTCCTGAGGGTCTCCTCCGGATCGAAGCCGGACAGGATGATGTTGGACGCCCCGCGGACATAGTAGATCGACATCATAAACCCCGCCGCATGGGTCAGGGGTCCGACGTTCAGGTTGACGTCCGTGGGGAGAATGGGATGATCCAGGTTGACCAGGACGTTCATCATGCGGTTGTGGGCGATTCGGAAGGTGGAGACGGCGCCCTTGGGCCTTCCCGTGGTCCCCGAGGTGTAGTGAATCCGCTCGATGGCGTCTTCATCGACCTCCACCCCAGGGTCCGTATCCGGCTGGCCCTCCACGATCCTCTCGTAGGGCAGATGTCCGCATTGGGCGGTGCCCACCACGATGACGAAGCGCAGGGCGGGGAGCGCCGCAAGAACCGGATGGAGAAGGGCCAGGAACTCGGAACCGACGACCACCGCGTCCACCCCCGCATCCTGGAGAACGTAGGCGTGCTCTGCGGCCGTGTGCCTCGCGTTGAGGGCCACGAAGGTCAGCCCAGCCCTGGGGACGGCCAGGAGGCACTCCACGGCCTCCAAGCTGTTGTTGAGCAGCAACCCCACCTTGTGGCCGGCGGTCAGACCGAGGGCCATGAAGCCCCGGGCCAGGCGGTTGACCCGCTTGTCCATCTCGCCGAACGAGATGCGTCTGTTCCCGAAGACCACAGCCGTCCTGCCTGCGTACCGAGTCAAGGGCCACGTGTGCAGGAGTCCCGGCTTCATGGGAGAGCCTCCTCCTTCCGCTCGGGTCGACCTGGGCCCTGGGAGGGTGAAGTGGGTGGGGCGGCCTGCGCCGACGTCCGCCGCATCCGCACGCGGTAACGCCAGTCCGGTCGATATTGGGTCACCAGGTATTCCACCGGCCGCATGCCCGCGTCCAGGTACAGGGATTCCACCACGAGAACCGGAGTCCTGGGCCTGATTCCCAGACGCCTCGCGGCCTCCCGTCCCGCAAAGCCCGGGCTGAAGGCATGGAGCCCCTCGGTGACCTCGATGCCGAGCATCCTCTCGATCTGGGGGATGAACGGCCCCTTGTCGAGTCTCTGCGCCCGCATCCCGGAGCCGATGTCAAGGGGGAGGTAGTAGACGACGTGGGAAATGGGCCTCCCGCCGAAGGAGCGAACGCCGCGAATCCGGTACACGTGCCGGTCACAAGGCCGCTGGAGCTTCCGCGCGATCGCCTCTGGGGCTGGGACCATGCCGAACTCCAGGAGCTCAAACGCCGTTTGCTGCCCGAATTCGAAGATCTCGTCGAGGGTGCCGAGAAACGGGTCATGACGGGTTTTCCACTGCTCGGGCCCCGTGACGTAGCTTCCCGAGCCCTGAACGCTGCGCAGGAACCCTTCTCGGATCAGATACCCCTTGGCCTTGCGCACCGTGAGACGACTCACCCCGCAGCGCTCCGCCAGTTCGTGCTCCGTGGGCATGCGGCCGCCGGCCGGCCATTCGCGAGACAGGATCAACATGCGCCACCGGTGGGCCAGCTGGTAGTACAGGGGGACCGGGCCCCTGTGCGCCGTCTCTCCCTCCTCCGCCGCCGCCCGCCCCCCCACAGGAGCCGCCTCCTCATCCCGCCAACGGCCCATCAACGCCCCTCATATCGAGGAACTCGCTTTTCCTCGAAGGCCATCCTCCCCTCCCGGGCATCGGCGGTCTCCCCCACCGCGCGGCGCAGGAGTCCTTCCAGACGAAGCCCTTGTTCCAGGGGCAGGTCGTAGCTGCGCAAGAGCGCCTCCTTGGCCGCCCGCACGGCCAAGGGCGCGTTCCGTCCGATCACCTCCGCCAGCTCCCGGGCTGCCGCCATCAACTCCCCGGCAGGGACGACCCGGTTGACCAGCCCCATGGCCAGGGCCTGCCGGGCGCCCACCGGCCGCCCCGTGAGGACGATCTCCGCGGCCAGGTTGTACGGGAGGACCCGAGGGAGCCGCTGCGTGGCCCCCATCCCCGGGAAGATGCCCCAACAGATCTCGGGTTGGCCGAAGGTGGCGTTCTCCGACGCGATGCGGATGTCGCACAGGAGGGCCAGCTCCAGGCCCCCGCCCAGGCAGTGCCCGTTGATCGCCCCGATCGCGGGCTTGTAGATCGCGGCTCTCCGCATGGGCATCTCGTCCGTGGCCCGGCTCCAGAATCCTCCCAGATGGGGATCGCCCTGGACGTCGGCCCTCTCCCGGAGGTCGGCCCCCACGCAAAAGCTCCGTTCCCCGCTTCCCGTCATGATGAGCACCCGGGCTTGGGGGTCTTGCGCGAAGTCCTCCCATGCCCGCATCAGGGCCTGCGCCATCTCCCCATTGATGGCGTTCATCGCCTGGGGCCGGTTGAGGGTGACGGTGACCACGCCGTCGGACTTCTCGTACAGAAGGACCACACCCGCCTCCTCGCTCTCACGGCCGCATGGTGCGGCGGATAATCCCCAGCTGCCCGGGGACGAGTTCGTAGACCTGCTCCACCCATTCGCACAGCAACGGTCGGGTCTCCCGCGGATCGATGATGTCGTGCACGCCGAAGCGCTCGGCGGTACGGAAGGGGGAGACGAGCTGCTGGTAGTACGCATGGAGCTCCTGCCTTCGCGCCTCGGGATCCGGCGCCGACTCGATCTCCCGCCGGTACGCGGCTTCCACCCCCCCTTCGATGGGGATGGACCCCCAGTATCCGGAGGGCCACGCGTAGCGAAGGCTCAGGTCGTGGTGGCGGCCGAAGGCCGAACCGCCCACGCCGAAGGCCCGCCTCACGATGATGGCCACCCAGGGGGTCTGGCTTTGGGCGATGGCCATGAGGGCCCGGGTCGCCTTGCGGATCGTCCCCGCCTTTTCCGCCGCGGTCCCCACCACCACCCCCGGTTGATCCACGAAGTTGACCACGGGGAGATGGAAGCTGTCGCACAGGTCCACGAAGCGAATCATCTTCTCGGCCGCCCCCGCATCCATGCCGCCCCCGAAGAACATGGGATCGTTGGCCAGGATGCCGACGGCGAAGCCGTTGATCCTGCCGAGCATGGTGACCTGGGATCTCCCCTGGTAGCGCCCCATCTCGAAGAGCGAGTCCTTGTCGAAGATCAGCCCCAGGAGCTTCCGGACGCTGTACGCCTTGCGCTTGTTGCGGGGGACGATGGTCAGCAGCTCCTGCTCCCGTCGACCGGGCGGGTCCCCTCCCGCCCCCCGCGGCGCCACCTGGAAGGCGTTCTGCGGCATGTACGAGAGGAAGCGTCGGATCTGGTGCAGCGCGTCCTGCTCATCTTGGGCCTCGTTGTCCACCACCCCGCTGCCCCTGGCATGCACCCTATACCCCCCCAGTTCCTCCTTGTCGACCTTCTCCCCCGTGGCCGGCCCCACCACCGGGGGGCCTGCGGCGAACAGCTGGCTGGTCTCCCGGACCATGACCGAGAAGTGGGAGTGCACGACCCGCAAGGCCCCCAGGCCCGCCACGGATCCCAGGGCCGCCGCGACCACGGGGACGGTCGCCAGCATGTCCGCCGAGCTCCAGGCGGCGTAGCCCGGAAGCTTGGTGGCCCCGGCCTTCTCCAGCAGTCGGACGCTGCCACCGGCCATGTCCACCAGACGCACGAGGGGCATTTGCATCTCGTAGGCCAGCCGCTCGGCCCAGATCCATTTCTCGGCCAGGGTCGCCTCGGAAGAGCCGCCGCGGATGGTGAAGTCCTCCCCGCACACCACCACCCGGCGGTGGCCGATGCGGCCGGTCCCCATGACGATGTTGGCGGGAGTGAAGGCCGTGAGGTTCCCTCCGCTGTCGTACCGGGCCGACCCGGTGAGGGCGCCGATCTCCCGAAAGCTCTCGGGGTCCAAGAGGTTGTCGATTCGCTCCCGAACCGTGAGCTTGCCCGCCTGGTGGTGTCGCGCGACGCTCTCGGCCCCTCCCATCTGCTGCGCCATCCGCCGACGGCGGGCGATCTCGCCGACTTCCCTCTCCCAGCTCATCAAGGCCTCCGGAACGCCACGATAATTTGTTTTTTTTTAAGTACAATTAAGGGAAAAATTTGTCAATAATAAAATACCAATAGCGCATCCGCTTTCCCCTGGGTGAATCCTGGACGACCCATGCGAAAGTCCGGATTTGGCCCGCCGGGCTCATTGACAATGGGGGCGATTCCGGGTAGAACTGGGCCGTCGGATTTCATCCACCGATGAGGGAGGGGGGACATGGACGATTCCGGTGAACTCCAGGAGGCGAGGGGCGGCCACAGGGGCCTCATCACCCTCCTGGTCCTGGTGGGGCTGTTGCTGGCGGCGGGGTACGTGGCGTGCCTCACGTACGTCGCGCCGGATGAGTACGGGGTCAAGCAGGTGATGATCGGGCTGGACCGGGGCATTCAGAAGCGCGTGTACCAGACCGGGTACCGATTCCTCCTGCCCTCCCCTTTCGAAAAGATGCACCGCCTGCCCAAGTCCATTCAGGTGCTGGAGTTGAGCAACAACCCCATCACGCGCTCCCAGTTCGCACGCCATGAGAAGGCCGCGTACATCCAGACGTCGGACGGCTTCTTCGTCGAGGTGGATGCCTCGGTCCTGTACCGCATCGTGGACCCATACCAGGTCTTCGTAACCCTCGGCCCGGGGAAGCTTTACGAGGACAACGGCATCGTGCCCCGTGCCGAGCCAATCCTCAAGCAGACCCTGGGAGAGCTGACCACCGAGGAGTTCTACGACAGCCCCCTGCGGGTCCAGAAGGTGCAGGAGGCCAAAGATCTCATGAACCGGGAGCTCCGGTCCAAGGGCCTGGAGGTGGCGCACGTGCTCATCCGCTACTTCCAGTATAGCGAGGAGATCCAGAAGAATATCGAGGAGAAGAAGCTCAAGGACCAACTGGTTTTCAAGAACCAGGCCGAGGCCCGTGCGTCGGCGGAGTTTGCCAAGCTCAAGAAGGTCATCGAGGAGGGCAAGGCCACGGTCCAGGTCAAGCTCCAGGAGGGGGAGGCGTACACGGTTCGCAAGAAGGCCGAGCAGGAGCTCTACGCAAGGGTGCGGCGGGCGGAGGGGGACCTCAAGGTCAAGCTGGCCGAGGCCCAGAGAACGGCCCTCAAGAACCAGGCGCTCCAGGGCAGGGGGGCCGACCTCCTGGTGGGCCTTCAGATGGCGGAGGTCTATCGCGGCATGCAGCTTGTGGTCCTGCCCAGCGACGGGCAGGGCGGACTGAACCCCCTGGATCTGGAAAGGACCCTCAAGCTCTTCGACATCCGATCCCCGTGACGGGGGGTGCGGTGGATCCGCACGGGATCCGCACGGGTGGGGTCCCCTTGGGAGGGAAAATGCACATGGCTGCCAAGTGGAAGAGATTCCGGTGCGTGGCGGGCGGGGGATCTGCCTGGATGATCCTGCTTGTGGCGGGATGCATGCCCTATTCCACCGGCCCCACCGAGGTGGGCGTTCGAACCATCAAGTTCGGGTTCATCCACCGTTCCGGGGTGGAGGCCAAGGCGTACGACCCTGGTTCCACGTACTGGTTCATCCCGGTCGTCAACGATTGGCACACCTTCGATACCCGCATCCAGGTGGTGGAGATGACCCTCGATCCCGTCCGGGGGGACCGGGGGGGGCGGGACGATCTCCTGTTCAAGACCATCGACGGAAACGACATCAGCCTGGACGTCATCATCTCGTACCGGATCGATCCCCAGAAGGCCCCTTACATCCTTCAGTACGTCGCCCAGAGCGACAAGGAGCTGCGGGAGAACCTGGTGCGCACCGTCACCCGCAGCACCCCGCGGGACATCTTCGGAGAACTCAAGACAGAGGAGTTCTATGTCGCCGAGGCCAGGGCCCAGAAAGCGGCTCGAGCCAAGGACGTGCTCAATGAGATCCTGGCCCCCTTGGGTGTGGTGGTCGAGAACGTCCTGACCAAGGACTACCGGTTCAATCCGGCCTACCAGAAGGCCATCGAGGACCGCAAGATCGCCGACCAGCTTGCGGAGAAGGCCAAGAGCGAGGCGCGGGCGGCCGAGGAGGAGTGGCGCCAGAAGCTGCAGGATGCCATCGGGACGGTGAACCAGATGGTGGCGCGGGCCGACGGGGCTTACCTACAGACCAAGATCGAGGCGGATGCGTACTTGGATCAGCAGGAGCGCATCGCCCGGGCCGTGCAGGCCGAGGCCGAGGCCGAGGCCAGGGGGTTGCGGGAGACCATCCAGGCGCTGGAGGGGCGGGGCGGGGAGGCCATGGTCAAGCTCAAGGTGGCCGAGGCCCTCCAGGGCAAGCCCATCCTCCTCCTGCCCGTCTCCGGTGGGAGCCTGGACGTCAAGACGACCGACGTCAATCGGCTCCTGGAGCTGTACGGAATCCAGAGGCTCCGGCCCCCGGATGCCCCGGCCCCCGCCGCACCCAACAAAGAGGAGGCCCCTGTCAGATGATCCAGTGCAAGGACGCCGAGGATGTCTTCCGGGCCGTCAAGGACCACAAGGTGCGCTTCATTCACTTCTGGTTCTGCGACGTGCTGGGGATGCTCAAAAGCTTCTCCATCGACCCGTCGGAGCTCAAGGAGGGGATGAGCGAGGGCATGGGCTTCGACGGGTCATCCATCGAAGGGTTTGCGCGGATCGAGGAAAGCGACATGATCGCCAAGCCCGACCCCACCACCTTCCAGATCATCCCCTGGCGGCCACAGGACCAGCCTTCGGCCAGGATGTTCTGCGACATCCTGGAGCCCGATGGCACGCCGTACGCCGGCGACCCGCGCTATGTCCTCAAACGGGTCCTGCAGCGGGCCAAGGACAAGGGGTTCACCTTCTACGTGGGGCCGGAGCTCGAATACTTCTACTTCCAGGGCCCCCAGGAGACTCGCTTCCTGGATCAGGGGGGATACTTCGACACCACCCCCCTGGACCTGGGCAACGACCTCCGGCGGGAGACCATCTTCGCCTTGGAGCGCATGGGCATCGACGTGGAATACAGCCACCACGAGGTGGCACCCAGCCAGCACGAGATCGACCTGCGCTACGATGAGGCCCTTCGCATGGCCGACAAGACCATGACGTACCGCATCGCCGTCAAGGAGGTGGCCCGGCTCAAAGGGGCTTACGCCACCTTCATGCCCAAGCCCGTCTTCGGTGTCAATGGCTCGGGCATGCACACCCATCAGAGCCTCTTCGTCGGCGACCGAAATGCCTTTCACGACCCGTCGGCCCCCTATAACCTATCGGCGGAGGCCAAGGCCTACATCGCGGGCCTCCTGCGCCACGCCCGGGAGATGACGGCCATCACCAGCCAGTGGGTCAATTCCTACAAGCGCTTGGTCCCGGGATATGAGGCCCCGGTGTACATCTCGTGGGCCCGGAGGAACCGATCCACCCTCGTGCGGGTCCCCATGTACAAGCCGGGCAAAGAGAAGGCGACGCGCATCGAGTTCCGGAGCCCCGACCCGGCCTGCAACCCCTATCTGGCGTTCGCCGTCATGCTGGCCGCGGGGCTGGAGGGGATCGAGAAAGGGTATGACCTGCCGCCCCCTGTGGAGGAGGATATCTACACCATGACCCCCGAGCGCCGGAGGGCCCTGGGCATTCAGGCGCTGCCGGACAACCTCTATGCGGCCATCCAGGAAGTGGAAGGGAGCGACCTGGTGCGGGAGGCCCTGGGGGACCACATCTTCGGGAAGTTCGTGGAGAACAAGAAGCTCGAGTGGGATCGCTACCGCACCCACGTGTCCCGCTTCGAACTGGACACGTATCTCCCCATCCTGTGATTCACATGCGCAGACAGTGACGGCGGAGGCGAGGCGGCCCACCCGTGGACCGGGGCGGGACCGCCTGCGGCAAGGTCACTCCTTGGCGCCCCCCGTCCATGGGGAACCCGGCGCCGCGGGCAGCGGTTTGACCCGCTCGGCCGATACGGCACGGTGCTTGATCATGGCGCCGCCGAAGGTCTCGCAGGCCGTCTTGCAACAGCCGCACCCGATGCACAGCTCGGGGTTGAGAAGGATGGCGTCTGGCCGCTCGCCGATGGCGTGGACGGCGCATACCGTCATGGCGTAGCAGGCCTTGCACACATGGGGACAGATGGCGTTCATGGCTCACTCCTTTCTGGCTGTCAGCGGCGAGCCCGCCGCCGGGGACTCCAGACCCGCGCAAACCCTCCGGACCCGGCATAGCGCGACCCCTTCACACACTCATCCCAGGATTCGGTCGATCTCCTCCTGGTCCGAGTCCATGAGATAGGGGATGCCGGAGATCTCGGATGCCTCGCGGGTCAGGGCCACCAGATCGCCCCGGTCGATATACGGCAGGGCGAACTTGCGGGCCCCCGCCATGAGCTGCTGCAGGCCCTGGCGCAGTCGGTCGATGTAGGAGTAGAGGCCGATGGCGCCGGGCGGAAGGGCCTCGAACTCCTTTCCCAGGCGCTCCCGGAGCTGCGCCCCAGCCGCGAAGAGCTGCAGGAACCCATCGGGCACGCTGCGCCCCAGCCGCTGGCATTTCTCGGCCATGAGGCGGCCGTGGGTCTTGCCGACCATGGCCGCGGTGAGGATCGCCCGGCCCAGGCAGACGGCCTTGCTGTACGGGGTCGCCAAGGCCAGGGCCTTGAACACGTGGTCCTCCAGGGAGAGGCCTCCGCCGATGGCGATGGGCGGCAGGTAGCCCCCCTTTGCCTCGATGCGGCGGCAGATCTGGTGGGTGAGGCACTCCAGGTGGACCGTGGGGATCCCCCATTCGTTCATCATGCGCCAGGGGCTCATGCCCGTTCCCCCTCCGGCACCGTCGATGGTGAGGAAGTCGATCCGGGCGTTGGAGCAGAACTTGATGGCACGGGCCAGGTCGGCGGGACGGTACGCCCCGGTCTTGAGGGTCACGTACTTGGCGCCCATCCCTCGGAGCCGTTCCACCTCCCTGTAAAACCCATCCTCGGTGACCATGCCCAGGCGCGAGTGGCGCTCGAACTCGCTGATGCCGCCGGAGTGAAAGGCGGCCTGGGCCGCGGGCGTCCGGGGATCCGGCAGCACGATGTAGCCCCGTTCCTTGAGCTGCATGGCCCGCTCCAGGGTGGGTAGCTTCACCTCGCCACCGATGTCCTTGGCCCCCTGGCCCCACTTGAGCTCGAAGATCTCCACTCCCAGCTTCTGAATGACGAACTCGGGCACCCCCAGGGTGGTGTCCTCCACGTTGGCCTGCACCACGAGGCCCCCCCTGCCGTTGTACCACCGCTTGAACGCGTTGACCCGCCGCTCCATCTCGGGCGAGCGCACGAGCCTCCCGTTCCTGAACTCGGCCTGGGGATCCATGCCGCAGACGTTCTCGCCCACCACCACCAGGATGCCCGAGACGGCCGCCCCGGCGGCCACGTCCTCCCAGTTGACCCGGGCGATGTCCGTGGAACCCAGAGCCCCCGAGATGACGGGGAAGTCCAGGCAAAGGCTCCCGTCGGCCCCTGCCGTGGTGGAGCAGTCCACGGCCGGGAAGGTGGCCACATCCGGGTCGGCCGCCACGCCCATGGCGCCCACGCAGGTCCCCTGGATGTTGAAGTGCGAAAAGTCCACCGGGTAATCCTTCTCGGCCCCGGCCGTTATCTTCCCAAACGGCTGCGGATAGATCATCTCGCGCCCTTTGAGAGCGGAGCGTCCGATCTCGCAGGGGCCCTCGCACCCGTCCAGGCAGGTGACGCAGATCCCCGAGATGGGCGCCGGGTCGACGCGGGTGGTGCTGATGGTGGCTGCGCTTCGGTTGGGTTTGCTCAAAGACATCTCCCGGACCTCCTTCTCCCTGTTCGAATCATGGATGGACGGCGCGCACACATACAAAAAGACAAGGGCGCCCCTGGTTGCCGGACGCCCTTGTCCTTGCAGTCCTGTGCAGAATGAAACGCTACGGCACGCCTTTGTGCCCGTGGGAATCGATATTAAGATGGACTGAAGATAATGTCAACGGGTTTCCTCTCACTGAATGGCACCCGGGGGGCCGGCCCTGGGGCCGGATCTCAGATCTGCTCGGCGAGAATGATGGCCTCGGCGATCTCCCGCATGGAACGGCGGGTGTCCATGGCCTGCTTCTGGATCCGGCGGAACGCATCCTCCGGGCTCAGCGCGCGCTGCTTCATGAGGATCTCCTTGGCCCGCTCCACCAGTTTCCGGGCCTCCAGCTCCTCCTGAATGACCCGGGTCCTGACCATAAGCGCTGTATTCTCGATGGCCACCGCCGCCTGATTGGCCACGGTGGTGAGCAGCTTGACCTCGGCCTCACCGAACCGGCGCTGGGAGGAGCCGTAGCAGTTGAGCACTCCGACCACCCGGTCCTTGACGCACATGGGCACGCTCAGCATGGATGTGAGGCCCACCTTCCGGGCCATCTCCTTCTCCTTGTAGAGGGGTTCCTCTAGCACGTTGGGTATTTGCATGGGCTGCCGGTGCTGGGCCACGTGACCCACGACCCCCTCTCCCCAGCGGAGGCTTCGCTCCTTCAGGTACTCCTTGTTGATGGCCTGGGTGGCCTGCAGCTTGAAGCAACCCTCCTTCTCATCCAGGAGCCACAGTGACACGATCTTGGAATCCATGACCCCCGCGGTGAGGGTCACGATGAGCCGGAGGATATCATCCAGATACAGGTCAGAGGTGATGGCCTTGCTGATCTCCGAAAGGAGTTCGATCTGCCGCTCCAGGGGAACCTTCTCGGGCATGGCGCACCGTCCCTCCTTCCTCGGAGGCATTCTTCCGCTTGGGGCCTCGGGGATGGGCCAATTATAAGAGACCGCCGGACCCGACCACAAGGCCAGGATCTTGCCTAGCCATGTGCGCCGTGGCGGACTCGGGAGACTGCGCCGACGGGCAAGGCAGATCCTTGCACCGGCCCCTGGCGCTTCGCCTCGCTGCCCCCCCGGCGCCGGGCACGCTTGAAACCGCATCCCGCCCCCGCCCTCAACCCACCCCTGTCCTTCACCCGCAACAGCGCCAACGGCTCAACCGCTCTGACGGGGGCTTTGGCAAACCGCGAGGCTCTGCTATGCTTCTCCTTGAAGGGGCCCCGGGGCGCCAGATCCTCCGGTTCGGATCCGGTCTCCGGCGAGGCCCTCCCGGGCAGCGGTGCGCCCGCCTGGCGACTGCCGTGAGCCGGCCTTCCCGGAGCGATCCAAGGGACATGAGCCCAGATCATCGAGAGACGTGGAGGCGCCTCCTCGGCCGCAGTTCCGTGACCCCGGGGCAGATCTCTCGCCTCTTCTCCCTGGACGAAGGAGCGCTGACCAGGGCGGCGAAGGCGTACCCGGTGCGAATCAACCCGTACTATCTCTCCTTGATTCGCCACCCCGACGATCCCATCGGTCGCCAGGTGATCCCCCAGCCGGCCGAGATCGAGGATCCGGAGGGCATGGAGGACCCTCTGGGCGAGGAGGCATCGAGCCCGGTCCCCAACCTCACGCACCGATACCCGGACCGGGTCCTCTTGCTGGTCTCCAACCAATGCGCCGTCCACTGCCGTTTTTGCAACCGCAAGCGGAAGGTGGGGCGAGGCTTCCCGGTGCGCCGGGAGACCATCGCCCGGGCAGTGGACTATGTGCGGCACCACCCCGAGGTGCGCGACGTGCTCCTCTCCGGCGGCGATCCCCTTCTCCTCCCGGAAGACGAGTTGGACGGCATCCTGGGAGCCCTCAGGGCGATCCCCCACGTGGAGATCCTGCGCATCGGGACACGAGTCCCGTGCGTCCTGCCCCAACGGGTCACGCCCGCCCTCTGCAGGACCCTCCGGCGCCATCACCCCCTGTACGTCAGCACCCATTTCAATCACCCCCGGGAGATCACCCATCAGGCGCGTCGGGCCTGCGCCCTGTTGGCCGACGCCGGCATCCCTCTGGGCTGCCAGACCGTGCTCCTCAGGGGCGTCAACGATGAACCCGCAGTCATGATCGACCTCATGCGGGGGCTCCTGGCCATGGCGGTCCGGCCCTATTACCTCTTCCAGCTGGACTGGGTGCGCGGGGCGAGCCACTTCCGGACCCCCATCACCCGGGGCATGGAGATCATGGACGCCCTCCAGGCCTCCCTGGGGGGTTTGGGGCTCCCCCAGTACGTGCTGGACCTGCCGGGAGGGGGCGGTAAGGTGCCCCTGTGGCCCCTGCTTCCCCATCCCGCCGTGAGGGATTCCCAGGGATGCGCAGGGCCAGGCGATCTGGTATAGTAACCCACTGCCCTCCCAGGACGGGATTGGCCCTGCCCGCCGGTGGGGACCGCCACCCGCGGCAGATCGGCGCTCTCGCCGGCTTCCGCGAGGAGATCTCAAGGAGGAGCGATGGAAGAACCTCTCAGGATCTGGTTCCTGTCTCCCGAAGTCGTGCCTTTCGCCAAGACGGGCGGTCTGGCAGACGTGGCGGGAGCCCTCCCCGGCGCCTTGGGGAGACTGGGCGCGGATGTGCGCGTGTGCCTGCCTCTTTACCGAATGGTGAAACAGGGCGGTCCGGGGGCCAGGCTCCTTCTCAAGGGCCTGGAGGCGCCCTTGGGGGAAGAGTCGTTGGTGGCCGATGTGTGGGAGAGCCGGTTGGGGGACGGGGTCTCGGTCTACTTCATTGACCGGGAAGACCTGTACGACCGGCCCTCTCTGTACGGCAACGCCGCGGGGGATTATTACGACAACCTCGAGCGGTTTTCCTTCTTCGCCCACGCCGCCCTGAGGCTGGCCCAAGCGCTCTTGTTTCGCCCCCATGTCGTCCACTGCCACGACTGGCAGACCGGCCTGGTGCCGGCCCTGCTGCGAGGGCCCTACGCCCGCTGTTCCCCGATCGGCGGGGCGCCCGCCGTCTTCACCATCCACAACCTGGGATACCAGGGCCTGTTTCCGGAGGACAAGCTGGCCGTCACCGGTCTTCCGCGGGCGGAGTTCTTTCATCCCGAGGGGGTGGAATACTGGGGCAAGTTGAGCCTCCTCAAAGCCGGGGTGGTGTACTCCGACGCCATCACCACGGTGAGCCCCACGTACGCGAGGGAAATACAGACCCCGGAGTTCGGCCTGGGCATGGAGGGAATCCTGCACCACAGAAGGGACTCCCTTCACGGGATCCTCAACGGGGTGGACTATCTGCTCTGGGATCCGGCCACCGATCCCCACATCCCGGAGCGGTACGGTCCCGGCCGGATGGGTGGGAAGCGAGAGTGCAAGGCGGCCCTTCTGCGGGAGATGGGCCTGGACTCCTCCCTGGCGGACCGCCCCCTGCTCGGCATGACCACCCGCCTGGCCGCCCAGAAGGGACTCGACCTGGTGGAGGCGGCGCTGGACCAGCTTCTGAGCCTCGACCTCGGGCTGGTGGTCCTGGGGGCCGGGGAGGAGTCGTATCAGAGCGCCCTGCAGAAGGCCGCCCAGAAGTACCCCGGCCGGGTGGGACTGAGGATCGGGTTCGACGAGGCATTGGCCCATCGCATCATGGCCGGGGCGGATGTCTTCATGATCCCTTCCCGGTACGAACCGTGCGGTCTGACCCAGATGTATGCCCTCAAGTACGGCACCGTGCCCCTGGTGCGCGCAACCGGGGGGCTGGACGACACCATCGTCCCGTTCGACCCCGGCACAGGCCTGGGCAACGGCGTCAAGTTCGGACCGCACAAGCCCGAGGCGTTCATGGAGGCCGTTCGGAGGGCCGTGGCTCTGTACAGGGACCCCAGGCAGTGGATGCGGCTGGTGATCAATGGGATGAAGGCCGACTTCTCGTGGGATCGTTCGGCCCAAGCGTACCTGAACCTCTACCGATCCCTGGCGGAGCAAGGACGCGGTGTCTGACGCCTCTTTATCGTCCCCGGCGCGGTTCATCTGCATACACGGTCACTTCTACCAACCCCCCCGTGAGAACCCGTGGCTGGAGTCCGTGGAGGTGGAGGACTCGGCCGCCCCGTACCACGACTGGAACGAGCGGATCTGCGCGGAGTGCTACGCGCCCAACACCGCTGCCCGAACCCTGGATCGGGAAGGCATGGTGGTGGGGCTCATCAACAACTATGCCCACATGAGCTTCAATGTGGGGCCCACCCTCCTGGCCTGGCTTCAGAGGCACGCCCCTGAGGTCGCCCATGGGATCCGGGACGCCGACCGGCTCAGCCGCCGGCGGTGTGGGGGACACGGAAACGCCCTGGCCCAGCCGTACAGCCACACCATCCTTCCCCTGGACCGGGAGCGGGATCGCGCCACCCAGGTGCGCTGGGGGCTGCGCGTCTTCCGATCCTTTTTCGGGCGGGACGCCGAGGGGATGTGGCTCCCCGAGACCGCCGTGGACACGGCCACCCTGGAGACCCTGGCAGGAGAAGGGGTTTGCTTCACCGTCCTGGCACCCCATCAGGCGGCCCGGGTGCGCCCCCCTGGGGCCAGGGGGTGGCAGGACGTGACGGAGATCCCCGACACCAGGCGGCCGTACCTGTGCAGGCTCCCGTCGGGCCGTGCCATGGCCCTGTTCTTCTACGATGGCGTCCTGTCACGGGGGGTCGCGTTCGAGGGACTTCTCAACGACGGGGAGGGCCTGTACCAGCGCCTCCTGGCGGGATTCCATCCGAGTGGCGACTCCCCGCAGCTCGTTCACATGGCCACCGACGGGGAATCCTACGGTCACCACCACCGCTTCGGGGAGATGGCCCTGGCCTACGCCCTGCATCGGGCCCTGCGGGACCCCGAGGTTCGCATCACCAACTACGGTGAGTTTCTGGCGCTCCATCCCCCCGCATGGGAGGTGCTGATTCGAGAGCGGACCTCTTGGAGCTGCGCCCACGGGATCGCGCGCTGGCGGGACGACTGCGGCTGTCGCGTGGGGGGAGATCCCGCATGGCATCAGGGATGGAGGGCCCCGCTGCGCGAGGCCCTGGACGGCCTCAAGGCCGACCTGGACCGCATCTTCGAGCAGGAGGGGGCGCGGCTGCTTCGAGATCCCTGGACGGCCAGGGACGCATACATCGACGTGATCCTGGACAGGGGTCCGGCCGTCGTCCGGGCTTTCTGGGAAACCCACCGACGCCCCCATGCGCCGGAGGCGGATCTGCCCCGCGCCATGCGGCTGCTGGAGATGCAACGCCACGGCCTGCTCATGTTCACCAGCTGCGGCTGGTTCTTCGATGAGATCTCGGGGCTGGAGGCCACCCAGGTCCTTCGCTACGCGGCCCGGGCCATCCAGTTGGCCGAGCCTTTTGGGGCGGGGCTCGAGGGAGCCTTTGTCCAGCGGCTGGAGGCGGCAAAGAGCAACGTCCCCGAGATCCGGGACGGGCGCGGTGTCTGGGAGCGGGGCGTCCGGCCGTCGGCAGCAGACCTCGATCGAGTGGTGGCCCACTACGCCATCCGATCCCTGTTCCGGGATTGGGCCAACGCCGAGGAGCTGTACGCCTTCCATATCCACAACCTCCACGAGCACGTGGAGACTCTCGGCACCACCCAGGTGGCCCTGGGCCGGGTGCAGGTCATCTCCAAGGTGACCCGGGAAGAGCTGGACGCCCTGTTCGGCGTGGTCCACTTCGGGGGGCTCGACTTCTCGTGCTTTCAGCGGCCCGCAGCCGCGCCCGATGAGATCCATGCCATCCAGGCCCGCCTGGTCCAGGCCTATCAGGGCCGATCCGTCGGGGAGGCCTACTCCCTCATGCGCGATGAGTTCCCGGCACGGATCCACCACCTCAAGGACCTGTTCGTGGACGAACAGCGCCGCATCGTCCAGTTGGTCCTGAGCCACCGCTTCCAGGACTACTCCAACACCCTCGAACTCCTCGCGGAGCCGGACCTGGCCATGCTCGGCCAACTGGCCGGCCTGCGCTTCCCCATCCCCGAGACCCTGGTCATCGCTGCCACGGTGTTCGTGAACCGTTCCATCGGACAGATCCTGGATCGGCTCCCCGAGGACGGCGACGAACTGGATCGGGCCCGGGAACTCCTGGAGCGTTCCCTTCCCTGGGGATACAGGCCGGACCGGGGGCTTTGGGGGAGATCCATGCAGCACCGCATGGAGGCGGCCCTGGAAGACCTGGCCGCGCGACGCAGGGCGCCGGAAAACGCCCTTCAGGTGTGCGGGCGGATCCTGGAGGCTTCTGAGCGGCTGGAGATCCCCCTGAACCTCTGGCGCACCCAGAACCTGTTCATCCGCGCCTGCCAGAGCGGTTGGGAGAGCTGGGCCCCCCAGCGCAAGACGGCCGAGGCTTTGGCGCGCAGGCTGCGCCTCCGGGAGACGCTCCTGCCGTGGAACAGCCCGGTCGGTGCGCCACGGTAGCGGTGGCGTCCCCGCGCGGGCAGGCTCAGTTCAGGGCGGCCTTTTCCTGGGTGTAAAGATAGATGGGCTCCTCCCGCCGCTGGATCACCCCGGGGGTGATGACGCACTCCGAAAGGCCCTCCAGATCGGGGAGGTTGTACATGATGTTGAGCATGGCCTTCTCGAGGATGGTCCGGAGCCCGCGGGCCCCGCTCTTTCTCTGAATGGCCTCCTGGGCCACTCCCACCAGGGCCTCTTCCACGAACCGCAGCTTGACGCCCTCCATCTCGAAGAGGGCCTGATACTGCTTCACCAGGGCGTTCCTGGGCTCGTTGAGGATGCGGATGAGGTGCTTTTCGGAAAGCTCGTCCAGGGTCGCCACCACGGGTAGCCGACCCACGAACTCCGGGATCATGCCGAACTCGATGAGATCCTCGGCCCGAACGTCCCGAAGGGGCACGGGCGCCTCCGCCCCCCCCTCGCTGGCACGATGGAACCCCAGGGACTTCTGCTGGGTGCGCTGCTGAACGATCTTGTCCAGGCCCACGAAGGTCCCCCCGCAGACGAACAGGACATGGGTGGTGTCCACCTTGTGGTACTGACCCTTCATCCCCTTGGGGTGGAGGTGAACCACCGTCCCCTCCAGCATTTTCAGCAGGGCCTGCTGGACCCCCTCGCCCGAGATGTCCCGGCCGTTGGCCGAGTTGACGACCCGCTTGGCGATCTTGTCCGCCTCGTCGATGTACACGATCCCCTGCTGCGCCTTCTCCTCGTCGAACTCGGCGTTCTCCAGCAGGCGCATGATGATGTCCTCCACGTTTTCCCCTACGTACCCCGCCTCGGTGATGGCCGTGGCGTCGGCAATGGTGAAGGGGACCTGAAGGATCTTGGCCAGGGTCTGGGCCAGGAAGGTCTTTCCCGAGCCCGTGGGCCCGATGAGTAGGATGTTGCTCTTCTCCAGTTCCACGCCCTTGAGGGTCTTCTTGGCCTCGATGCGCTTGTAGTGGTTGTGGACGGCCACGGCCAGGGTCTTCTTGGCCTCCTCCTGGCTGATCACGTACTCGTCCAGGGCCCGCTTGATGCGAGACGGCTTGGGGAACCCTCCCATGCGCTCCACCCGGAACTCCTCGGCCAGGATCTCGTTGCAGATCTGCACGCACTCGTCGCAGATGAAGGCCTCGGTGCCCGAGATCAGCTTGCGAACCTCGTTCTCGCTCTTGCGGCAGAAGGAACAGTGGAGACCCAGATCCTCGTCGAAGGGGGCTCGCGCCATGAGAGACAACCTCCGAAGGCCCAGAAGGTCCGCCTTCCCTTCTATTTATACCACAGGGCCGTGCGGCCAGGCAAACCCGGCGCCTTGCGGGGGCGCCTCATGGCTGCGCCCGTTTCGCGCGGGGCACCCAACGATCGTCCCGGCCGTCGCCTTACCACCCAACGCCCCATCACAGAATCACCGTGCCCGATTCCGCCGGATCGTACCCCCCCATGGCCCGAACCCCCTCCCGGAAGGACTCGCAGCGGATCACCTCCAGCAGCAACTGGATCCCCTCGGACTCGAGAAAGGCCTGGGGAATGGCCAAGTCGTACCGTTCGGTGGCGATGGGAATGAACGACAACCCCATGGCCCGGGCCGCCGCCAGGATCCCCATTGCGGCGTCAGCCGTCCCGCTGAGGACGGCCACGGCCACCGCCATGTGGGTGTATTCCTCCCGTTCGTATCCCTCAATCCCGGCGGGATCCAGGCCCTGGAGACGCAGGTGATAGTCCAGGAGCACCCGGGTGCCCGACCCGGCCTGCCGGTTGATGAAGCGCAGTCCAGGCCTCGTGAGATCCTCCAGGCCCCTGATCCCCAACGGGTTCCCGGGGGCCGTCATGAGCCCCTGCTCCCGGTGAACCAGGTGCACGAGCCTTACGGGCATCCCCTCCAGGTATCGGTGCAGATACGAGACATTGTACTCCCCCGTCTCCGTGTCCAGCAGGTGGGTCCCTGCCAGGTGGGCATGCCCCTGCCGGATGGCCATGAGGCCCCCCAGGCTCCCCACGTTGCTCGATGCCAGGGTGTATCCGCGCCCCGTGCCCCGGAGGCGGTCGCCGATCAGGTCCAGGGTGAGGTCGTGGCTTCCGATGGCCACCAAGGTCCGCCGGATCTCATCGGCGGATCGCAGGAGTTCCACCTCCACCTCGGCTCCCTCCGGGAAGCCCTCCACATGCTCGGGGATGCGCAGGATCCCGTCGGCGCGGGTGAGGGTGGTGATGGACCCGGCCCCCCGTGGAAGTGGCGCGGCCACCACGCTGCCCCCCACATCGCCCAGCTTCACCCGCACGAACTCCTGCACGCCGATGCGCCCCGGCACCTTGCGGGAGATGCGGGCCCTCAGGCAGGGCCTGGGCGCAACGTCCACCCCCAGGAGCCGGCCGATGAGGGGACCGATGATCTGCTCGCAGGAAACCACGGACGACACCGGGTAGCCGGGATTGCCGATGACGGGCCTCCCCTCCACCACGCCGAGGATGGTCGGCTTGCCGGGCATCATGGCGATGCCGTGGGCCACGATTTCGCCCAGATCCTCGATGGCCTGGGCGGTGAGATCCTCGGAGCCGGCTGATGACCCGGCATTGATCACCACCAGGTCGGCCCCGCTGCCAAGCGCCTCCTCGACGGCCCGCTTCAGCCCCTGCAGCTCGTCCGGCTGGATGGGGAGCCGCACGGGCCGAGCGCCCCATTGGCGGATGATCTCCCCGAGGACCACGCTGTTGTACTCCATGATCTGTCCGGGCCCGGGGGCTTGGCCCGGGCCCAGGGAGTCGGCGGAAACCAGCTCCGATCCCGTGGGGATGAGGGCCGCCAGGGGCATGGGCCTTACCAGGAGCGACGTGACCCCCGCCCCCAGGAGGGCCCCGAGGTCATACGGGGTCAGGCGATGGTTCTGGGGAAAGAGCAGCTCGGTGGCCACCATGTCCTCGCCCACCCGGCGCACGTGCTGCCACGGATATGCGGGGGTCTCGATCTGAACCGAGCCGTCCCCCAGATCCACCACATCCTCGATCATGATCACCGCGTTGGTGCCCGCGGGCATGGCATGGCCCGTGTTCACCTCATGGGCATCCTCCCCCAGCACCAGCCGACAAGGCCGCTCCACGTGGGCCCGAAACGTCGCCTCCGCCGCCACGGCCACACCGTCCATGGCCGCCGCATGGTACGACGGGGAAGACCAACGTGCGAAGACGGGCTGGGCCGTCACCCGGCCGCAGGCGTCCGTCGACGCCACCCATTCGGGCTCCCGCCATCCCCCCAACGGAAACCGCCCCAGAAAGAGATCCCGAGCCTCATCCAGGGACTTGGTGCGCAAGTAGATCCGTCGCCTCACCCAAGCACCTCCACGTCCACCCAGTCCCCGGCGTAGAGCCCCTCGCTGCCCGGGTCGATGCGGACCAACCCCTGGGCCCGCACCAGGGTCCCGATGAGCCCGGACCCGCCCAGGATGGGCCGGGCCTCCAGCTCCCCGCGGGCCTCGGTCAGGGTCACCCGCACGTAGTCCTCCCGGCCCTGAGCCGATGCCAGGTTTCTGGCCAATCTCGCCCGCACCGGCGGTGGCCTGTGGGCGTGGCGCCGGCCGCAGAGCCGATCCATGAGCGGCCGGCCCAGGATGTGGAAGATGACCAGGGCCGAGACCGGATGGCCCGGGAACCCCACCAGGGGTTTCTCCCCCACCTGCGCCAGCAGCGTGGGCTTGCCCGGCTTGACCGCCACCCCGTGGGCCAGGATCCGGGCCCCGTCCAGCCCTCCCAGGACCTCCAGGGCGTAGTCGCGCACCCCCACCGAGCTCCCCCCGGAGAGAAAGAGGCAGTCCCCAGCCGCCAGCCCCTCCCGGCAACGGGCCTCCAGCAAGTCCCGATCATCCCGGACGATCCCCAGGGGCACGGGCAGCCCGCCCTCCCGGGTGACCAGCGCCGCCAGGGCCAATCCGTTTACGTCCCGGACCTCCCCGGGCCGCGGCGTCCCGGTGGGGGGCACCAGTTCGTCCCCTGTGGACAGGATGGCGACCAGGGGACGTCGATGCACGTGCAGCGTGTGGACCCCGAGGGCCGCCAGAAGCCCCAGGTCCTGAGGTCTCAGGGTCCATCCCGGGGGGAGAAGTTCCCTCCCTCGTGGCACGTCTTCGCCGGCGGCCACGGCGTTTTCCCCCGGCGCCACCGCCCCATAGAGTTCCACCGTCGCCGGGTCCGGGGACGCCGTGTGCTCCACCATGACCACTGCGTCGGCCCCGGCCGGGAGCATGCCCCCTGTGGCGATGCGCACGGCCTCCCCGGGGCCGATGGCCAAGGTCGGCCCCGCCCCCATGGGCACCTCCCCCAGCACCCGCAGGAGTGCCGGCAGCCCCTCGCTTGCCCCGAAGGTGTCCCGGGAACGAACGGCGAACCCGTCCATGGTCGCCCGGGGAAAAGGCGGCAGATCCTCCGGGGCCGTAAGCCCCCGGCTCAGCACCCTGTCCAATCCCTCCCCCAGGGGGATCTCCTCCTCGCCCAGGGCCCCGAAGCCCCCGATGAGCTCCAGGACTTGCTCCCGACTCTTGACGCGGAAGAACTCGGGCACGACTCAACTCCAGGCTGCGACGCTATCCAGGGAGAACCCGGATCCCCCCGTTGGGTCCCCGAAGGCCGAGGCTATGGCTTCGATCCCCGTCACCCGCGCCCCCCGGAGGATCTCCCCCGTGAGGGCGTGCACCCGCCCCTCCTCCTCCAGGCGATGGGCCGGGTACGCATCGAAACTCTGGAGGAATCGGCTGAACCGCACGATGTGCACCAGCTCGTGGGTAACCACATAGGCCATGAGGGGGAAGAACGTCAGGGCGGGGTTGCGCTCCAGGGCCTGGAGGATCACGTGATCCTGAAGGCACACCTTGTAGAAGTCGAATCGGGCACTCCCCAGGGCGCTGGACTGGGGTTGGCCCACGTACCGAACGATCTGGGCCAGGGCGCTGTCCGTCAGCTCGGTCCCCTGCAGGTCCCCGGCCGTCCGGATGTCATAGCGGGAGCGCCTCCACTGGCTCACGGAGTACTTGAAGTGGTTGCTGGTAATCTCCTCGGCAAGGGCCACCGCCTCGTCCACCACCCGCATGTGGGCGTCGCGAAAAATCCGGCGCGGCCTGACAGAGGATCCCACGTGACGGCTCTCCCGGGAAAGCGGATGGCGAGGAGGGTCATGCTCCTGCAGGAACAAAGTAATCCGCAGACCCCGATGCCGTCAAGGCGACCCGGCGAGACCGGCTCTCGACAGGGACCCGCCCGGGTGATATGCTCGGCGCCGGCGATCGAGACCGTAATATGGAGGGACGCGTTGGAGAGGGCCTCTCACTTCCTGCATGGGTTTCTCCATCCCAGTAGCATCGTCGTGGTGGGTGCGTCCAGAAACCCCGCGCGGATCGGCCACAACCTTTTGGCCAATCTGGTGAAGCTGGGCTTTCCCGGCAGGATCTACCCGGTACACACCGAGGTCCGGGAGATGCTGGGCCTGCAGACCTACCCCGACGTCGGGGCCGTCCCCGAGGCCGCAGACCTGGCCGTCATCGGTGTGCCCCACGACCAGGCCCCCGGGGTCCTGGAGGCGTGCATCGCCCGGGGGATCCGCAGGGTGGTCATCGTGGCCGGGGGGTTTTCGGAGGCCGGCCCCAAGGGCCGGGCGGCCCAGGAAGCCATGGCCCGCATGCTCAGGGAGAGCGGGGTGCGGGCCATCGGCCCCAACGCCCTGAGCCCCATCAACGCAAGGGCCCGCGTGGCCGTGAGCTTCCATCCCATCGAACGGATCAAGGCCGGGGGCCTCTCCCTGATCTTTCAGTCCGGGCTCTACGAGCCCCGGCTCCAGTGGCTCCTGTCCCGCTTCGATCTTCGGTTGAGCAAGCTCATCGACCTGGGCAACAAGATGGACGTGCACGAGGTGGACGCCCTCTCCTACCTGGTCCAGGATTCGGACACCTCGGTCATCGGCATTCACATGGAGAGCATCGAAGGGGACCCGGGGGCCTTTCTGCGCCTCCTGCGGGAGGGGGCCCGGCGCAAGCGCGTGGTGGTCCTCAAGTCGGGCCGCACCGAGGCGGGGATTCGGGCGGCGGCCTCCCATACCGGGGTCCTGGTCCGGGGAAACGACGCCCTGTTCGACGCCGCCCTTCGTCAGGCCGGGGCGGTGCGGGTCCAGGGGATCGAGGAGTTCTTCGACACGTGCAAGGCCCTGGAACGCATGGCTGGCGTGGGGATGCGGGGCAATCGGGTGGCCCTGGCCACCCTGCCGGGAGGCGAAGGCGTCATCGTCACCGACCTGTGCGAGCAGGAGGGGCTGACCCCTGCCGCCGTCCTGCCCCAGACCCTCAAGCGCCTGGAGCCCGTGTTCCCCCCCTGGCCCGTGAGTGGAAACCCTTTCGATCTGGGCGTGTGCCTGCAGTTCAACCGCCCCAAGGAGGTCTACCGCCTGTACTTGGAGAACGTCCTCGCCGACCCCCAGGTGGATGCCGTCGCCCTCATGATGTCCCCCTGGGTGGCCAACCTGCCGGCCGGTTTCATGGAGGCCTTCGCCAGGGCGGGCGCGGCCTGCAAGCCCGTGGTCGTTTGGGTCCCGGGCATGTACCCGGGGGGACGGGAGTCCCTCACGTGGATGGAGGACCAGGGCATCCCGGTCTTCCCTGCCCCGGAAAAGGCCCTCAAGGCGCTCGGAGCCCTGTATCGTGCCACCCGATGGCGGGACGCCCATGCCGCCGAGGCGGGGGCGGATCCGGCCCCGGATGACCGTTGATTGGTATGGCCCCCCGGGGGAAACTATAAACTTGGGTTCTTGGGACGGAGACCCGCGGGGGATGGCCCCTGGGGGATGCTGTAGGGCAACCGTCTCTTGCACGGCTTCTCAACGAGGAGGAGGTGAGACATGGAAGGCTGCAGGCGTCGATCCGTTGAATCCCCTGGCAGGCTTGTCCTGCTGGCCGCGGCCCTGCTCCTCGGGCTGGGCGCCACGTCCGGGGCGCCGGGACCCGCGGCCGCGGACGACCGACTGGAGGCCAGGCATCTGGTGGAGCGGGCCAAGCTGACCTTCGATACCTTCATGGCCAACCCGGACATGGGGGGGTTTCGAGACCTCCTGCGGCGGGCCAAGGGCGTGTTCATCTCACCCCAGGTCCTCAAAGGGGCCTTCATCTTCGGGGTCTCCGGCGGGAGCGGGGTGTTCCTCGCCAGGGACCGCAAGAGCGGGCAGTGGGGAGGGCCGGCTTTCTACACCATCGGGGAGGTGAGCTTCGGCCTACAGATCGGCGGCGAGGCCTCCCAGGTGGTCTTCGTGGCCCTGACGGACCGAGGGGTGACGGCCCTCCTGTCCGACAGCGTCAAGCTGGGGGCGGATGTGGGCGTGGCTGTGGGGCCCGTGGGCATGGGGGCCGATGCCTCCACGGCCAATCTGAGCGGGGACATCATCGCCTTTTCCATCTCCAAGGGTCTGTATGGCGGGGTGTCGCTGGAGGGGGCCGTGGTCGCCACCCGGGGCGACTGGAACCGGGCCTATTATGGCATGCCGCAGGTGGCGCCCGTGGAGATCCTCGTCCAGAGGAAGGTGCGCAGCCAGCACGCCCAGGAGCTGCTCAATGCCGTGGCCGCAGGGGCCGCCCGCAGGTGATGGCGGACCGGAAGGAGGCCCCATGCCGTTTTGGAACCTGAGGGAACTCCCCCTGAATCCCTTCAGGCCGGGGATACAAAGCACCGCCCACCTGGGGGAGGGGCTGGTCCTGGCCGTCATGGAGATCGCCCCGGGCCAAGAGGATCCGGGACACGACCACCCCTTCGACCAGTGCGGCATGGTCCTGGAGGGCCGGGTGGAGATGTTCGTGGGAGAGGATCGGCAGGTCCTGGGGCCCCATCAGGCCTACTTCCTGCCCGCGGGCGTGCGCCACGGGTGGAAGACGCTGGACAACCCGGTGAGGATCCTGGACGTCTCGGCCAAGCCCCGGGGCTAGGGCAAGGAAACGCCCGACTGGGGGCGCTGTCACCTCGGTGCCGTCCCGACCCACCGCGACCAGAGCATGAGGCCGCAGGCGGCCGCGATCACCAGTGCGCTCAGGGCCAGGCCCTTGGCCCAGTCCAGGCAGGCGCCGTAGTGCATGGGCGGATCGAGAATCCAGAACGAGCCGATGGTCCCCCGGAAGCCGAAAAGCGGGTCCTCCCATACGTAGATCCACGAGGGAAAGAGCCAGATCAGGGCCAGGGCGACCCCGGCCGCAGCGAGGACGACCTTCGTCGGACGGGTCATCTTGCCGACCTCCTCACCTCACGCCCTGCCTTCGACCCGCTGTCCGCAGTGCGGGCAATAGGTGAAGGACGACTCCAGCCGATGGCCACAGCCGGGACACCGCGGCCTCCTCCCCTCCCCAAGGGCCTCCAGCCGCTCGCCCCGCTCGTCGAAGACATGGCCGCACCCCTCGCACGCCACAAAAGGCTCCCCTTTCGAGATGGGGATCAGGGGGATGAAAAAGAGGCTGATGTACGTGTCCGTGCGCCGGAGGCGGGCCCTGGGCTCCCCGCAGCGGGGGCACGTCCGGGGGCTCCCCTCCAGATCCCGGGTCTTGGGCTGCACCCCGCCGATGAAGATCATGGACCCACCATCCGATTCAATGCCCAAGACCCAAGTGTCCGTGTCGGTGTCAGTGTAAGTGCCAAGCCATAGGCGTCCACAAGTGCCGGGAACCGGTTCACGAATGAGCCCCATATGGCATGACGGATCCGTCTACGGGCCGACCCGATTCGATCAAGGCGCGCTGGGTTCGAAGGACCAGAGCTCGGAGCCGTCCCGAGCCAGGCAGACCCTCTGGTGCCCCAGCCATCGCCCGTCGTCCGACTGGGGGAAGTCCTCCCTGAAATGGGCACCCCGGCTCTCCTCACGCCGGAGGGCCCCCTGCAGGATGAGGCCTGCGGTCCGCACGGCCAGCCGCAGCTCCAAGACACGCTCCGCCTCCCGGGGATCTCCAGCCGCGGCGCCCTGCCCCAGGGCCTCCCGGATCCCTCCCACCTCCACCAGGGCCCGCCTCAGCCCATCGGCATCCCGAAGGATCCCGCCGTGGGTCCATAGGAGGGCCCTGAGCCTGGCCCGAAGCTCGGACGTCCTGGGGCCTCCTTCTTTCCCTTTCCCGGGGGCCATGGACGCCCGCAGCTCCTCCGGCAGCCCCTGGGCTGCCCCCCGGTGGGCCATGGCCCAGCGGCCCGCGGCCTGACCGGCCCGGGCCCCGAAGACCAGGGTCTCCGTCAGGGCGTTGCCCCCCATGCGGTTGGCGCCATGGGTCCCACCCGCCGCCTCGCCGGCCGCGAAGAGACCGGGCACCGAACTGGCCCCGCTGTCGTCGATGCACACCCCCCCCATGACGAAGTGGGCCATGGGCGCCACGCGGACGGGTCGATGGGCCGCCCCGTGTCTTTCGCCCAGGAGATCCCGCGTGGAGGCGCTCAACGGGTCCTCCTCCCATGCATCCCCCGGCACGTCCCGGAGGTCCAGCCAGACCTCCTGCCCCTCCCGTTCGATCTCCCGGAACAGGGCCTGGGAAAGCCGGTCCCGCGCCCGGATCCCGGCGGGTCGCTCGTGGATGCCGTACTTGACCAGGACGTCTTGCCCGGCGGCATTGGTCAGTCGGCCTCGATCCGCCACGGCCGGGGGAACCAGGAGAGGAGGGGCCCCGGGCTCAGCCAGGCCCAGGGGGTAGAACTGCACGAATTCCATGTCCTGGAGCCGCGCCCCGCCCTCCAAGGCCAGGGCGTACCCGTCGCCCAGCATGCGCTGGGGGTTGTCGTGGCGCCGGTACAGGGCCCCGGCCCCGCCCGGCGCCAGGACCACGGCCCCCCCCGCCACGGCGCGCCATTGCCCGTCCTTGCCTCCAAAGGCCAGGGAGCTTAGGCGACCGTCCCGAGAGGCCAGGCGGGCCACTTGCAGGCCGCTCAAGAACCGGACGCCCGCCCCCCGCGCCCGCTCCACCAGGCAGCGGACGATCTCTTGGCCCCACACGGGGGGGCGACCCAGGGCGTGCAGGTACCCGTGGGCCACGACGCCGCGCATTCCCCAGTCCATCAATTCCCGGAGGCGCTCCGGGCCCTCGGCCACCAGCGTCTCCACCAGGACCCGCTCGTTGATCCCCCGACCGGCCTGAAGGGTTCGGGACCGATGTTCCTCCTCCGAAAGGCCAACGCCCGCCCCGGCAAAGGCCCCGCCGGCCAGGATGGTGCTGGTGGCCATGCCCGGCGGGCCTTTGGAGATCACGATCACCCGGCAGCCCTGCTGGGCCGCGGAAATGGCCGCGCGCAACCCTGCGGCGCCGCTGCCGACGACCAGAACGTCGCACCGGATACCTTCCACGCATCTCCTCCCCAATGGATGTCCCGGGAACGCGTGCGGTCACCGTCCCCGGGGCCGTCCGTTGAACTTGGCCCATCGCCCGTGGTCTCCCATGTCGCGGGCAATGGACCACTGACCACCATCACCGGTTGGAGGGGTGCCGAGTCGATGGGATGCACAGGGCCCGTTTCCGCCCGCTCGAGCAGCGCGGCGTCCTACACCCCTGCGTGGCGGGTGGCCACCGTGGCCTGGAGGGTGGGTTCCGCGAACCGTCGAAGCATCTCCCGGGCCACCGAGTCCTCGTATTGCTGGATGGGCGACTTGAACAGATAGGCGCTGGCCTCCACGATGGGCCCCGCCAAGCCCCTGTCCAGCGCGACCTTGGCCGCCCGGATGGCGTCCATGATGACTCCGGCGGAGTTGGGGGAATCCTCCACCGAGAGCCGCACCTCCACGTGCATGGGGATGCCGCCGAAGTGCTCGGCCTCGATGCGCAGGAAGCAAAGCTTGTTGTCCTTGAGCCAGGGCACGTAGTCGCTGGGGCCGATGTGGACCAGCCTCGGGTCGTCCAGATCTCCATTCATCTGGCTCGTCACCGCCTGGGTCTTGCTCTGCTTCTTGCTCTGGAGGCGGCTGCGGTCCAACATGTTGAGGAAGTCCGTGTTCCCGCCGACGTTGAGCTGATAGGTCCTCCGCACGGGCATGCCCCGATCCTCGAAGAGCCGGGTCAGCACCCGGTGGATGATGGTCGCCCCCACCTGGCTCTTGATGTCGTCTCCCAGTACGGGGAGCCCGGCCTGCCGGAATCGTTCGCCATAATCCCGGGATACGAACACCGGGATGGCGTTAACAAAGGCGCAGCCGGCCTCCAGGGCGCAGTCGGCGTAAAAATAGGTGTTCTGTTCGCTCCCCACGGGGAGGTAATTGACCAGGACCTCCACGCCCCGCTCCCGCAGGACCTTGACGATGGCCTTCTGGGCCTCCTTGCGGTTGCGATACCTGGGGGGGAGTGGTTCGAATCGCTCCTGCTGGGGGTACAGCACGGAGTGATCCGGGATGCTGTCGATCACATAGCCCATGTCCACGGTCACGCCGAGGTGGGGGATGCGGGGATAGAAAACCGTGGTGCAATTGGGAGGGGCGAACACGGCTTCGGAGAGGTCCTTGCCGACCTTGCGCCCGTCCACATCCAGGGCGGCCACCAATTCGATCTCGCAGGCGTGATACCCGCCGAAGTTTCTCGTGATGAGCCCGGGGACGTCTGCGTCTCGCTCTCCGTAGTAGAATCGCCCTTGCACGAGGGAACTGGCGCAATTCCCCACACCGACGAGCCCCGCACGAATCCTCTTCATCGTGATCCCGTCCCTCCCCGCGCATCACGCCCCGCAGCTTCGGTCCCACAAAAAAAAGGCGAAACGGGCCCTGGTTCAGCCATGGGAATCAGCCGCCCTTTCGAATGGGATCACCCTACCAAAAAGATCCCAGGCCGTCAAGGAGATGGTCCCACCGTGACCAGAACGTGCCGGCCCGGATCGATGTACTTCCGGGCGGCCTCCAGGACGTCCTGCCGGGTCACCCCCTCCACGGCCTGTAGAAACCTGCCCCCGAAATCGAACCCCAGGCCGTACAGCTCGTCCAGTGCCATGCTGGTGGCCTGTGCCCCGTGGGTCTGCTGGGCGATCTCGTAGCTGCCCACCACATGCCGCTTGGCTCGCTCCAGCTCCTCGGGGAGGATCGCCTCGGCGGTGACCCGTTTGAGCTCCCGCCAAAGGCCTTCCAGGGCTCTGTCGCGATTCTCGGGGGCCGTTGCAATGTACGTCCCGAAGTAGGCCGGGTCCAGCCCCACCTGGGAGAAGGATGTCACCGAGTAGGCCAGACCCTGGCGATCCCGCAGCTCCTTGAACAGCCGCCCCCCCTGACCGGACAGAACCGTGTCCAGGACCTGCAGGGCAACTTGGTCCGGGCTCCCCAGACGCGTCCCCGGGAACCCCAAGACCAGATGGACCTGCTGTTTGGCCACGACCTCGCTGGCCTGGCGCACCCCCTGGAGGGGAGGCTCCTGGGGCACCGGGGGGGGGGTGAATGCCCCGACTTGCCAGGACCCCAGGTAGCGCCGGACCCACCGGAGGGCCTCTGCTGCGGCCACATCGCCCACCACGGCCAGGACCCCGTTTCCGGGCGCCACCACCCGTTCGTAATACGCCCGCAGATGCGCCTGCTGCAGTCCAGTCACCGACGCCTCGCTCCCCATGCGCCGCAGCCCGTACGGGTGGACCCGGAACAGGGTCCGGGCGAAGAGCTGGAAGGCCATCTGGGCGGGCTGATCCAGCTCCCGCCGGATGGCCGCCAAGAGCCGTGTCCGCTCCTTCTCCATCTCCCCGGGATCGAAGGTGGGATGGAGGAGCACGTCCGAGAAGAGCTCCATGCCCTGGGGGAAGAATCGGCTCAGGAACTCGGCCTCGATGCCCAGGCTGTTGCGCCCCGAGAACCCCTGAAGGGACCCGGCCACGGATTCCACCTCGCGGGCGACCTGCTCGGCGCTTCGATGCGCCGTCCCCCGCGTGAGCATCTGGGAGATGAAGGCGTTGATCCCGGCCGTCTCCGCGGTCTCGAACCGTGACCCGCCCAGGAACGCCGCCCGAATGGACACTGTGGGAACGTCCCGCAGTTCCTTGATGAGGACGGTGAGCCCGTTGTCCAGGACCTCCTTGCGCACAGCTCCCCCCGCCTCTGCGCCGCGCCCCCCCCCAGGGGCCCGGGCTCGCAACGCGGCGTCTCTGGCCGCTTGGCCTGCGGCCTCCGGCGAAATCTCCACACGGCTCCCCGGCGGGATGAGCAGGGCCACGGTGAGTCGTTCGGGAAAGAGGTAGCGTCCGGCCACCCTCTGGAGCTCCTCGCGGCTCACCGAGCGGATCGCTTCCAGATAGGCCTGCTCCTCTCGGCTGTCTCCGTACAGGAGCTGGAACTGGCCCATGACCCGGGCCTTGCCCTGCATGGTCTCCTTGCCCTGGATCAGGTCCGCCTCCACATTGATGCGGGCCTTGTCCAGTTCCTCGGCAGTCACCCCCTCCTGCCGGATGCGGAAGACCTCCTGGAAGATGGCGGCCATGGCCTCGTGCACCTTGTCCGGATCCAGGGTGCACTGGATGCCCAACAGGCCATCGTCCATGGGCGTGTACGCGTAGGCCCCGATGCCGTGCACCAACCCCTGGTCCGAGCGCACCCTCCGCTCCAGTCGGGAGCTGTCCCCTGCGCCCAGGATCAGGGCCAGCAAATCCAGGGCCGGCACGTCCCCGTGCCGCGCCCCCGGAATGGGAAACGCCATCTGAAGGTGGGCCTCGGAGGCCTCCTGCCGCAGGATCACGGCGCGGGTGTCTGTCTGGGGCGGCTCTGCGGCCACCTGGGGCGGGCGGGCGGGGCGGGGGACCCAGTCCCCCATGAGGGAGCGAACGAGCCCCAGGGTCTCGGCGGGATCCAGGTCCCCCGTCATGATGAGGGTCACGTTCTCGGGCACATAGAGCCGAGCCGCGTAGTCCAGCAGGTCCTCCCGGGAGAACGCCGAGACGGTCTCCGGGTAGCCGATCACGGGGCGCCGGTACGGGTGGACCCCATACCTCGTCGAGAAGAGGGCCTTCTGCAGCCTCCCCGCGGGCCGATCCTCCCCGCGGCGGATCTCCTCCAGGACCACCTTCTTTTCCCGCTCCAATTCCCCGGCGTCGAACAGGGCGTTTCGAACCGCATCGCTGAGGACCTCCAGGCCGATCCTGGCAAATCGGCTGGCGATGGCCACGTGATAGACCGTGTAGTCCAAGGTGGTGTACGCGTTGATCTCCCCGCCGGCCGCCTCGATGGTCCAGGCCACCTCCCCCACCCCCCGGGAGGGCGTCCCCTTGAAGATCATGTGCTCGATGAGGTGGGTGATGCCGGCCTCCCGGTCCGTCTCCGTGCGGCTGCCCGCCTTGACCCAGTACTGGATGGCGACCACCGGCGCCGAACGGTCCTCCTGAAGGATCACGGTGAGGCCGTTGGGCAGCCGGGTGACCTGGGGGGAACCCGGGGCGGCTGGAACAGCGGCTGGGAGAAAGAAACCTGCCGCCAGAATGAATGGCGCAAGGGGTCTTGCGGGCCTCATGAGACCTCCCAACGCGGGCCTTGCCCGCAAACCAAGTGGCGGTTCAGTGGTCTGCTCCGGCGGCGGCCGACCCGGAGATCATTCCAATGCATCCGTGCACTTGCGCCAGGTCTCACGACGAGACAACCCCGCTGTCCGTCTTGCGGGAGCCCGACGCCCCGCCCAGGGCCTCCATGAGGCGCCCCTGGATCCCCCCGAACCCTCCGTTGCTCATGATGCAGACCACGTCCCCGGCCGCGCATTGGGACGCCAGGAAGGAGACCAGCTCCTCCAGGCAGGGGAGGTACCGGGCCTGCCGCCCTCGGGCGCGCAGGTCCATCACCACGGCCTGCGGGTCGAGCCGTTGATCCGGGGCCAGGCGCTCCGCCCGGTGCACCGACGCCAGGATCACCCCGTCGGCCCCCTCCAAGGCCCGGGGCAGCGCCGCCTGGAACACGTTGCGGCACAGGCTGTTGCTGCGGGGCTCGAGCACGGCCCAGATGCGCGCCGCCGGGTGGTGCGACCTCAACGCCTCCAGGCTGGCCTGGATGGCCGTCGGGTGGTGGGCGAAGTCGTCGTAGAGCGTCACCCCCCCCGCCTGGCCCAGGCGCTCCAGCCGCCGCCTGACCCCGTGAAAGGTTCCCACGGCCCCGGCGGCCTCCTGCACGGCGACCCCGGCCTCGTGGGCCGCTGCCATGGCCAGGAGGGCGTTAAGCACGTTGTGGCGTCCCGCCAGGCTCCATGCGCACTCCGCGGCCGCCTCCCCCTCGTGGATGACCCGAAAGAGCGTCCGGCCATGCTCCACCCGGATCCCCTCCGCCCGCCACTGGGCATCCCGCTCCAGGCCACAGGTGATCACCGGGCACAGGGCCTCGGCGGCCAGGGCCCGGGCATTGGCGTCTCCCTCGTGGATGATGAGCCGGCCGCCCCGTGGGAGGATGCGCATGAGACCCCGGAAGGCGCCCATGATCTCGCCCATGTCCCGATATATGTCCGCGTGATCGAACTCCAGGGCCCCCAGGGTGACGATCCTGGGCAGGTAATGGACGAACTTGGGCCGCTTGTCGAAGAAGGCCGTGTCGTACTCGTCTCCCTCGATGACAAAGTCGGGACCCGAGCCGAGGCGAAAGCCCGAGCCGAAGTCCGCGGGGATACCCCCCACCAGCATGCCCGGGTCCCGACCCGCGCAGTGGAGGATCCACGCCAGCAGGGCCGAGGTCGTGGTCTTGCCGTGGGTCCCCGTGACCACCAGGCATCGCTTCCCCTGCAGGAACCACCACTTGACCATCTCCGGCATGGATGCGTACGGGACCCCGCTGTCCAGCACGGCCTCCACCTCGGGGTTTCCCCGGGACATGGCGTTGCCGATGACCACCAAGCCCACGTCCGGGTCCAGATTCCGGGGCCCGAAGCCCTCCCGCACCGGGATCCCCCGTTGGGCCAGAAAATCGCTCATGGGGGGATAGACCGCCTGGTCCGAGCCCGTCACGCGGATGCCGAGCTCCTGGAGCATGGCCGCCAGGGCGGCCATGGCCGTCCCCCCGACCCCCATCACATGGACCTTGCCGACCTCAGTTGCGGTAAACAATATACGCCTCTCTCCTCATTCTCCAGGCTTCCAGATCCTTCGTCCAGTGGGACTCCATCTCATCGGGCGGCACGCCGGCCTCGAGGCGCCTGCGCACCTCCCCGTCCCCCAGGAGGAGATCCAGGGGGAGGCGCTCCCTCTCGAACTCGTAGGGCGGGAGGCGCCACTTCAGGGCATCGCCCCACTCCCCGAGGATCTCGTGCAGGATCCACAAAGTGCTCCGGTACGGCCGGTACGCCCCGGGGTCGGTCACGTGAACCTGGAGCCCTCCGCACCTCTGTCCCTGCCACTTGTGAAACGTCGGCTCGAAGAACAGGGGGCGAAAGCGCACCCCCGGAAGATCCTTGGCCTCCAGCCGTTGGGTCAGCCGAAAGGGATCGATGAACGGGGCCCCGAAGACCTCGAAGGGGCGAGTGGTCCCGCGCCCCTCCGACAGGTTGGTCCCCTCCAGGAGGACCTGACCGGGGTAAACCCAGCAGGTCTCGGGAATGGGAACATTGGGCGAGGGAGGCACCCAGGGCAACCCCGTCTCATGGAAGCCCTCGCGGCGCCGCCATCCGGCCATGGGCACGATGCCCAGGTCCAGGTCCAGGGCCCGCTCCGCCATCACCATGAGCGCCAGCTCCCCCAGGGTCATGCCGTGGCGCATGGGGATGGGGTGGGGCCCCACCAAGGAGGCCATGGCCGGGGTCAGGAGGTTTCCCTCCAGCTCCAGGCCCCCGATGGGGTTGGGGCGATCGGCCACCAGGAGCCGCACCCCGGCCGCGGCGCATGCCTCCATGCACCCCAGCAGGGTGGCCAGGTACGTGTAGACCCGGCAGCCCACGTCCTGGAGGTCCACCACGAGCACGTCCAGCCCCGCCAGCATGTCGGCCTCGGGGGCCAGCAGGTCGCCGTAGAGCGAAAAGGCCGGGACGCCCCAGGGCGTCGTGCCCTCATGGGCCGAGGCCACCATGTTGTCCTGCTTCTCGCCCCAGAGCCCGTGCTGGGGGCCGAAGACGGCCCTCAGGGCGCCCGGAAAGGCCGTCTGCAGCCTCTGCGCCATGAATCGGTAGTTCGAATCCACCGAGGCGGGGTGCATGAGAAGCCCCACCCTGGCCCCACGGCGCAGCCAATCCGGCGGGTCCGCCAAGAGACGTTCCATCCCCGTCACGACGCGCGCCACTCAATGGCCTCCTTTCCCAGCCGGCCCCAGTAGCCCCAGCCGGATGGCCAGATGCATGGCCCGCTTGGTGACCGGCGGGCCTGGGGGCGGCGCCCATTGGCCGGGTATCCATTGCCTCTTGAAGGCCTCCACGCGCCCCAAGGCGTCGATGACGCGCTCCCGAGGCAGGGCCCCAGCGGCAAGGGCCTCCCGGAGCCCGTCGATGAGCGCCTCCAGGGGCAGTTCGCCCCGCAAGTTTCTTCCCACCAGCGCCATGTCGGCCCCGGCCTGCAGGGCCCGGATTGCCGAGCGCAGCGGGTCCAGGCCCCCCCCCATCGCCCCCATCTCCAAATCGTCCGTGAGGACCAGGCCCCGGAAGCCCAGTGCCGCCCGCAAGAGCCCCTGGATGACCCTGGGGGAGAGGCTGGCGGGGACGCCGGGATCCAGCGCCTCGTACGCCACGTGCCCCACCATGACCGAGGCCACACCGGCCCGGACGGCGGCCATGAATGGCTGGATGTGCCGGCGCATCATGGCGGCCAAAGGGGTGGCGTCCGTGGGCAGGGTCCGATGGCTGTCCTCCGTCGCCGCCCCATGCCCGGGAAAGTGCTTGGCGCAGGCCGCGAGACCGCCGCCCTGGGATCCCCGCACCCAGGCCCGCACGTGCCGCGCCACCCGCGACGGATCCCTCCCGAAGGTCCGTCCTTCCAGCACGGAAGGGGGGGGGGCCGTGTCAGGGCAATCGGCAACGGGCGCGAGATCGAGGGTGACGCCCAGCGCTCCCAGTTCCCTGGCCACCCATCGGGCCACCCGGGCCGTGGTCCTTGGGCGGTCGATGTCGCCCAACACCGACGGCCCGGGAAAGGGCGTCACACCCGTCCGGATGCGACACACCCGCCCCAGTTCCTGGTCCACGGCCACGATGGGGAGGCCCACGGGCCCATGGGTCGCGGCCCGGCGCAGTCGGTGGCAGAGCCGGGCCACGGCCATGGCATCCTCGGCATTGCGTTGAAAGAGCACCAGGCCCCCCAGCCCTTCCCGGGCGACGAGGGAGAGGAGATCTGCCTCCTCCTGAGGACGAAAACCCACCATGAGGAGCTGCCCGACCACTCCATCCAGGGGCGCTTTCACGTCGGCCCCCCCAAGGCTCGGCCCAGCCATTCCCGGGCCGCTGCCCAGTCGAAGCAAGGCCCCGGGTCCCACTTTCTCCCGGGGGCCACCTCGCTATGGCCCACCAGGCACTCCGGGGTAACCCCGGGATATCGCCGGATGGTGGCCCCGCAGATCTGGGCCAGGGCCTCGTACTGCCGGGGGGAGAAGGGGTGGATCTGATCCCCTTCCAGCTCGATGCCGATGGAGAAGTCGTTGCAATGGCTTCGCCCCTGGTAGGCGCTCTCCCCGGCGTGCCACGCCGTGTCGTCCGTGTCCACGAATTGATGGACGGTCCCGTTGCGTTCCACGAAGAAATGGCTGGACACCCGGATCCCCGCCAACGGGCCGTATGCGGGATGGCGCCCGGGGTCGAGGCGCCCCATGAAAAGATCGATGACATGGCCGGAGCCGAAGACCCCAGGCGGAAGGCTGATGGCGTGGACGATGACGAGCTCCACGGGGGCGCTCCGCCCCGGCGTGAAGTGGGGACTGGGCCACCATCGGACGGGGATGGGCAGAATCATGGGCGGCATGGAATCCCTCGGCGTGACCATTGGGAGGATGGGGCAATCCCACGGCCACAGGTCATGGAGTATAGCACACAGGCCCCGGCCTCATGCATCCCGCCAGGGCCTGCCTTGACACCTTGCAGGCAAGATTCTATAATCATTTCGCATTGTCAGAGCGAAGGGCAGATCTCAGACAGGGTGGGAAGGCAGCCATGTTGCCAAGGACGCCGCGGGCGGCCCGGGCCATGCTGGCGGCAGCGTTCGTGCTGGGAGGTGGGGCCTGGGCGGCCCAGGCCTCCGCATCGGAGCTCAGGCGAAGCGCCATCGTGCGCGCCGTGGAACGGGCGAGCCCGGCGGTGGTCAATGTGAGCACGGAGCAGAAGGGCGTGGGGCCACGCGGCCCCTTTCCCGATCTGCCCCGGGGGTCCCTCTTCGACGAGTTCTTCCGGGACTTCCTCTCGCCCTTCCCCCGGTACCGGGAGCGCGCCAACCTGGGCTCCGGAGTCATCGTGGATCCCAAGGGCTTCATCCTCACCAACGAGCATGTGGTGCAGGACGCCAGCGCCATCCGCGTGGTCCTCTCGGACCAGCGGGAGTTCCCGGCCCAGTTGGTCGGGGCCGACCCTCCGTCGGACCTGGCGGTCCTGCGCATCGAGAGCCGCGAGACCCTCCCGGTCATCCCCATGGGCCGCTCGGACGATCTGATGATCGGGGAGACGGTGGTGGCCATCGGCAATGCCCTGGGCCTGTCCCACACGGTGACCACCGGGGTCATCAGCGCCCTCAACCGGTCTGTGCGTACCGAGCCGCGGGTCTACCGGGACTTCATTCAGACGGATGCGGCCATCAATCCGGGAAACAGCGGAGGGCCCCTCCTGAACATCGACGGCGAACTGATCGGCATCAACACGGCCATCTATCAGAAGGCGCAGGGGGTGGGATTCGCCATCCCCATCGACCGGGCCCGGCGCATCTTCCAGGAGATCATCCAGTACGGGGAGGTGAAGCCCGCATGGATCGGCGCCGAGGTCCAGTCGCTGGATGAACCGCTGGCGCGCTCCTTCGGCGTCGAGGGCAGGCGCGGGGTCCTGGTGACCCACGTGGCGCCCGGGGGGCCAGCGGCCAAGGCGGGTCTGCGCAAGGGAGACCTGCTCACGGCCGTGGGCCAGGGCATGGTCCTGTCACGGGAGGACTTCCAGGAGGCCCTGGCGGGGTACACGGCCCATAGCACCATCGAAGTCACCTTCCTGCGGGAAGGCAAACAGCGCAGCGTGCAGGTCAAGGCCGAGCCCCCCAACCCCAAAGAGATCATGCGGTCGGCCGAGGAACGCCTGGGCATGATCGTGGAGGCCGTCACACCGGCCCGTCGCCGCGAGTTCGACCTGGCGCGGGACGGCGGGGCGGTGGTCACCGAGGTCCAGCCCCAGGGACTGGCCGATCGGGCGAGGGTCCGCCCCGGAGACCTCATCCGCCAAGTCAACGAGCAGGAGATCCGAGGGCTTGAGGACTACGAGAAGGCCATTGCCCGGGCCCTGAGGCACACGACCCTGCGGCTCGTCATCCAGCGCAGGTCGTACGGGTACAGCGTGACCCTGGACCTGGGGGGCATGTGATGGGATGATTGGGCCCTTGGTCAAATCGCACCTGGAACGCCTGGGAGGGCCCCTCTTTCGTCAGCTGGACCGTTGGGGGGTCTCCCCCAATGCCTTGACCTTCACGGGGCTGGGCGTCAATGCCGTGGCCTCGCTGCTCCTGTGGAAGGGGCAGTTCACGGCAGCCGGCCTGGTCGTGCTGGCAGCGGGGCTCTTCGACATGCTCGATGGGGGGGTGGCCCGGGTCCGGGGGGGGGTCAACGAGTTCGGCGCCTTTCTCGACTCCCTCGTTGACCGCTGTTCGGATCTCTTGCTGCTCATGGGGGTCCTGCTCCACTACGCGGCGGCGGGCCAGGGGGGGTTGGTGGCCCTGTGCTGCCTGGCCATCCTGGGAACGGTTCTCATCCCGTATGCACGGGCCCGGGCCGAGTGCTTTGTGCCGAGCTGCACCGTGGGATGGATGGAACGGCCGGAGCGGATTCTGCTCCTCGCCGCCGGGGCCCTCCTTCACCTCATGCCCTGGGCCTTGGGCCTCCTGGCCCTTCTCACCCATGTGACGGTCTTCCAGCGAATCCGCTTCTGCTGGAAGGCCCTGGCAGGGGGAGGGGCTGGGGCCAGCCACCCAGGAGAGACGCGTTGAAAGGGCCCGACTTCCTCAGACGAAAGGAGATCCTCTTCTCCCCCAAGACACCCGAGGAGGAGGCGGCCCGGTGGGGGGACAGGTACCTGGAGGCCCGGCGGCTCCACGACGCCGCGGCGTTTTACCTTCGGGCCCGGGACGCAGACGGCCTGCAGCGGGTCCGTGAGGCGGCCGTGGCCACGGGCGACCTGCTCCTTTTCGACCAGGCGGGCGCCCTGGGCGACGGCACCGGGGCCCCACCCCAGGAGCTGGCCGACCTGGCCCGGCGGGCCGAGGAGCTGGGGCGCTGGCACGAGGCCCGCCGGGCGTACCAGCGTTTGGGCGACCAGGACGGGGTGGGCAGGGCATCGAGGGCCCTGGAGGGTTTGGCCGGAGCGGCGATGGCGGAGGCGGCGCCCCCTCGACCCTAGGGTCGAGGGATCCATGCGCCGCGCCCGCCTGGCGGCTGCAATCCATGCTCGGGAGGGAAGGACATGGCAGAGGAACAGGAGGGCAAGGGTTTCACGGTCAGGGATCGCCGCGCCTTTTCGCCGGGTGGGCAAGGGGATGCCTCGGCACAGAGGGCGAGCCAGCCGGAGGAGACCAGAAAGACCCAGGCGGAGCAGCCCCCCGGCCCTCCGGAGGGCGACGTACCCCTGCCGGAGCCGACTTTCTCCGCGTTCCTGACCTTCTTCTTCTTTCAGCAGGCGTTGCTCTTTCTGGGGGACCTCCCCCACCCGGAGAGCCAGCAGGCCGAGCGGAACCTCCCCATGGCCAAGTATTTCATCGACACCCTGGCCATGCTCAAGGAGAAGACCAGGGGGAATCTCACCTCCGAGGAACAGGGCCATCTGGAGACCCTGCTGGCCGAGCTTCGCATGCGATACGTCAGGGCCGTCAAGGGGTAGGGCGGGGTCCCGGCCCGAGGGCTTCGCCCCGGAGGTCCCGGGGAGGTATGATGAGGACAGAGTCGCTGTTGGACAATCGCTGGCAGGAGGCATCTTGCAGATGAACCGACGCAATGGGGTTTACCGGCATTGGGGCTGGGGGGCTATGGTGGCCGTTGTGGCGTGGGGCTTGCTTTGGGGGGGCGGCGCCACGGCGGCCCACGGCAAGACCTTCTGGAAGGAGTCCGAAGCCGGTGGCGCACCCAAGGTGGCCATGGGTCTTCCGGCCATCGCCGATCTGGTCGACGGACTCAAGGGAACGGTGGTCAACATCCAGGTGAGCAAGAAGGTCTCGCGCCCCGGCCTCCGGCAGTTCCCCCGGGGCCCCCAGGGCGAGCGGGACCCGTTTCGTGACTTCTTCGAACGGTTCTTCGGCGACCAGATGCCCAAGGAGTTCGAGCAGAAGGGGTTGGGCTCGGGCGTGATCATCAGCCGGGACGGATACATCCTCACCAACAACCATGTGGTGGAGGGGAGCGACGAGATCACCGTCAAGTTGTCGGGCAAGGAGGAGTACCCCGGCAAGGTGGTGGGCACGGACCCCAACACGGATCTGGCCCTGGTCAAGATCGAGCCCTCCAAGGATCTCCCGGCCGCGGCCCTGGGCGATTCGGACGTCCTGCGGGTGGGCGACTGGGTCATCGCCATCGGAAACCCCTTCGGCCTGGAGCACACCGTCACCCTGGGCATCGTCTCGGCCAAGGGGCGGGTCATCGGATCGGGGCCGTATGACGACTTCATCCAGACCGACGCAGCCATCAACGTGGGAAACAGCGGCGGGCCGCTGTTCAACCTGCGGGGCGACGTGGTGGGGATCAACACCGCCATCGTGGCCTCGGGGCAGGGCATCGGGTTCGCCATTCCCATCAACATGGCCAAGGACGAGCTCCCGCAGCTCCGGGAGAAGGGGAAGGTCACCCGGGGCTGGCTGGGGGTGCAGATTCAGCAGTGGGAGCCCGGACTGGCCGAGAAGTTCGGCCTCAAGGAGGAGCGGGGGGCCCTGGTGGGGCGCGTCATGGAGGGAGAACCCGCCGACAAGGCGGGCATCCTCAAGGGAGACGTGATCCTGGAGGTGGACGGCAAGGCCATCAAGGACACCCGGGACCTGCTCAACACGGTGGCTCGGCTCCAGCCGGGAAAACGGGTCAAGGTGGTGGTGTGGCGAGAGGGGAAGGAGAAGACGCTCACCCTGGAGCTCGGGGAGCGCCCCACCGAGGGGGAGGCGGCATCCGGCGCGCCCACCCAGCCCAAGGAGGATCGCCTGGGCCTCACCGTCCAGGACCTGACGGCGGAGATGGCCGAGCGCATGGGGATCGAGAAGTCCGAGGGCGTGCTCATCGCCAATGTGAAGGCCGGCAGCCCGGCTGCCAAGGCCGGACTGCAGCGGGGCGACGTGATCCACGAGATGGAGCATCAGGCGGTTCGAAGCGTCAAGGACTACCAGAAGATCCTCTCCCAGGCGGGCAAGGACACCGTGCTCATCTGGGTCCAGAGGGGCAAGTCGCGCCGCTACGTGGTGGTCCATCCCAAGGAGTAGGCGCAAGCAAGACCTCTGGGCTCCCGTGCCGCCAGCGGCGGCACGGGAGCCCGAGGTCGGGAATCGAACGGAAGCTGCGGCAGGGGATGGGGTCGGCCCGGGGATCGGGTCGGCCCCCGCCCCTGGTTTGTTTTTTGGCGGGAGTCTGGATGGACAGCTTTCGCACGGCCTGCCCGGCCAAGGTCAATCTCTACCTGCGGGTGCTGGGCAAACGTCCCGACGGCTACCACGAACTGGTGACGCTCATGCAGCCCCTGGGGTTGGAGGACGAACTCGTCCTGCACCGGACGGCCGGCAGCGGACTGCATCTTCGTTGCGACGATCCCCGGCTCCCCGTGGACGAGACGAACCTGGTTTGGCGGGCGGCCCGGCTGTTCCAGGAGCAGACGGGCAATCGTTTTGGCCTGGAGATGCATCTGACCAAACGGATCCCCGTTGGGGCGGGGCTCGGAGGCGGCAGCAGCGATGCCGCCGGGGTCCTCCTGGGGCTCAACGAGATGCAGGGAGGCAAGGTGCCCCTGGAAGACCTGACACGCTGGGCCCTGCGGCTGGGCGCCGACGTCCCCTTCTTCTTGGGGGGCCGGCCGGCCGTGGCCCGGGGGATCGGCGAGCGGCTCGAGGCCGCACCGGCCCTCCCGCCCATCTGGTATGTCCTGATCTTCCCGGGCTGGTCCGTGTCCACCCGCTGGGCTTACCAGCGCCTGGATTTGGGATTGACAAGGCCTCCAAAAAACATTAAGATTCCGCGGTTTCTCGATGGACTGCAGGACGTCGTCGAGCTCCTGCACAATGACCTGGAATCCGTGACGGCCTGCGCCCACCCGTGGGTCTCCCGCGCCAAGAGGCGTCTTCAGGAAGTGGGAGCCTCGGGTGTCCTCATGTCGGGGAGCGGACCGACGGTCTTCGGCATCTTCGCGGACGAGCAAAGCGCCCGAAGGGCCGCCGCTTCGCTCCCACGGGAGGGTGGGGAGCGGGTCTGGTGCAGTCCGGGAAAGGGATGAGGAGCGTCGGCTCGGGGATGCGCGGGATGGATGTCACCCGTGTGCGGGTCTTTCCCGTCGGGGAGGATCGACTCAAGGCGTACGCCGCCATCGAGCTGGACGGCTGCCTGGTGGTCACGAACCTGCGGGTCATTCGAGGCAAGGAGCGGCTCTTCGTGGCCATGCCCAGCCGCCGCACCAGGGGCGGGGGTCACAGGGACGTCGTCTTTCCCGTCGACGGCGGCCTGCGCGAGCGAATCGAGCGGGCCGTTCTCACCGCTTACGGGGACGCTGAGAAGATCGGCTTGGCAGTGCAGTCGGGGGCCCGCGCGCCGGCTTCTTGATGCCGGCCCGGGGTTGTGACAAGTCATTTTCCGAGGGAGGGACTCCGGCATGTCCGAGCGGCTCAGGCTCTTCGCGGGCAATTCCAACACGGCCTTGGCCAAGGAGATTTGCGAGCACCTGGAGATCCCCCTGGGGCAGGCCAAGGTCAGGACCTTCAGCGACGGCGAGGTCTTCGTGGAGATCGAGGAGAACGTGCGGGGGGCGGACGTATTCGTCCTGCAGTCCGCATGCCCCCCTGTGAACCACAACATCATGGAGCTCCTCATCATGATCGACGCCCTCAAGCGGGCCTCCAGCCGGCGCATCACGGCCGTCATCCCGTATTACGGCTACGCGAGGCAGGATCGCAAGGTGGCCCCGCGGGTGCCCATCTCGGCCAAACTGGTCGCCGACCTCATCACCGCTGCCGGGGCCAACCGGGTCCTCTCCATGGACCTGCATGCCGGCCAGATCCAGGGCTTCTTCAACATCCCCTTCGACCACCTGTTTGCCGCCCCCGTGCTCCTGGAGTACATCCGAACCCACTACCTCAACGATCTGGTGATCGTCTCGCCCGACGCGGGGGGAGTGGAACGCGCCCGGGCGTTTGCCAAGCGGCTTCAGATCAGCCTGGCCATAATCGACAAGCGGCGAGAGGGGATCAACGAGGCCCGGGCCATGAACATCATCGGAGACGTCGAGGGCAAGGGGGCCCTGATCCTGGACGACATGATCGACACGGCCGGGACCTTGACCCAGGCGGCCGAGGCCCTGACCCGCAGGGGGGCGCGGGCGGTCTACGCCGCGTGCACCCATCCCGTGCTCTCGGGCCCGGCCATGGAACGTATCGAGCAGTCGGCTCTCAAGGAAGTGGTGGTGACCAACACCATCCCCCTGAGCGAGCGGGCCCTGGCCTGCCCCAAGATCAAGTACCTGTCGGTCTCCCCGCTGCTGGCGGAGGCCATTCGGAGGATCTACGACGAACGCTCGGTCAGTTCGCTGTTCGTCTGAAAGAGAGGAGTGAGGCAATGGAACGCGTTCAACTCGAAGGGGATGTCCGCAAGGCCTTCGGGAAAGGCCCCTCCAGGCGCCTACGGGCCCAAGGATGGGTCCCCGCCATCGTGTACGGCCCCCACATGTCTTCATCCCTGCCCATCTCGGTGAGGCCCACGGACATGAGGCGGGTCCTGGCCGCCGGGGATAACGTCCTGGTGGACCTCAGGGTCAAGGACGGAGAGGCGCTGCAGACCAAGCTGGTCATGGTGAAGACCTGCGAGTACCAGCCGGCCACGGGGCGGCTTCGCCACGTGGACCTCTACGAGGTCTCCCTGGAGGAGGCCATCCGGGTGGACGTGCCCATCGTCCTGACGGGTCAGGCGGAGGGGGTCACCCAGGGCGGCATGCTCAGCCAGCTCATGCGGACCCTGGAGATCTCCTGCCTCCCCGAGCAGATTCCCCAACAGATCGAGGCCGACTGCACCGGCTTGAAGATCGGCGGCACCCTGCACGTGCGGGACCTGCGCCTGCCGTCTGAACTGCACGTGATCACGGAGCCCGGGGCGGCCGTCGCCACGGTCATGGAGGCGGCCAAGGAGGCCGTCCGCGGCGGTGAGACGCCTGAGGAGGCGCCCGCGCAAGAGGGAGAGGCCGAAGGGGGCGAGTAGAGAGGACCTCCCATGTGGTGCGTGGTGGGCCTGGGAAACCCCGGACCCCGGTATGCTCGGACCCGACACAACGTCGGCTTTCTGTTGGTGGATCGGCTGTGCGCGGACAGCGGGCTGCGCATTGCCCGGCGGACGGCGCAGGTGGCGTGGGCCAGGGGGGTTTGGGCCGGCGAACGCATGGTCCTGGCCAAGCCCCGGTCGTACATGAATCTCAGCGGGGCGGCGGTGCGCGCGCTCATGCGTGAGGAGCGCTGCGACCCCTCCTGCCTGGTGGTGGCCCATGATGACCTGGACCTGACACTGGGGCGGCTCAAGTTCAAGCTGAAAGGAGGTGATGGGGGGCACAGAGGCGTCCGTTCCATCATGGAGGTCCTGGGAAGCGATCGGTTCATGCGCATGCGGATCGGCATCGGGCGTCCTCCTGCTGGGATGGAGGCCACGGACTACGTGCTGGAGCCTTTCGGGGAGGAGGAGTGGGCCGTCATGGAGGGGGCCCTGGAGCGCGCTGTGGAGGGCCTGCGGGTGCTGACACAGAGGGGGGCACAGGAGGCCATGCGGCTCTTTCACACGCCTTCCCATTGCCAGGCCTAGAGGGCGGAAGCGACCGAGCGAAGGGGATATCATCCACCTAAGGAGGGAAAGGGAGCATGCTGGGTCTCACCAATGCGGCACCGTTTTTTGGAATCGGGGGGCTGCTGGTCGCGGTGTTCATTTACCTGTGGCTCGCGAAACAGCCCAACGGCACGGATCTGATGAAGAGGATCGAAGGCTACATCTTCCAGGGCGCCATGGCTTTTCTCAAGCGGCAATACATGACCCTGGCCGTCTTCGTGGTGATCGTGTTCATATTGCTCAGCCTGGGGATCAACTGGCAGACGGCGGTCTGCTTCCTGACCGGGGCGCTGTGCTCCATGTTCGCCGGCTTCTTCGGAATGCGCGCCTCCACCAAGGGGAACTCCCGTACGGCCTGGGCCGCCAACCAGCAGGGGATGGATCAGGCCCTCATCGTCTCGTACATGAGCGGGTCGGTCATGGGTCTTTCCGTGGCGGCCCTGGGCGTCCTGGGCGTGGGGATCTGGTTTCTGGTCTACGGCGCGGATGCGAACACGGCCAATTACATCAACGGGTATGCCATGGGGGCGAGTTCCATCGCGCTCTTTGCCCGCATGGGCGGAGGCATCTACACCAAGGCCGCGGATGTGGGCTCGGACCTGGTGGGCAAGGTGGAGGCCGGGATCCCCGAGGATGACCCGCGAAACCCCGGCGTGATCGCGGACAACGTGGGCGACAACGTGGGCGACATCGCGGGCATGGGCGCGGACATCTTCGAGTCGTACGTGGGCTCCATCATCGCCACCATCGCCATCGGTGCCACCATGGCCATCAGCCCGGAACTCCTGAAGCTTTTCCCGGGGAAAAGCGAGTGGGCAGTGAAGTACCTGTACATGGCCATGCCGCTGCTCGTCGTGATGGCGGGTCTGATCGCATCGGTCGTGGGCGTCTTCTCCATCAAGATCCTCAAGGGCCTGGGCCCGCAGAACGCGCTTCGATACTCCACCTTCATCGGCGGCGCCATCCTGATCATCCTGACCCTGATCATTCAGAACGGGCTGGGGCTGCCGATGGGGGTGTTCTGGGCCGTGGTGAGCGGGCTCGTGGTGGGGGTGATCATCGGGCTCCTGGCCGAGTACTACACCTCGGCCAAGCCGGTTCGTGACATCGCGGACTCCTCCAAGACCGGGCCGGCCACGGTCATCATCTCCGGGCTCTCCGTGGGCATGGTGAGCACGGCCCTGCCGATCGTGGGGATCTGCGTGGCCATGTGGATCGCGTATATGTCGGCGGGGATGTACGGGATCGGGATCTCGGCCGTGGGCATGCTCGCCACCGTGGGGGTGACCATGACCGTGGATGCGTACGGCCCCACCGCGGACAACGCGGGCGGGATCGCCGAGATGTCCCATCTCGGCCCCGAGACCCGGAAGATCACGGACTCCCTGGACGCCCTGGGGAACACCACCGCGGCCATCGGCAAGGGGTTCGCCATTGGCTCCGCGGCCCTGACCGCCCTGTCCCTGTTCGTTGCCTACGGCCAGGCGTCCAACACCCCGACCATCGACATCACCGACGCCAAGGTCATCATTGGGGTATTCCTGGGCGGGATCGTGCCCTTCATCATCGCCTCCATGACCATGACCGCGGTGGGCAAGGCCGCCTTCGCCATCGTGGAGGAGATCCGAAGACAGTTCCGGGAGATCAAGGGACTCATGGAGGGAAAGGCCGACCCGGATCCGGCCACATGCGTGGACATCGCCACCAAGGCCGCCTTGCATTACATGATCGCCCCGGGGCTTTTCGGCGTGCTCTCCCCCGTGGCTGTCGGGTTCATCATCGGCAAGGAGTCATTGGGCGGCTTTCTGGTGGGGGCCAACATCGTGGGCGTGCTCATGGCCCTGTTCATGGCCAATGCCGGAGGGGCCTGGGACAACGCCAAGAAGTACATCGAGCAGGGAAACATGGGCGGCAAGGGCTCCGACTGTCACAAGGCCGCGGTGATCGGGGACACGGTGGGCGATCCCTTCAAGGACACATCCGGCCCCACCATGAACATCCTCATCAAGCTCATGTCGGTCATCTCCCTGATCCTGGCCCCGGTGCTGGTCAAGGTCTGGGGCTGAGGGGTGCAAGTCGCGGAAACGCCAAAGGCCGGCCCCTAAGGGTCGGCCTTTGGTTCATCGGTCCGTTGCGAGTCGCCCGTTGCTGCGCGGAACGCTCCTGTCCTCAACGGAGCTCGGCCCACAAACCCCCAGGCCGCTGCCGCGAGCCGCCCTCAGCCCCTTGATTTCCCCGTGGCCTTGAGCTTCGCCCGCTTCTTCTTCCGCCTCCAGCGCCTCTCAAGCTCCCGCCTTCGCTCGATCTTCTTGTGCCTGGCCATTCCTCCCTCCTTCCCCGAACGTGTCAAGCCCCGTCGATTCCCCTGGCCACATCAACCCAGGAACGCCTCCGCCGATCGGACCAGGAACTCCACCCCGAAGGGGAGCATGGAGTCGTCCACGTCGAACTGGGGCGTGTGGAGCATGGGGGATTCTCCTTCGGGCCGGCCGCAGCCGACGACCAGAAAAGCCCCGGGGCAGCGCTCCAGGAAGTAGGAGAAGTCCTCGGAGCCCATGGAAGCGGGAAGCTCCACGGTATTGTCCGGGCCCACCATATCCCGCGCCAGTCCGGCTGCGAAGGAGACCACGGCGTCGTCGTTTCGAAGGACCGGGTAACCCCGGTGGATCTCGACGGCGATCTCCAACCCGTGGGCTTCGGCCACCCCCCGCGCCACGCGGCGCACGGCCTCGTGGGTCTCCTCCCGCACGGCCTCCCGGAGGCTGCGGATGGTACCCGTGATCTCCGCCGCTTCGGGGATGATGTTGTGGGCCGTGCCCGCATGAAACGTGGTGACGCTCACCACCAGCGAATCCAGCGGGTTGGTGGAGCGGCTCACGATGCCCTGAATGGCCTGGATCAGTGCCGTGCCCGCCAGGATGGGGTCCCGGGCCTGATGGGGATGGGCCGCGTGGGCCCCCCGGCCCAGGATCCGGATCACGAAGTCGTCCACCGAGGCCAGGGCCGCCCCACACGTGTACCCGAACTGCCCGACCCGGAGGCTGGGCCACGCGTGGAGGGCCAGGACGCGCGCCAGGGGGGGATCGGCCAGGGCGCCGTCCTCCACCATGAGGCGCGCCCCGCCACCGCCCTCCTCCCCGGGCTGGAAGATGAACTTGACCCCTCCCCGGGCGGGCCCTCCCCGCTCAGCCAGATAGCGGGCGGCGCCCAGGAGCATGGTCACGTGGGCGTCGTGCCCGCAGGCATGCATGATGCCGGGGGTCCGGGACGCATGGGCGCGGTCGCCCGCCTCCTGGATGGGCAGGGCATCCATGTCCGCCCTGAGCCCCAGGAACGGCCCTGCCGTGCCGCTCCTCCAGAGGCCCAGGACGCCGGTGCGACCCACCCCGGCTCGGGTCTCCAGCCCCCACCCCTCGAGGGCGTCGGCCACCCGTTGGGCCGTCCGATGCTCCTGGAACTTGAGCTCCGGGTGGGCATGCAGATCATGCCGCACCTCCGCGAGCCACTGCGCCATCTCCCGGATCTCTCTTCGAACACCCACCATCCTTATCACTCCCACCAACGCGCCATATGGGTCTTCACTCTCGGCCATCCCAACCCGTGACTCGCCACGCGCCCCTATCTCCCCTTCCACTGGGGCTTGCGTTTCTCGGCAAAGGCCTTGGGCCCTTCCACGAAGTCCTCGGAGGCGGCCATGGCCGCGATGCCGGGAAACTGCCTGCCCACCACCGCCTCCAGGGGGGAGCCCAGCCCCTGGGTGGCGGCCTCCTTGCTGGCGCGGATGGCCAGGGGGGCGCACGCCAGGATGTCGGACGCCCAGCGCCGGGCCGCGACCATGAGCTGATCCTGGGGGACCACCTCGTTGACGAGGCCCATCCGGAATGCCTCTGCGGCCGAGATGCGTCGGGCCGTCAGGATGAGCCCCATGGCCAGGTGGTACGGGATCTGCCGGGGGAGTCTGTGGACCCCGCCCGCCCCGGCGATCATGCCCACGCGGGGCTCGGGCAGGCCGAAGCTGGCGCCCTCCGAGGCCACGATGATGTCGCACGCCAGGGCGATCTCGAACCCACCTCCCAGGGCCAGGCCGTTGACCGCCGCGATAAGCGGCTTGAAGCAGTCGAAGCGCTGGGTGATCCCCCCGAACCGCCCTTTGAGGGCGTCCAGCCCCTGGCGGAGGGCCTGCCCCCCGTGCCGGGCCTGCCACTTGAGGTCGTTGCCGGCCGAGAACGCCTTGTCCCCGGCGCCGGTCACGATGGCCACCCAGCTCTCCGGGTCGTTGGAGAAATCCTCGAAGGCCTCGTCCATCTCCTTGCACGCCGGCGGATGAAGGGCATTCATTACGTCGGGCCGGTTCATGGTGAGGATGGTGAGGTGCCCCTGTTTCTCCACCTGGATGAATTCGTAGGCCATGTCCGGAGTCCTCCCCTGCGCAGAAGTGCCCGTCCCTGAACGAGGCCCCTATTGTAGGGCCTCGACTCCGCCCTGTAAATGCATTGGATCGCCCCCTGCCCGGGGGGGCGCGTGCTTCCTGGCGCGTCCCTCACGGTATGCTGCGATTCCCTCACGGTTGGAGATCCTTTTCAGCGTCCATGGCCCATGGTCGGGTTTCCCCGGGCCCCTGTTGGAGGCCGTTGGAGGGACTTTAACCGGAAGGGAGGACGTCGCATGGGCGAACCCCCTCTGGTTTTTGGCGGACATCGATGAGATCGAGAAGACTCCTCTCCAAGAACGAATGCCCTTCTTGAACACGTACCGCATGTTACGGCATGGGGCATCCATGTTTCCCTGTCCGAGGAAACCGGGGGCAGCTTACGTCGTGTGCATGCAGCTCCAGCCGGGGACCCATCTGACAGAGCTCCAGATCCTGGAGTTCCTCCGGAAGGAGGTGGGGGAGCGCGCGACCGCCCCCATCGCCGGACGCCGGCCCCCCCGCCCGG
>CAZEPJ010000022.1:0-56312 GCA_964514105.1 uncultured Desulfarculaceae bacterium | reverse complement strand
GCAGGCCCTAAATTCAAACAATATTATCATGATCGCGGCACATGGGCAATGCCGCTCGCAGCCGCCTCCCCTGGACAGTGCGTCCCTTTTTCTTTATCATGACCCGAATTGCACATCGTCCGAGGAGGAGCTTTGGCATGATCGCGAGGCAGGTCCTGGCCGTGCCGTCGGCCCCAGGGGAGCAGTCGATCCCCTCCGCCCGGGATCTCCTGTGCTCCATCTCCCGGGCCCAGAGCCGGTTCCTCAGGGATCAGAGCCCCGAGGGGTACTGGTGGTACGAGCTCGAGTCCAACGTCACCATCACGGCCGAATACCTGATGCTGTTCCGGTTTCTGGGCATCGAGGACAGGGACAGGGAGCAGCAGATGGCCCGGTATATCCTGGACCACCAGAGGCAGGACGGATCCTGGGCCATCTACCATGATGGGCCCCCGGAGGTGAGCACGACCACCGAGGCGTACTTCGCGCTGAAGCTGGCGGGCATCTCTCCCCACGATCTCCGGATGGAGCGGGCCCGTGAGGTCATCCTGGAGCGAGGCGGCATCGAGGCGACGCGGATCTTCACCCGGATCTTCCTGGCCCTCTTCGGCCAGTATCCCTGGTGCCGCCTGCCCGCGCTGCCGGTGGAGATGATCCTCCTGCCCGGCTGGTTCCCGGTCTCGGTGTACGATTTCTCCAGTTGGGCCAGGGCCACCTTGATCCCCATATCCGTCCTCCTGGACCATCGCCCCGTCGTCCCCCTGCCCCCGTCACTGGGCGTAGAGGAACTGACAGGCCCCGGCCGCCGGGCATCGTCGAGGCCGCGGCCCGATCATCTCTCCTGGGAGGGGTTCTTCCTGGTGCTCAACAGCCTGCTCAAGGGGGTGGAGCGCTCGGGAATCCGCCCGTTCCGGCCAAAGGCCCTCAAGCGGGTGGAAGCATGGATCGTGGAGCACCAGGAGGCCACCGGGGACTGGGGGGGGATCCAGCCGGCCATGGTCAACGCCATCTTGGCCTTGACCTGTCTGGGGTATCCCGTGGACCATCCCGTGATTCGAAAGGGGCTGAGCGCCCTGGAAGGATTCGAGCTCCGGGGGGACGGCAGGCTCCGCCTCCAGTCGTGCATCTCCCCGGTCTGGGATACGCCTCTGACGTGTATCGCCCTGTTGGATTCCGGACTGCCCCAAGACCACCCGGCACTGGTGCGGGCCAGGCGCTGGCTCCTGGATCAGCAGATCTTCCAGGGCGGGGATTGGCAGGTGAAGAACCCCTCTTTGCCTCCCGGGGGATGGGCGTTCGAGTTCGCCAATAACTGGTATCCCGACGTGGACGACTCGGCGGTGGTCCTCATGACCCTCAAGCGCCTGTGGCCGGACCCCGATCCCGAGTCCGACGAACGAATCCGCAGGGGAATCCGGTGGGTCCTGGGCATGCGAAGCCGCAACGGCGGTTGGGGGGCCTTCGACGTGAACAACGACAAGGCGTTCCTCAACCGGATCCCATTCGCAGACCTGGAGGCCAACCTGGACCCGCCTACCGCCGATCTCACGGGCCGCGTCCTGGAGTTGATGGGGCAATTCGGACGGGGCGTGGCGGATCCCATTGCCCGGCGGGCCATAGCATTCCTCAAGGAGATCCAGGAGCCCGACGGCTGCTGGTGGGGGCGCTGGGGGGTCAATTACATCTACGGCACCTGGTCGGTCCTCCTGGGGTTGGCCTCCATCGGCGAGGACATGCAGGCACCGTGGATCCGCAAGTCCGTCCGTTGGCTGAAGGCGCATCAGAACTGGGATGGGGGCTGGGGGGAGACGTGCGACTCGTACGCGCGTCCCGAGCTTCGGGGAACGGGTCCCAGCACGCCCTCCCAGACGGCGTGGGCCATCATGGCGCTGCTGGCGGCGGGGGAAGGGGGAAGCGGGGAGGCCTCCCGCGGGATCCAATACCTCCTGGCTCACCAGGAGGAGGACGGCTCGTGGTCGGAAGAGGCGTTCACGGGCACCGGTTTCCCCAAGTACTTCATGATCCGGTACCACAACTACCGGAATTGCTTCCCCCTCATGGCCCTGGGGCGATATCTGGCCTTTGTCTCCGGAAGGCCGGCCGCCGGGCGGTGAAGGCCATGCGGGTGATGCTCACAGGCGCGACGGGATTCGTCGGAGGCAATCTCCTGGGGCTCCTGATAGAGCGGAAGGTCCAGGTCCGGTGCCTGGTCCGCAGCGGCAGCGAACGCTTTCTCCCCTCCCATCCCGCCGTGGAGGTCGTCCCGGGGGACCTTCGGGACGAAGGCGCGGTGGCGGCCTGTGCCCGGGGGTGTGACGCCGTGTTCCATGCGGCCGCGGACTACAGACTCTGGGTACCGGATCCGGGCGCCATGATGGCCATCAACGTGGACGGGACCCGCAACGTGCTTGGCGCGGCCCGCAGGGCCGGCGTCCCAAGGGTCGTCCACACCAGCAGCGTCGGGGCCCTGGGGATCCCGCCGGACGGATCGCCGGGGACCGAGACGACGCCGGTCTGTCTGGAAGAGCTCCCGGGGCCGTACAAGCGCTCCAAGTTCCTGGCGGAGCAAGAGGCCCTGGCCGCTGCCATGCGGGGGCAGGATGTGGTCATCGTCAACCCCAGCACGCCCGTGGGGCCCGGCGACCGCAAGCCCACCCCCACGGGCCGGATGGTGGTGGATTTCCTCAACCGGCGGATGCCGGCGTACGTGGACACCGGCCTGAACCTGGTCCACGTCCGGGACGTGGCGCACGGGCATTTGCTGGCCTGGGAGCGGGGGAGGCAAGGGGAGAAATACATCCTGGGAAACTGCAATCTGACCCTGCGCCAGATCCTGCAGATGCTGGCGGATATCTCCCGACTGCCCGCGCCCCGGTGGCGCCTTCCCCGGAAGCCCGTGCTCTGGATGGCCCATGTCAATGAGGCCTGGAGCCGATGGGTCACCCATGGGGAACCGCGCATCCCCCTGGACGGGGTCCGCATGGCGGCCAAGCGCATGTATTTCGACGCCTCCAAGGCGGTCCGAGAGTTGGGAATGCCCCAGACCCCGGTGGATGTGGCCCTGAAGGAAGCGGTGGACTGGTTTCGAGAACACGGATACGTCAAGGGGTGACGGTGCCGATGCCCTTCGAATGGGAACCTGCTGAGCGACAGGACAAGGAAGCTCCTCCCGAGGCCGGGCGGGTCTCCAAGGACCGCAAGCTGGGGGATGAGTGGGAGGACTGGGACGGCACCCGGGAGGGGGAGATCGATGAGCCCCAGGGAAGGTTCGTCATCCTGGCCTCGCTGGTCTGCCTGGGTTTGGTGGGACTCCTCCTCGGGGTCGCGTATCTGGCCGCGCCTCGAGTCGACGCGTGGTCGCCTGCCCTGCGGTGGACAGCCCGGGCGGTGTTCTGGGGCTTCCTGGCAGGGGCGGTCTGCTGCTGCGGGCTCGTGCTGCTCGAGATGACCACCAAGACGGTCTGTCTTCTCCCCTATGGGTGGAGCGAACGCATCGTGCTGTGGCTCCTGCCCAAGGCGACCTGGCTCGGGGGAAGGATGGGCATTTCCCGAGATCGCGTGGCCAACTCCTTCATCAAGGCCAACAACGCCCTGACCCGTTCCAAGAACCGGCACATGCGCGAGCCCCGCCTCCTCATCCTGCTGCCCAGATGCCTGAGCAAGACGACCCGCCAGGAGATCCAGCGGATGACCGATGGACGTCCGTACTCGGTGGCCACGGCGGGGGGAGGCGAGGAGGCGCGCAAGGCCATCCGGCGGGAGAAGCCCAGCTTCATCATTGCCCTGGCGTGCGAGCGGGATCTGATCAGCGGGATCCGTGACGTGGCCCTCCACATCCCGGTCATCGGGATTCCCAACAAGCGGCCGGAAGGTCCGTGCAAGAACACCCACATCGACCCGGAGGAATTCCGCCAGGCCCTGGAATTCTACGAGAACGCCCGAACCCCCCGGGGGGGTGAGGCGCGGGCGGGCGCCTGAAAGCGAAGCCGACATGAGATTCCCCCTCTCGCTCCATCTCTCCATGACCCGTTACCTGCTGGCCAACGCCATCAAGGGTGTGGACCGTTTTCCCCTGGTGCTCATGCTGGAGCCCACCCACCGCTGCAACCTCCAATGCTCTGGATGCGGGCGGATCCGGGAATACCGGGACACCCTGGGGCTGGAACTCAGCCTGGAGGAGTGTCTCCGGTCCGTGGAGGAGTGCCCGGCCCCGGTGGTGACCATCACCGGAGGCGAGCCGCTGCTGTACGGGGAGGTCTCATCCCTGTCCAGGGAGGTGCTTCGCCGCGGCCGTCACATCTACCTTTGCACCAACGGCGTTTTGCTCTCCAGATCCCTGCACCTCTTTCACCCCTCCTCCCGGTTCACCTTCAACGTGCACGTGGACGGCCCCCGGGAGGTCCATGACCGGATCATCGGCACGCCCGGGACCTTCGATCGCGCCATGGAAGGCATCCGTGCGGCCAAGAAGCAGGGATTCCGCGTCACCACCAACACCACCATCTACCGGGAGACGGACCCTGAGCAGATCGACCTGCTCTTCCACATCCTGACCCAGGCGGGGGTGGACGGGCTCCTGCTGGCCCCGGCCTATCATTACGAGGCCGTGGCCGACGGGCTATTCTTGAGCCGGGACGAAATCGTGCGCAAGTTCCGGGAGATCGAGCCCCTGTGCCGCAAGTACCGGATCATCAGCACCCCCCCGTACCTGGATTTCCTTCGCGGTCACAGGAGCATGAAGTGCACCCCGTGGGGGAACCCGACGCGCAACCCCGCCGGCTGGAAGGCGCCCTGCTACCTGATCACCGACGCGCACTACCATACCTTCGGGGAACTCATGGAGCGGACCGACTGGGAGCGATTCGTGGAGGGCAGGGATCCCCGCTGCCGGCACTGCATGATGCACTGCGGATACGAGCCCACGGTGGTCCGGGAGATGGGCCTCTCCGACCTGTGGCGCATGCTCGTGTGGAACCTGCGCTGACCCCGGGAAGGACTCTGGGCGATGAAGCTCCTGTGGGGCACCTTGCTTCTTCGACCGTATGTGTTCCTCTTCCTGGCCGCGTATCTCATGGGGTCCTCCCGCCAGTTCGGCTGGCGCCCCACCCTGGCCTTTCTCCCCCTGGGGTATCTCCTCGCCTTTGCCTCGGAGTTCTCCTCCATCCACGTGGGCTTCCCATACGGGGATTACTACTACATCCACCACACCATGGACCGGGAGCTGTGGGTCCTGGGGGTCCCCTTCATGGATTCCCTCTCCTACGTCTTTCTCGCCGCATGCAGTTACGCCACCGCGGTGTTGCTCCTGTCTCCCCTGGTGCGCGATCCATCGGGGTGGAAGGTCCGGGACGGCCTCCGGGAGCGAGGGGGCTGGGCGCCCTGGGTCCTGGGGAGCCTCCTCATGGTCCTCCTGGACGTGGTCATTGACCCCCTGGCCCTTCAGGGGAACAAGTGGTTCCTGGGCCAGATCTACGGATATCGGTCGGCGGGGGCCTACTTCGGGATCCCCATGACCAACTTTTGGGGGTGGCTGCTCGTGGCGCTGGTGATGGTCAGGGTGTATCAGGCGGCCATCGGCCGCTGGGGGACAGACGCCGGGGGTCCATGGTGCAAAGGCATCCATGTGGCTCCCCTGTGGGGGGCTGTCCTGTACGTGGGGATCCTCCTGTTCAATCTTGCAGTGACCTTTGCCATCGGGGAGCTGCACCTGGGCATCGCCAGCTCCTTCATCGTCATCACGTTCCTGGTCATGGCGGCGGCCATCACCCTGTACAAGATGCGGCACCCGGCTTGAACCAACACCGGGCCGGGTTTCACGCGCACGGTTGAGATCCACCGAGGCCGGGGTCCGGCAGAGGCCCTGCAGGACGCCGGTCCTCTCGGGAGCCCGGGTCCCCGCCGGGGGGCTCATGAGTCGAGCAGGGCGCCGATCCCCCTTGCCAAAGAGGCCGCGGCCATCCGGGACCTCCGATAGAGGCCGTGAAGGAGGGCCACTCGGCCGGGATGCCGGAGGACATCTCCCATCACCTTCCAGGGTCGAACCCGGAGGTCGTCGTCCATCCAGCCTCGCACCACGGGCGCCGGGTCGAAATCCCATTCGTCACTCACGGCCCGAAGGCCCATCAGGGGGATGCCCGTGCCCTGAAGCGCCCGGGCCAGGGCATGGGTCTCCATCTCCAGGACCGAAGGCCCCATTGCGCCGGCCAGATGGGCCCTCACCCGGGCCTTGTCCACCGGTCGCTCCACGGAAACCAGAAAGCCCAGGGCCGTCCTGGGACCCGATCCCCCCGCCCATGACTCCGGTTGAAGGGGGTGCGCCAGATCCAGGCTCCCCCAGGGGCCTTTTTCCTCGCACCAGCCTACGACCTTTCTGCCCCAGACCAGATCCCCCACCCCCACGGAGGCATCGAGGGCCCCGCCGAATCCCAGGGAGAGGACGGCCTCGGGGTGAAATCCCTCGAGGAGCGCCTCCAGCCCGGCCGCGGCCCGGGCCCCGCCCATGCCGGTGACGGCGAGCCGGAGCCCCAGATGGCGATTCTCGAGGACGCGGGGGCATCTGGTCCCCGAGCGCGCCTTCCATCCTTCCCATAGGAGGATGGGGCGACACTCCTGGGGGAGCGCGGCCATGAGGCCCAACGGCCGTCTCATCCCCATGGGAAGCCGTCCCAGGGCAGATCCGGAAGAAAGGAACGGATCAACTCCCGGAGCGATGAATGGGGGGTCACCAGGGCCGTCCGCATGCCCCGATCCGCAGCCGGCAGGAGATTGGCCTCCATGTCGTCCAGATAGAGAATCCGCTCGGGCGGAAGTCCCAGCTGCCGCAGGACCCGGTCATAGATCTCCCAAGAGGGCTTCCGGCAGCCCATCTCGTGGGAGAGAAACCAGGAGTCCATCCGCCGCAGCCAGGGGAAGAGGCCCAGAACGTGGGGGAAGTGCAGTGCGTTGGTGTTGGAAAGCAGGTGCGTCTCCACCCGCCCCCCGAGGAAACATACCAATCTTTCTGCGCCCGGCATGGGCTGGAAAATGGGATTCCAGATCCCTACGAAGCCCGGGAAGTCCAGGTCCAGGGCCATCTCCCGAACCAGGGAAAGGAAATACGCCTCGGGGGTGACCCGGCCCATGTCAAATCCGTTCTGGACGCCATGTTCCGCATCGAACAGATAGCGCGCCACCTCCCGGGGGTCCTGGTACGGCGCCTTGCGGGCCCGGCCGGCCAACCCCCGGGCGATCGGGTCGTGGGAGAACCGCACCAGAACGTTTCCCAGGTCGAACAGGATGGCCTCAATCCCCATTTCGCATCCCTCCACAGATGGCACCCACCATATTCCCCGGGGGTTGAGATGTCAATTTGGAGCGGGGCAGGAAGGGGGGCTGGTCCCTTGTGCCTCGGCGGGGAACTCGGTAGCATACACTCCATCGGGACGCAGATCGCTGGGCCCCGGCGAGCCATCCGACATGAATCCGCAGATTCGAATCGCCCATGGACCCATGGCCGTGGAGGCCCTGCTGCTGGATGACCTCCGGGCCTTGATCCAGGCAGCCCGCCAGGATCCCGGGAGGCTCGCCCAGCCGGTGCGGCTCATCGTGCCCTCCAGGAGCCTGCGGCGCCATGTGGCAGAGACCCTGGTGCGCGGCCCGGGCCGTTCCGTGGCCGGGGTCCTGGTCCAGACCCTCCACGGGGCGGCCCGGGAGATCCTGGATCGGGCCGGGGTCGCCTATCTCGACGGCCGGCATCTGTTCGAGGTCCTGGTGCGGCGGCATGCCCGGGAGGAGCCGGTCCTTCGCGCCGGTCTGGATGACCTCGCCGACGGATACGCCTCGGTGGCCGCCACGGTGGCGGATTTCCTGGACGCGGGCTTGGAGCCCGAGCATGGGGAGGCGCTGGAGGAGCGGCTTGGGGAGATCGGCGGCGAGGCCGTCCCGCCGGAGCTGGCCGGGCGGGCCGCGGCCCTGGTTCGAGTGGCCGGCCGGACCGCGGCGTCCATGACCGCCCTCGGCGCGGGGGTTGCGTCGAGCGCGCTTCGCGCTGCCGTGGCCCCCCTGGCCCGCCATCCGGATCTCTTCTTCCCCGCCCGGGCCGTGCTCATTCATGGGTACGCCGATGCAACGGGGGCGGCCTCGGATCTCCTGGAGGCCCTCGCCAGGAACCGGACGGCACGGATCTACTGGGATCACCCACCGGATCCCGCCGATCCCCGCGAGGTGGACCCGGCCGTCCGCTTCACACAACGCCTTTTCGAGCGCCTGCGGGGGCTCTTCCCCCCGCCGCCCCCTTCCGGAGCGCCCCCCCCGCCCCCGGAGCTCCGGGCCTTCCGGGCGCCGGGGGCTCATCCCGAAAGCCGCGAGGTGGCGCGTCGGATCGCCCGCCTGCTGGAATTGGGGGCCTCACCCCATCGGATCGGGGTGGTCGCCCGGGACCTGACCGCGTACCGCATCCCCATCCGCCTCCATTTCGAGGACTTCGGCATACCCTTTTCGGGGATCGGCGCCACCGCGGGGCCCCCCGACGCACGGGGGAGGCGGATGCGCGCCCTGGGGGAGATGCTCGCTCGCCAGGGGCGTACCACCGTGGACCAGTGGCTCGAACTGAGCGCGGAACCGCTGGCCCACGACCTTCGGCTGGCCCTGCACGCCCTGGGCGCCGGGCGCATCTCGGATGCGGCCGCCCTGGAGCTCGACGGCGTCGTGGGCCCAGGGGACCTCTACCCCCTGCCCGTGAGGAGGGGCCTGGGGCCGCTTAACGGGGATGACGGCGACGGGGGAGGCCCCCATGCCCCGCGGCGTACCGTTCCCTCGGACTCGGTGCGCAACCTGGTCCGCCTCGCCGGCGCGCTGATCCGCCGCTGGAAGACCTGGCCAGCCCCTGCGGGCTTCGCCGTCCATGCCCAGCGGCTCCGGGCCCTTCTTGTCGAGGAGCTGGCATGGCTGGCAGAAACGCCCGGGGTCGGGGAGGTCCTGGGGGTCGTGGAGGATCTGGCCCGCTCCATCCCGGAGGGGTTCTCCCTGGGGTACGAGGAGTTCGTCCTCCTCATGGCCCGGGGGCTCTCGGACGCCGCGGGATCTCCCCTGGGGGGCCGGGGAGGAGGGGTGCAGGTCCTCAATGTGATGGAGGCCCGAGGGCGCACCTTCGATCATCTGTTCGTCATGGGGCTCAACCGGGACGTCTTTCCCCGCCCAGTTCGAGAGGATCCGCTTCTCCCCGACTCCCTGCGGCGGGAACTCACGCCCCTTTTGCCCGATCTGCCCATCAAACGGCTGGGTGTGGAGGAGGAGAGGTATCTGTTCGCACAGCTCCTCGCATCGAGCCCCCGGATCACCCTTTCATGGAAAGTGGTGGACGATGACGGCCGGGCCCTGTCCGCCTCCCCGCTGGTGGAGCGCATGCGGCTCAACCGGGGATGGCCGCAGACCGAGACGATCCCCCCCCCTCACGCCCCACCCGCGTCCAGAGGGGCCTCGTCCGAGCCTCCCGGCGCCGTCCCGGTCCACGACCATGCGGTGATCGCCGGGCTTCACGGCTCCCGGGCCCATTTCTCCCGGATCTTCCCCTTCGCTGCGGCCGCGGCCCAGGCCGGGATGGAGGAGAGCCGAGACCCCTGGCTCGAGCCCCACGCCCTGGCCCGGGCGCGGCTGGCCGTCCTCGATGAGATGGATCCCGACCACCGCACCCCCCAGGGCCGTGCCCGGGCGGCCCGCCTGGGCCCCTATTTCGGCTTCGCGGGCCCCCCCGCCTCCAGTGCCGACCCGAGGCATGCCCGTCTGTACGTGAGCACCCTGGAGGGCATGGCCAGGTGCCCGTGGCGGCTCTTTCTCATGCGCCTTCTGCGCCTCCAGCCCGTCCCCGATGCCCTGGGAGCCCTCCCGGACCTGGACCCGCCGCTTCTGGGGATCACGGTGCACGCCGTGCTGGAGGAGGTGGTCCGCGAGGCCCTGACCGCCATGCCCGGTACCATGTCCGACGCGTCCCTCTCCGGAGCCCTTCCTTTGCCCCGGCCCGGCGAGGAGGTCCAGGGGCGGATCCTTTCCAGCGCGGCCCGACGGGCCATTCGCCAGGCCGGCATCGGCCTTGAGGGTCTCGTGCGGGTCCTGGAGAGTCGGGCGCGGCCGTTCCTCCAGGTGGCCTGGGAGACGGATTGGCCCCAGGGGCAGCCCCCTCCCCTCGTCATGGCGGCGGAGATCCGGGGCGAAGTGATGGTGGAGGACCAGGGCGGGGCGTCCCGATCGATCCTGTTCATGGCCGACCGCGTGGATCGGGCGGGGGACGGGCTCCGATTGACGGACTACAAGACCGGTCGGGCGATCCACGAGGGCGTCCTGGAGAAAACCCGCCGCGATCACTTCCTCAAGGCCGTGGAGAGGGGGGAGCGGCTTCAGGCCGTCGCCTACGTCCTGGGCGCGGGGATCCGGCCTGCGGAAGGCCGATACGTCTTCCTGAAGCCGGAGGTGCCACAGGCGGCCCGCGTCTTTGCCGTGGGACCGGATGCGGACTTCGCGGAGGCCTTCCGAAGGGCCGTCGGGACCCTCCTGGCGGCCCTGGACGGCGGCGTCTTCTTCCCCCGGCTCGTGGGGCCCGACGGGCAGAAGGAGCCTCGGGTGTGCGAGCGCTGCGAGGTCAACCAGGCGTGCCTTCGGGGGGACAGCGGGGCCAGGAGGCGGCTCATCTCTGCACTTGACCGGATCCAAGATGCAGCCTCCCGGGGCCGGGGGCTCGCCCATGCAGAGGCCGCCCTCCTGGGGGTGTGGTCCCTGGGTGCCGGATCCCGGCGAGCCCGGATCCATGAGCAGGGTGAGGGCCCCCCATGAGGCAGACCGACTCCCCAAACGAGCTTCGGGTGAGTGACGCGCGGGCGCGCGAGTGGGCCCAGCGCGAATTCCGCCGGCCCATGGTCATCGAGGCCGGGGCCGGGACCGGAAAGACCACCACCCTGACCGCCCGCATCGTGGCCTGGTGCCTGGGGCCGGGATGGGAGAAGGCGGAGGGCGAAGGGCGAAGGGCCCAGGGTGCGGGGGAGCCCTCTGGGGATTCGGGGCTCAGGGGTCGAGAGACAGAGCGCACCGCCGGCGCCCATGCACGCGGGGACATGGACAGCGACAATGAACCTGGGACTCACGCCGCCGTCGCCGGGGGTCTGCGGGGGGACGACGACCTCGAGAGCCAATGGCGGGATGGCACAGCCGCGCGCGTTCTGGGCGGGGTCGTGGCCATCACGTTCACGGAGGCCGCGGCCGCGGAGATGGCCGCGCGGGTGGCCGAGGCCCTGGCCCAGGTGGAGCGGGGGCAGTGGCCCCGCGGGGTCATGCCCGGGGCCCTGCCACGGAAGGCCGCCTTGCGCCGGGGCCGCGCCCGGGCCCTTCTGGGCTCCCTTGACCACCTGGTGGTCATGACCATTCACGCCTTCTGTTTCCGGCTCCTCACCCGATTCCCCATGGAGGCGGGGCTGCACCCCCTCATCCGGGTGGACGCCGAGGGTGCGGTGCTCGAGGAGGTGATCCGAGAGGTCCTGGAGGACGAGATCCGGGGGGCGTACGGCGAGCCCGGCGACCCGCACTTTCTGTTCCTCGCCGCCCGCGGGGAAGGCCCTCGGGAGTTGGGGAAGGCCCTGATCCGGCTGGCCTCTCAGGCCGTCCCCGAGGAGGCCCTTGCAGACGACCCCTTCTCACGGGAGAGGATGGGGGCCCTGCGGGACGAGCTCTTGGAGCGCGCCCGGGCCGTGGAGTCGGCCGGCGCCTCCCGGCTGGTGACGATCCGCGGGAAGGGCTCCGTGGGCCGGGAGTTGGCCGAGCGGATCTGCCAGACGCGCGGGCGTCTGGAGGCCACGGCCGAGCTGGGCAGGCCCCAGCTGGAGGATCTGTGCGCCTGGCTCAAGGACGCGTGGACAGAGAGCCACTGGAAGCGTCTGAGGGAGTGGGGCAAAGGGGAGTTCAACAAGTCGGAAGCCACGGCCATCGGGGAGTCTGGGGAACCCCTCGCCAAGTCCGTGGGCCCTTTCCTTCGAATTCTGGAGCACGTGGCGCGGCTGGATCCGGCCCTGCTCGATCACGCCCGCCTGGCCCTGGGTCCCCTGCTCGCCCGGGTGAACTCGCAGATGCGCGCCAGGGGGGTCCAGACGTTCGCCGGTCTTCTGCGGGATGCTCAAGACCTCCTCCGGCGCCATCCGGCCGTGCTGCGCGCCGTGCGCCGCTCCATGGACCAGCTTCTCGTGGACGAGTTTCAGGACACGGACCCCGTCCAGTGCGATATCGTGCGCATGCTGGCGCTGGACGGCCCGGCGGACGAGCGACCCGGGCTCTTCCTGGTGGGAGACCCCAAACAGTCCATCTACGGATGGCGAAACGCGGACCTGGAGGCCTATGACGACTTCGTGGCCGAGGTCCTCAACCAGGGAGGGAGACGCGATCCTCTGGCCGTGAATTTCCGCTCCGTCCCCGCGATTCTCCAGGAGGTCGAGCGGGTGATCCGCCCTGTCATGAAGCCAGAAAGGGGGCTCCAACCGGCCTTCCAGCCCCTCCTTCCGTGCCCCGAGAGGGCCGGGGACCGGGGTTTCGAGGCGGGACCGAGGGCCCCGGTGGAATACTGGGTCTCCTGGGCCCGAGACGGGGACGGCGGGATGCTCGTGGACAGGACCCGGAGCGATCAGGCGGCGGAGCTCGAGGCCGCAGCGGTGGCCCGCGACATCCTGGCCCTTCACCATGAGCACCAAGTGCCCTGGCAGGAGGTGGGAGTCCTGCTGCGCAGCACGGGGGATCTGGACACCTACCTGGCCGCCTTTCGCGAGGCGGAGATCCCGTACGCGGTGGCGCGGGACCGAAGCTACTATCGAAGACGGGAGGTCATCGAGGCCGCGGCCCTGGTGCGCTGCGTGCTGGACCCCCACGATCACGTGGCCCTGCTGACCTACCTGCGATCGGCCTGGGTGGGCGTGCCCGATGCGGCATGGATCCCTCTGTGGAGCCGATCCTTTCCGGAGCGCTTCACCGGGATCCAGGCAGAGGACCCCCGGGCTTTGGCCCTGGTTCGGTCCGCCATCGAGGAAGCCCTGGCCGAGATCCCCGCCGAGGCGCCCGGGATCGAAGGTGTGGCCGGATGGGAGAGGTCTCTTCTGGCCGCCGCCCGCCACATCGGCATCCTGCGCGAGTCCTTCCGCTCGGAGCCGGTGGATCGTTTCGTGGCGCGACTGAGGCGCCTGTGCCTCGCCGAGGTCACGGAATCGGCCCGGTACCTGGGGCCCTACCGCCTGGCCAACCTGGAGCGCTTCTTCCGCCACCTGACCCGGTCCCTGGACGAGGGCGCGGGGGACACCCAGGCCGTCCTGCGCGGCCTGAGGACGGGAGTGGTTCAGGCCCTGGAGGCGGAGGAGGGCCGTCCCAAGGAGGCCGCGGAAGAGGCGGTTCAGGTGATGACCATCCACAAGGCCAAGGGCCTGGATTTCCGACACATGTACCTGGTGCAGATTCACAAGGGGACCCCGAGCGCAGAGGCTGGACGCATGGGGGTCTCATGGCTGGACGGCCGATGGGAGTACATGCTCTTGGGGGCACCCACCCCGGGATTCCTGCACCTGCTCGAACGGGATCGGGCCGTGGCCGAGGCCGAGCTGGTGCGCACCCTGTACGTGGCCATGACCCGGGCCAAGGACCGGCTGGTGCTGGCGGGGAGGTGGCCGGATAGGGGCGGCGGATCGCGCCTGGCGGGGGCCCATGTGGGGCTCATTGAGGGCCGGGCCCCCGGCTCTCCTTCCCTGAGGGACATGATGGAGGCGGCCGCTGCGGGCGGCGCCATCCACGCCGACGGTGCGGGGACCCGGTGGGTTTTCCCGGGCCTCCTGGGGGCCGACCGCCCCACGCCGGTGGCCCCCCGGAAAGGACCCGTCCTGCCCGCCCCCGAGGAGGTCCGCCGGGACGGCGAGATCCTGGCCCGGCGGGCCCGGGCCGCCCACGCCCTCATGGCGCGCCCGTTCAGCCAGGCCGCGTCACAGAGCTCCCATGAGGCGCTCCGGGAGATGGCGGCGGACGGCGTGGAGCAGGGGGCCCCTTGGGCCGGGCACCCGGACATGGGACACACCCCGGCGGGGGCCGGGGGCGAACAGCAAATGGCCATGGCCGCGGGCAGCGCAGTCCACCGCGCCCTGGAGTACTTCGACCTCCACGCCGATCCCGATTCGGAGTGGCGGCGTCAGCTCACCATGCTGGAGAGATACGTGGAACCTGCTCTGACGAGGGATGAACGGGCCGGGGCCCTGGCCAGGGCCCGGGCCCTCCTGCAGCGCTTTGCCCGGGGGCCTCTCTTCCCCAGGTTTTTGGCCTTGAGGGATCGGGTCATCGCCAGGGAACTGCCCGTTCTCATGCCCGCCCAAGAGGGAGGCAGTGGGCCGGTGGGGTTTATATCCGGGACCGTGGATCTCCTGTACTGGGATCCTGAAACCGGCCAACCCGTCGTGGCCGACTACAAGACCGACCATGTGGAGGGGCCGCGGGAGGTGGCCCTTCGGGCGGGCGCCTATGCACCCCAAGGGGGCGTGTACGCCGAGGCGGTCATGAGTGCACTGGGGCTGGCGGCCCTGCCCCGCATCGAATTCTGGTTTCTCCACCCCGGCCGAATCGTCTCGCCTTGAGAGCAGGTACCGCCGTCCTCCAACAAAGCCGTCAGCGCCTTGACAGCCCCGTTTTCTTCTTGACATTGATTCACCGATCAACTACTTTTGGGACGCGAAAACGAAGATCGGGCTGGGGAGACACGAAGCGATCCAGACGGAGGAGGGCGAGGGATGAGGCGACATCTGGTTCCGTGGGGGACGATCCTGTTGGCGGGCCTCCTGGCCGTCCCTGCCCTGGGGTGGCAGGGGAGGATGGCGGGCATGGGGGATCCGTACGGGCTCATGGAGGATGAGTCGGATTTTCTCATCCACCCCGCGCGGATCGCCGGGCCCGGCGCCGCAGGGGGCGTCAAGTGGTACGGCCACTACGGCTTCACGTACCGGGGGGTGACGGACTGGAGCTGGGACATGGACTTTGCCGGGCCCGTCACGGTCCTGGGCATTCCCATCCCCCTCCCGGCCGGGGTGGGCGCCTCCCTGAAGGTGGACCAGGACGGCGATGAGTTCCATCACGACGGCCTGCTGGGCGCCACGTTCCCCCTGGGCGTGGGTCGCATGGGGCTCTTCTTCACGTACAAGGGGAAGCGGGGGGACTACGACGGCACCACGGGCCTGTTCGGCAGCATCCCTGGGACCAACGCCGCCGCCATCTTCGACACCGGCATGGAAAGCGACCTGGACAACCTGGCCTTCCGGGCCATGTACGGGCTGCCCATCAGCAAGCACTTCAAGATGGGAGGCGAGTTCCAGATCGCGTACCAGCGGGACGAGAACAGCTACTCCAGCGTCTTTCGCAACGTCTTCGTCAACGGCACGCCGCTGTTCGGCGGAATCCTCCCCCCGGGCTTCGGTCTGAGCCTGGACAACGACCCCCTGGGGCTCCTCTTCCCGTTCATGCTCCCCCATGAATCCCGGTACTGGGAGGCCCTGTTCAAGGTGGGGCTGGAGGGGAGCGTGGGGGCCTCCAACGTGGGGCTCACCCTGCGGGGTGGCGCCATCCTCGCCGGCGACAACGAGTGGAACCACGATTTGAACGTGAGTCTGCGCCCCCCCCTGATCCCTTTCAACGTCGACGCCTTCGAGCGGTTCGGCATGGACGGGGATGTGAGCGGCTGGCGGTTGGGCGGCGACCTGTGGGCCCGGTTCCCGGTCTCCCCCACCCTGTCGCTTCCCTTCGTGCTCCGGGCGGATTACTTGACTCGCAGTCGGGACGGCTCCGATATCGGCACCGTGGGCTTCAACGTGGGGCCCCCGGTCAACGTCAGCGCCGTGCTCCCCATCCTGGGCTGGTCGTATGAGCACGAGCAGACCCGCTTCGACGTGGAGGTGGGCGGAGGCATCGACTGGGCGCCCTCCAAGGGGACCCGGATCGGGGCCGGCCTGTACTACAATTACATTTACGGCCAGGACGAGCTGTTCGTGGCCGTGACGCCTGCGCCCCTGCCCTTCATCTCCCTGGGCAACGATTTCGGAGAGATCCCCACGTCCTGGGAGCACCGCTTCAAGCTGAAGCTCACGGGCGAGACCGTCATGAGCCCCAGCTTCACCCTGCGGGGGGGCCTGGAGACCTTCCTGGGTTGGGTGAACGAGGAGTACCGCTCCGACCTGAGCCTCTTCGCTGCCGGGACTCCGGGGCTCTCTGTCCTGTCGGCCAGCTCCTCGCCCGACGGCATCCGCTGGGGCGTGGGGGCCTCGGTGGGCGCCACGGCCAAGATGGGCGTCATCACCCTGGAGCCCTACATCACCGGCGGGTACCAGGAGGTGAGCCTGGACGGCGGCATGAATACCGACTTGCTGGCCGGGATCGTGCGGGTCCCATGGGATCTGGAGAAGGAGAGGCGGGAGTGGTATCTGGGCGCCGGCGTCTCGGTGCTGTTCGGACCGTGATGGCCTCCAGCGGAGATACCGAGGGCGGGCACTGCCCGCCCTTTCTTTTTTCCCCCGCGCCCCCAGCGCATGCCTCACGGCGGGGGAATCGCGGGCCCGCGCTCACGGCGCCGTCACTGCAAAACGCTGATCCAGGACGATCAGCGCGTCCCCCTTGGGCTTGATCTTCACCGGATAGCTTCCTGGCTTGAGTCTTTCGGGCACCTGACAGTGAATGCCGGTGTCCCCCCAGGCCAGGATCTTGGCCTTCTTGCTTCCCACCCATACCTTCCCGCCCCGGACCCCGAAGCGAATCCCGCCCGGGGGCCCTGCCGGGGATCCGCTCAGGGAGATCCGCGTCCCCCGGGGGCCCTCCGGGGGAAACACACCTTCCTGAACCGTCAGCTTGATGAGCTCCCATCCCCCCAGGGGGGCCGCCGGGTCCGTGAGCAGATTCATGGGATTGGCCATGCCCAGGTACAGGGCGTCGTCGGAGAGCGCCGTCCGGATGCCGTAGTTGGCCGGGTTGCCAGCGCCCCCCAGGCTCTCTGGCACGGCGCCGTAGCGAGAGGAGACGAAGCGGTAGTGGTCGGCGCCGTGCTGGCGCGGAGGCAGGGGGCCGATATCGAAGCTGATCTGGTCGATGAGGTAGCTCCAGTCCATGGTGCCCACGTGCAGCTGACCGTTGAACACGGACATGATCCAGGTGTAGTTGTTGTACGGGTTCCCGAATCCCGATGACCCGTACAACGGGATGCCGCCAAGCAGCCCCATGTTGTTGGGCAGGGGCAACCAGGTCCCTGGCCGCCCCTGGGTCAAGGAGGGGATGTACACGGGCAGGAGCCTCTCGCCGTACAGGAGCTGGACGCTCCAAGAGGCGCCGCCCAACCCGATCCCCCGGAAGATGCTGATGGCGCGCCAGGTCCCCTGGATGGCCTCCTGCAGGGCGTTCTCCCCGGGGGGGTCGTGGACCAGGAAATGGGCGTACGTGGCCACGAAGGGCACGTGCATCACCCCCCAGTACAGGTGCCCGTCGAAGGAGGCCATGGCCCCCATGCCGTACGTGGCCGCGGTGACGGGGTCGGGCTCGTAATCATCCACCTGCCAGATCTTGGTCCACCCGTCTGCCTCCGCCGCGGTGAGCCCGCCCGGAGGAACGGGGGGGCTCATCCAGAGGCCGGCCAGGACCGCTGCCGTGCCCCCTCCCCCGCCCAGGAAATCGGGCCAGGTCCCCACGAAGAGCCGCCCCTGGTGGGCCGCCAGCTCCGCCGCGTCCGAGTCCACGTTCCCCACCACCTCGAACTGGAAGGGGGCCTCGGCGCTGCCCGTCCATCGCAACACGCTGCCGCCCCCGTCCACCCGGCCCACGGCCGTGTACAAGACGCCGTCGACCACGATCCACCGGCGGATGTTGTCGTACTGGGGGAAACTGTGGGAACCCAGGTACGAGCCCGTATCCGCGCGGAACGCGAAGAGGTTGACCCCGCCTTTGAGGGACGGCCCCCCCAGGAACACCACGTCGCCCAGGGTCCCCGCGGAGCGGATCCCCGTGGTCGTGCCCAGGCGCTGGATCCCCGCCGGGTCGCCCGGGATCCTGGGGATCAGCGTCTGGGTCGCCAGGCTGTACATGTAGAGGCGCGGCGGCCTCCAGTCCGCAACGGCGGCCGGGAGGTTGTACGGCGGCTTGGCCAGCTGGCTTGCCTGATACTCACAGACCCATGCCGGCACCTCGTGGGGCCCCAGGTAACTCCTCAGAAACGCGCCCAGGACCAGGCAGTGGGTGTTGGTCATGGTGCCGAACCACAAGTTGTCCCCCGCCTTGGCCAGGCCCCAGACATAGGCCTGATTGACCTTGCGCGCCCCCCCCTCCTGGCACGGGTTGGGCGGGGCCACGGGGGCGATGTTGCGCGGGTCCCCCAGGCCGTAGTAGCATTCGTCTGGCTGGGCCCGGGCCAGCAGCTCCCGCCACAGGGTGGCGAAGGGCTCGTTGTTCTGGGTCCATCCCGCCCCCGGCCCCAGCCCCACGCCTGCCGCCAGGGCCATCGCAGCAGCCAAGAAACGCATCTCAACACCTCCGTCTGCCTGTTCGCAAGGGTCCTTTCTTCTCGTTCACCGGGATGGCGGGGATCTGGTCCGGCGACGCCCCCGCTCCCGCGGCCGGGCCAAGCCGTGGGCCCCTCAGTTCCAGTATCCCACCAGGACGAAGGGCGCCCAGAAGAACGGGTGGCCCAAGTCAGGACGGGTCCTCATGAGCTCCATCTGGGCCTGTCGAAGGGCCTCCGCCTTGGGCATCTCCCGGAGCCGCCGATGGAAGGCCTGCATGAGGGACACGGTGCTGTCGTCCGAGACCTTCCACAGAGAGGCCACCACGCTCGGCGCGCCGGCGTGGATGAAGGCCCGGGACAGACCCACCAGGTCGTCCCCCGATGGAAACCCGCCCCCGGCCCCCCGGGCCAGGCCCGTCTCGCAGGCCGAGAGGGTCACCAGGTCCGCCCGGACCTCCAGGTCGAAGATCTCGCTCACCGTGAGGCGTCCATCGTCGCTGGGCGAGGGGGCGAAGCGCAGGTTGGACTTGAGGGGCTCGGCCTCGAGCATCTCCCCGTGGGTGGACAGCAGGATCATGTCGTGGCGCGGTCCTTCCCGCTTCACCGAGGTCTCGGTGGCCCGATCGCCCGTCAGCAGGAGCCTCCGCTGGAACAGGGTCGACACCTCGCGAGCCTCCGCCTCCGCCGCCGGGAGGGGCGCGAGGTCGGTGGTGGGGTTTCCCACGGCCAGGACGCCTTGGCGGGGCTTGCCCGACTTGGCCTTGACGAACGGCAGCACGCTGGCCGATGGGAGAAAGCTGATGGTATGGGACTCCAGGAGATAGCGCTCCCCGGGCGCATCGCCCCGCAACAGCGCGGGGAACGGGAGGTAATGCAGGACGCCGTGGGGCACGATGACCAGCCTGCGTTTCTCGGCGATCCGCTCCTCCACGGGGCGCACCAGGGCGGCGTACAGGGCCGCCAGGGGACGGCGATACCCCTGGGAGGTCAGTTTCTCCACGGAGATCACCTCCACCGCCTCCTCGCGAAACCGCGCGATCTGCTCGGCAATCTCCTTTCGGGACAACTCCAGGGGCACGGAGGTCACAGCGTCCCGCGTGACCACGAACACCGTGGCCAGCCCCCAACCCACGTAGTACGCCAGGAGGGCCATGTCGGGCTCCAACATGGCCTGGACCTCATGGGCCCGCAAGGGGTTGATGGTCAGCAGGGAGGCCAGCTCCGGGTTGGACTGCTCGATCCGCTGCAAGACGGCGGCGTGCTCCCCCCTGAGCCGCTCCGCCTGGGACGCGCCGCCGCCCCGCGGTTCCCCAGGCTCACCCGAGGCCTCCTCGCCCTCCTCGCCGGCCTCGGTCTCCCACGGCTCCTCGCCCGACCCACCGGCTTGGTCGATCTGGCGTCTCAACGCCCTTTCCTGTCTGAGCAGCTCGTTCTCCTCCGGCCGCTTGGACGAGAAGGCCTTCTCCTGGAGCATGTCCAGCATGAGTCGCGCCTTGGAACGTTCCAGGTAGTGGAAGGCCTCGGGGTCACGCTTCAAGCGCTGCAGGAGGCGGATCATGCGCTCGTACACCTCCAGCTTGTTCTCCATGAAGGCGACCCGGGTCCCGGCATCGTCCAACTCCCCGCGCATGGACTCGATGACCCGGATGGACTCGGCGTAGTGGTCGAACGCGCCCCGGATGTCGCCGTCCCGCTCGGCCATCCATCCCAGGTGGCCGTGGGCGCGCCATACGGTCTCGCGCCTTCCCAGCGCCGTGGCCATCCTCAGGGCCCGGCTCAGGGACCGCCTGGCCTCCTCGGGCATGCGGGCCCGATCCTGAGACCGCCCCAGCAGAAACAGGGTCTGGGCCATGGGCATCCAGTTGCCCCCTTTGCGGAAGTCCTCCACGGCATGCCGGAACTGGACCAGGGCCTCGTCGTTCCGGTTCCGCTGCCAGAGCAACAAACCCAGGATCTGGCGGGCCTGACCCCTGAGTCGATGCACGCCGGGGCCCTTGAAATCGTCGGGTACCAGGGTCAGCGCCTCCTTGACCAGTTCCATGGCCCGGGGCTTCTGCCCCAGATGAGAGAGGGCCTCGCCCAGTCTGACCAGCGCCTCTGCCTCCAGCGCCCGGTACCCCTCCCGGCGGGCGATCCCCACGGCCTCCTCGGCCAGGGCCGAGGCCCTCTCGTAGCGGCGAAGCCAGATCCCGACGATGGCCGATTGGATCAGGGCGATGGCCCGCTGCTTGCTTCCGCCGTCCTGGCTCTCCCGGATGCGCGCCAGGAGGGATTCGGCCCGCGAGTACTCCCCTCCGTGCATGAGGCTCTGGGCCAGGGCCAGACGAAGGGCCTCGTATCGTCCCTGCCCCAGCCGCTGGCGAAGCGGCCCTTCCAACTCCTCCTCGGCCCGCGCCGCAGCCTCTTTCGCCCACACCACCGCGGTGACGGTCATCTCCCCCCGTTTGTTGTCGATGCGCTGGAAGCCGGGCCCCATGGCGCACCAAAGCGCACCGTCGACGGGGCTCCTGATCACCGCCACGGGCTCGTCGGTATGAAACATGGAGAAGCCCCGCGGGGGGCCGCTCTCCCCCACCCGACAGCGCAGGCACTGATGGGGACGGCACCGAAAGGGCCGGCCCTGCACGTTTCGCACCTCGCCTCGGGCCGTGACCGCCACCAGGGCACCGCCCGGCACCTGGATCCCCGTGCAGACCCACTCCTTGACGGTCCGGATGGCGATGTCGTCGTGGACGGCGGCGTGGATTGCGGTCTCCGAGGCCTTGCCGCCGGCCTCCGCCGCGTGGGTCTGGGCCATCCACCCGACCCAGGCGATCACGAGGGCGTGGGCCATGAGCGCGGATGCGGACACGGTTCACCTCCTGATCCCCGTCGGGCGGCCCGCGGGAGCCGCAGCCCTCCGGGGGGCGCCACGGCCCCGCATCCTCGCGACGGAGCATGGGGGATGAAGCCCTGCCCATGGGCAGGGCTCATCGCTGGGCGCTGGCCCAGGCGCTGAGATCCCTCACCAGATCGCTGTCCGGCTGACGCTGGGCGGCATCCCGCAGAACCGCCCGCATCTCCTCGTACTGGCCGTACTCCCCCAGGATGCCGGCCAGGTACAGCTCGGGGGTCACGTCGTCGGGCCCGGCCTGTTTCCGCCACCCGGCGTAGGTCTCCCGGGCGGCCCGGATCTCCGCCTCGGCCTCGGCCGTCAGGACGGGCCCCCTGGCGGATCCGGGCGAGATCCCCCGCACCTGGATGCCTCCCGATCGACTCAACCCCGCCCGGTTCAACAGGGGCGGAAGGCGCCGCATCCCCTGGGAGGCGCCGGCGGGCAGCGTGGTCACCTCGGGCCTGGCTCCCCCCTCGGGAAGGCCCTCCTGGTCCCTGACGGCCAGGGCCGAAGGCCCCTTCCAGGTTTCCTGCCGGCTGTTCTGAAAGTAGACCAACTGCAACATGCCCCCCTGGGGCACCTTGAAGCGATCCCCCGGCCGGATCTTCATGTAGAGCTGGGGTCTTTCAGGGGTCTTCTGGTATGTGTCGTTCCAGTACGTTACCTCTCCTGCCACGTGGGTGACCAGGCCCACGTCCGGGGAAAGGCTCTGGGACCACGCCCCATCCCGCCCCCCCATGCTCACCAGGAGCGCCAAGGCCAGGACGCTCACGGAAGAAACCGACGCACAGCCCATCCGTCTCATCTGACTCCTCCCTTCTCGGGACGAACGCCGACCACCTCGTAGACCTCCACGGGTTCTCCCCGGCCCTTTACGTTAACGATGTCCTGCCCCCCCGTCAACACCGCGCCGCCGGCCGCCTCGACGGTGGCCTTGCTGGCCACCAGGGTCCATCCCAGTTCCTTGGTCTTTCCCTCCAACCGGGATGCCGTGTTCACCGTGTCCCCGATGGCCGTGAATTCCATTCGCCTGGGCGAGCCGATGCTCCCCACCACGGCCTCGCCCGTGTGTACGCCGATGCCGACGGCGAACTCGGGAAGTCCTCGATCCGGGAAGCGCGCCTGCATCCACGCGCGAAACGCCGCCGCCGCCTCCCTCATGGCCAATCCGGCCTGGAGGGCGCGCAGGGCATGGTCCGGATACGGCACCGGCGAGCCGAAGACGGCCATGATGGCATCCCCGATGAACTTGTCCACCGTCCCCCCCTGGGCCAGGACCGCGTCGCACGCACGCCCGAAGTAGGCGTTGAGCATCTGGACCACTTCGTGGGGAGTGAGCCTCTCGGAGATGGTGGTGAAGTTGCGGATGTCCGAGAAGAGCACGGTGACATGGGCCCCTTCTCCCCCCAGATCGGGGCTGTGCCCTGCGCCCAAGAGCTTCTGGACCACCTCGTCGGAGACATAGCGCCCGAACATCTGCCGCAGCCGCGCCCGCTCCCGTTCCTCTCCGGTGAGCCGGAAGCCCAGGGCGCCCAGAAACGCGACGGCGAGGGCCATCTGGGGCCCGGCCACCGGCGCCACCCAATCGTGGCGGAAGAGGGCGTATGCGGTCAAGGCGGTCAGGGCCCCCACGGCCGCCCCCGACCAGAATCCCCCCAGCGGCGGCAGGCGCAGAAACAGGAGCGTGCCGGCGGAGGCCAGGGCGAGCAGATGCGCCATGCGGGCCCAGGACGGGAGGCTGCGGGGGAACCGGCCCGTCAGGAGGGTCTCCACGATATTTGCGTGGATCTCGGCGCCGCTCATCATCCGCCCTTCCAGGTGAAGAAACGCCCTGGCATAGGGGCTCATGTGGATGTCCTGCATGCCCACGTGGTCGGCGGCCAGGATCACCACCCTGCCTCGGAGCCGCCGGATCTCCGGATCCGCCGTGGCGCCGTCGCGCAGCAGCCGGGACAGGGAGACGGTGGGGACGGTCCCCGGCGGGCCCAGGAAACCCACCGGCCGGGGCACGGGCCCGTTGGGAACGACCCATCCGCCCAGATCCCAGCTCGGAGCCGACGGACTCAGCCCCGCGGCCTTCACCGCCAGCAGGGCGGCGAAGGTCAGGCTGGGGAGGCTGCCGTCGTCGAACAGGGCCGGCACGAACTGCCGCACCACGCCGTCCGGGTCCGTGTACAGATTGGCCAGTCCCACATCGGCTTCCTTGCCGGGCAGGGAGAACAGATAGTCCTGGATGGGCAGCAATAGGTCCGCATCGCCCCGCGGATCGGCAGCCACGCTCCCCACCAGCACAACGTTCCCCGAGGCCAGCTGGGCCCGCATGGGGATGTCGTAGGTGCGACTCCGGTCGCTCCCGGGCGACTCCAGTTTCTTGAGCCACGACTCGGCGCTCACCGAGAAAAGATAGTCGACCCCCACCACCGATGCCCCCACCTGGCGCAGAACCTCGATGCCCCTGGCGAAGTGGGGGCCCCACGACACGAGGGGTTCCTCCCGATGCTCCAGCAAGGTCTGGTTGTCGATGGCCACGATGGCCACGCGGCCGGGTTTGGCGCGAACCCCGGCGAGTTTGTGCCACAGGTCGTAGTAGATGTTCTCGAGGGTCGCGAGCCATCCCATGGCGAAGCCGGCCTCCGCCGCAGCGCAGGAGCAGGCGATCAGCAGGATCCCCACCAGGACCTGACGCGGGATGTGCCACCGCTTCACCATGAGGACCCCTTGCCGGGCACCGTCGATTTCCGCTCCCGCTCCGCCAGGGGCCTGAGCCCGGGGGACAGGGCCGTTGCCATGGCCATGGCGACCTCGGCCTCCTCGATCCTTCCCTCCAGGAGCAGGAAATGCCCCAGGGCAAAATGCCTCCGGCCGTTTGCGGGCTCCAGAAAGAGCGCGGTGCGCAGGCACCGCTCCGCCAGGCCGGCGGCCCTCGCCTGGGGGTCGAGGGCCAGATACCCGGCCATCTGTTCCCAGTGCCGGGGATGGGTGGGGTTGCGCCGGATGGCCTCTTCCATGAAGGACCGGCCCAGGGCCGGGAGGCGTTCTTCGCCCTGGGGGATCCGGACCCCCTCCCCCCGGGCCCAGGTCATGACTTGCCGAGGCAGCCCCCGGAGGCTGGCTTCATGGGCCAACCAGGCCCATCGCTGGGCATTGTCCGGGTCCATGACCAGGGCCTCCCAGCCTTGTTGAACGCCCGGGCCCTGTTCCCGCCGGAGGGTGGAATTGGGCTCGGTGGGCGCCCGGCTTTCGGCCACGAGGTGTCTGGCCATCCCCAGGCCCACCAGCAGGTGCACGGACGCCAGGGCCACGACCGCCCCCGCGCCCGCCCACGGGGGTACGCGGACCTTGCGGATCGCCCAGACCAGGCGCTCCGGCTCCCCGTCGCGCCTGCGAAGATGCATGGCAGCCCACCCCCAGGCCATGAGGGCCGCCAGAGTCAGGGCATTGGCCTGGGTGTGGAGGAGGAATTCCCCCACGCAGTGGGCCCCCACCACGGCCATGGCGGCCAGGGCGCCGAACCCCAGCCACACGGCCCAGGGGTCACGCCGCGCCCGCCAGGCCCGCAGTCCGCCCGACAGATAGAGCAGCACGCCGGCCCAGACCAGCAGGCCGCCGGGGAATCCGGCCTCGCCCAGCAGCTCCAGCCAGTCGCTGTGGGCATGGTCCACCAGCAGCTCGCCGTACCCGGCGTCCTTGAAGCGGGGGAACACCCATTCGAACGTCCCCCACCCAGAGCCCACCAGCGGAAAGGAGAGGATCATCTCCCAGGCGCCGCTCCAGATGGCGTGCCGGTCGGCCAGGCCGGCCTCCACCGTGATGAATCGCCCCACCAGGGCATCCAGGCCCAGGGGGGCGGCGTACAGGACCATCCCCAGGAACACGGCGAGGCCCACGACCCCGTATCGCCGGGTGCCGGTCCGGGACAGGAGGAGCACCGACAGGGGGAGCAGAACCGCCGCCAGGGCCAGGCTGCCTCCGCGGGACAGGCTCAGGAGCAGGGCAGCCCCCATGAGCACCGCCGAGAAGAAGAGCACGGCACCCCGGGCCCACCGGTCATCCCGGGCCATCCGGGACACCTTTCCCCGCCACCCCGACGCGCGCCGTCCGCCCGCGCGGGTCCTCAGCGCGAGGATCAGACCGATGGTCACCAGGAGCGTCATCTCCAGGTAACCCGCCAGGTGGTTCCGGTTGATGAATGTGCCGTTCACCGAGCCTGTGCCGAACGGGTTTGTCCACCACCAGATGCGGTGGGTGCCGGCCAGGAACTCCACCAGGCCGTACAGGGACTCGAAGGATCCCAGGACCACCCACAGGACGGCCATCCCCAGCAGGTGCCGCAGGGTCCGAAGGTGGTACAGGGTCAGGTAAAAGACCCCTGCGCAGCTCCACAGGTGAAACAGGCCCACCCAGGATGCCTTGGGGTACAGGGTCATGGGGATAAACTGGGGGCGCCATCCGGTGACGGGGAGGGTCAGTTCCCGGACCTCCAGGGTCTGGGGCTGCACCCATCCCACCACCGCCCAGGGCAGGGGGACACACTGCAGCAGCACCCACACGGCGAACAGGACCATGGGCGGTTGAAAGGCCGCCCGAACCCATCCCGTTTCCCATGGACTGGGGCTTCTCCGGGCCCGGAGAAACGCGCCGACGCCCCAGGCAGCCAGCAGGACCCACACCATCCCCCACACGATTCCGTAAGCCCAGGCGTGCACGGAACCGAAGGCCAGGGGGGCGAAGGCCAGCAGGACCATGAGCCCCGCCCGGATCACGCTGTCCAGCGCATCGGCCGTCCTTGGGGAGGCCGCGCCCCGGGGCGCGGAAGCTTCCGCGGACTTGCGGCCGCGCACGAGGCGGGCCGTCCGCACAGCGGGAGATGGCGGGATCATGGCGTCACGCAGATGCGTGGGGACCTCCGGATCGGCCGGGCGCCGTCGGTTTACCGCCCCTGGCACGGCCCATGGGATCATATCCCCGGGGTGGACGGCGGGTCAAGAATGGCCCCCGGGCCGGGGGATCGGGCATGGCCGGCCTCCCATGGCCCTCCGCACCAGCTGGCTTCGCCTCCCACCTGGGCGGTCCCCCTGCGGCCCGTATCCCCCTTGTCAGCCCGGGTTTTTCCGGGTAGATTACGCCCATCGGAAGCGCCTGACACGGCCTCGGGGAGTGCGGGCCGGGGGATCATCGGCCCGGTGCCCACGGCTCCAGGGGGCCGGGTGACACGCATTCAACCCCGCAGGAGAGAGGAAACCGGCTCTGCCGGGGCGAGGCCTTCAGGGGGGGACCGAGGCGGTCCTTCACCTGGGCGACGTCCAGGCCCGGGGGCCGCCCGCGGGGGTCCTGAGGGAGAGGGTTCCCTCCGATACGGAGACGGAAAGGAGCCGACAATGGGTATTTCTCGTCGATTGGCCGCGGAATTCATGGGCACATTCTGGCTGGTCTTCGGGGGCTGCGGGAGCGCGGTGCTGGCCGCCGCCTTTCCAAACGTGGGCATCGGGCTCCTGGGGGTGTCCCTGGCCTTCGGCCTCACGGTACTGACCATGGCCTACGCCATCGGGCACATCTCCGGGTGCCACTTGAACCCGGCCGTCTCGTTCGGGTTGTGGGCCGGAAGACGCTTCCCCGCAAGCGACCTGATCCCCTATGTCGCCGCCCAGGTGATGGGGGGCGTGATCGGGGCCGGGGTGTTGTACCTCATCGCCAGCGGAAAGGCCGGATTCGACCTGAGCGGGGGGCTGGCCTCCAACGGATACGGGGCCCACTCCCCGGGGGGGTATTCCATGGGATCGGCCCTGGTGGCCGAGGTGGTGTTGACGTTCATGTTCCTCATGATCATTCTGGGATCCACCGACGGACGGGCGCCCTGCGGTTTCGCCCCCATCGCCATCGGGCTGAGCCTCACGCTGATCCATCTCATCGGAATCCCGGTGACCAATTTGTCCGTGAACCCGGCTCGAAGCACCGGCCCGGCCGTGTTCGTCGGCGGATGGGCGTTGGGGCAGCTGTGGCTCTTCTGGGTGGCGCCCATGGTCGGGGCAGTTCTCGCCGGGTTCTGTTACCGCTGGCTGGGCCGCGAGCCCTGAAACCCGCACAGAGAGTCGGCGGGGAGGCCGGCCTTGTCCCCGGGCATCTCACGCCTTCGGGGGCCGTCAGAGGGCGTCCTGTGGAATCCCCGGGGGGCGGGGCGGACCCGCCCCGGACGGGGGTGTCCGCGTCACAGGCTCCGTGCGGAGCCTCTTTCATCAGGAGGTTGGTCCCATGCGGTGGAAACTGATCGTCGGCATCGGGCTTGGCCTGATCGTGGCCGTGGTCGTCGCGGTCTTCGCGGTCATCTCGAGCTACGACTTCAACGACCTCAAGCCCAAGGTGGCCCAGGCGGCCAGGGACGCCACGGGCAGGGAACTGAAACTCGGGGGCGACATCGGGGTCAAGATCGGCCTGACACCCTCTTTGGTGGTGGAAGACGTGAGCTTTCAGAACGCCGCCTGGGGATCTCGGCCGGAGCTGGCCAAAGTCAAGCGGTTCGAGGTGCAGGTGGCCCTCCTTCCGCTCATCAGCGGGGAGATCGGGATCCGCCGCTTCGTCCTGGTGGAGCCCGACATCCTGGTGGAGACCGACAAGTCCGGCAAGTCCAACCTGACCTTCGATACCACCAAGCCGGCGGACAAGCCCCAGGAGGCGCCCCCCGCAAAGGAAACCAAGATCCCGGCTCTGAGCCTCAACGAGGTGCGCATCCAGAAGGGCAAGCTGACGTATAAGGACGGCGCAGCGGGCAAGACGTACGTCGTGGCCCTGGACGACCTTTCCGTGAGCGCGTCGTCGGCCGGCAGTCCGGTGAAGATGGCCCTCAAAGGGGCGTACAACCAGAAGCCCTTCGAGCTGGCCGGGACCACGGGCCCGATCCTGGCCCTCATGGAGCCCGGCAAGGCCTGGCCCCTGAAGCTGACCGCCAAGGCGGGCGGCGCCACCGTCCACGTGGACGGGGAGATCAGGGACCTCATGGGGGCCCGCTCCTTCGCCGTCAGCGTGGACACCCAGGGGTCCTCCATCCCGGAGGTAGCCAAGCTGGGGGATGTCACGGGCCTGCCCGACGTGGGGCCGTTCAAGATCCTGGTCAAGGTCACGGGCCGGGACAACGCCCTGTCCGTGGAGAAGATCGATCTGGACATGGGCACGGAGGATCTTGCCAGGGTGAGGCTGACGGGCTCCATCAAGGACCCCGTGGCGTACAAGGGCGTCAACGTCCAGTTCTCCGTTCAGAGCAAGGATCTGGCCAAGCTGGAGAAGCTCTCCGGCAAGCCCATGCCGGTCACCGGCCCCTTCCAGGTCTCGGGCCAGGCCGTGGAGGCCGGCGACCGGGCCTTCAAGATCTCCGATCTCAAGCTCCTCCTGGGGGACAACGACCTGGCTGGCACTGTCGAGGTCAGCATGGGCGGCAAGAAACCCAGGCTGATGGCCGCCCTGTCCTCCCAGAAGCTGGACCTGCGGCCGTACCTGCCCAAGGAGGAGGGCAAGGCGGCGCAGGGGTCCAAGGCCGCCAAGGCAAGGGCCAGGGGCGACAAGGTCTTCCCGTCCGAACCCCTGCCCCTGGCTCAGTTGAACGCGGCCGACGCCAACGTGCAGATCCGCGCCAAGCAGATCCTGACCCACCAGATGGCCGTGGGCGATCTCACCATGGATCTCATCCTCCAGGACGGCGCCCTGAGCGTGAAGCCCCTCAAGGCGGCCCTGGGCGGGGGGACCTTGGACGGCCGGATGGATCTGAAGCCCAAGGGGAATGCGGCCTCCCTGGAGGCCGTGATCAAGGTCTCCAAGCTCGACCTGGGGCAGTTGTCCAAGGATCTCCAGCTCCAGGAGAAGATCGAGGGGAAGCTGGACTATGACCTGGACATCCGGGGCCAGGGGGCGTCGGTGGCCCAGCTCATGGCCGGTCTCAACGGCCGGAGCGTCCTGGTCATGGGACAGGGACGCCTGGACAACAAGTACATCGAGCTCCTGGGGGCGGATCTGGGCGCCAGCGCCCTGCGCCTTCTCAACCCCATGAGCCAGAGTTCCAAACAGACTGAGATCAACTGCATGGTGAACGGGTTGGACATCAAGGACGGCATGGCCGATGTCAGCGCCCTGGTCTTCGACACCCAGCTCATGAGCCTGGTGGGCGAGGGGAAGATCAACCTCAGGACCGAGGAGCTGGATATCTCCCTCAATCCGTCCCCCAAGGAAGGGGCGGGGGTGAGCGGGGTAGCCAAGGTGAACATCAGCCTGAGCGAGCTGGCCAAGCCCTTCAAACTCGGAGGGACCCTGGCGAGCCCCTCTTTGGCCCTGGATCCCGCCAAGGCGGCCCTGACAGTCGCCAAATCGGTGGGTGGGGCTGCCCTTCTGGGGCCCGTGGGCATCGCCGCGGCCCTGGCGGGTGGAAGCGCTGGCTCCAAGGGAGGCAATCCCTGCCTGGAGGCCATGGAGGCGGCCAAGACCGGGGTCAAGCCCCAGGCCGCGGACGACAAGAAGGGCGCTCCCGCCAAGGCGGCCGAGGGGGTCAAGGGCGCGGTCGAGGGGGCCGGCGACAAGGTGAAGAAGCTCTTCGGCAAGTGAGGACGGCGCCGTGTGGAACCGCCCCGGGCGCCGGGGGACGCCGTGGGAGGAGCCAAACGGGCGGGGCGTGCGGCCCCGCCCGTTGCGATCACCGGCCCGTCCCGGATCCCCGCTACTTCTGCCCCCACCGGATGCTGGGCTCCCGCCAGTCCGTGATGGGGACGAAGGTCTTCTTGGCCACGTCGCACTTGTGGATGCGGTAAAGGTGGCTCCCCTTGCGCAGGTTGGGGCCGTACCCGATCTTGCCCAGACCGCCCGTGTCGAAGTCCTTGACCTTCTCCAGGGCGTCGATGAGCTTTTCCCGCGTGAGGTCCCGGCCGCAGTCCTGCATGGCCTTGACCAGCATGGCCATGGGGTTCCACATGAGGGGAAGCAACGGCCAGTCCAGCGACTCCTGGGCTCCGGCTTCCGTGAAGAGCTTCTCCAGCTTCTTCCAACCCGGCACGCCCTCGGCGCGCACGGCCAGGTTGAAGAAGTGGAAGTGGCCGTTGGCCAGTTCGCCCGCCATGAAGGTCTTGTCGTCCACGGTGACGTAGTCGCCGAAGAAGACGGGCTTCCAGCCCACCTTGTTGGCCTCCTGGAGCAGGGCGGCGTACACGGGCGAGTAGCCGGCGTAGAAGCAGTGGGTGACCCCAGCGGCCTTCATCTTCATGGCCTGGGGATTGAGGTTCTTCTCGCCCCGCTTGTACGGCGCGGCCTCGTACTTCAGTCCGTATTTCTTGGTGGCCTTCTGGACCCCCTCCAGGGCCTCTTTCCCCCACTCGTCGTCCTGATAGATCACGCCGATCTTGGGATCCTTGACCTTGAGGTCGTTGACGATGTAGTCCACCATCATGATGCTGTTGTCCTCGTCGCTGCACGCGTAGTGGAACAGATACCGCCGGGCCGGGTCGTACATGTTGCTGGTGGACGCGGCCGTGGCCATCACCGGGATCTTGGCCTTGTCGATGTCCTCCAGGATGGCCGTCATGGGGGTGGAGCCGTACACCGCCGTCAGGGCGAACACCTTGTGCTGGTCCACCAGCTTGGTGAAGGCGGTCTTGGTCAGGACCGGGTCGTACTTGTTGTCCTCGATGACCACCTCGACCTTTCGGCCGTGGATCCCTCCCAGTTCCTCGTTGATCCACTTCTTCCAGACCGCCAGGGCCGCCGAGACGTTCTTGCCCAGGTACGCGCCCGGCCCGGACATGTCCTGGAAGGATCCCAGGAGGATCTTGTCGTCGGTCACCCCCACCTCGGCCCGAACCGGGGCCGCTCCCCCCGCGGCCAGCACCAGCAGCAGAACGGCCGCCGCCCCCAGATGCACGCTCCCTCTTCTCATGTCGCCCTCCTTTGTCCCCATGGGTTTCTGAAAAAGGCGGGCCCCGCGGCCGCGCCCGGGTTGAGCTTTTCCTGCGCCCGCGGCGCCCTCAGTACGTGAAAGGCCACGGCTTCCAGTACCGTTTGATCCGGAGCCAGATGCCGTAAAGGCCCCGCGGCTCCAGTAGCAGGAAGAGGATGATCACCAGTCCGTACACCACCACGGAGATCCCCCCGATCCTCGACGCCATGATGGGGTAGGCCGAGGCCAGGGGACCCGAGACGGCATGGATCACCTCGGGCAGCAGTACCATGAAGGCCGCCCCCAGGATGGACCCCATGACCGTCCCCATGCCCCCCACGATGATCATGGCGATGTAGAGCACGGACTGACCGAAGGTGAAGTGGTCGGGCCCGATGAGCCCCAGGAGGTATGCGTAGAGCGCACCGGCCAGACCGGCCAGGCCCGAGCTCAGCACAAAGGCGAGGATCTTGTACTTGGCCAGATGGATGCCGATGATCTCTGCAGCGATGTCCCGATCCCGCACGGCCACAAAGGCGCGGCCCGTGCGGCTCGTGGCCAGGTTCTTGACCAGCAGGGCCGCCGCCACCGCGAACAGGACGATGACGTAGTAAAAGGATTCGTAGTTGCCCAGGTCCATCCCCAGGAGGGAGGGCGGGACCAGCTTGATCCCCCGATCGCTCTCGGTGAGGCTCTCCCAGTGGTAGATGACGTGCTCCACGATGAACTGGAAGGCCAGGGTGGTGACCACCAGATACATCCCCCGCAGGCGCAGCGTGGGGACCCCCACCACGGCCCCCATGGCCGCCGCCAGTAAGACGGCGCACGGAAGGGCGGCCACCACGGGGAAGCCCGCCTTGGCCGAGAGCACGGCAGCCGTGTACGCCCCGATCCCCATGAACGCCGCGTGGCCCATGGAGATCAGGCCCGTGAAACCAGTCAGGAGATTCAGCCCCAAGGCGCCGATCACCGACACCCCGCATACGCAGGCCACAAACACGACATACCTGCCGGCGACAAACGGGAGCAGCAGGAGCACGGCGGCCCCCAGCCCCAGGGCGATCCTCGCCGCCGGGCTGGGGAAAAGCCGCTGGTCCTGGGCATATGTCCGGACGCAGAACCGAGTGACAGCCATGAAAGTCTCACCCAACGCAATTCGGGAAACGGGCCGCGGGATGCAGCCTCGGCTGGGGTTGCTGTCGCCTGAATTCCCCCTCGCCCCCCAGACCTCTCCTACACCCTCAGGATTTCCTTGGTCCCGAACAGGCCATACGGACGCACCATCATCACCATGAGCACGATGACATACGCCGTGATCTCCTTCATGCCGCTTCCCAGGTAGGGCTCCAGGTAAAAGCCCGCCAGGTTTTCCGCCACACCGATGATCAATCCCCCGATGATGGCCCCGTGCACGCTGTCCAGCCCGCCCAGGATCATGGCCGGCAGGGCCCGCAGCCCCACGAAGCCCATGATGGGCTCCAGGAACGTGAAGCTCGCCAGGAAGACGCCCGCGATGGTGGCCACGATGGCTGCGATGATCCACGAGGCGGTGAAGACCCCCTTGACGTTGATGCCCATGAGAAAGGCCGCGGAGGTATCCTCGGCCGTGGCCCGCATGCTGATCCCGGTCTCCGAGTACTTGAAGAAGACGAAGAACACCACCAGGAGGAATGCGGTGGCCCCGATGGTGTAGATCTCGGACTGGTTCAGGGCCACCCCCAGGATCTGCACCGGCTCCTTGGGGAACGGATGGGGGAACTGGATCTCCTCGTAGCCCCACAGGAGCCCCGTGAGCCCCCGCAGCACGCTGGCCAACCCCAGGGTGACCATGATGACCGACAGGACCGGTTCCCCCACCATGGGACGGACGACCATCATCTCCAGGATGGCGGCAATGGCCGCCGTGAGGACCAGGGCCGCCGCAAAGGCCAGGACGAACGGGAGCTTGAACATGACGACGAGGGTGAAGGCCATGTAGGCCCCCACCATCATGAGCTCGGGCTGGGCGAAATTGAAGACGTCCGTGGCCTTGTAGATGAGGACGAACCCCAGGGCGATGCACGCGTACACGCTTCCCCAGGCCAGCCCCGTGACGAACAGTTGACAGAAGATCTGCAGCGCCATCCCACCCCCCACTGCGTGTCCCCATGGAGGGCCGGCCCATCCCGGGCCCCGAGGCGACCCGCGAGCGCCGTCCCGGGAGCCCGGGGCCTCAGCCCTTCCCCCCATACATCTCCTCGATGATGGGTCCGAATTTCTTGTGGACCGTCTTTCTTCGAAGCTTGAGCGTGGCCGTCAGCTCGTCGTCATCGTGGTCCAACACCTTCTCCAGGAGCCGGAATTTCTTGATCGTCTCGACCTGGGCGAACTCCTTGTTGGCCTCTTCGACCTCGCCCTTGATCAGTTCGTACACCTCGGCGTTCTGGGCCAGGCTCTTGAAGGTCGTGTACGCGATGCCCCTCTCCTGGGCCCATTTGGCCACGTTGTCGTACTCGATCTGGATCAGGGCCGTGAGAAACCTCCGCCCGTCGCCGATGACGATGGCCTCGTTGATGTACGGGCTGCACTTGAGGCGGTTCTCGATCTCTGAAGGGGCGATGTTCTTTCCGCCCGAGGTGATGATGATCTCCTTCTTGCGATCCGTGATCTTGAGCCGGCCTTGTCCGTCGATCTCGCCCACGTCTCCGGTGTGGAGCCAACCGTCCTGCACCGTCCTGGCCGTGGCGTCGGGGTCCTTCCAGTAGCCCACGAAGACGTGGGGGCACCTCAGGAGGATCTCCCCGTCCTGGGCGATCTTCAACTCCACGCCGGGGATGGGCTTTCCCACGGTGCCCAACTTGGCGTCCCCGGGCCGGTTGATGGTGCCGATGCCCGTCTGCTCCGTCATGCCCCACCCTTCCAGCACCTCCACCCCCAGGGAGTGGAAGTACTTGAGCACCTCGGGGGCGATGGGGGCGGCGCCGCTGATGGCCGTGCGGGCGCGAAGCAGGCCCAGTTCCTTCTTCAGGTGCCGCAGCAGGGCCACATGGGCCAGACCGTAAAGGATCCTCAGGCCCGGGGAGATAGCCGCCCCGGCCAGCCGCACCTCGGCCATCCGCTCGCCAACCGGGAGGAACATCTCGTACATCTTTCGCTTGAGCCAGCTGGCATCCTTCATCTTGATGCTGACGCCGGCCATCATCTTCTCCCAGATGCGAGGCACGGCCAGGAAGAAGGTGGGGAGGATCTCCCGCATATCCGCGGTCACCGTATCGACCCCCTCGGCGAAGTTGACGGTGGCCCCGGAGTTCAGGGGGAGGAAGACGGACATCATTCGCTCTGCCACATGGCAGAGGGGAAGATAGGATACGATCTCGTCCGTGTCGTATTGGGGCAGCACCTGGCTCGCCCCGCGCAGGAGCTGCATGACGTTGTCGTGGCTGAGCATGGCGCCCTTGGGCGGTCCCGTGGTACCCGAGGTGTAGACCATGATGGCCACATCCGGGGGCCTCACCATCTCCAGCGCGCGGTCGTAGCGCCCCGGGTCCTGGGCGTCGGCCCTGGCGCCCATCTCCTCCACGGCCTGGAAGGAGAGGATCATGGGGTCCCGGTAGTGGCGCAGCCCCTTCATGTCCACGACAATGATCCGCCTGAGCCGGGGGAGTTCCCCCCGGACTTCCAGGACCTTGTCCACCTGCTCCTGGTCATCGCATACCACAAAGACGGAGTCCGAATGCCCGATGACGTACTTGGCCTCCTTGGCCGGGTTGGTGGGATAGACCCCTACGGCCACCCCGCCCGCGCTCTGGATGGCCAGATCGGCGTACAGCCACTCGGGCTGGTTTTCCCCGAAGATGCTCACATGATCGCCCCGTTCCAGGCCCAGGGCCATGAGCCCCAGGGCGAAGCGGCGGACGTGGGCGCCGTATGCGCGCCAGGAGATCTCCTGCCACACCCCCAATGACTTCTCCCGAAGCGCCACCCGCTCGCCGTACTTGCGGACCTTCCCCCAGAAGAGATGGGGGATCGTGTCCTCCCTCATGGGCCCCCCTCCCCCTCCATGACCGCCTCGTACTGCTCGCCCAGGTACGCCTTCTGGACCTCCTTGTTGCGCTGGACCTCCTCGGGGGTGCCCTCGGCGATCTTCTGGCCGAAGTCGAGCACGCTGATCCGCTGGGAGATGTCCATGACCACGTCCATGTCGTGCTCGATCATGACGATGGTCGTGCCCATCTCCTGGTGGATGTCCAGGATGAAGCGGGCGATGTCTTCGGTCTCCTCCAGGTTCATCCCGGCCATGGGCTCGTCCAGGAGGAGGAGCTTGGGCTCCTGGGCCAGGGCCCGCCCCAGCTCCACCCGCTTCTGGATCCCGTAGGGGAGACTCCCCACCAATTGCTTACGCCACCGCTCCATCTCCAGGAAATCGATGATCTCCTCCACCCTGCGGCGATGGTCCCTCTCCTCTCGGGTCCGGTATCCCAGAAGGGCGTTGCGGAAGAAGCCGCTGCGGAAATGGTTGTGGCGGCCCAGCATCATGTTGTCGATGACGTTGAGATGCGAGAAGAGTGCCACGTTCTGGAAGGTCCTGGCGATGCCCAGTTTGGCGATCTGATCGGGCCTGCGGCCCGCGAGCACCTCTCCGTCAAAGGCGATCCTGCCGCCCTGAGGCTGATAGAACCCGCTGACGCAATTGAGCAGGGAGGTCTTGCCGGCGCCGTTGGGTCCGATGACGGCGTATAGCTCTCCCCGGGCCACGGACAGAGAGACCCGGTTGAGGGCCACGATCCCGCCGAAGCCCAGGGTGACGTCCTGGATGGTGAGGAGGGACGTCTCCGCAACCCGCTGCCGGTCTCCGTGTCCGCCTCGGGGCTCGGCAAAGAACGAAGCCCCCTGGGGCGCCCGTGTCAATGCGGGATCGCGTATCTCCTGATTTGTTCCCAACCGCCTGATTCCTCCCTCACGACAGCCATCTCTTCCGCCGCTTGTAATGCTTGACCTCGGAGAAGCGCTTTCGCTGGGCCTCGCCCTTCACCCCCAGGTAAAACTCCTTGACGTCCTCGTTGTGCATGAGCTTCCGGCTCGGTCCGTCCAGCACGATCTTCCCGTTCTCCATGATGTAGCCGTACTCGGAGACGGCCAGGGCCATCAGGGCGTTTTGCTCCACCAGGAGGATGGAGACCTTCTCCGCCCCATTGATCCGCCGGATGATGTCGAAGATCTCCGTGACCAGCAGGGGGGCCAACCCCAGAGACGGCTCGTCCAGCATCATCAGGGACGGCTTGGCCATGAGGGCCCGCGCGATGGCGAGCATCTGCTGTTCCCCGCCGCTGATGTACCCCGCCTGGACCCGCAGGCGGCTCTTCAAGGGGGGGAAATACTCCAGGACCGAGCCCACGTCCCTGGCGACGTCGCCCCGTGCGTCCCTGCGGGTGTGCGCCCCCACCCGGATGTTCTCCTCCACAGTGAGCTCGGCGAAGATGCGCCTGCCCTCGGGCACCTGCGTGATCCCCAACCGAACGATCTCCTGCGGGTCCAACTTGTGCAGGGCACGGCCGCCGAATTCGATGGTCCCCTTCTTGATCTCCCCGTCCTCATAGTCCAGCAGCCCGGAGACGGCCTTGAGGGTCGTGCTCTTGCCCGCCCCGTTGGCCCCCAAGAAGGCCACGATGCTCGCCTCGGGGACCTCCAGGGAGATCCCCCTCAGGACGAGGATGACGTGGCTGTACACGACCTCCAGGTTGTTGACGCGCAACATCTTTCCCCGGCCCCCGTTGCGCCGCGTATCGCCCCTGTCGCCCCTTGTCGGCCCTCAGCTGGACAGCGATTCCGAATCCCCGGATGCGAGGACATCGAGAAGATAGACGGAGTACCCCGTCTGGAATGCGCGGGCGCCCACCTTGCGGATGAATCCGGTACGGTAGATCTTGCCGTTGTCAAGATAGACGCAGTAACGCTTCCCCACCTGGGGAGGCTCCTTCTCCCAACCCTCCCGCACGGTTCCCTCGGGAAAGGACTCCCCGGCGCGACCATCCACCTTGCTGATGCGGACCTTTCTCGGCATGGTCCCCTTCCCCCCCATCAAGAGAAGCCCACGGGCGATCCTCGGGGTCATCCCGCCTCGGCCCCCGCCACCCGGGTTCCAGGAGGCAAGGGATTATTAGCACAGCCTTTTCGCCGAGGCAACGTCAACCACCCTCCACAGGCGGGAAGAGGGTCACCACGTCGCCCTCTGCCAGGGGCGTCTGCCCCACGGCATGCCTTCCGTTGACCAGGATCACCGTGTCCACCCCGGTGGGGATGCCCATACGCGCCAGGAGATCCGCCGCCGAGGTCCCCTGGGGAACGTCCAGGGCCGTGGGGTCCTCTCCTGGGGGGCCGTACTGCCGCAGCATGGCGAACCGCCGGATCTGCACCCTCATGGCGCCCCTCCTGAGGCCTGCGGCGCCAGTCCCAGGGCCTCGAGCTTCCCCTGGGTCGGCACACCGTCCTGACTCCAGCCCCGCACATCATAATAAGCCGTGAGCATCTCGTCCAGATGGCACACCATGCCCCGGGCGGGGCCCTCCGCAAGGGGCTCGGACGTGATGCGGGGCGGAAGGGCGTCGTCCTTGCGGGAGAAGCCCGCCCGGACCAGGAAGAGCCGCTCCGCGTTGAAGATCCGCTCTCCGGCCTGCTCCAGCTCCTCCAGGCTGTACCTCGCGCCCGTGGCCGCGTTGAGCAGTTCCAGGATCCCCTCGGGCCTCGCCATGACCTCCGGGGATATGAGGTTGCGCACGGAGTAAAAGACGCACAGCCCCGCCGCATCGATGATGCAGAAAAGATCCTGCCACCGGGCCACCGGGCCGGGTTTGTCCTCCCACGTCAGCGGGTCGACATTGCAGGGAACGCCCAGCAGTTCGAAGTATGCCGGATCTCCCCGCATGTGGGAGGCGCCGATGGGAGAGGTGGCATAGGCCAGCCCCATCCCCTGCGCCCCCCGGGGCTCGTACCCTGCGAAATCCTGTCCCTTGGACACCATGGCCAGTTCAGGGTGCCCGTAGCGCGCGGCCATCCGAAGGCTGCCCTCGGCCAGGAGGTCCCCGAAACCCTCCCGCAGCCCGGTCATGCGGGTGAGTTCCACCAGGGCCTGGGCGTCTCCGAAGCGCAGGGGGCGCCCCACGTCCTCTTGCGGCAGATAACCGCGCTCGGCCAGCTCCATGGCGCAGGCGATGGCGGAGCCCATGGAGATGGTGTCCAGTCCCAATTCATTGCACAGGTAGTTGGCCTTGGTCAGGGCGGCCAGGTCGTCCACTGCGCAGTCGGACCCCAGGGCGTAGACCGTCTCGTACTCCGGCCCCTCTCCTTCTCCCCGATACGGCCCTTCTTCCACCCGCGTCACCCGCCCGCAGGCGATGGGGCAGGCATGGCACGCCCTGGCCTTGAGCAGAAACCGCCGGGTGAGGGTCTCCCCGTGGATGGCCTCCCAACCCTCGAAGCGCCCCGTCTGGAAGTTGCGGGTGGGCAACACGCCGAAGCTCTGGGTGGCCATGACCGTCACCGCGGTGCCGTGGAGCCGCAGGGGGGGCGGGCTCGCCTTGTACGTCTCATTGAACTTCCTGAGGAGCCCGGCGACGATCTCCCGGAACCTCTTCTCGTCCGCCAGCGGGACCTCTTTCTGCCCGCGCACCGCCACGGCCTTGAGGTTCTTGGATCCCATGACCGCGCCCACCCCGGAGCGTCCTGCGGCCCGGTCCCGGTCGTTCATGATGGCCGCGAACCGTACGAGGCGCTCCCCGGCGGGACCGATGCAGGCCGACTTGGCCTGGGCATGGGTCTCGGCCCGAAGGGCGTCATCCGTCTCATGGGTGGTCTTGCCCCAGAGGTGTCCCGCCGGCCGAAGCTCGGCCCGCGCGCCGTCGATCCACAGGTACACGGGTTCGGCCGCCCTGCCCTCCAGCACGATCATGTCCCATCCGGCCTTCTTGAGCTCGGCCGGGAAATGCCCCCCCGAGTTGGAGCAGGTGATGGCCCCGGTGAGGGGGGATTTGGTGGTCACCATGTAACGCGCCCCCGTGGGCGCCCGCGTCCCGGTGAGCGGCCCGGTGGCCATGATGAGCGGGTTGGCTGGCGAAAGTGGCTCGCACGCCGGCTCTCCGCGATCCAGGAGATAGCGGACGCCCAACCCCCGGCCGCCGATATAGTCCCTGGCCGCCCGGGGATCCAGGGGTTCCTCCCCCAGCTTGCCAGTGCCCAGATCCACCCTCAGGACCCTCCCGCGCCAGCCGTTCATGGCCCACCCCCGTCCAACCGATGGATGGTGATCGAAACCGAGCCGTGCTTCATGATGCCCTCTCCCCGCCGGTCATCGGTCTGACCACCATATCCCTTTTTCGCCCGGCCGCCGGGCCCGGCTGAGATCCGTCCCGCCCGCCGGTCAAGCTCGTGCGCTCCGCTCACCAGGCCCGTCCGTCCAGGCCGGGCGGGGCCTCCACGCCCAGCATGGCCAGGATGCCCGGGAACACGTCCACGATCTCCCAGTCCCGCGGCGGGAGGGCCCCCGGATACGCCAGGAGAAACGCGTCCTCCAGGGTGTGCATGCCGTGGATGTCTCCCCCGGCAGCCAGCACGGCCTTGTCCACGTTGGCCTTGGGGTCGTACCCGTCCTGGGGTTCCAGGATGAGGTCCGCGGCCCGCTCCAGGTACGGCCCACTGTAAATCGCCTCCCGCCGGTGGACGGCCCTGACCATGGGGCGGCCGTTCTCGGGATCCCGCAGCGCCGAGAGCTCGCCCATCAGCCGGTCCCGGAGGGCCTCGTAATCCCGCCCCGGGGCCACGCTCCCCCGCTCTTCCCGTCCCTGGAGATTGACGAAGAGGCGCCCGGGGATGAGGCTGTACGCCCGGGTCTCGGGGAGGAATCGGGGGAGCTTTCGCTCCTCCCCGCGGGGGAAGCGGAGGTACCCCGCAGCCTCCAGCCACTGGTTCACGTACAGCTCCTTGTCCGTCTTGCAGAAGCCGTGGTCCGAGAGGACGAGCAGGCGGGTTTCACCCGCCTTCAGTCCCCCGTGGAGGCGCCCCACGAGCTCGCCGACCCACCGGTCGATCTTCCTGTAGTACTCCAGGAACCTGGGCGCCCAGACCGGGTCTGCATCCGCCCAAGCGCCCCACAGGAAGTGGTTGATGCGGTCCGTCTCCATGACATGGAGCTGGAAGAACTCCCACGGCTCCCCTTCCATGAGGCGGAAGGCCGCCCGAAAGCGCGCATCCAGGGCCCGATCCAGGTCCGCCATGAACGCCTCCCGGTCCACCCGGGCCTTCCAGGCGTCCACGTCGATGCAGTAGCCCATCTCCCGCAGCTCGGGGACCAGGGACGGGGGGTACACGGCCTTGTCCAGGCTGGGGCTCAGGAAACAGCCCACCATGACGCCGTTGACCGGCCTGGGCGGGTACGACATGGGGACGTTGATGACCACCACCCGTTTGCCCGCTCGGCTCAGGGTCTCCCAGAGGGTCTCCCGCTGCAGCTGGGCGGTGGTGGGAATGACGAGTTGAAACGGATCGGGGTTCCGGTCCACGAACCCGAAGACGTTGTGCTTGGCCGGGTTGACGCCGGTCATGTACGAGCTCCAGGCCACCGAGGAGACCGTGGGGATCACCGAGCGCATCCTCGCCAGGCCGCCACCCGAGATCAGGCTCTTCAGGTGGGGCAGCTCCCCCCGGCCGGTCAGGTCCCGGAGAAGGGAATGGGGCACGCCGTCCAGCCCCAGGACGAAGACGCGGCGGAATCGCCCGGGCCTCCCGCCCGGGCGTGCTTGGCTCATCGTGGCACCTCTTCGGCAGACCGAAATCTCCTGCCCCGCCGCGTCGGAGACGACCACGGAGGGCAAATCACATGCCGCATACCATCCGCTCACGCGTATCCCAGATCCTCCAGGCGCTTCTGGAGCACGGCCTCCTCCTCCCGGCTGTACGCGGCCGTGGGGACCCCGGCCGCGGCCACATACCCCATCTCCTCCAGGGCCGTGAGCACCTTCGAGGCGCACTCCTCAGGGGCCTCCCTGTCGCTGTCCACGACCACCTCGGGGTCCACAGGGGGCTCGTACGGATCGTCCAGACCGCTTACGTGGTCGATCTTCCCCTCCCGGAAGCGCCGGTACACGCCCTTGTAGTCCCGCGCCTCGCACACGGAGATGGGGCACCGGACATAGACCTCCACGAACGCCCCGATCTCCTTCCGCACCCGGTCGCGCGCCTCCCGGAACGGCGAGACGGCCGCCCCCATGGCCACCACGCCGTTGCGGGAAAGCAGCTTGCACACGTACCCGATCCTCAGGATATTGCGGTCCCGATCCCCCTTGGTGAAGCCCAGGCCGTCGCTGAGGTTCTTTCGCACCTCATCCCCGTCCAGGAGTTCCACCCGATACCCCCGCGCCCGCAGCTCCTTGCCCACCAGCTTTGCCACCGTGGTCTTGCCCGAGGCCGTGAGCCCCGTGAACCAGACGGTGAATCCCTCCATCGCCCCACCTCCACCGTTTCGGCGTCAACCCGAGATCACGCGGCCCAGCATGTCCGGCGGGATGTCCAGCCCCAAACGATCCAGCACCGTCGGGGCCACGTCCAGGAGATGGGCCCCATGGATCTCACCCGCCCCTTTGTCCCGCCAGGGCTCCCGGATCAGGAGGATCCCCAGCGGGTCGTGGTTGGCATCGTCCGGTCCCGTGTCGTTCTCCATGGCGTAAAGTCCGCCCGTGCCCACGCTCCCCAAAGATCGCCAGTCTAGATCCCCCAGGTACACGATGAGGTCCGGGGGGACGCCGCGGCACGCCCGATATGTCTCCTCGGGTATCAGGATCCGGTTGCCCAGGGCGCGGCCGTCCGGCCCCTCCATCTCCCGCAGCTCCTGGGCCAGATCATGGCGGAAGCCCCCTTGGTCCCCGGCGGCCACCGCGCCCCGGGGCTCCCGTCCCCGCACGTTGAGGAATACCCTGGCGTAGTACCCCCCCTCGGACCAGGCCCGGGTCCGGTCCCAGTCCACCAGGTCGGGATGGAGGCGCGCGGGCGAGACGGGCTCGCTCAGGAGGCTCAAATGACCCTTTTGGCGCATCCACTCGTTGATGCACACACCCCCCGCCATGGGGCGCGCGCCGTGGTCCGATACGATGAGGAGGGTGTCCTGGGGATCCAGGAGGCCCAACAGTCCGTCCAGCTCCTGGTCCAGGAGGCGGTAATAGTCGCGGACCGCCTCGGCATGCGAGCTTCCCGGCTCATGCCTGGGATGGGCGGCGTCGAAATGCTTCCAAAACCCGTGGTGGATCCGGTCGGGCCCCATCTCCACGGCCATGAGGAAGTCCCACTCCTCCTCCCGCAGGAGGTGCCGGATGGCCAGAAAGCGCCGCCGCGTCATCTCCCGGATCTGCCCCAGGAGGCGGTCCTTGTCGTCCGTGCGGAACTCCTTGACGTCGATGATGTACCCGCCGGCCACGCTGTCCAGGGTCTGGCGGAATGACCTGGGATAGGTGAACTCGGCCCCCTCGTCGGGGACCAGGAACCCTGCGGCCAGGAGACCCCGGAGCGGCTGAGGCGGGTAGGTCTGCGGGACCCCCAGGACGATGGAGCGCATGCGGTTGCGGGACAGGATCCGCCAGAGCGTGGGCTCCTGCACAGAACCCGAGTCGGCCAGGGCCATGGGGCCGTACGAATGGTCGCGGCGGTTTCGAAACCCGTAGCAGCCCAACTGCCCCGGGTCCTTGCTGGTGACCATGCACGTCCAGGCCGGGACCGTGATGGGCGGATCCACGCTTTGCAGGGGTCCGAAGCCGCCGTCGTGCATCACGCGGGAGAATGCGGGGAGGTCCTGCCGCCAACGCCCAAAGACCAGGTCAGGCGGGACACCGTCCAGGCCCAGGATCACGACCCTGTGTTTCGCCCGCATGCCGTCCCCTCACAGATACCCCAGGTTTCGGAGTCGCCGCTTGATGGCCTGGATCTCCTCGGGCGACAGGGCCCCCTCCTCGGGGCCGCCCCGGCTGCTCGCCGCGATGTCCCTGAGCACGTAGACCACGAAGTCCGTCACCGAGTCGAATCCGGAGCCCGCGATGATGCGCCGGAGCCTGTCGTACAGGCCCCGGGGGATCTTGATGGTCACCTTGTCCCTGCCTGCGGCCATCGCCCCTGCGCCCCCGCAGCTACACTCCTATAGCACTCCAATTGGAGTGTATCTTATTTCAAGGCGCCGGTCGTGTCAAAGGGAAAATGGGGCCGGGGGTGACTGGATGGTGCAAGAAGCCGTGCGGGGCTCGGGAGCCCCAGTTCCCAAGGCAGGCCGGGGCTGCGGGGTCACCGGAGTTCCGCCAGAAGGGCCCGGGCCTCCTCCATCCGATCCGCGGAGAGACGGTCGTACGGTCGGGCCTGTTGGAGATATGCCTCCAGATGGGTCCGGGCATCATCCACGTCCCCCGCCGCCCGGTGGGCCTTCCCCAGAAAATAATGGAGGGCGGGCAGGCCCGGGTTGGTCCGCAGCAGTTCCTTCAGCGCCTCCAGCCCCTGGGCCACGAGCCCTTGCTCCACCAGGGCGGCGGCTTCCTCCATGCGAACCTGGGCCACCCGCGCCTGGAGCAGGAGATCGCCCAGACCCGGTTCCAGGCCCCGCCGACTGCGGAGCCGATCCAGCACCTGGTATGCGCTCCACGCGCCGTAAGCAAGGGCGGCCAGAAAGAGCACCAAAGGGATCCACAGCCCGTCCCTGAGGAACTCGGCCACGTCCCATCCTCCGGGTTCTCACCCCTCGGGGCAACGGCTCCGGATGCCCTCGGGAGGGCCGGAGCCCCAGGCCCGCCCCCCCCAGAACCAACGCGGGAACACCGGATCAGGGGAGGGATCAGTGTCCACGCTTCCTTCGCTGATGGCGCATCTTCTCCCGGAGCTTCTTGTGTTTGTGTTTCCGGATCTTCTTGCGCCGCTTCTTGATCACACTGCCCATAGAGCACTCCTTCGCATCGATGGCTCATGGAGCCGGGTTTTTGATTCTAGCAGCCCGCCGGAAACCAGGCAACGCCGCCGCCCCGACCCATCCCCCCGGGTCAGATCCCGGCCCTCAGCGTCCGGTATGGCCGAAGCCGCCGCAATCCCTCTCGGTCTCCCCCAAGCGCGTCACATCGCGCCAGCTCCCGCGGACGACCCGCTGCACGACGATCTGTGCAATGCGGTCGCCCCGCCGGATCTCGAACGGTTCCTCCCCCAGGTTGACCAGCAGCACCTTGATCTCCCCCCGGTAGTCCGCGTCGATGGTGCCGGGGGCGTTGAGGACGGTCACCCCGTGGCTCGCAGCCAGCCCGCTGCGCGGCCGTATCTGTCCCTCCATCCCCTGCGGGATGGCCACGCACAGCCCCGTGGGCACCAGGACCCGCCCCCCGGGGGCGATCCGCAGCGGGTCTGCTATGGCCGCATGCAAGTCCATGCCCGAGCACTGGGCCGTTGCGTATGCCGGCAGGGGCAGCCCGTGATGATGGGCCAGCCTCCGGATCTCGATGGCGGCCTCGTCCATTTCGCCTCGCGTCGCGGTTCGATCGCTTCAACCGAGCAGGTCGCGCATCTCCGATGGCAGATCGGCGCCCGAGGCCCGCCCCAGGATCACGCCGGTCATCTCCGAGAGCCGCAGCGCCCTCTGGGCCGCCCTCTGGACATCCCGGGCCGTGACGACCTCCATGTCCCCGATGACCTCCTCCACGGGCACGTCACGCCCGAAGTAGAGCTCGTTCTTGGCGTTTCTCCCCATCCGCCGGTCCGAGCTCTCCAACCCGAGGATCATTCCCCCCTTGATCTGCTCCCGCGCGGATCTGAGCTCCTCCTCCGAGAGGGGGCGCCCGGCCAGGTCTCCCATCTGCTCCATGACCACCGCCAGGGCCTGGGAAAGCTCCTTGCGCGTGGTGCCCAGATAGATGCCCAGGGAACCCGTGTCCGCATACGGGCTCACGAACGAATAGACGCTGTACGCCAATCCGCGCTTTTCCCGGACCTCCTGAAAGAGCCGCGAACTCATCCCCCCGCCCAGCACCGTGTTGAGCAGGTAGTAGGCGTGTCGATCGTCTCCGGTGGCCGACGGGGCCCCTGTCCCCAGACACACGTGGACCTGCTCCAGATCCCGCTCCTTGATGACCAGGCCCGCATGGGGGCGCGGGGGCTTTCGCGTCGGCCATCTGGGGGTGGTCCCCAGGCCCTGCAGGGCCTCCCGGATGATCTCCAGCAGCGGGTCCGCCTCGAACCGCCCCGCCACCGACACCAGGACCTCTCGATGGTGGTAGTGCCTGCCCAGCCGGTCCAGGAGGGCATCCCGACGGATGCGGGAGACGTTTCGCACATCGCCCTGAATGGGGTGCGCCATGGGAGACCCCCGCCAGAATACCCGGTGGAAGAGGTCCATGATGTGCTCCTCGGGCGAGTCCTCCACCATTCGGATCTCTTGGAGAACGACCCCTCGCTCCCGCTCCAGCTCCTGGGGGTCGAAGGTGGCATTCAGGTACAGGTCCGCGAGGAGGTCCAGGGCCATGGGAAGGTGCTCGTCCATGACCTTCACGAAGAAGCTCGAGTACTCTCGACTCGTGAAGGCGTTGAGGATCCCCCCCACCGAATCGATCTCCAGGGCGATCTGTTGGGCGGACCTGCGCGCCGTGCCCTTGAAGAGCATGTGCTCGATGAAATGGGAGATCCCTCGCTCCCCTGGCCCCTCCAGCCGCGATCCGGCCGCCACCCAGATCCCAATGGAAACGGATCTCAGATGGGCAATGGGGTCCAGCAGGACCCTAACGCCGTTCTCGAGAATGATCCGCTCGACCATGTCCCCTTCCCGGGCCCCTTCGCGGACCGTGGGGCCGGTCGTCACGCCGCTCCCGATATCCATCGTCCAAGCCCCGCCGCTGCTCGTCTCCCCCGGGTCCCGCCGCGGGCTCCTCCAGAAGGGCCTTGCGGCTCAGGCGAATCTTTCCCGAGTCGTCGATCTCCAGGACCTTCACCTGGACCTCATCCCCTTCCTGGATCACGTCGGTCACCTTGCGCGTGTGGGCATGATCCAGTTGAGAGATGTGCAGGAGGCCATCCGTTCCGGGCAGGATCTCCACGATGGCCCCGAAATCCAGCACGCGCTTCACCTTGCCCGTGTACACCGCGCCCACCTCGGCATCCTCGGTGAGGCGGCGGATAAACTGGATCGCCTTGTCGGCACGGTCCATGCTGTTGGTGGCGATGTGGACGGTCCCGTCGTCCTGGACCTCGATCTTGGCCCCGGTCTCCTCCACGATCTTCCGGATGATGCGGCCGCCCGGCCCGATCACGTCGCGGATCTTGTCGGGCTTGATCTGGATGGTGATGATCCGGGGGGCGTACGGAGAGAGCTCCGTGCGGGGGCTCTGGATGGCCGCCATCATCCGCTCCAGGATCCAGAGCCTTCCCGCCTTGGCCTGGGCCAGGGCCCGGGCCATGATCTCCTGGGTGACGCCCTTGATCTTGATGTCCATCTGAATGGCGGTGACGCCCTGGGAGGTCCCCGTCACCTTGAAATCCATGTCTCCCAGGTGGTCCTCGTCGCCCAGGATATCCGTGAGCACGACGACCTGCTCTCCCTCCTTGATCAGACCCATGGCCACACCGGCCACCGGGGCTGCGATGGGGACCCCGGCGTCCATGAGGGCCAGGGTGGTGCCGCACGTGGAGGCCATGGAGGAAGACCCGTTGCTCTCCAGCACCTCGGCCACCACCCGGATGGTGTACGGAAACGCCTCGGCCGAGGGCAGCACCGGCTGGATGGCCCGGTCCGCCAGGGCGCCGTGGCCCACCTCCCGGCGGCTGGGCGATCGCAGCATCTTGGTCTCCCCCACGCAGAACGGTGGAAACCGGTAGTGCAGGATGAATCGCCGGCTATGCTCCTCTTCGGACAGCGTGTCGATGCGCTGCTCGTCAGCAGCTGTTCCCAGGGTCGCCACGGCCATCACCTGGGTCTCGCCCCGGGTGAACAGTCCGCTCCCGTGGGCCCTCGGCAGCAGTCCGACCTCGCAACTGACCGGCCGCACCTGTTCGAAAGGCCGCCCGTCGATGCGCCTCCCCTCCTGCAGAATCATGCCCCGCGCCACCTCTTTTTCCAGGTCTTCCAGGGCCGTCCGTATGGCCACCTCCCCCTCGGGGTACTGGGGCAGGAGGCCGTCGAGCACCTGGTCCTGGATGGCGGCCACCCGGGACCGCCGTTCGGCCTTCTGCGGAATTCGCAGGGCCTGATCCATCGGCTCATGCGCCATCTCACGCACCCGGTTCAGGATCTCCTGCGGCATCTGCGCGGGCACGAAGGCCCGCTTGGGCCTCCCCACGGCCTGGCGCATCTCCTCCTGCATGTCGATGATGGGCTGCATGGCCCGGTGGCCGAAGAAGATCCCTTCCAGGACCGCCTCTTCGGGAGCCACCTGGGCCCCCCCCTCGACCATGACCACCGCGTCTCGGGTGCCGGCCACCACCAGGTTCAGGTCACTGGCCTCCATCTCCTTCTCGCCGGGGTTGACCACCCACTGGCCGCCCACCCTGCCGACGCGAACGGCCGCTGCGGGCCCGTCAAAGGGGATATCGGAGATGAACAAGGCCGCCGAGGCGCCGTTGATGGCCATGACGTCGGGCAGGTGCTCCATGTCCGCCGACATGACGGTGGCGATGACCTGCACCTCCCAGAAATAGCCCTTGGGGAACAGGGGGCGGATGGGCCGGTCGATGAGGCGGGAGACCAGGACCTCCCGGTCGCTGGATCGCCCCTCCCGCTTGAAGAACCCCCCGGGGATCTTGCCTGCCGCATACGCCATCTCCTGGTAATCCACGGTCAGCGGCATGAAGTCGATGCCATCGCGAAGCCGATCGGACACCGCCGTCACCAGCACCCCAGTATCTCCATACTGCATCCAGACGGCGCCGTGGGCCTGTTTGGCCAGTCGCCCCGTCTCCATGGACAGGACGCGGCCCCCGATTTCTCGTTCCACTTTCTTATACATCAACGCTCCTTCCTCGATGTGTTGGGCTCCAAGGGCCCGCAGGCCCGCCCTGTGGTTCGTTCGGGCCCCTCCCGCCCGGCTCGGCTCGCCCCAGCGCGCCCTTCGGGGCGCACCACCTGTTCGCAGGCAGGGACGGGACGGAGTCCGGGACAGGCCCTCCGCAATTGGGGCCGCACGTCACTTCCGCAAGCCCAGCGCCTGGATGAGCGACCGGTACCGGTTGACATCCTTGGACCTCAGGTAGTCCAGCAGCCTGCGCCGCTGCCCCACGAGCTTCATCAGTCCCCGGCGGGAATGGTGGTCCTTCTTGTGGACCCCAAAATGCCCGGTCAGCTGGTTGATGCGCTCGGTAAGGAGCGCCACCTGCACCTCCGGCGATCCCGTGTCCGCCTCGTGCCTCTTGAACTTCCCCATGATCTCCGTTTTCTTCTCCGTGGTCACCGACACGTCTCGTCCTCCATCGCTATGGTTCGCATGTCCATAACCTCCTGTTGCGGGATGGCCCCCGGCGCCGCGCCGCGGACCTCGGACCCGACCGACGAATCCCCTTCCAGGGGTGGGCGCCGGGTGTCCCAAACCAGTTCCGGATGAACCATCGGACCCGATGCCCCCGGGACCACCCGTCCCACGGCCAACAACGCCCCTCCTTCCCCGGTCAGGCGCACATATTCCCCTTCGGGCACCGATTCTGCTGCGGCCCCCCCGGCGGTCAGGGGCACGTCCTGTCCGTGCCGCACCTGCCGGCGCCATTGAAGGTCCAGGGGGACCTCCCTCCAATCCGCCAAGACCCGCTCCACCGGCCACAGCAGTTCATCCAGTTGGGGACCCCGCCGATCCGCCACCGCATCCAGAGACAGGGCGTCGCCCACCCGGAGGGCCCCGATGGCCGTTCGGCGCAACGACTTCAGATGGGCTCCGCAGCCCAGGTACCGCCCCAGATCCCTGGCCAGGGAGCGCATGTACGTCCCCTTTGCGCAGCGGACCCGCACGCGCACCAAATCCCCATCCACGGCCAGGAGGTCCAGCGCATGGATCGTCACCGTGACCGGGGCCAGATCCACGTGCTCCCCCTTTCGCGCCAGCCGATACGAGGGGATTCCCCCCTTCTTCTTGGCCGAGAACTGGGGCGGCGTCTGTTGAATGGTTCCCCGAAACCGTCCCAGCCCCTCCTCCAGCCGCTCCCGCGCCACCCCCTCTGCCGGGCCGCCAAAGGTCACACGCCCGGTCGCGTCGTCTGTGTCCGTCTCCACGCCCAGGCGGATTTCTCCCTCGTATTCCTTGTCCCAATCCGTGATGTACGGGGCCAGCCGCGTGGCCCGACCCAGGCACAGCACGAGCAGCCCGGTGGCAAAAGGGTCCAGGGTCCCCGTGTGGCCGACCTTGCGAATCCTGGACCATCTTCGGATGCGCTCCACCAACCCGAACGAGGTGAGCCCCGCGGGCTTGTCCATGAGGAGGACACCCCCTCGATCGGGCATCACTGCAATGCCTCCCCCAGGGCCGCCAGCAGGACCTCCTGCACCGAGGCAGCCCCCCCCCGCATGGTGCAGCCCGCAGCGTTGGGATGCCCCCCGCCATCGAACCGGGCGGCCAGCCGTCCCACATCCAACCGCCCCCGCGACCTGAGATTGACCCGGAACTCCCGGGGCCCCACCTGTCGAACCAGGGCCGCCACCTCCACCCCGGCCACGGACCGCGGGATGTCCACGAAGCCCTCGGTGTCCTCCTCCCGCGCCCCCGTCGCCCGGTACATCGCCCGGGTCACCCGCATGGTGCCCACCCGCCCGTCGTGGTGAAAGGCCAGGGTCCGAAGCGCCAGACCCAACAACTGGAAGCGCTCGGGCGGGAATCGCTCGTAAATCCGATCGACGAGGAGCCCGTGGTCTGCCCCGGCCGCCAGCAGCTCCGACGCAGCGGCCAGGGTCCGGGCGGTGGTATTGGAGAAGCGAAACGACCCCGTATCGGTCATCAGCGCCATGTACAGGGCCGTGGCCATCGCCGGCGACGGCCCGGCGCCCAGGGCGGTGATCAGCCCCAGGAGGATCTCGCCCGTGGCCGCCGCCTCGGTCTGGACCCACGCCAGCCCGTCGACGGGCTCCGCGGCCGGATGGTGGTCGATGACGACCAGCCTCCCCTTGCCCGGGAAGGCCTCGAAGGCCTTTCCCACCCGTTTGGGGCTGCCGCAATCCAACAGGATGCTGGCGTCGAATGCGGCCCCCGGGGGGATCTCGTTGCGGATCTGCTCGCTGCCCGGCAAGAAGGCGTAAAGCGCCGGCACAGGGTCCTGGCTGTACACCAGGACGTCCTTGCCCTCCCGCCTGAGGCACAGGGCCATGGCCACCGAGGAGCCCACCGCGTCTCCGTCGGGGTTCACGTGGGAGCAGACCAGGAAGCGGCGCCCGCCTCGCAGGAGGTCCGCCACCTCCCGTTCACGGCCCTTGGGATCCCTGCCCTCGGATGTCCCTGAGGATCTTCTCAATCCGGTCCCCATATTCCAGCGACGGGTCGTGCAGAAACACGATCTCCGGCATGAATCTCAGTTGAAGCCTTGCAGCCAGCTCCCGCCTGATGAAACTCGAGGCGCTCGCCAGCCCCTCTGCGGCGCGAAGCCGCTCCGCTTCTCCCCCCACGACGCTGTAGTAGACCTTGGCCAGCCGCAGGTTGGGCGTCAGCGCCACATCGGTGATGGTCACGAACCCGATCCGCGGGTCCTTGACCCGGCGCAAGAGCAGATCGGAGACCTCCTCCCGAATCCGGTCGCCGATCCTCCTGATCCGATTAGAGGCCATGCTCTCCGAAATGCAGGATCTCGGACTGCACATCCACGATGTCACTCAACTGCAGCTCCTCCACGAAGTTCACCACCCGGTCCATCACCGATCGGACCACGCGGCTGTCCGACCCGACCACCGCCAGGCCGAGCTGGATGCTCTGCCACAGATCCTGATCGCCCACCTCGGCGATGGCGACGTCGAACCGGCTTCTCACCCTCCCAACGGTCTTGCGGACCACCTGCCGCTTGCCCTTGAGGGAGTGGTTGTCGTGAAGCACCAGGTGCAATCGGCTGACCCCGACGATCATGACACCTCGCCGCGCTCGGCGCCGTCGCCTGCAAGATCCCGGCGGAAACCCGGGGACCCCCGGGGCCCGTTCCTACCCCCGCCGCCTCAAAGCTCGGGAGCGATCTCCTCCACCTCGTAGGCCTCGATGAAATCCCCCACCTTCACGTCGTTGAAGTTCTCCAGTCGGATGCCGCAGTCCTGGCCCTCCAGGACCTCCTTCACCTCGTCCTGGTACCGGCGGAGCGTGGCCATCTTGCCGTCGTAGACCACCACCCCGTCCCGGATGAGCCGCGCCTTGGCCCCCCGCGTCACACGCCCTTCCTTGACCATGGTCCCGGCCACCATCCCCACCTTGGAGATCTTGAAGGTCTGGATCACCTCGCCCCGGCCCAAGAGGTTCTCCTTCCGCGTGGGCTCCAGCATCCCCAGGAGGGCCTTCTCCACGTCCTCTATGAGCTCGTAGATGATATTGTACAGCCGGATCTCCACCTCCAGCTCCTCGCTCAGCGTCTGCGCCCTGGGCTCGGGGCGCACATTGAAGCCGATGATGATGGCGCGTGAGGCCGACGCCAGGTTCACGTCGTTCTCCGTGATGCCGCCGACGGAGGCGTGGATCACCTGGATCTTGACCTTCTCGCCCCCCATGCGCCCCAGGGTCTCCCTGAGGGTCTGGATGGAACCCTGCACGTCGCCCTTGAGCACCACGAACAGGTCCTTCATGCCGCCGGCATCCACCTGCTCCTTGAGGCGATCCAGGGAGACCCGGCCGGTCTGGGCCATCTCCTCCTTGCGGATCTTCTCGCGGCGGAAGGCCTCGATGTCCCTGGCCTCCTTCTCGTCGGTCACGGCCCAGAACTTCTCGCCGGCGGCGGGCACCCCCGAGGCCCCCACCACCTCCACGGGGATGGCGGGGCCCGCCTGCTCCACGCGGCGCCCCAGATGGTCGAGCATCATGCGGACCTTGCCCGCGTACGCCCCGGCCACGAACGCATCGTTCAGCTTGAGGGTCCCCTCTTGCACCAGAACGGTGGCCACCGGGCCGCGGCCCCGATCGAGCTTGGCCTCGATGACCGTCCCCCGGGCCAGTTTCTCCGGGTTGGCCTTGAGCTCCAGCACCTCGGCCTGGATCAGGATGTTCTCCAGGAGGGCCTCGATGCCCACACGCTGTTTGGCGGAGACCTCACAGAAGATCGTGTCCCCTCCCCACTCCTCGGAGACCAACCCCAGTTGGGTCAGCTCCTTGCGGACCCTCTCGGGCTCGGCATTGGGCTTGTCGATCTTGTTCACGGCCACGATGATGGGGACCCCTGCCGCCCGGGCATGGTCGATGGCCTCCCGGGTCTGGTTCATGACGCCGTCGTCGGCCGCCACGACCAGCACCACCACGTCGGTAACCTGGGCCCCCCGGGCCCGCAGGGACGTGAAGGCCTCATGCCCGGGGGTATCCAGAAAGGTGATCCATTGCCCCTTGACCTCCACTTGATAGGCCCCGATGTGCTGGGTGATGCCACCCACCTCCTGGTCGGTGACGTGGGTCTGGCGGATGGCGTCCAGGAGGGATGTCTTGCCGTGGTCCACGTGCCCCATGACGGTGACCACCGGAGGACGGGGGCGAAGATTCTCCAGGGCCTCGGGGGCCTCCACGCCAGCGGAGAGCTCCTCGCCTCGAGCCATCACCCGCTCGACCTCGTAACCGAACTCCCCCGCCACCAGCGAGGCCTCATCCAGATCCAGGATCTGGTTCACCGTCGCCATGACGCCCAGATCGATGAGCTTGCGGATCACCTCGCCCGACTTGGCCCCCATGCGCTTGGCCAGCTCGCCCACCATGATGGACTCACCGATGCGGATCTTGCGTTTGATCGCCTTGGGGACCGTCAGTTCGGGCTGCTTGAGGTCCCGCACCTTCTTCTTGCGCGGGCCCATGCGGAAGGCGCGCTCGCGCTCGTCCAGCTCGGCCCGCAGCTGGATCACCTCTTTCTTCTTTCCCTTGCCGCGCGCGGGTCGCTCCTGGGTGACGACTTCGAAGGCCTTGACCGCCTTTCGCTTCTTGGGCCTCCCCTTGCCCGCAGCTTCCCGGTCCGCGGGGGGTCCGATCTTGGGCGCCGGCACGGCGGGCGGGGCGGGGGCCGGGACCGACTTGACCAGACGACGAACCATCTCGGGTCTGGGACGTTCCAGGATCTTGGCGGGCTCCATGTAGCCCCCCTCCAGGCGCCCCTTCCTGGCCGGTGTCGGTTTGGCGGGTGGCTCCTGGGCGGCCGCCTCCTGCGCGACCTCTTGGAGCGGTTCCAGGCCGTCGGCAAGGCGTCCCGCCTCCGCCTTGTCCTGCGCAAGACCCGCTTCCTGCGGCACTTGCGGCGCCTCCTCGGGTTGCGGCCCTGACGGGGGAGGGGCTGGGGTCTCCACCACGGCCGCAGCCTCCGCCTTGGGTTCCTCCTTGGGGGAGATCTCGGGCCGCCGGATGACGATGGCCGCTTCCTTGGCCTTCTCCTTCTTTCGCCTTCGGGGCTTCCCGGCTTCGGCAGGGGGGGGCTCGCCCTCCTCCTGGGCAAGGGCCTCGGCCGGGGTCGGGACCTCCTCGGCCGGGGTCGGCGGCGGGGCGGCCGCGGCCTCATCGGGGATCGGTTCCGGGGGCGTCTCCTCTGGGGGAGCCGGTGCCACCTGCGGAGCCGCCTTGACCGTGCGCCTTCGGATCACCGTGGACTTGACGCGCTGCTCCGTCACCTCCTGGCGTTTCTGCACGTGGCCGATGGTCGCACGAACCTTGGCCACCTCCTCCTCATCCAGAAGGCTCATGTGGCTTGACACGAAGACCCCCAAATCCCTCAGGTGGTTCAGGAGGGCCTTGGGATCGATCTTGTACTCCTCCGCCAGTTCGTGGACCTTCATCGGCATGCGATCGTTTCTCCCGTCCTGCGTCGGTGACCTCGGGTTCTCCCCTTACGGGGTCTCCTCGCCCGAGGCCGGTGCCTCCTGCTCGGCCAACGCCCTCCTGGCCGCCTCCTGCAACGCCTCGGCCTTCTTGGGCCCAATTCCCGGGATGCTCGTCAGTGCCTCCAGGGTCGATTCGCTCAACTGGTGCACGGAGGTGATTCCGTGCGCCCGCAAGAGCGCCGCGGTCTTCTCCCCCACCCCGTCCAGGCGCGACAGGGCGGCCTCTTGCCGCTCCGCCACCTCCCGAGCCCTGGCCTCCATCAACTGCCGGGCGGCCTGGATGAGGGTCTTGGCCCGCTCCGCCCCCACCCCGTCCACCTGGGCCAGATCCTCCTCGGTCGACTGGGCGACCTCCTCGGCCGAGCGGTAACCTTCCATGAACAGGATCTCCACGGTCATCTCGCCGATCCCCGGGATCTCCATCATCGATCTGCGCGCCGCATCGTTGCGCTCCTGTGCCTTGGTCTCGCTGACCACGTCGATGCGCCATCCCGTCAGTCGGGAGGCGAGCCGGACGTTCTGCCCCTTCTTGCCGATAGCCAGCGACAGACGATCGTCGGGGACGATCACCTCCATGGTCTGGTTGTCCTCGTCCACGAGGACGCGGGAGATCTCGGCGGGCGACAGGGCGTTGCACACGAACTTGGCCGGGTCCGGAGACCACGGGATGATGTCGATGCGCTCCCCCCGCAGTTCCTGCACCACGCTCTGGACTCGGGACCCCCGCATGCCCACGCAGGCACCCACGGGGTCCACGTCCAGGTCATTGGACGCCACGGCGATCTTGGCCCGCTCTCCGGGCTCGCGGGCCGCGTTGCGGATCTCCACGATCCGCTCCGACACCTCGGGAACCTCCAGTTCGAAGAGCCGCATGAGGAAGTTGGGGTGGGTTCGTGAGAGGATGATCTGCGGCCCCCGCTGGGCGCGGCGGACGTCCAGGATGTAAGCCCGGACCCGGTCGCCCGGCCGATACGACTCCCGGGGGACCTGCTCTTCCCTGGGAAGAAGGGCTTCCACTCGCCCCAGGTTGACGATGATGTCCCCCCGCTCGAACCGCTGGACGATGCCGTTGACGACCTCGGTCTTTCGGTCCTTGTAGTCCATGTAGATGTTCTCGCGTTCGGCGTCCTTGACCCTCTGGATGATCACTTGCTTGGCCGTTTGGGCCGCGATCCTGCCGAAGTCGCCTGTGTCCACCCGGATGCCCAGCTCATCTCCGATCTGGGCGTCCGGGTCCTCCCGCCGAGCCTCCTCCAAGGTCATCTGGGTGGCAGGGTCCTCCACCTGCTCGACCACCTGCTTGTAGTGAAAGACCTCGATGAACCCCGACTCCGGGTCGAACCTCGCCTCGACCCCGTCCTTGACGCCGAGCTTCTTGCGGGCTGCCGTCACCATGGCCTCTTCCAGGGCGCCCACCAGGATCTCCTTGTCGATCCCCTTGTCCTTCCCCACCTGCTCGATGACCTGATTGAGATTCAGTTGCATCCTCGCCTCACTCCTTGCCCGAATCCTTTCCCCAAGAATGGATCAGGCGCGCCTTGCCCACCTGGCTCAAGGCCACCTCCAGGACGCCTCCACCGGCCTCCACCCGAACCATTCCCTGGTGAACCCCCCGCAGTATCCCCTCCACGGATCGACGCCCCTCGAGGGGCTCCGCCAAACGGATCTTGATCCGCTGCCCTTCGAACCGCTGGAAATCTTCGGGCTTGCGGACGGGTCGGTCCAATCCCGGGGAGGAGACCTCGAGCACGTACGGATGCAGGATGGGGTCTTCCGCATCCAGAACGTCCCCCACCTCCCGGCTGACGGACGTGCAGTGCTCGAGCGTCACCCCTCCCGCACGGTCGATATACAACCGCAGCACCCAGCCCCGGGGCTCCCGACGGAACTCCAGCTCGGTCAGCTCCATCCCCTGAGAGACCACCACCGGCTCCACGATCTCCCAAAGACGCCGAATCTCGCCGCGATTGTCCATCTCCACCACAAAAAAAACCCCAATCTTCTTCCGAAAGAATGGGGTCGTTCAGCGGCCGCATCGTCCGATGGGGGATCGACGCAGCGCAACCCAAATTTTCGG
>CAZEPJ010000021.1:10778-59683 GCA_964514105.1 uncultured Desulfarculaceae bacterium | reverse complement strand
GGAGTCCATGAGAACCATCCAGATCATCGGCATCGTGCTCAGTGTCGCGATCCTGCTCTACGCGGTGTCCCGGTACAGGGGCGGGCGGTCCAAGCGCATCGAGCTGATCGCCGGGATCCTCATCGCCCTGGGGCTGGGGGTGGAGTCGGCCTATCCGGAGATGGGGGATTTCCTCACCGGGGTCCTGATGATGCGCAACCGCTTCCTGGCGGTCATGCTCTTGGCCGTCCTGCTGCTGTTCGCCTTGTTCTTCTACTTGCTCAACCAGCTGGGGGCGCTCCGAGAGCAGATGGGCCTCCTGGTCCGGGGGCTGGCCAAGGACCGCCTGACGCAGCCCGACTCCCGGGGGGAGGCGGGGGGGGATGTGGCGGTGATCATCCCCGCGTACAACGAGGAGGCGACCATCGAGAGGGTCCTGGGGGACCTCCCCAAGGAGGTCTGCGGGCGATCCCTGTACGCCGTCGTGGTGGTGGACGGGGCCAGGGACGGCACCGAGCGCGTGGTGCATCGGTCCAGGGTGCCGGTGGCTTCCCACATCATCAACCGGGGCCAGGGGGACGCCCTTCGAACCGGGTTCGAGATCGCCGCGGAGAAGGGGGCGCAGATCGTCGTCACCATGGACGCCGACGGTCAGCATCTCCCCGAGGAGCTGGCCCGCCTCATCGGCCCCGTGGCCGGGGACGAGGCGGACTTCGTGCTGGGCTCGCGCTTCCTGGGAAGCTACGACGACCGGGGCGGGGCCCGGCACGCGGGGATCTGGCTCTTCACGCGGCTCCTCAACCTCCTGGCCGGGACGAGGCTGACCGACATCACCAACGGGTACCGGGCCATCCGGACCCGGGAGCTGGCGAGGCTGGACCTCCAGGAGTCCCGCTTCAGCGCCCCGGAACTCATCATGGAGGCCGCGGCCAAGGGGCTTCGCATCCGGGAGGTGCCGGTCACCATCCGCTCCCGGGGCCACGGGGAGAGCAAGAAGCCGCGCGGCCTGGGATATCCCGTGGGCTTCGGCTGGGCCATCCTGCGCTGCTGGCTCAGATCCGTCCGGCCCGCGAGCGGCGGCCGGGGGGCCGCATCCCACGAGCGCCGCCGGGGAGGGAAGGGCCATGCCCCCTGATCGGCGGGTGGTGGTCATGGGCCTGGACGGCGGCACCCTGGACCTGGTGCGCCCCTGGGCGCTGGAGGGGCACCTGCCCCATCTGGCCCGGATCATGGAGGAGGGGTGCGCGGCCGTCTGCGAGACCACCTTCCCGCCGGTGACCGCCTCGGCTTGGAGCTCCTTCGGGACGGGGTGCAACCCGGGCAAGCACGGCCTGGTGGATTTCCTCACCAGGCGGGAGGGCCGCTACGCGTTTCGGCCCGTGAGCGCCCTGGATCGCCGCGCCCCGTCTCTGTGGCGGATCTTGAGCGATGCGGGCCGCAGGGTGGTCGTCCTGAATGTCCCCCTGACCTACCCCGTGGAGCCGGTCAACGGGGTCCTGGTCTCGGGCCTCATGACGCCGGGAGAGGGAGCGGACTTCGTCCATCCCAGGTCCATGGTGGAGGAACTCCACCGGGTGGCCGGGGGGTATCGGATCTACGCCGGGGCGGGGGCGGCCACCGGAGACCCGACCGACCTGATCCGACGGGTCCACGACACCACGGAGCGCCAGTTCAAGGTGGTGCGACACCTCCTGGGCAGGGACGACTGGGACTTCTTCATGTACGTCTTCCAGGGGAGCGATCAGCTCCAGCACGCCACCTGGCACCTCATGGACCCGGGCCATCCCCGCTACGTGGAGGGCCATCCAGCCCGCCACGCGGTGAGGGATTTCTATGCGGCTGTGGACGAGAAGATCGGTTGGGTCATGGAGCGGCTGGGGGAGGAGGACCTCCTGCTGATCATGTCGGACCACGGCGCAGGCCCCCTGAGACGATTCGTCCATCTCAACCTGTGGCTCATGACCTGGGGCCTGCTGCGCCTCAAGGGCGATCCGGTAACGCGCCTGAAGGGTTTGCTGTTCCGCGCCGGTCTCACCCCACTCAATCTGTACAACCATCTCTTCTTGCGCCTGGGCCTGGGCCGACTCAAGGAGAAGGTACGCATGGGGCGGGGGGGGAGGTTGCGCCCGTTTTTCCTCTCGTTCCAGGACGTGGACTGGCCGAGTACCCGCGCCTACGCGGTGGGGAACGTCGGACAGATCTATCTGAACCTGAAGGGGAGGGAGCCCCAGGGCGCGCTGGCCGGGGAGATGGAGGCCCGCGGGGTGACCGAAGAACTGCGCCGAAAGCTGCTGGAGATGAGGGATCCGGCGACCGGCCGCCCCCTGGTGGGGAAGGTCGTGACCGGGGAGGAGATCTACCGGGGGCCCGAGGCCGCACGACTGCCCGATGTCCTGGCTTTCCCGGCGGACTTCCAGTCCATCGCGTTCGGGGATTATGAGTTCGCCTCCAACCGGCCGTTGGAGGATGCCCTGGGCATCACCGGCGGACACCGCATGGAGGGCCTCTTCCTGGGCTGGCGAAAGGGGGGAGGGTTGGGCAAGCCCGCCGGGGCCGTCTCCATCATGGACCTGGCTCCCACCATCCTGGCGTACCTGGGTCTCGCCCCTCCGCCGTGGATGGACGGGCGTGTGCTCCCTGTGGGGACACAGCCCGGGATGACCCGGCCTGGCAGCGACCCACCGATCGAGGCCGCGGCGCCCCCCGAAGCGCCATCCGCGTACAGCGAGGCCGAGGAAGAAACCATCAGAAAGAGGTTAAAAGATCTCGGATATCTTGCTTGAATTGTTTTATGGTTCGGAAGAGGGACTGGGGTGGTAAAGGGCGGCCCTCTGGTAGGGCAGGGCGGTGGGAATCGAGGTGCCGGGCTGGCGGTGCAGGTCCCGGCCTTCTTGGCGATCCTGCTCTTGTTGTGCTTGCTGTTCCCCCTGCGGGCCGTCCTCACCTCGCCGGACAGCCCCCTCTATGCGGCCCACGCCCTCAATCTGCATTTGGGGCTGGGGTACGTGGAGGCGGATCAGATCACGCCGGTGCTGCATCGCGCGCCCCTGTTCGCGGGCCTTCTGGCCCGGCTGCTGGGATGGTCGGGGTCGCTGGAGGTGGCGGCGTGGCTCTTGATCCGGGCGTCCTTTGTCATGGCGGTCCTGCTCTGCTATGCGGTGGCCCGGGCATGGGTCGGGACGGGCGCGGCGCTCCTGGCGTCATTCCTGGCCCTTTCGTGCCCGGTCCTCAACGACTACGGCTCCCAGCTTCTCCTCGACATCGTCTTTGCCGTGCCGGCCTTGGCGGCCCTGCACTGGACGAAGGGGGCCCTGGACGGCGGAGGCCTGACCAGGGCCCTGGCTGCCGGAGTGGCCCTGGGCCTGGCGTTTTGGATCAAGGAACTGGCCCTCCTTCTGGTTCCCTTCCCGGTTCTGTGGATGCTCCTGGCGGGCCGCCTGCGGGACGCCAGGGCATGGGGGCTGTGCCTCGTCGTGGGGGCCGCCGCCCTCGCGGTGGTCCTCCCCTGGATCGTGTACGTGCGGGGGCACGGGGGGGCCTGGGTCTCCCTCCTGGGGCTGAACGCCCTGGAGGTGGGGCGGTCCCTGGCGTCGGGCCACGGAGACGGCGGCGTGCTTCAGCGCGCGGCCTCCTGGGCGGGCCATCTGGGCTCCTTTTTTCAAAGGTACATGGTGGGCGAACTCCCGCTCTGGCCTCTGGTGGCGGCGGCATGGGCCCATGCGGCCGGGCGGGGTCTCTGGCGCAGGGGATCTCCCGAGCGGACGCTCCTGTGCTGTCTGGTCCTGTTCCTGCCGGCCATGCTCTTTCTGGGCGACCGGGGTTATCGCCCGGGCCAGGTGCTGGTCCTGTACCTGCTGTCGTACGTGGCCGCTGCCGGGTTCCTGGTCAGGGTCCTGGGCGCCGCCCGGACGGCTTGCGGCACGGGGACCCTCGGAGCGGGGGGGCTTCGCCGTGCGGGGATCATGGGTCTGATCCTTGTGGTGTGTGCGGCGGTGTTGGGAATCCAGGTGCGAAAGACGTGGGCGCTCTGGGACCAGCGGGTGGGGTCGTGGCAGGGGCCGGGACCCGAGTTCACCGGTGCCATGAATCCCCACGACCGGCGGGCGGCCCGGGAGATCCTGGGCCACCTGGCCCCGGGCACTCCCGCGCTCTGCCCGTGGCAATCCCTCAACGCCCTGTACGTGTACGGCCGGGGGGCATATCCATTGATTCACCTGGGCCTGAGGGGGGCGTCCACCCAGGTTCGGGTGAACGAGATCCGGGCGGGAGGGCCGCCCGAGGCCCCGGGGCGCTGGACGGCCCTGATGGGGAGCCACACAGGGGGGAAGGTGACCCTCATGGCCGTGAGCGACGGGGATCTCCAGGAGGCACGGGCCCGGAGCGGCGCGGCCCATCTGCTGATCCCGCCGCGGTACGGGGAACTGACCGAGATCCTGGAGGGGGACGAGGCGTACAGTCTGATGGCCGCCTCCCCCTTTCTCGGTGCGGCGCGGGGCCGGGGAGCCCGGCCGCGGCTGGCCCTCTACGAGCTCAGGGTCCCCAAGGCATCCGGGTCCGCCCACAGGCTCGTTGCGTGCGAGAGCCTCTTGGTCTCCCTCGACCGCCTGGCTGCGGACCATCCGCGTCAATTCCACGCCGTGGCCTCCTCGTTTTTCGGCGGTGTGCCGGGCGTGGCCCGAGGGGAGCTGGCATGGCTGGAGCCGGGGGCGTGGTTCGGGGACCCGCAGGTCCTCAAGGGCATCTGGCGCTCGCTGCTCGCCGGAGACGCCCCGGGAGGCGCTCGGGAAGGTCGGCTGGCCCCAGGCATGGTCCGGGTCCAACGCTTTTCCGACGGCCTGGAGTGCTGGGCCCATGCCCCCGGCCGGGTGCGCCCAACCAAGGGCGAGACATGGGTCACGTACTGGCGAAATCCCATGGTGGAGAAGGGAAGCTATGCCGTCCAGCTCGTCTGGTCCGGGCAGGGGGGGGGCCGTGCCGGCGAGGCCCTGAGGCTGGACGTGGACGCCTCATCGCCGTGGCGGGTCCTTCGGGTGCCGTGGAGCCCTCCCCGGGAACTGGCGCGAGGCGTGTATCAGGTGGGATGGCGGGCGAGGCGTTGGTCAGGGGTGGACTCCCGCACCGTCCCGGTTCCTCCTTCGGGGCCGGAGTTCCCGGGGGAGGTCGTCCACGACGCGCCCGTCCCCCTGGCGGGGGCCCTTGCTCCGGTGCCCGGGGTGCGCATCTACCGGGAGCTATACCCGGGGATCGTTCTGCTGGGCGCCGACGTGGCTCGCCTGGAGACGGGCCTGCGCCGGTGGGTGGATCTGGTCCTCTACTACCAGGTGACGAAGCGCCCGGACGCGGAGGATCAATGGGGCTGCGAGCTGGGGGGGGAATGGGGGTGGAACGCCGCTCGACTCATGGCCCGATGGCGGTTGGAGGCGGGCCCCGGTGGCGCGCAGGGGGTCCTGGGGCTTCCGGAGGGCTGGGGGCCGCCTCGATGGCTCCCCGGCGACCGGATCGTGGAGCGGTACCAGGTCCCAGCGGGGGAAGGGGAAGGAGGTCCTTCGAACCGCGGCACCCACCTTCGGTTCACGGGGACGGCCGGGGGCGCCCCTCTGTCCTGCATGGTGCCGCTTGCCGCGGAGGAGTCGGCCCCCGGGTGCGGCGGCGAACCAGGGACTGCCCTCTTGTTCGCCGTGGAAGCCCCGGGGAACGCCGCGGCCAATGGCGATGACGTCGGGGCATGGGAGATCCTCCATGGCGCCGGCTTGGCGGGGATGGTGGTTCAGGGCCCCCGTGTCCTGGCCCAGGCCCTGCCCCGAGGGATCCCCTCCTCGGCCGTGGCCTCAGGGGTCCGGGAGGGGCTGGAAGGCTCTCAGGCGGCCGTGGCGGCAGGCGGGCGTGACGGGAGCGGGGCATGGTGGGTCAGGCGCGTCCGTCCCGTGGAGCATCCGTTTCCCGATGGCGCCCCCTACCGGGTTCGGCTGGAGCACAGCGATCCGTCCGTGAGCTGGGGCGTGGCGGATCTGCGGGCCTGGGGGCTGGACCTTCCGGGGGTGCCGGCCCCGAGGGCGGCCCTCTTCTCTCCCGACGGCCGCAGGATGGAAGGGCCCATCGCCCTGGGACCCTGGTGCTTTCTCGTCCGGCTGGCCGAAACCGGGAGCTACGCGCTCTATTACGGGGCCGACGGGGGAACGATGGCGGCCGGGACCCGGCGGGAGTGGGTCCGACGGGGCCCCGGCATGTGGCGCAGGCTCATGGGCCTGGGCGAGCTGGAGGGGGGGATTCGCTCCTTCGCCCTGGAGCGGGCCTCTGGCCCGGCAGGAGCGGCCCCTCCCGGCGGCGGCGCCCATTACCGGCTGACCCTCCATGTCCCGAGCCCCACGCCCAAGGCCATGGTCAAACGCGCCGTGGATGTGCCCCTGGAGCGCCCCCGGCGCATGGGACCGGAGTCGTTCCTGGTGTACAGCGTCATGTTCCCCGAAGATCCGGGCATCTCTCCCTCGGTGCAGCTCGGATTCGAGGACGGTGACACCTCCAGGCACAATCCCGCCCTGGACCTGCAAGGCGCCCCGGCGGCGTGGCACAACCCGGCCCGGTCGTACGCCCTGGGCCGGTGGTGGACGCGGGTGGTGCCCATGGGGGCATACGCCGGCCGAGACGCCGTGTGCTTCTACCTGATGATGCACCAGAACGGAACGGCCATCCCGGCCGGGGAGCACGTGTTCTATTTCGACCAACCGAGGGTGGAGGACGGGAAGATCGGCCGCCTCCCCGTTGGGGGGATGGACGTCTCGCTCCCGGCCTGGGCCCGACAGTTTGCCCCTCCCTGACCCCCTTCCTGACGTCCTTGCCCGGTTCCCTCCTTGGCCGCAGCCTTTTGCCGCCCATCCCGCTGCGGGCGCCGCGCCGCGCCCGGGTTTCCTACAGATAGCCCAGGGACCTGAGACGGTCCATGACGGCCTCCTCGTCCTGCTCCAGAAGGGCCGGGGCGGCGGCCTGCACCGCGGCCGGCTGCGCCCATCGGGGCGCCCTGTGCCTGGAAGGCGCCGACTCCCGGTACATGTCCAGGAGGATCCGACCGTCCCGGTCCGCGGGGATGGGGACGTCCATGAGGTGCAGCACGGTGGGCGCCACGTCCACGATGGCGCACTCGGGAAGGCGGGCCCCCGGGAGGACCTGGGGCCCCCAGGCCGCCAGGACCCCCCACGGGGAGTGCCCCTGGTGCTCCACGGCCCGGAAGAGCAGATCGGGTCGGGTCACGAGGGTGTCGAGCTGGAAGCGCGTGGATGCGAGCACGATGTCGGGGGCCAGGTGAGACCAGGGCCCCTGGTATTCCTCCTCCTTGAGGCGGACCGAATCGAATACCGGGGCCCCATCGAAGGGATCTCGCAAGGCCGAGAGCCCCTCTTGGATCTCCCGCCGAAGCCTCTGATACTCGCCCTCGTCCACGATGATGCCGTCGGAGAACCGCCTTGCGTCGTTGAGGTAGATCCCCCACATCCCCTCCCAGGGACAGAAGGCGCGGGACGCCGATGGCACCGGCGCACCCACCCCGAGATGGGCCTTCATGCCCAGCTTCCCCTTGAGGACCCCGTACAGGCGCTGGGTCCATCTCCCCAGGACGGGGTGGCGACCCAGGAAGGCGAGCACCGAGCCGGGGGGTGTGAAGCGGATCCCGGACGAGGCGCTGCGGCGGGCCACCTCGCCGGGAGTCGAGATCACACCCGAGGGGCGGGCCCCCACGTCCACACGCAGATAGCCCCGTCGCCACAACCAGGTGTTCAGGTAGAAGATCCCGCGCCTCAGTGTGAAGCCGTGGTCCGAGACCAACAGCAGGTGCGCGCCCTGGGGCAGGTGGTCTCGGAACCATCCCAGGTACCCGTCGAAATCGGCGAAGGCCCTGGCCTCGGGCGAGGCGGGTCTGGGGCGGGGGGAACGCAAGAGCCGGTGCCGGCGGTGCTGGATCCAGTCGGTTCCGCTGATCATGTAGAAGAAGCAGTCCCAGGGCATGTCCTGAAAAAGCACCCGGGCGCACTCGAAGCGAACCTGCTCCAGTTGTCGGATATCCGAGATGGCTTCATCGGCCGTTCCGTTGGTGGCGATGGCGGGGTCGGGGAAGATGCGGTACCGCTCCAGGACGGGGAACCGTTCCTTGAGGGACTCGGGGAAGACGGCGTTGGGGCCCTGGGTCATGAGGCTGGTGATCACCACCTGGTCGTCCCTGCACACGCGGGGGGGATAGGAGACGGGCAGGTTGATGAGGATCACCTTGCGGCCTGCATTCTCCAGGCACTCGTAGAACGTCTGGGTCCGAATGTCCGCCGAGGTGACCGGGCGGAACCGCCCCAGGGCCCCATGGGGCACCAGGAAGTCGAAACAGCCGTGCTTGCCCGGATGGCATCCCGTGGCCAGGGAAACCCAGGCCGGGGCCGTGGAATGGGGGACCGCCGAGCGGAGCACCGCGGAGCAGCCCTCCTGCAGCATCCGTCCCAGATTGGGCATGACGCCCCCGGCCACGAGGGGATCCACGCAGTCGAAGGTCAGACCGTCCATGCCGAGGATCACCACTTTGCCGCTCATCGAACGCCCTTTCCCATGAGCCTCCCCCTGACGGCCTCGAGGACGAGGCGGTCCTCGGGCCCCAGACCCCACCGATAGATCGTCAGCCCATAGCCCACGCACGCCCCGGCCAGGGCCAGGGGCCACGGGGCGGCCGCGGCCGCGGCGAGCAGCTCGACCCCCACCGCCACCCCGCCCGCGGCCAGGACCGGCAGGTAGCGTCGGCCCCAAGGCTGGAGCTTGTGGAAGCGCCACACCTCCAGGAATCCCAGCACGTTGTTCAAGGCCACGGAGGCGCTGGTGGCCACGGCCGCCCCCGCGAGGCCCCAGGGGGGGATCAGCCAGAGGTTCAGCCCGATGTTGGCGGCCCCGGACACCAGGCTGTTCATGAGAAACCAGTCCTGCCGGCCCGTCATCTGGATGAAAAAGCCCACGGAGCCCACGGAGGCGTTGACCAGCTGCCCCGCGGCCAGGAGGATCAGGGCCGGTCCCGCCACGGAGAAGCCCGGGCCGAACAGGGCCAGCATGGGACGGGCATGAAAGAGCACGGCCACGAAGGCCAGGAGGGCCGCCGTGAAGACCCACCGGGTCACAATCCGGTGCAGCTGGCCCAGCTCGACCCGATCGCCGCCCTCGTGCAGGGCCGATATCATGGGGGCAAAGGCCGTGTTGAGTACCACCAGGGCGTAGGCCACCAGGGACGCCACGGTCACCGCGGCCCGGTAGTGGCCGGCGGAGGCGGCGTCCATGAAATGCCCGATCATGAGAAGATCCATGCGGGACAGTACCATGGCGCTCATCCCGGCCAGGAATACGGGGAGGGAGAAACGCAGGAGCCGGCCCATGCGGAACACCGCCCCGCCCAGCAGCGCGGGCTCGTCTTGCAGGATGGTCCGCCCTGCCCAAAGAAGGGCCAGGAAGGCCGAGGCCACCAGGGCGGCCACCGCACCCCAGAGCCTCGCCCCCGCGGCAAAGGCCAGGGCCGCCAGGCCCAGATTCAGGAGGGCGCGGCAGATGCCGATCCCGGCCATGTCCCCGATGCGGTTGAGGGCCCGAAGAACGGACTGCCCCAGCAGGACCAGGGTGAGGGGGGGGAGGGCGAGGAGCATGGCCGTGAAGTACGGCCCCATCTTTGCGCCCGGGAACAGGGCCGCCAGGAGGCGGTCGCCCAACAAGAACATGGCCGCGAGGCAGGCCACGGAGGCAAGTCCGCCAAGGGCCAGGGCCCCCACGATGGTCCCCTTGACCCAGTCGTGCCGGCCCTTGGCCTTGTCTGCGGCCACAAACCGGAGGATGCCGCTCGACAGTCCGACCTGGGAGATCTGCTGGAGCCACTCCAGAAGGTTGGTGCCCAGGGAGTAGATGCCGTACGCGTGGGCGCCCAGGACATTGCTCAGGAGAAGCTGCAGGGCCAGGGTCAGCGCCCTGGCCAGGGCCTGGCCCGACAGGGCGATGCCGCCGCCCCGGGCCACCTGTTTGGTCAAGCCGCGGAGCCGTCCCTCCAAGGGCGGGCGTCTGGCCTGGGAAGGGATAGGCGTCACGTCGACGTTCCCATCGCCCGGGGCCCGTGCCCTCGCCGCTCCCGCCAGTAGGCCAGGAACCCCCGCACGTTGCCCAGGGCCAAGAGCAGGCGCGCCTCGCGCTCGTTGCGGCCCGGCATGAAGCATGCGGAGCCCAGATTTCCCAGGATCAGCCCGGTCATGGCCCACAGGAAACAGGCGCGGTTGGCCCGGGAGGCCACGGCGTGCTCCTCGAAAAGAAAGCCGTGGTTCATGGCCTGCTTGTATCCCGTCTCGGCGCTTCGCTCGCGGGATCGCGGGGAGGGGTAATGGCGCAGGCGGGCGTGGGGGGTGGCCTTGAGAATGTAGTGGCGAGAAACCCTCCAGCTGAACTCCACGTCGGCCAGGCCGTGGCGCCCGCCCGGGCGGCCCGCGTGGCTGAAATCCGATAGCTGGAACCTCTGGAAGACCTCCCTGCGAAAACAGGAAAGCCCCCCGGGGACCCAATCCACGTCCATGACGTCCCGGAGGGCCGTGACGTGGGTGTAGAAGCCCCAGGGCAGGATGGCCCCCTGGCGCCCCAGGTCCATGAGAAAGAGGCGAGACCAGTGCCGGAACAGGCGGGGTTTGGGCCTCCGGTTGAGGATCACGCCGCATGCGGCGCCTACCCGGCCCTGGGGGTCCTGGTCGAAGACCTCCACGATCCGGGCCACGTACTCGGGCTCCAGGACCACGTCGTCGTCCAGAAACAGCAGGAGATCCCCGGCGGCCGCACGGGCGCCCAGATTCCGGGACGCGGAGAGGCCCGGGGGGGACTTCCGGTGGTACTGGAAGGCGGCGACAGGTGGAACGTGGGCCCGAATCCAGCCGGGGTCCAGATCGCCGTCGTCCACGATGACCAGCTCATGGGGGAGCAGGCTCTGGCGGCCGAGGGACTCCAGGCACGCCAGCAGCTCCTTCTCCCGGTTCATGGTGGCGATGATGACCGATACGCGCTGCGTCACCTTCCGACCTCACCCCGGCATCCCGCGGGTCGCCAAGCGATCCGACGCCCCTGCTTGCTCCCGGCTCCCCAAGGCCGCTGCGCCTCCCCCCGCCAGTGATCCCCCTCAGCGCCCAAGGGCGTAGACCGTCACTGCGGCGCGACCCGCTCGGAAACTCCGCAACGGTTCCGGCCGCCACCCCCGGCCCTCCAGGGCCGGGAGGGTCTCATGGGCCGCGGGCCGTTTTCCAGCTTCCTCCTCCAACACCAGGAGGTCGGCGTCGCCATGGGGATGGGCCAGGAACGCCGCCACGGAGACGGCCCGACCGCCGGCGTAGAAAGCCACATGGCCGTGGTCCGTCACCAGGCGCGGGGACGGAATGTTCAAGGTGGCGATCCACTCCCCGGCCTGCCGACGGGCCAGCTTGTCCCCCCGGCCGGGCTGCACGGCCTTGGGGGCCGTGGCCACCAGGAGCAGCAGCGCCAGCACCACCGAGGCCTGCCGTGCGGTGAACCGAGGCCAGCGGTGGGCCGCGGCCCGGCAAATCCATGCAAAGCCCCACGCCCCGAACAGATACCCCATCATGACCAGGGGGATCAGGTGCCGTTTGCCGATGGCGAAGGTCCCGGCCACGCGGGCGTAGGTCGCCATGATCCATACCGCGGCGAGGGCCGCCGGGAGGTGCCACTGTCCCCTTCGCCACAGGGCCGGGTGCAGGACCCCTGCCAGCACCAGGAGGAAGGACAGGGGATGGGCGGCGGCCACCAGATGTCGCAGGAACTCCCAGGCCGCCAGGACCCTGCGGTCCTCCCAGGCCACGGCCAGCAGGTTGCGCACCCGCCGCTGGGGGGTAAGGGTCATGAGGCGCTCGATCTCCTCCTCCATGGCCGCGGGGGAGGACACGGCGCTCCTGGCCTGGCGCTGGTACGCGCCCCACTCCAGGAGGTCGCCGTCCCGGGCGGCGTCGGGCGCGGCCATGAGGACCGCGCCCACGGCCAGGGCAGTGGGCATGGCGATCCACAGGACGTGCATGAGGCCTCGGAGGAGGGCGTGGGACCGGATGCCCTTGTACAGGGCGAAGAGGGCTGCCGCCCCCACGAATACCAGGCCATCCATGCGAACCGAGACGAGCACCAGGCCGAGGAGACCCGAGAGAAACACCAGGCCCATGCCCCCGGCGGCCAGACCCTTCACCAGGGACCAGAGGGCCCAGGCCAGAAAAAACCACGCCAGGGGCTCCCGGACCACGTCCACCGAGACCGTGACCACGGTGGGGGACAGGACGTACAGGAGAACCGGGATCCAACCATGGGACCGCCCCACGATCTGCCTGGACAGGAGATAGTACGGGGCCACCGTGAGCACGCCGAAGATGGAGGGGAAGAGACGGCCCGCCGTCACCCAGTCCCCCACCAGCGGTTGAACCACGGCAATGAGCAGGGGAAAGACGGACGCGTGGCTGGCCAGGAGACCGTCCAGCACCCGTCCCTGGGACGCGGCTTTGGCTGCATCCACGTAGTGAATGGCGTCCAGGTTGATGACGTAGGGCGCCACCCAGTGGGGGAGCCGCAGCAGGATCGCCAGGAGGGCCAGACCCCCCAGGGCGAGGGCGTCTCGGCGATCCCAGGTCCCAGGGTCGTTGAGAGGGGGGGCCATGTCTCACTGTCCCTTTCGCTCGAACAGGGTGCGCAGGGTCATGAGCAGGATCAAGCCGTCCAGGAACAGGGAGGCGTTCTGGATGTAAAAGAGCTCGTACTCGAACTTCTCCATCTGGGCTCCGTCGCTGTCGGCATAGGGGTGGTTGACCTGGGCCCACCCGGTGAGGCCCGGCTTCAATGCGAAACGGAGCTCGTACAAGGGCATCCGGCGGGAGATCTGGTCGGCGAAGTGGGCCCGGATGGGGCGCGGGCCGATGAGGCTCATGTCGCCGCGGATCACGTTGATGAGCTGCGGCAGCTCGTCCAGGCGCAGCTGCCGGAGCCAGCGGCCGACCCGGGTGATCCGGGGGTCGTGGGGCGCCGACCAGACGGGACCGGTCTGCTCCTCCGCCCGGTCCACCATGGTTCGAAACTTCAGGCACAGGAAGGGGCGGCGGAACCGGCCCAGACGCTCCTGGCGGAACAGGACGGGGCCCCGGCTGTCCAGGCGCACCAGCACGGCCAGGGGGATCATGACGGGGAGGGCCATGAAGAGGGCCAGGGAGGCCACCACCAGATCCAGCAGGCGCTTGATCTTGAGGTATCCGGGGGTGGGCCCGCCCTGAATCCCCGCATAGGACAGGAGCCACAGGGGGTCGAGGTAGCGCAGCGGCACCTTGCCCGTCACGCCCTTGAAGAGGGTGACCAGGTCGCTGATCTCCAACCCCTCGCAGGCGCGATGGAGGAGGGCCTGGATCTCGGCATCGCCCAGACCGGGATCCTGGAACCGGAAGGCCACGGCCTCCAGTTGGGGGTCGTCCAGGAGGTCCGCCACCGAGGCACAGGAGGCAGCGCCGGGCGGCAGGGCCATGGGCGCAACGGCGGACGGCGGCTGGGTGGGACAGACGGCGTGGATGCGGTAGCGGGTGGCCAGGGGTGCGGCGGCCTCCTGGATGAACTGCGCGATGAGGGGGGCGGGCCCCACCAAGGCCAGGCGTCTCTTGGGAAGCCGGGACAGGTTGCTGCGGAAGTACAGGAGGCGCCACCCGTACAGGGCCGCGATGCACAGGGGTACCTGGATGGCCAGGACCACCCGCCCGATCCAGTAGCCCGGCACGAAGAACTGCAGGAACATGAGCCAGGCCGTGGAACCGCCGATGGCGAATGCCACGGACAGGAGGAGCCGCATGGGGTGGTCGGGCTGGGTGCGGGCGTACAGGCCGTGCACATAGGCGAAGGCCACGTGGGACATGACGGCGACCACGAGAAACGGGTTGGCCTTCTCAAATGCCAGGTCCAGGGAGAGGGACAGGGTCCTGGCCGAGTGCCGGATCACGTACCCGCCGTACATGGCCAGGGTCAGGATGCAGATATCCACCACCACGAGAAGGAGGATCCCGTGCACGGAACGATTGCGCAGGTACGCCCACACGGCTCTCCACCCCTTACCGGTAGGTCGACGGGGGCTTTCGGAACAGCCCCCCCATGAGCCCCGCCAGCCGGCTGAAGTTCAGGAGCACGAACGCAAACGGGACGGCAAGGGGGGGCGGCCGCCAGCCCCATCGCTGGGCCAGGCCCCCGGCCAGGGCCACGAGGGCGAAACCGGCCTGGAAGATCAGGGTCGCCCGATACCAACTGCCCCGGGTCCAGAGGGCCGCGTTGCACAGCAGGAGCAGGACCATGAGGGCCGGGGAGACGTGGCGCAGGAGCTTGTGGGAGACCACGGAGAAGAGGATCCCCGGCCGCCTCCAGAGGCGGTGGGCCAGGATGCCGTCCAGTATGCTGCGGAAGGCCATGGAGGTCCTCCGCGCCCGGGCCCGGTGGGTCGGGGCCACCTGCGCCGCGATGCGGTCGTACGCCACCGCCCTGGGTTCGTACTGCACCCGCATGCCCCGGCCCACCAGGGCCAGGGTCTCGGCATAGTCCACGTCGTCATGGGCCCGGACCATGGGGACGTAGCAGTCCCGCCGCATGCAGAAGGCGGCCCCGGTGCCGAAGGCGAGGATGCCCAGCCGACTCTCCCAGACCCGCAGCCTCTCCTCCAGGGTCCAGTAAAGACCCGCCGAGACCGTGATGGCCGAGTCAGCCTCGTTCACGTACGAGATCCTGCCGCTCACGGCGGCCACCCGGGAGTCGGCGAAGTGAGGCAGGATGTGCTCCAGGAAGGCCTCGTGGAACCGCGTCTCGGCGTCGGTGAAGACCAGGATATCTCCCCGCGCCTCGCGGGCTGCGGCATTGTGGACGGCAGCACGCCCCTGATGTTCCGCAAACTCCAGGAGGCGGAGCCGGACGCCGGCCGGCTGCAGGGCGCGCACCACGGCGCAGGTCTGGTCCGTGGAGCCGTCCGAGGCCACGAGGATCTCCATCTGCGCCGGGGCGCCGCGCAGGGCCGTCAGGTCCTCCACGCGCCGGGCGATGGCGTCTTGCTCATTGTGGGCCGCGATGATGACGGAGATGGTCCGGGTCGCACAGGGGACGGGGGTGGCGGGCACAGGAGACCTGAGCCGCGACCAGACCCACAACAGCAGGCCGTAGAGCCCCCATGTGTGGACCAGGGCCGCCAAGGCCAGCCAGTAAAGCCCCGCCATCCAGTCGGTGACCGCCAAACGCCCTCTCACGCCAGTGGGTTCGGAGCGCGCCGTTCCCGCTCATCTCGACCGCCGGAGGCACCGCATCCCGCCGGATGCGCTCAGCTCAGGAACTGCACCTTCTCCCGCCGGCCGTCCCATCGGATGTCCGGGACCAGGGCGTAGCGCCGCGCCTCGATGCGATGGCGATAGCGCTGGAGGTCGGCCAGCATGATCCCGAGTTCGCGCTCCATGTCGTGGGTGGGCTGGTATCCCAACTTGATCAGCTTCTCGTGGTCGGGCGCGTAGTAATGCTCCTCCAGCTCCTTGCGGGGGTTCTCCACGGCCCGGATGACCACCTCCAGCCCCATGGTGGCTGCGATCTTCTGCACCTTCTGGGCCAGCTCGGTCAGGTCGTAGACCTCCTCGAACTGGTTGAAAACTCGGTACTCGCCCCTCTCGGGCGGGTTCTCCAGGGCCAGGGTGAGACACTGCATGGAATCCCTCAGGGGCAGGAAGCCGCGCTTCTGGTGGCCCCGGCCGTAGGGTGACAACGGATGTCCCACCACGGCCTGGGCGCAGAACCGGTTGATGGCCGTCCCGAAGCACTGGTCGAAGTCGAAGCGGGTGAGGAGGCGCTCGTCGTCGCCCATCTCGTCAATGCGCGTCCCGTACACGACCCCCTGCATGATGTCCGTGGAACGCAGGCCCCACAGATGGCACGCCATCATGACATTGTGGCTGTCGTGCACCTTGCTCTGGTGATACCAACTGGCCGCCTGGCGGGGAAAGGGAAGGGTGTCCGTCCTGCCGCGATACTCGATGGTGAAGGTGCCCTCGGGGATGGGGATGTTGGGCGTTCCGTACTCGCCCATGGTGCCGAGCTTGAGCAGGTGGGCCTCGGGACAGATGTCGCGCATGGCATGGAGCAGGTTGAGGGTCCCCACGATGTTGTTGGTCTGGGTGAAGACCGCGTGGCTGACATCCATCATGCTGTACGGGGCGGAGGGCATCTCCCCCAGATGCACCACGGCCTCCGGTCGGAAGCTCCGAAACAGGTTCCAGACCAGGTTGTAGTCCCGCAGATCCCCCCGGCGGAACTCCAGATTGGTTCCGAAGCGGTCGCGGAAGGCCTCCAGCCGTTCGGTCATGCGGCGAATGGGAGTCGCCGACTGGGAACCCACCTCGGCCACCCAGTCCCGTCGCATGTAGTTGTCCAGTCCGAGGACCTCGTGGCCCCTGGCGGTGAGATACATGCCCAGGGACCATCCGAGATAGCCGTCCACGCCCGCGATCAGGATCTTCATCCGCGCTGCTTCCCCCGTTCCCCCGTCCTGCGCCTCGGCCACCGGGGCTCCGGGCGCGGACCGGCTTCTTGAGAGCCAGTACTTTATCGGCGGGGCGCCCCGTTGTCAATGCGGCCCGAGCAGTTGACACCTCGGGAGGGGTCTGCTAGCGTTGTGCAAGCTATGGAGATCCTGGGCGAAAAGGTCCCTCTTCATGTGGATTGGCGAGATCCGGGCATTGCCCGAACCCCAATGGTTCGACCTGTTTCGGGCGATGATCCCCGGGGACTGTTTTCGACGATTCGGGATCGATCCGGAGACCTTCCAGGATGGGCAGGGGCGTCTCAGGCTTCGCGTCTTTTATCGGAATCAAGGCCGGATGCTCAACGTCCGGATCACCAACCCCGACGAGCAGCAGGACCCCATCTACTCGATCTTCGTGCAGGAGTACGGGGAAGACGGGGTCGAGGTCCTGGGGTTGAACATCAACGACCCTGCATCCGAACGGTTTCAGGTGGACCTGGATCAGTACGGGAGGATTCCCGCGGACTTGTTCGCGGGCCGGCGCAACGTCGAGGAAGAGCTCAGGGCCATGGCTGCGGGCCTGGCCCCCGGTCAGGTGCGGCGGGGCCTCAGATGGGTCACTGAGGTCTTGGAGGGATTCGAGGAGTTCCTGCGGCGCATCGACAAGCGGTGGATCTATTGCGAGGCCTTGGCGTACCACAACGCCATCGTGTACGAGCGGCACGGTCTGGGGTATCAGTTTCGCTCGTGGCAGGACGAGATGACGTGGATCGATGCGGAGTTCCGGGCACCTCGGGGGGTCCTGTACGGAAAGCTCAACGGCTCCACGCCCTTTCGCCGGCCGGGCATGGAGACGAGCATCCGCGGAAGGAGTTGGGCCATCCACGACGGGATCCTGGGGCGGCCGTGGCAGAAGCCGGGGATGATCAAGGAGGTTGGTGTCAACGCGGCGGTGAACACGTTTCCCGACGGCGTATACTGACGGCACGGAGGTGAGCGATGATTTCCATTCAAGGCGTGTTGGTCCCCGTGGATTTCTCCAAGGAGTCGATCCTGGCCGCCAAGTTCGGGGCGTCGATGGCCGAGGAGTACAAGACCCGGCTCTACGTGCTCCACGTGATGGAGCCGGTGCATCCCTCTTTGCGGGGACACATCGCGGACTTCGAGTCCTTCCAGGAAAAGATGATCGCCCAGGCCAAGGCGGATCTGGAGAGCGTCATCCCATCGGGCATCAAGGCCAGGGTGCCGGTGGAGACCATGCTGGAGATCGGCCATCCGTCCTTCGTCATCGTGGAGAAGGCCAAGGAACTGGGCGTGGACGTCATCGTCATCGCCACCCACGGGCGAACGGGCCTGGCCCACGTCATGCTCGGGAGCGTGGCCGAGAAGGTCATCCGCCACGCGCCGTGCCCGGTCTTCGTCACCCGCAATCCCAAGGACAAGTACGTGTACGGCTGGGAGTAGGCCTCCGGGCGCGGGGGCCTTTGGCGACGATTGCAGGGCGTCGAAAGGCCGTCCTGTCTGCCGTCCGGGCCCGGCGTGTCTGGAGAGCGGTCTTCCCAATCAGGAGAACGCATGAGCGTCTATCTGGTGGAGACCCCGCTTTTCAAAAGGACGTTTTCGACGCCCACACGCGGCATGCCGTCCATCGCCCTGGCCACGCTGGCGGGTTATCTCCGTGGGGCGGGGTTCACCCCGCGGCTTGTGGACGCCAAGCTCGAAGGGCTGGGCATCCCGGAGACCGTGAAGCGCGTCGATGCCGAGGCGCGCGTGATAGGCATCACGGCCACGTCCATGGACATCGGTCTGGCCGGCCGGCTGGCCGAGGAGCTCAGGAGGAAGTGCCCCCGGGCGCTCCTGGTGGTCGGAGGGGCCCACAGCTCGGCGGCGCCCGCAGACACGCTGGCGCGCTTCGGGGCATTTGACGCGGCGGCGTTCGGCGAGGGGGAGGAGACGTTCCTGGCGGTGTGCCAGGCGGTCCAGACGGGGCGGTCCTTGGCGGGCATTGCTGGCGTGGCCTATCGGGAGGCGTCCGGAGGGATCACGGTCAACCCGGCCCGGCCCCTCATGCCGGATCTCTCCCGACTGGGCAAGCCTGCGTGGGACCTCCTTCCCCCCGGCAAGGCGTACTTCGTGGCGGTGTCGAGGGGATGTCCGTTCGACTGCTCGTTCTGCTTTCGCCTGTTCGGCAAGACCGTGCGGCCCAGACCCGTGGACGATATCATCGAGGAGGTCGAGGGGCTGATCGAACGTGCCCACCCCGAGGAGTTCCAGATCTCGGGGGCGACCTTCGGCATCCCGCGGGACCACGCCATGGCCCTGCTCGACCGGATGATCGAGCGGGACTTCGGGGCGAGGGTGCGCTGGCGCGCCATGACCCGGGTGAACGTGGTGGATCGGGAGATGCTCCGGAAGCTCAAGCGCTCCGGGTGCTACTCCCTCTCCTTCGGCATCGAATCCGGGGATGATCGCATCCTCGCCGACACGGGAAAAGGGATCAACGTGCGGTTGTCGCGAGACGCGGTGAAGATGGCCAAGGAGGGAAGGCCTGGCCACGTGGGGCTTCTTCATCTTCGGCCATCCGGGCGAGGATCGGGACTCCATCAAGAGGACCGTTGAGCTCGCGGTGAAGCTCAACACGGATTTCATCTCCATCGGGATCATGGTGCCCTGGCCCGGGACCCGGGTCGCGGAGCTGGCGGCGAGGGGCGAGGCGGGGTATGTTCTGCACTCCATGGACGTCGCCGGGTGCCACAAGCACTTCGGGAAACGGGTCATGGAGTTCGAGGGCGTGAGCCTGCAGTACATGAATCTCATGAAACTGAAGGCCTACGTGTTGCTCTACGTGGCCAACGGACGATTCCTGGACCTCCTGCGTTTCGGCAAGCGGTACTCCAGGGAGGGCATGGAGTTTCTCACCCGGGAGATCCTGAGCAACCTCCTTCGATTCTCCAAGATGTCGGCCCGGGGCTGATCCACCACCCGGCGGCGGTCCCAAACCCACGCGGGGCGGGCAAGCGCGGGCGGGCGGGGGAGCATCCAACCTTCCCGCTTGGGCCTTGCCACGGATGGAGGGGCATGGCACACTACCCCAGGCCGTGAACCCGACACATGCCGACACGGAGGATGTCGATGCCGCAGAACAGGGGGCTTGAGGCCCTGGAAGGCCGTGTCCTGGGGAGCGGGATGTGCACCCTTTGTGGGGCCTGCGCGTCCATGTGTCCCTACCTGAGGTCGTGGAAGGGGCGGATCGTCAAGCTGCACGACTGCGACCTTCCCGAGGGTCGCTGCTTCGCGTACTGCCCCCGAGCCGAGGTGGATCTGGGGGGGCTGCACCGCGGCATCTTCGGAGACGGAGAGCCGCCTGTGGAAATGGGGCCCTTCAAGCGGGTGCTCATGGCCCGGGCCGCGGATGGCGCCATGCGGCGCATGGCGCAGACGGGCGCTGCGGTGTCGGCCCTGATCTCCTTTGCCCTTGGGGAGGGCATGGTCCAGGGGGCGGTCCTCACCTGGCGTGACGCCGAGCAGCTTCCCGGGGGAAGGGTGGCCCGCGGTCCAGGGGAGGTGCTGGCCTGCGCCGGGTCGAGCTACGTGGCCGGACCCACGCTGGAGGCCCTCAACCAGGGGCCGTGGCAGGAGGGGGAGAGCGTGGCGGTGGTGGGCATACCGTGCCAGGTCCTGGCCCTGGCCAAGATGCGCCTCTCGACCCTGGAGCGAAGATCGCCTGCCGACCGGGTGGGCCTGGTGATCGGGCTATTCTGCACATGGGCCCTGGAGTACGCCCCTTTCATGGCGTTTCTCCGACAGCGGTTCGGGGGGGCCGCGATCTCCAAGCTCGATATCACCCCGCCTCCGGATCGGCTCCTCAAGGTGACGACGGACAGGGGCGTCCACGATGTGTCGTTGGAGGAGGTGCGGCCCTTCGTGCGGTCCGCCTGCGGGGTGTGCGCGGACATGACGGGGGAACTGGCCGACATCTCCGTGGGCACGGTGGAGGGGACGGAGGGGTGGAACACGGTCATCGTCCGGACGGATCGGGGGGAGGCTCTGGTGGCGCGCGCCGTGGCCGCGGGCGTCCTGGAGACCGAGTTGCTCCCGGCCTCCAACCTGGCGCACCTCCAGGAGGCGTCGCTCCTGAAGAAGCGAAGGGCCCTCGAAGCCCTGGACGCCCGGGGCGAGCCGGACGGCGGGTACCTCCGACTTCCCCGGGGCTGGGCCGAGCGCATCCTCGGGGAGAGGGAGGGGGTGCGGTCATGAGCCTCATCGCCAGAGACGCCCCGGGCCAGAGACTCCTTCTCATGGGGAACGAGGCCATGGCCCGGGGGGCCATCGAGGCCGGGGTGCAGGTCTGTGCCGCGTACCCGGGGAACCCTTCCTCGGAGATCATCGGCTCCCTCTCCCAGGTGGGAGAGAGGCTGGGGATTTACGTCGAGTGGTCCGTCAACGAGAAGGTGGCCCTGGAGGTGGCGGCGGCGGCTTCCTTCGCCGGGCTGCGCGGCCTGTCCGCCATGAAGCAAAACGGGCTCAACGTGGCCTCGGATTTCCTCTTCAACCTGAATCTGTCCGGGAGCAAGGGAGGGCTGGTGCTGGTGGTCTGCGACGACCCGTCGGCCCTCTCTTCGAGCAACGAGGAGGACTCCCGGGCATTTGCCAAGCTGGGCGACCTTCCCCTCCTGGAGCCCGCCACATTCCAGGAGGCCAAGGAGATGGTGCGCTGGGCCTTCGATCTCTCGGAGGATCTGGGGCTTCCCTGCCTGGTGCGAAGCGTGACCCGGGTGTCCCACGCCCGGGGCAACGTCCAGCTGGACGAGTTGCCCAAGACCCGGCGAATGGCTCACTTCGACACATCCCGCCCCATCTTGCCCGTGCCCGTGCCCGCCACCCACAGGGCTCTGCACGAGAAACTGAAGAAGGCCCGGGAGCGCTTCGAGAGGTCCCCATTCAACGTCTATCGAGGCCCGGAACGGCCGGAGCTCCTGGTGGTGACCTCTGGGGCAGGGTGGATGTACAGCGTGGAGGCCCTGGTGAACCTGGGGTTGGAGGGCCGGGTGGGGATCGTCAAGGTGGGCACCACCTGGCCCTTGCCCGAGGATTTCCTGGTCGAGCAGCTGGGGCGTTCGGATCGAATCCTCTTCGTGGAGGAGGTAGACCCGTTCCTGGAGAACAACGTCAAGGCCCTGTGCGCCCAGCGGGGGGGGGATCTGGGGGGGAAGGCATTTCTGGGCAAGGCATCGGGGGCGTTGCCCGATCTGGGCGAGATGACCCCCGACATCGTCACCAAGGCCGTCCAGGCCGCCCTGGAGGTGTCGCACACGCCCCGCCCCGCGGCCTACGCCCGGGAGGCCGCGGAGGCGGCTTCGATTTTCGCCCCCTTCCGGCAATTGGGGTTCTGCGCGGGTTGCCCCCACCGGGCCACGTACTGGGCCATCAAGCAGGCCCTGGTCATGGACGGGCGGGACGGGTTCGTGTTGGGGGATATCGGCTGCTATGCCCTGGGTTTCGGCCCAGCGGGTTTCTTCCAGCTCCGCACCCTTCACGCCATGGGCTCGGGGGCCGGCTTGGCCAACGGGTTCGGCCAGTTGGGCCGGTTCGGTCTCCATCAGCCGGTCCTGGCCGTGTGCGGCGACTCCACCTTCTATCACGCCGCTATCCCGGCCCTGGTCAACGCCCGCTACAACATGGCCGACTTCGTCATGCTCATCCTGGACAACAGCGCAACGGCCATGACAGGGTTCCAGCCCCACCCCGGCACCGGCCGCAGCGCCATGGGGCAGGAGGTGCCGGCCATCGACATCGCCGCCGTGTGCGCCGCCCTGGGGGTTCCCGTTCAGGTGGAAGACCCGTTTCGGGTGCGGGAGACCACCGAGGCGATCCACCGGCTCCTGCAGGAGCGCAACGGGGTGCGGGTGCTGGTGCTCCGCCAGGAGTGCGCCCTGGTCCGGGGCAAGCGGGAGAAGGCGGTCCACCGGATGCGGGTGGATCAGGCGTTGTGCCTGGGGCAGGCGTGCGGCTGCAACCGGTTGTGCACCCGCGTCTTCAAGTGCCCGGGCCTGGTGTGGGACCCGGGGACCGGCAAGGCCCGCATCGACGAGGCCATCTGCACCGCCTGCGGGGTATGCGCGGATATCTGCCCCCAGGGGGCCATCCTCAAGGAGGCGGGCTAGCCATGCTCTTGGAGAAGGATCCCTGGAACGTGGTGATCACGGGCGTGGGGGGGCAGGGAAACGTCCTGGCGTCCCAGCTCCTGGGGCAGCTCTTGGTGACCAAGGGCTACCTGATCACCATCGGAGAGACGTACGGCGCATCCCAGCGGGGCGGCTCCGTCATGAGCCACTTGCGGGTCTCCCGGCGGGACCAGTTCTCGCCCCTCATCCCCGAAGGTCAGGGGGACCTGGTCCTGGGGCTGGAGCCCGTGGAGAGCCTGCGCGTGCTGGCCTGGTACGGCAACCCGGGCATCTTGGTCCTGACCAACACCCGGCCCATTCACCCCATCGACGTCATCGCGGGCAACGCCGCGTACCCGCAGGTGGCGGACGTCCTGGCCCGGATGGCAAGGCTCAGCCGGCGGATCTGGACCGTGGAGGCCACGGACATCGCCCTGGAGATGGGCGATCCCATCTTCTCCAACATCGTCATGCTGGGGGCCTTGTCCGCCCTGGCGTTGCTCCCCGTGGATCGCCAGGGGTTCGAGGGAGTCATCGGGGAGCTGATGCCCGCCCATCGGCGGGAGGCGAACCTGGAGGCCTTCGACCGGGGGGCCCGGGGCGTGCGGGAGCCCGCGGCCCGCTGACCCGGGGAGGCCTATGGGCTCGGCTGTTGAAAGATGCGCTGAAGCTCCTGGATGAGCGCGATCTCCATGCCTGTGTGGGAGTCGTCCTGTAAGACGAACTCGATGACGAACACGTTGTAGTGCTCCACCGCGGTGGTGGTGTGCTCGACCCTGTGGGAGATCCGCATCTCCTTGAGCCCGCTGTAGTCGGGCCGTTTGGCGGTGTCGGTCTTCTCCAGGATGAGCTTCAGGGCCCGGTTGGCCTCTTCCACCGTGTCCACGATGACGTCGATGCCGATGAGCCGCCGGAGGGCCCGCGTCAGCTGCTCTTCGAATACCTTGATCTTCATGTTTCGTCCCCGAATTCGATGTCCGGCTGCCGTGGTGTCCGTCTTCCTGCGTCCTGCCTGGCGGCTGCCATCACCCTTCCCCCTCCTTCCTCAGCATGCGCATGCGGTTGTCCATCCGTTCCAGAAGGCCCTTGATCTCCAACTGAAGGCCGGCCAGGCCCTCATGGCGCTTGCGGTAGATCTTCTCCACCTCGGCCCGCCAGTACTCCAGGAGGCGACGCTCCCGTTCGATGATCTCCCGCTGCACCTTGCGCTGCATCTCCGCCACAACGGCCTTGTCCAACCCCATGGTCCCACCTCCTTCGCGGCCGGGCTGGCCGAGGCCGCACCATGATCGCATGCCGGCGGCCTCCCTCGGGTCGCTCAAGAGTGTGCGACGTCCCGCGCCATATGTCAAACCCGCTCAACCCAACTGGCGAAGCCGAATGAGCGCCGCCCGTCCCTCGCCCAGCCCGCGATCGTGGGCCGCCTGGATGTGAACGGCGGGCCGCCTTTCTTCTTCCAGGGAGGGAAGGCCGATCTCCCGGCGTCTGGCCTCCAGGATGCCCTCCCCGACGCGGTCCAGGGCCACGGCATCGGTGGCCACCAGCAGTCCCCCGTACGGCCAGGTCCAGCGGGGTGCGGCCGCGGGGCCCCCGTGACACTGGCCCCGGTGGGCGTCGCACACGGCCAGGCGCCAGCGGCCCCTGACCTCCGGATGGCCCAGGAGGTCGGCCAGGTACGGGCTGCAGCCTTCGTCGTGGTACTTGTTGGGGTTGTGGATGAGCCCGAAGAGGTTCTTCATGGAGAGGCTCACCCCCGAGAGGTCGTGGTCCTTGAGGACCGGTACGTCCACCAGGGCCGTCGCCCATCGGGTGAGGATGCGGCTGAAGCACGAGCCGACGGTGGCGTGAACGCTGGGCTGGGGCTCGTACCCCATCAGGTCAGTGCCGAAGCAGCGCGGGCCGTCCCCTTCCTGCCGCACTTCATAGCCCGCCCGCCGCAGCTCCGCGCTGCTGCGGTCCCAGATGAGGATGTCCCGGGGGGGAACGCCCGCCTGCCTGGCCCCATCGGCGATGGCCAGGGCCACCGCTGGGCTGGTGGCCGCACGGGGGCCGCCCATGGCATTGACCTTGATGGCCACCCGATCGGAGGGGCTGAAGAGGGCCGCCCAGGCCTTGGGGCCCCGCTCCCCGGTGAGGGCCTCCAGGGCCCGGGTGAGCCACCCGAGCACAGCCTCCCGGCGCACGGCCCCGCGGGAATCGACCAGGGCCGGATCCCGCACCAGGACCACCTGGCCCATGGCCGGCTGTTCCCGGGGCGATGCCTCCGGGGGCCGGCGTGGGCTCCAGGCAGCCCATGCCCAGGCCAGAAGGCCCCCGGCGGAGAGCCTAGCCCATGCCCTGCGCGTGATGGACGGGCCGGACCTGGAGCCTGGCGGCGGGGGCCCTACGTCGACGCTGCGTCGCAGGGGCCCCTTCCGTGCCTCGGCCTCCCTACCGCGCGCGGCAGCCATCAGAAGACGTCCGCACCGAACACATAGATCCGGGTCTGGGGGTCCTTCCAGGCATCCTTGGGCAGGCCCGCCTTGGTGCAGGTATGGGCCAAAAAGGTCTCTCGGTCCCATCCGTAATCCGTGGCCACCTGGGGCAGGAGGAGCCCCCGGTGGGATCCCTGGATCACGTACAGGCCGTGCACCCCCACGCGGATCTCCTCCACGTCCCGGATCTGGCGCAGGGGGGTGAGGACCGAGATCTCGATTTGGATCTGGGGCCATTCCTCTTGGCGCAGGGCCGGGAACCTCGGGTCCCGGAAGGCTGCAGCCTCGGCCATCTCCCGAACGGTCTCATGAAGGGGCTTGACCGCCTCGATGAACCCGATGCAGCCCCGAAGCTGACGGTTCTTCTCCAGGGTGACGAAGGCCCCCCGCGGCTCCATGAGGGTGGGGGTGATGCCCTCAACGGCGGGCAGAGGCCGCCCTTCCAGGGCGCACTGGATGGCCGACCTGGCGATGGATTTGAGGGTCTGCCTCTCCTCCCCGGTGAGGCCCAGGTCAATGCCCGGTGCGCTCCGTGTCGCGCCTGCCCGGGCCGGAGCGGTCCAAGCCATGGCCGCATACCCCACCACACGGGAACGCTCTCCGGATATGTCTCCGGAGTGGGCATAGCGCAGCAAGGTCCCCCGTCGTGCGCCTGCGGCCCGGGCCATGGCCAGGGAGACCAGAACCGGGCCGATGCCGCAGGCCTCGGTCTTGCCCGCCTGGATCTCCTCCCAAAGGGAGTCGGGGTCCACGGCCTCCATGTGCCGGATCGCCTTGCGGTCCAACTCCTCGGCGCGACCGGCCCCGTGGAAGTGGGAGAGGTCCGATGAAGCGATGATCAGAGCCCGCTTACCCTCCATGGCCTTCCCAATGGCCTGGGCGGCCTTCTGGGCCGTGGCCAGGTCCGGCGATCCCATGATCACCGGCACCAGGCGCCATCCTGGCTGCAGGGCCACTTGAAGGAAGGGGATCTGCACCTCCAGGGCGTGCTCCGGCCCATGGGCGTCCGCCAGGTCATTGAAGGGCCATCCCGCCCCGAGGATGGCCCGGCAGGTCTCCTCGTCCACAAGGACATCCCCCAGAGGGGTGCGGTACGCCCCCTTGGGCCAGACCGAGACCCCGCGAAACGCCACGCGATGGCTGGGGGCGAGGACCACCACGGTGTCCAGGGCCCGGTCCTTGACCTGGCGATAGGCCCAGCCCGCCACCGGCCCAGAGTACATGTACCCGGCGTGGGGCGCCAAAAGGGCCACCAGGCGCCCGTCCAGATCCACCGGCTGCGCGGATTCGAGATATCCGCGGACGGCATCCCCCAATGTCCTGGCGTCGTTCGGATAGAACTGGCCGGCAACTGCGGGCGGTCGTACGGGTCCCACGGCCGTCACCTCCGAGCCCAGCAGGGCGAGCATGGGCAGCGCCCCGAGCAGCCCCAGCCTCCAACTCCGCCTCTCCCGGCGCGCCATGATCCTCCTGTCCGGACCCTCATGGGTCGCCCTGGGAGGGGCGGACCTTCCAGGACGTCCCGTGGGGCGTGTCCAGGATCTGGATTCCGCTGTGCAGGAGCGCCTCGCGGATCCGATCCGCCTCGGCCCAATCCCTGGCCTTCCTGGCCTCGGATCGTCTCCGGATCATCTCCTCGATCTGCGGACGGCTGAGTCCGTTCCCGTCCAGGACGAACCGTTCTTTCTGGAGGAAGAAGGCCCCGGGCTCATGCTGCAGGATGCCCAGGGCGTCTCGACAGGTCGCATAGCACGCCCGGGCCCCCGCCAGGAGGACCGACGACACGGTCCCTGCCGAGGCCTCATCCAGCACGTGATTCAGGGAGCGGGTCAGCTCGAACAGATGGGCGAGGGCCTGGGCCGTGTTGAAGTCGTCGTCCATGGCGGCGTGAAACCGCTCCTGAAAGGCCTCCACCTGGGCGATGACGGGACCCGATGGATCCCCATGCGGGGACGATTGTTCCGCCTCCGAGGGCGCAGGGAATCGATCCAGGCGCCGGAGGGTGCTGTACAGCCGGTCCAGGGCGCTTTGGGCTTCCGCCATGCCCTGGGGCGTGAAGTCCAGCGGCTTGCGGTAGTGGGCCATGAGCATGAACATCCGGATCTCCTCGGCGTGGAAGCGGCCAAGGGCGTCCTGTATGGACAGGATGTTCCCAAGCGACTTGGACATCTTGACGCCCTCCCGGGTGAGGGGCCCGTTGTGGATCCAGAGCCGGGCAAAGGGCTTGCCGGTGAAGGACTGGGACTGGGCGATCTCGTTTTCATGGTGGGGAAAGACCAGGTCGAGACCCCCTCCGTGGATGTCGAAGGTGTCGCCCAGGTACTTGCGGCTCATGGCCGAGCACTCGATGTGCCACCCCGGCCGTCCGGGCCCCCAGGGGCTGTCCCAGGCGGGCTCTCCAGGCAGGCTCCGCTTCCACAGGGCGAAGTCCATGGGGTCGTCTTTGCGATCGTCCACCTCGATGCGCGCCCCGGCCATCAACTGCTCATGATCCCGGCGGGATAGGCGGCCGTACTGGGGAAATCGCTTCACCGAGAAGTACACGTTTCCATCCGCGGCATAGGCCACGCCCTTGGCGGTCAGGCCCTCGATGATCCGGATCATCTCCGGGACATGCTCCGTGGCCAGGGGCTCCAGGGTTGGCCGCAGTACCCCCAGGGCGTCCATGTCCCGATGGAAGGTCTCGATGTGGGTCCGGGCGATGCGGTCCCAGGGGACGCCGTCCCGCCTGGCCCGCTCCAGGATCTTGTCATCGATGTCCGTGAAGTTCCGGACGTAATCGACTTGGTAGCCCCGGTGCATGAGGTACCGGTAGATGACGTCGAAGACAATGGCGGAGCGGGCGTGCCCCACGTGGCATTCGTCGTACACCGTCACACCGCAGACGTACATGCGCACGCGTCCCGGCGTCAGGGGCTCGAAGAGTTCTTTGCGATGCGTGAGGGTGTTGTAAATGCGAAGGGCCATGGGAACGGGCTCCCAAGTGAAACAAGCTGGCCCATCATAGCTTCGCGTCCGGGGCGTGTCAATGAAGGGCCGTGGCCTCGGGGGGGGGCGGCCCGTCGACCCGGAGGAAGCCTGTCTTTCCATCCCATCGGGGCATCCGGGAACGCCGCAGGGGGAGGGCCTCCGGGCCCTCCGGGGCGGTCACTGGGGCAGGGGCAGACGGCGAAAGGGCTCGGCGTACTGGCAGCCCGCGGCCCTTCCGGCCTCGTGGAAGCGCTCCCGGATGAATGCCTCCAGCTCCGAGCGATGGCCCACCTGGCTCGCGTGGGCGAAGATGGCCCGCAGCTTGAGGTCCATCACCTGCGTGATGTCCACCCAGTGATTGGGGGCATGGGTGCCGAAAAACAAGACCTCGGCGGGCCTGTGGGGCACCAGTCCGTCCGTGAGGAGCTCCGGGAAGAAGCGGATGCTGCCTGCGGCGGGATACAGGGCGTCGAAGGTCGCTTCGCCGGCCTCCCGATGGTCCCGATGGCTCACATACGGGTTCTCGAAGGCGCGATTGGCCGGGTCCTGGCAAAGCACCAGCTCGGGCTGGAAGCGCCGCACCGCGGCCACGATCTCCCGGCGAAGGGCGGGGCCGTTCTCCAGCTCCCCGTCGGGAAAGCCCAGGAAGGACACGTCCTCCACACCCACGATCCGGGCCGCTGCCCGCTGCTCCGTTTGGCGGATCCGCGCCACCTCTTGCGGGGAGACGGCGGGATCCTCACTTCCCTTGCTGCCGTCGGTGCAGATGACATAGGCCACACGGGTGCCGGCCTGCCGCCAGAGGGCCACCGTGCCGCAGCAGCCGAAATCCAGATCGTCCGGATGGGCGCTGATGACCAGGGCCCGCTCTGGATGCAGTTGGGACATGGGTGGTCACACCTCCCGCAACAGGGTGTTGGCTTGCCCCCGGACGGCCCTGGGCGCCCGGCGGTCCCTGGTCATTCCTTGGCGGGACCCGATTCGTGTACCATACTTGCGGCACGGCGACAAGAGGGGAGCGGGAGAGCCAAGGGCGAAGGACGAGGGGCAGCTCGGAGTTGCTCTGGATCGTCTTGCAGCCGGGGTTTCCCTTGGGTAGATTGGTTGCACACACCGATTCCGAGGTGAGGTCCATGGCTCTTGTGGGATCCGCGTGGCGGGCGGCGGTGACGGCAGCCATCGCCGGGTGGCTTCTGACGGGGGCGCCTGAGGGTGCCCGGGCCGAGGGGGGCGGGCGGCTGCTCATCTTCAACAAACTGGGACACCTTCTCAAGGGAGACATCTGGCAGTCGGTGACCCAGGAAGAGGTGGGCCGGCACCTCTACGTCTTTCCCGAGAACCATCTGGTCATCGGCATGGGGACGACCAACTGGCCCGAACGCATGGGGGAGGTCATCGTCAAGGGGACCATCGGCAAGACCGTGTTCCAGTGGGCCAACCCCGAGTACCCCTACCAGGTGAGAAACCTTCGCGATGCCACCTTCCCCTGGCTGCAGGTGGCCGTGGTGGATCCCAAGCGAGGCCTGAGCCTGACTTTGGAGCGAACGGAGGACCTGCACGCGGCCCTCATGGATCAAATGAGGCTGGAGGGGATCCGGCTGTGCGCGTTTTTCCTCGAGGCCATCACCCACCACGTGGAGTACAGTCTCACCTATCGAATCCCCAAGGGCGGGCTCGACCTGTCGGGGCCGGGAGGGAAGGAGGCCTATCTGCGGGCGTTCCAGGATGAGACCCGCGGCCGCTGGCTCCTCTGGGGACTCTACGTGGAGGACGAGTTGGCCCAGTCATCGGGCATGATCCCGGGGCAACCGCTGCTTCTGGTGGGATACAACCGCGACACCAACAACGGAGGGCTCGTGCGTCTGGTCAGGGCCCAGACCGCCCAGGTCCAGTACCATCCCATCGCCTCCCTTCAGGTGTTCAAGAGCGAACTGACGGTGTCCGACCTGCGGTTCCATGAGGGACGGGTGTCCATCGACGTGCGGAACAACGGAGATCTCACGGCGGAGCATGTCAAGGTCCGCCTCTCCCTGCCCGACTCCAAGCGGGAGAGCGAGGCCGTGCTCCCCTCGGTGCGCCCCAAGGAGGAGGTCACCGTCCGCTTCACCCTCAAGCGATCGGCCCAGGACAAGCGGGTGGAGGTTCACGTGGATCCGGACAACCAGATCCTCGAAGGGGACGACCAGAACAACCGCCTGGAGCGGCGGCATGGCTGGCTTGGCTGGTGACTCGGTCTGGAAGCGAGGGGGTCAGGCGGGTTTGCTGATGAGGCCCGATCGGATGCACCGGGTGCATACCCGCATGCGCATGACGCGCCCCTGCCGGGTCACGCGGACCCTCTGGATATTGGCGTGCCAGACCCGGTGGGTCTTTCGGTTGGAATGACTCACATTGTGCCCGTACTGGATTCCCTTGTTGCAGATCTCGCAGCGCCTGGACATCGCGCACCTCCCCGCCGGGTTCGACCTCGGATCATGAGATACCGATTCCTTTTTTACCACAAAAGGAGGTCGCTGGCAATCCCGCGGGGCGTGCCATGGGATCTGGCGTTGCGTCCCGGGCGCGCCCCCCGGCCCTCATACGTACGTCACGGGGCCGCCACCCTTGGGGCGTCGCTCGATCTCCCCCATGAGGAAGGCCGTCTCGTTGAGGCCGCGCAGGCGTTGGAGTACCTCATCGACCTGGCCGGGAGGGACCACCAGGACCATGCCCACGCCGTTGTTGAACACCCGGAGCATCTCATCCTGGGTGATGCGGCCCCGCTCCTGGATCAGGCGGAACACGGGCGGCCTCGTCCAGGCGTCCATCCGGATGACGGCCGCGCATCCCTCGGGAAGGATGCGCGGCACGTTCTCGGTGATCCCCCCCCCGGTGATGTGGGCGAGCCCCTTGATGTCGAATGATCGGCGCAGGTTGAGAATGGAGCGGACGTAGATCCGCGTCGGGGCGAGGAGCTCGTCTCCCAGGGTCTTGCCGAGCTCGGGCACCTGCCGATCCAGGCGCCACTTGAGGCGGCTGAAGAAGAGCTTTCTCACCAGGGAGTAGCCGTTGGAATGGAGGCCGCTGGAGGCGATGCCGATGAGGGCATCTCCAACGGAGATGGTCGAGCCGTCGATGATGGCGTCGCGGTCCACCACGCCCACGCAGAAGCCCGCCAGGTCGTACTCCCCGGGGCGGTACATGTCGGGCAGTTCCGCAGTTTCCCCGCCGATCAGCGCGCAGCCCGCCTCGGTGCAGCCTGCGGCGATGCCCGAGACGATCTGGACGGCGACCGGGGGGTCGAGTCTTCCCACGCCCAGATAGTCCAGGAAGAACAGGGGCTCCGCCCCCTGGACGAGTACGTCGTTGGCGCACATGGCCACGAGGTCGATGCCTACCGTGTGGTGGGTTCCGGCCAGGAACGCGACCTTGAGTTTGGTGCCCACCCCGTCCGTGGAGGAGACGAGCACGGGGTTGCGGTAGTCCGACTTGTTGAGGGAAAACAGGGCGCCGAAACCGCCGATGTCCGCCAGCACCTCGGGACGAAAGGTCCTTCGAACCACCGGCGCGATCTGCCTGACAAAGGTGTTGGCCGCGTCAATATCGACGCCCGACACTTTGTAGTCAAGCGATCTCATTAGATAAAACCTCCTTCATGGTCATCTCTCGATGGCGATTTTCCAACATACTCCCGACCCTGGTTGAAGTCAACCGGCCGCCCCCGGAGGGTCGGGATCCTCCCCGCACGCGCAGTTTCGATCCCCCTCCCGGGGGAGGCTGTTTGGTGATACACTTCTGGAGGCTCCCATGTCCGCGGGGGCCGTCGGGCGGCGGCGCGGACGCCTGTTTCCCCGGCCGTGGGGCGACATCGACTGAATGGTGCGGAGGAGGATCTTGTCTCAAGTACCCATGGAGGAGTTCCATCGCGTGCGGCGACTGCCGCCGTACGTCTTCGCCATCGTCAACGAATTGAAGCAGCAGGCCCGGCGGCGGGGTGAGGACATCGTGGATCTGGGCATGGGGAACCCCGATCTGGCCACCCCGCGGCACATCGTTCAGAAGCTCATCGAGGCGACGCGCAACCCCAGGAACCATCGGTACTCGGCCTCGCGGGGGATCACCAAGCTGCGCATGGCCATCTGCGAATGGTACCGGCGCCGATACGACGTGGAACTGGATCCCGACCGGGAGGCCATCGTCACCATGGGCGCCAAGGAAGGGTTGGCCCACCTAGCCCTCGCCGTCATCGGGCCCGGCGACGTGGTCTTTGCGCCCAACCCCACGTACCCCATTCATCCCTACTCGATCATCATCGCAGGGGGGGACCTGCGCAGCATCCCGTTGACCCGGGATCGGGACTTCTTCGTGGACCTGACCACGGCCACCAAGCTCACCTGGCCGCAGCCCAAGATGCTCGTCATCTCCTATCCCCATAACCCCACGACCCAGGTGGTGGATCTGGCCTTCTTCGAGAAGGTCGTGGCCTTTGCCAAGGAGCACAGCATCATCGTGGTCCACGACTTCGCGTACTCGGACCTCTGCTTCGACGGGTACCGGGCCCCCAGCTTCATGCAGGCCAGAGGTGCCAAGGAGGTGGGGGTGGAGTTCTTCTCCCTGTCCAAGAGTTACAGCATGGCCGGCTGGCGGGTGGGTTTCGCGGTTGGTAAGCCCGAGTTGATCCATGCCCTGGCCAGGATCAAGAGTTATCTCGACTACGGGATCTTCCAGCCCATCCAGATCGCGGCCATCATTGCCCTCAACGAGGAGCAGGCATGCGTGGACGAGATCGTCCATGTGTACGAGAGGCGGCGCGACACCCTGGTCAACGGCTTGGAGCGGGCGGGCTGGAAGATCGACAAGCCCAGGGGGACCATGTTCGTCTGGGGTCGCATCCCCGAGCCGTACCGACAGATGGGCTCGCTGGAGTTCGCCAAGCTGTTGCTGGAGAAGGCGGGTGTGGCCGTCTCGCCCGGGATCGGGTTCGGCGAGTTCGGGGACGAGTTCGTCCGTTTCGCCTTGGTGGAGAACCAGCACCGGATCAACCAGGCGGTTCGGGGGATCCGCAAGATCCTGTGACGGGGGGCGGGTCGGCGGGACCTGGGGCGGCCCGGCTGGCGGCCGGCGCAGGGAGGGCAGATCTTCGTCTTCATCGGGAATCGGGGTGGACGCGACCATGGACAGCATCAAGGTGGGGCTCATCGGATGGGGCACGGTCGGCACGGGGGTGGTACGGGTCCTGCAGGAAAATGGGGAGATCATCCGGACCCGGGTGGGGGCGGAACTGGTGCTCAAGCGCATCGCCGACCTGGATCTGGAGCGTGACCGGGGCGTCCGCGTGGACGGCGTCCTGCTGACGCGCGATGCCTCCCTGATCCTGGACGACCCGGGCATCGACATCGTGGTGGAGCTGGTGGGCGGGGAGGAGCCCGCGGCCTCGTTCATCCTCCGGGCGTTGCGGGGCGGCAAGCACGTGGTGACCGCCAACAAGGCGCTCCTGGCCGCCCGGGGTAACGAGATCTTCCAGGCCGCCAACTCGTGCGGGGTGGACGTGGCCTTCGAGGGGTCGGTGGCTGGGGGGATCCCCATCATCAAGGCGGTGAAGGAAGGGCTTGCGGCCAACCGGATCCTGAGCATCCGGGGGATCCTCAACGGCACCTCCAACTACATCCTCACGGAGATGACCGATCAGGGAGAGGAGTTCGAGGGGGTCCTGGAGAAGGCGCAGGCCCTGGGGTACGCGGAGGCCGACCCCACCCTGGACGTGGAGGGGCTGGACGCGGCCCACAAGCTGGCCATACTCATTGCCCTGGCGTACGGGACCCAGATCCGCCTGGAGGACATCTACGTGGAGGGGATCTCGGGGATCCAGCCCGTGGACATCGGCTTTGGGGCCGAGCTGGGCTACAAGATCAAGCTCCTGGCCCTGTCCAAGAACAACGGCCAGGAGATCGAGGCCCGGGTGCATCCCGCCATGGTGCCCGTAGGGTCGCCCATCTCCACGGTGGACGGGGTGTACAACGCGTTGCAGATCGAAGGGGATGCCGTGGGCGCCACGTTCTTCTATGGGCTGGGGGCGGGCATGATGCCCACCGCCAGCGCGGTGGTGGGGGACCTCATGGACCTGGCCAGGAACATGGTCAAGGGGATCTCCCAGCGGGTGCCGGCCCTTTCGACCATGTGGGATGCACTGCGCAGCGTGCGCATCAAGCCCATGGACGACGTGGTCACCAACTACTACTTGCGCTTCACGGCTGTGGATCGCCCCGGGGTGCTCTCGACCATCTCGGGCGTCCTGGCCAAGTACGGGATCAGCATCCTGTCGGTGGTGCAGAAGGGGCGCCGGGCCGGGGGCGGGGTCCCCATCGTCATGATGACCCACGAGGCCCGGGAGGCGGGGATAGCGGCGGCGGTGAAGGAGATCGAGGCCATGCCCGTGACCATGGGCAAGACCCAGCTCATTCGGGTGGAGGACGACACCATCCGGGACCGGAACCTATGAAGTACGCCCTGCTGGTGGGAGACGGAATGGCCGATCGCCCCCTGGAGGTTCTGGGCGGGCGCACGCCCCTTGGGGCGGCGAGGACGCCTCGGATGGACGGCATTGCCCGGGAGGGTCTTCTGGGCCGGGTGCGGACCATCCCCGGGGGGTTCCCGCCCGGCAGCGACGTGGCCAGCCTGGTCATCCTGGGGTACGACCCCCGGGTTCATTACACGGGCCGGGGCCCGCTGGAGGCGGCCAGCATGGGGGTCGTCCTCGGACCCGAGGACGTGGCCTTCCGTTGCAACCTGGTTCACCTGACCCTGGGGGAGCCCGCCCCGCGCATGGGGGACTTCACGGCCGGGCACATCCGCAGCGAGGAGGCCCGTCCCATCATGGAGGCGTTGGATGAAGCCATGGGGGATGAGGCCGTGCGCTTTCACGCAGGCGTCTCATACCGCCATCTCATGGTGTGGCGAAACGGCGTCCAGGGCCTGGTCACGACACCTCCACACGATATCAGCGACTGCGAGATCGGACCACACCTGCCCCGGGGGAATGGGGCGGAGCAGGTCCTGGCGTGGATGCGCCGGTCCCAGGAGGTCCTTGGGGGACCCGCCGTGCGGGGCCTCTTGCCGGCCGGGAACCCCCATCCCCCCAACTCCATCTGGCCCTGGGGGCAGGGGAGAGCCCCGCGGCTGGAGCCCATCACCCGCAGGTGGGGGTTCCAGGGGACTGTCATCACTGCCGTTGACCTCATCAAGGGGCTGGGGATCTGCGCCGGGCTGCGCCCCCTGGAAGTGCCCGGGGCCACGGGGTTCTTCGACACCGATTACGCGGCCAAGGCCCGCCATGCGCTGGAGGCGCTGGCCCGGGGGGATGACTTCGTGTTCGTGCACGTGGAGGCACCCGATGAGGCGGGGCACCAGGGGTCGCTGGAGGAGAAGATCCGCGCCATCGAGTCGTTCGACCGGGAGGTGGTGGGAGGGGTGCTGGACGGCATTCAAAGGTGGCGCGACTGGGCCCTGCTCGTGATGACGGATCACGCCACACCCCTGGCAGTCAGGACCCACACGGACGAGCCGGTCCCGTTCGCGGTGCTCTCCTCCAGAGGGGAGAAAGGACCGGGAGAGGGATTTGACGAGGCCCAGGCCGAAGGGGGCGGGTTCATTCTGGAGGAAGGGACCCAACTGCTCTGCCGATTCATCCGGGGCCGATGGGAGTGACGCACATGCGCGTGGTGAGGAGCCGATATCGGATCATCTACGGGGATACGGACGCCATGGGCCTGGCTTACTACGGCAACTACTTCCGCTGGTTCGAGATGGGGCGCAACGAGTGGCTTCGGGACCTGGGCCTGACCTACGCCGAAATCGAGACCGCAGGCACGTACGCCCCGGTGACCCAGGCCTACTGTCACTACCTCACCCCGGCCCGGTACGACGACGCCATCTGGGTGGAGACCGACGTGGAATATGTGCGCAAGGCGAGCATCAAGTTCGTGTACCGCATCGAACGGGAGGCCGACGGGGAGGAGATCGTCACCGGGTACACGGTCCACGCCTTCGTGAACAAGGAGGGCAAGATCGTCCGCACGCCGACCGCGCTGCTGGAGCTCGTCGCACGCATGGAGAAGCCCGCGTGACGCGGCATCGTGGGCCGGAGAAATGACTTGACAGTGGGCCCCCCGGGGCGTACTATGGGGTTGGGTTTACGGCCCCTCGCGTGCGGTTCGAGGGGTATTTCCGTTTCAAGCACCGGATAGGCGGTTCATCTGGCGCGGGGTGGAGCAGTTCGGTAGCTCGTCGGGCTCATAACCCGAAGGTCGTTGGTTCAAATCCAACCCCCGCTACCAAACAAATTCAAGGGCTTGGGAGATAATCCCGGGCCCTTTTTCTTTGACCCAGATCTTGTTTCCACCCAAGAGGCACGATTCTTCCCTGCCAGGCACGGATGATGGGGCACTTGCGATGGGGAGGAGCACGCGTCTTCAGGAAATGGCTTCCGGTTACGTATAGCGCGCCCAGTTCTGTGCATGAGTCTCCAATGGTGGAAGGGCTCTTGTTCTTGGAGGCCTGGTGCGTAAGGGGGTCCCCGGCCCCGCTGGTGGGATGGGGAGCTGCTGGAGTGGATCCCCGGACCTGGAGCGTTCTCCGTTTCATGGGGAGGCACACGGAAGGCTCTGGGCCCGGTTGAAGATCCTCGACAATGTGCGGTTGAGCCGCAAGCGCCTGCTGCGGGTGATGCGGGAGAATCAGCTCTTCTCGCCGTGTATGGGGTGGCGCGCCGTCCGCAGGCCTCTCACTGTGGATCCATCAGCACGGAGACACCGGATGGGATGTGGGGCACGGATGGGACCAAGATATGGACGCTTCAGGATGGATACGTATGGCTGTTCGCCACGGTGGATCACTGCCACGGCGAGACATGGGGTGGCATGTATCTGCCTCTGGGAATTGTTTTGAGGCCCTTGAGGGAGTCTTTACGAGGCTGACAGAGATCTTTGGCGGGGTGAGGCCAAGTGTGGCCCGAGGGCTGAAGCTCGGGATGGATCATGGCTCCCAGTATCTGTCCGATCTTTTTCTGAACCAGATCCGCTCCTGCGGGATCACCGCCAGTTTCGCGTTCGTATCGGAGCCCGAGAGCAACGGGGCAGTGGAACGCTTCTTTAGAACGCTCAAGGAGCAGGCCATCTGCGGCCGGATCTTGCGCAACGTCGAGGAGGTCAGAGCCGCTGTGGCCAAGTTCGTTCATGATTACCACCACCGTTGGCGGCCGGAGAAGCTGGGCATCATGACGCCCGCTGAACACCGTAGAATGCACACCCAAGAGGCCGCCGCATGACCCCTGCACGCTTTCCAGGAGCCCGGGCGCAAGACCAGTGGACGGCCTCTTGCATGACCGCCTTCCCGGGGCTTCAGTCTGGCGGGGCCAAAGGCAGCTTCTTTCCCGACTTCAGGATATCCACCGCTTGAGCGAAACGTTTATGGTACGTTGACTCCGTCAGCGTTGTCGCCACATTCGTGGCGATCCTGCGCTTCGTGATTACCGTCACCCTCGTGTTGCCGTTGTCCACAGGTTCAATCCATGCCCCCATCACGGCCCCATAGGAAACGAAGTTCATCCCGCTGCTGGTCAGCATGTAGCCCTCGGTCTTGTGTTCCTCTATGGCGTCTGCACCTTCCCATCGAAACACTGCCCTTGAAATGTCCCAGGCCTGATCTGACGTCACTGGATAGATCTGCGTTGTTCCTTGCCCCTTCGCCTTGCTCGTGGTGACGTCCGACATGGTGGCGCACCCGCAAATAAAACCGAGAACGGCAATGCATCCCAGTAGGCCCATCAGACGATTCCTCATTCTGTCCCTCCCCCAAACCCCTCTTCTCCCCTGTCATCTCCCTCCTCCTTGGACTTCCCTTTTACCTCATTTCCCTGTCCAGGGAAACCGTGAACAACTTAGACTCTGAAGCATGGAACGGTACCTGTCAATGGGGCGCCCTGTCGGGGGGAGGCGGCCGGCCCTTCTCCTTCCCGGTGGCCTTGGGAGGAAACGGGATGTGGGTCGCAGGGAATGTCGGGCCCCTCGACGGGCCCTTCCGGTCACGGGGCTCCGTCGGCTTGCGCAAAGGCGGTCGCCAATGATACTTTTTTCTTTGACCCGATCACAGGGAGCGCTCCGAAGGGGCTGCCAAGACAGAAATGCGTGGAGGTGACCGTGGGACTGGCCATTTTGTCGGCGAAGGTGTTCACGGGCGATCCGGCCCGGCCCTGGGCGGAGGCCGTGGGGGTGAGGGACGGCAAGATCTCGGCCATTGGGGACAACGCAGAGGTGCGGGCCAGTCTGGAGAAGAACGTCAAGACGCTCAAACTCCCAGGGCGGCTGATCACGCCGGGGCTGGTGGATGCCCATTGCCACTTCCTTCACTACGGGCTCTCCCTCCAGACCGTGGACTTGCGGGACGTGCCGTCCCTGGCGGCGTGCAGGGAGAAGATCCGCAAGGCGGTGCGCCTTCGCGAGCCGGGGGAGTGGATCTTGGGTCGGGGGTGGAACCATCACTTCTGGGAGGAGCAGCGGGAACCGTCCCGCCGCGACCTGGATGACATTGCCCCGGACAACCCGGTCATGATGGTGCGCGTCTGCGGCCACAGCCAGTGGGTGAATGCCCGGGCCCTGGCTGCGGCCGGGATCACCCGGGACACGCCCGACCCCCCGGGCGGGAAGATCGACCGGGATCCCCGCACCGGTGAGCCCACCGGAATGCTCCGGGAACTCCGCTACATGATCGAACGGGTCATGCCCGTCCCGAGCCTGGAGGAACGGAAGCGGGCAGCCCTGGCCGCCCAGGGGGAGGCGGTGCGGCTGGGTCTGACCGGGGTGCACACCTGCGAGAAGCTCGCCCAGTGGGAGGCCTTCCACGCCCTGGATCAGGAAGGCCAGCTCAAGGTGCGGGTCTACCACTTGATTCCCCCGGAGGACGTGGATCCGGCTGCGACCCAGGGGTGCCGGCCGGGGGAGGGGAGTGATCGGCTCTGGGCGGGGCACGTGAAGCTGTACGCGGACGGTTCCCTGGGCGCGGGGACGGCCTTGCTCCACGAGCCCTATACGGACGAGTCAGACAACTGGGGCCTGGCTGTTCTGGACCTCCCGGAGTTGACCGAGAGGATCGCCTTCGCCTATGGCCGGGGCTTCCACGTGGGGATTCACGCCATCGGAGACCGGGCCGTGACCCACTGTCTCAAGGCCATGGCGGCGGCCCGCAAGGCGGTCCCGGGCACCCGGCGGGACCGCATCGAGCACGTCCAGATGTATCGGGACGAGGACATCCCCCTCTTCCGGGGGCTGGGGGTGGTGGCCTCTGTTCAGCCCCGATTCGTGCCCAGCGATTGGTCCGTGGCCGAGAAGCGGTGGGGGCTAGAGCGATGTCGCACCGGATACGCCTGGCGATCCCTGATGAACGCTGGCATCCGTCTCCAGTTCGGTTCGGACGCCCCGGTGGAGCCCATAGCGCCCATCCTGGGCCTTCAGGCCGCGGTCACCCGCCAGACCCCCGCGGGGGAGCCCCACGGGGGATGGTTCCCGCAGGAGCGGTTGACCCTGGAGGAGACCATCGCGGGCTTCACCCAGGTGGCGGCCTGGAACTCGGGCAGGCAGGAGGTTCTGGGGAGCCTGAAGCCGGGAAAGTGGGCCGACCTCACCGTCTTCTCCCGGGACCTCTTCGGCGTGGAGCCGGCCCAATGGCCGTCGATCCCGGTGGAGATGACCCTCATCGGCGGAGAGATCGTGCATCGGCTGGAGGAATGACGTGGGGGAAGAGGGCGCAGGGGCGTCGGGCGCGCAGCCGGGCGCCAGACCGTGGCACAGGCATTGGCCCGAGGGGATGCCCCTGGAACTGCCCATCCCCCGGGAGCCCATCACCGCCTTTCTCCGGCGCCATGCCGAAGCCCAGCCTGACAAGGCGGCGATCCGCTTCTACGGGCGCACCGTCACATACGCCCAACTGGATGATGAGACCAACCGATTCGCCCGCGCCCTCCGGAGGCTGGGAGTCCGACCCGGGGATCGGGTGGCCCTGTTCCTGGAGAACTGCCCGCAGTTTGTGGTGGCATACCACGGCGCGCTGAGGGCCGGGGCCGTGGTGGTGCCGGCGAATCCCATGTTCAAAGAGGCGGAGCTGGAGCACGAACTTCGTGACTCGGGTGCCCGCGTGGTCGTGGCCCTGGACCATCTGTACCCCATGGTGGCGAGGGTGAGGGGGCGGACGTCCGTGCAGCACGTGGTCGTGACGGGTATTGCGGATTACCTGCCCGAGGTGCCCGAGCTTCCCCTGCACCCGTCCATGACCGCCCCGCGGGAAACCTTCCCCGATACCCTGGAGTTCGGTGCGTTCCTGGACGCGGCCCCCGGGGAGACCGTGGAGCAGGAGATCGAACCGGAGCAGGTTGCTCTGCTCCAGTACACGTCGGGGACCACCGGACTGCCCAAGGGGGCCATGATCACCCAGCGCAACCTGATGTCGACGGTGGTCATCCCGGGCCGATGGCTCCGGACCACGGCGGATGACATCCACCTGTGTGTGCTTCCCCTGTTCCATGTGACGGGCATGCAGAACTCCATGAACGTGCCCATCTGGGCGGGAAACACCATCGTCCTTCTGGCGCGCTTCGACACGGAGACCGTGGTTCGTGCCATCCATCAGTACAGGGTCACCAAGTGGGTGGGGATCACCACCATGAACATCGCCGTGGCCAATTACCCCGATACAGGACGCTACGACCTGACATCGCTGCGTTTCTGTACGTCGGGGGGGGCCCCCATCCCCGTGGAGGTGCTGCGGAAGTTTCAGGAAACCACGGGAAGCGCGCTCCTGGAAGGCTACGGCCTGAGCGAGACCATCTCGGCCTGTGTGGTGAATCCCCCCCATCGCATCGTGCAGGGCTCCATCGGCGTGCCTCTGCCCAACGTGGACATCCAACTGGTGGATCCCGAGGACCCTGCTCGGGCCGCGGACATGGGGGAGGTGGGCGAACTGCTGGTCCGGGGGCCCATGGTCATGAAGGGGTACTGGAATCGGCCCGAGGCCACGCGGGAGGCCCTGAGGGACGGATGGCTGCATACGGGGGACCTTGCCGCCATGGACGAGGACGGGTACTTGTATATCCGCGGCCGGAAGAAGGAACTGATCAAGGCCTCGGGGTACAGCGTCTTTCCGTCAGAGGTGGAGGCCCTCCTCCACGAGCATCCAGCCGTGGCCGAATGCGCCGTGATCGGTGTGCCCCATCCGTACCGGGGGGAAGAAGTGAAGGCCTTTGTGGTCCTGAAGTCCGAGTTCCAGGGCACGGTCTCGGCGGAACAGATGGTGCGATGGGCCAGGGATCACATGGCGGCGTACAAGTACCCGCGCCAGGTGGAGATCCGCTCGGCCTTGCCCAAGACGGGATCGGGCAAGATCCTCAAGCGCGTCCTGGTGGAGGAGGAACAGGCGGGGCTGCGGTCGCCGGGGTGAGGATGTCCCCCCGTGGCATCGGCTCCGAGGCACCGGCCCCTCGGTGTCCCAACAGGGTCCGCCCTGCCTGCCTCCCGCGGCAGAAAGGGCGTCTACATCCTCTTTTCAACGGCACCCCAGTTGATGTTCTGGAAGAAGGCCTGGATGTAGTCGGCCCGCTTCAGGCCGTAGTCGATCATGAAGGCATGCTCGAAGACGTCCATGATGAGCAGGGGCCTGCAGCCGGCCAGATGCCCCACGTCGTGTTCGTTGACCCACACATTGAAGAGGCCGCCAGAGCCATCGTCCTGGTACAGGACCGCCCAACCGATCCCCCGCATGGCCCCTGCGCCCCGGAAGTCCGATTCCCAGTTCTGGAGCGATCCAAAGGCCCTGGCGAGCTTCTGCCCCAGGGGACCCGACGCGTTGATCTGCCCCGAGCCCCCCAGGTTATCGAAATAAAGCTCGTGAAGGCGCATGCCGTTGAACTCCCAGCCGAAGCGGCGCTTCAATTCCGCGTACTCCGGCGAGGCCGCCTTGCCCCCCCTGTGCATCTCCACCAGGGTCTCCGCGAGCTTGTTCGTGTTGGCGACGTAGCCCTGGTACAGGGTGAAGTGGTTCTTGAGGAGGGTTTCGCTGAAACCATTCATGCCGATGAGATGCCCGAACTCCCTGGCCTGATACATCCTGCTGACCTCCTCGGTTGAACGGTGGATGGGTTGCGCCTCGGGACGGTGGGGTGCCCACCAGGAGGCGCCGGCGAGCCCCAGGGCCGAGACAAGCCTCAGAAATGCGCATCGGGACAAGGTGATCATGGTGGACCCCATCGCCCTGAGGAACCCCCAAGGGCGCCAAGGTGCCGGTCACGGACGACAAGGCAAGGGGGCCCTTCCTTGCGCCTCCCTTGCAGCCATGACATCGTTCATGATGATCCGGATCTCGCTGGCCGGTCGATCCTTCGTGAGGAAGTAGTTAGCTTGGTGATCCGCCGCGGCCTGCCGGTATTCGGGCAGGTCGTAGCTGGTGAGGATGACGATCACGATCTCCGGATGGGCACGCTTGAGGCGCCGCGTGAGGATCAGCCCGTTTTCCCCCGGCAACTGGATGTCCATGAAGATCAGGTCCGGCCGCCCCTCCCGGACGGAAGCCATGGCCTGCTCCCCGTTTTCGGCCTCGCGGACCTCGATGGCGGGGAACCAGGAGAGCAAGGTGTCCTTGAGGGTCCGGCGAAAAAGCAGGTTGTCCTCGACGAGCAGAGCGCTGAACATGTGAAGATCCTCGGGCCGAAAGAGGCTCACCGGGTCCATCTGTCTCTAGCGGTAGCACAGGCTCTGCTGGAAGTAAATGGGGAAAACAGCGTATTTCCCAAGGTCAGAGCGCACCGTGGGCAGCCGCAACCCGTGCGCCCAGGCACGACGCCGCCGCACCCAGGCCGACCGGTCGGCTCTGGGCACCGCGTCATCCCTTTCATGGATCAGGGTTTGATCTCGATGAGCGTTCCGTCGGGCACCAGCTCCCAGATCTCCTCGATCTCCTCGTTGCTCACGGCGATGCATCCCCGGGTCCAGTCGGGAAGCATGCGGTACTTGTTTCTGACCCCGTTGGGCAGTCCGTGGATGTAGATGCTTCCCCCGGGCGAGACCCCGGCCATCCTGGCATTCTCCACGTCGACGGGGTCCGGGTACGAGATGTGAAGGCCCAGGTAGTACCCGCAGTCGGGCTTCCTCCCGTCGATGACGTAGAGCCCCTCGGGGGTCTTGTTGTCCCCCTGGCGCGTCTTGTGCCCCACGGGGCTCCTGCCCAGGTTCACCTTGTATTCCTTCAGTACCTCTCCCTCCCGCAGGAGCATGAGGCGGCGCTCGCCCTTGTGCACCACCACCATGTCCGCTTGGACCTTCTCGGCCGCTTGCTGGTCGGAATCCTCGTTGGATGCCAGGGCGGGGGCGCTCACCATCCATATGAAACAGCAGATGAAACAGCAGACCCACGCCGCGACGGACCATCGCACCGCGTGATTCACCCCTATCATCGTTCCCGTATCCACCTCCCCTTGCATCTGTCTGTCCAGGCAAACTTCGTCGGGGCCCCTGGAGCCGCTCCAGCGTGCTCGGCGAATCGCATAAAGGATTAAGAAAAGACGCGCCCGTTGTCAAGCCCAGACAGGGCCCATCTTCTGCCACGAACCCCTGTTTGTGCTATAAGAGAGAAGGACGCAGGGCAGGGTCCTGGCGGGTCTTGTCGACGGCGGCCGGATCCTGCAGGGCGCGGGCTTGTCCGCCGGGGGAGGCGTTGTCGGCGGACGCAGGGAGGGGGGGATGGGGCCGTACCGTTGGGAAGGGGATCTGATCCTGCAGGACACGGTCATCGAGCGCAAGCGATTCGTCATGGGCAGCCCCAGGAAGCCCGTTCGGACCGACCTTCGAGAGTGGCTTTCCTTCGCGGACAACCGGGTCATGCGGGAGATACTCGATTCGCTCCATGGCCGAGAGGGGCTTCCCAGGACGCGGAACCCCGGGGATTTCGACCGGCGCGCCCGGATCATCTGGCGATTTGTGGCCCAAGGCATCCGGTATGTTCACGACAGCGAGAGGCAGCGCCGGCCCGACTTTTGGCTTTTCCCGCCCGAGGTCTACACCCTTGGAGAGGGGGATTGCGAGGACGGGAGCTTCCTTCTGGCCAGCCTCCTCCTGGCCAGCGGCATCAGTCCGTTCTGCGTGCGGGTGGTGCTGGGAGAGGTGTACGACGAGGCCGGAACCTGGCTCGGAGGGCACTGCTGGCCGGTGTACAAGGACGAGATGGGCTGCTGGTGCATTCTCGAGAGCACCCTGGATCGCGTGCCGAGCCGCTTCCCCCAAGCCGACAGGCTGACCCAGGGGGACCAGTCCTTCCGGTACGTTCCCAGATACTGCTTCAACAACCAGCATCTATGGGCCATCCTGCCGGATGCCTCCCGCGCAGGGAATGTGGGCGGGGTTCAGGGATATCTGAGGAAGCGACAGAGAAAGGCGCACATGGGCAATACGCGCCTCCCGGCGGGCGGATGGCTCTCCCAGATCACGGGAAACTGGGAACCCGGCCACCTGGAGGTCACCGCGACGGTCATGGAACAGATGGGATTTGCCGCCAACGCCCTGGATGTGGCCCAAGACGCATCCCAGGACCCGGATTTCTACGACTGGGGAACGCCTTGGGCCCACGCCCAGACCGAAAACGACGCGGAAGGGCGCACCATCGAGACGGGGGCGGAGGCCTCGGCTCGGTTCGTGGAATGGATCCGGGAACTGGCCGCGGGGGTTGCAGCCAAGGCGCCGCGGGATGCCCGCGGGGGGCTCTTCCTGCTGGGCTACCTCCTCCACGGGATCCAGGATTTGGCCACGCACCAGGGGATCACCAACGCCCAACATGCGCATCTGTCTGCCATGGGCGCAGGTGGATCCGACCCGGATCACGACCCGGTCAACCGGGCCCGCGCCGCGTCCTACAGCCTTCGGTTCCTGGAGGCGTTTCGATCCCAGCAGCCTGCGGCGTTCGAGGCCTTGCGGGCGTACGACGGGCGGGCCCTCCCATGGGACCGCCTGATGCCGTGGGAGAAGGAGCGGCTGCTCAAGAAGGATGGGTGGGATCTGACGCCCGCCGCCTACTTGACGTACCGGGGGCTGGCCGGCAGATATGCCCGGGTGAAGTCCCGATTCCCCGTGGAAGCGGCCCGGTGGGACGCCGAGGCTGTCCTGGGCCGGATCCTGGCGGGCCTCGGATAGATGGGAGGGAAGCTGGCCATGATCGCCTTGCGGGCGTCGCAGCAGTGGAAACGGACCTACCCCGGCTCGGCAGTGGGGTTCCTCGCCTTGTCCAACGTGCGCAATCCGGAATGGCATCCGGACCTTGAGGAGGAAAAGGCGGCCCTGGAACGAGACATTCGGGCGCGCCTGGGGGGGCTGGATCGATTGGCGATCAGGGCCCTGCCCCGGATGGCGGCGTACAACGCCTATTACAGGCGGTTCGACAAGTCCTACCACGTGCAGTTCCAGTTGGAGTCCGTGGCCCTCAAGGGGAAGCCCATCCCTCGGGTGGCCGCCCTGGTGGAGGCCATGTTCATGGCCGAGCTTCATGGCATGCTCCTCACCGCGGGGCATGACCTTGGGGCGGTGCGGGGGGACGTGGTCGTGGAAGTGGCCTCGGGGGTCGAGCAGTACACGCTTCTCAACGGCAAGGTCCAAACGCTCAAGGCGGGGGACATGTTCATGGCCGATGAGGCGGGGGTGATCTCCAGCATCCTGTACGGCCCGGACCAACGAACCCGGCTCACCCCAGGCACCCGGGAGGCGCTCTTCGCGGTCTATGCCCCTGAGGGCATCGGAGGCGACGCGGTAAAAGCCCAGCTGGAACGAATCCGGGACAACGTGCGGATCGTATCGCCCCAGGCGCAGCTTCTGTGCCTGGAGATCTTGGAGGCGTCCTGGGGCCGGTGAGGCGCGGGGTTGGAGTCCGGGGTGGATAGGGGCTATACTGCAACCACGCCTTGGGGTAGGGGGAAGGGTCATGACCTATGTGTTTGTGGCGCTGCTCATCGGCGCGGCCATCCTGGCGCACGAGTGGGGACACCTCATGGCGGCCAAATGGGTCGGGATCCCCATCCGCCGCTTCTCCATCGGCTTCGGTCCCGGGCTCCTTTCGTGGCATCGCGGGGGGACCGAATACCGGCTGTCGGCTGTGCCCCTGGGTGGGTATGTGCTGCCGGAGCTGGGTGGAGAGGGCGACTATTTCCGCATTCCCATGGGGAAGCGGGCTGCCCTGGCTGCCGGGGGGCCTGCGGCGAGCCTCCTGCTCCCCCTGATCTGCTACCAGGTGATCGCACTGGCGGGCGGGGCGTGGTCTGCCGGGGGCCTGATCCTGGACCCCATGGTCAGGCTCATGGAGCTGGTGGGTCGCGTGCTTCAGCTGGTGCCCCTTCTCGTGTCCCAGCCGGCGCATCTTTCCGGCGTGGTGGGGATCGTGGCCCAGGGAAGCGGCTTCGTGGGGGCCAGCCCCTTGCGGGCGCTGGAGTTTCTGGCGCTCATGAGCGCCAATCTGGCCGTCCTGAACCTCTTGCCCGTCCCCGCCCTGGACGGGGGGAAGATCCTCCTGTGCGCACTGGAGCGCCTCCACCCGCGCTTTACCCGTCTGCATCTGCCCATGGCCGCGCTGGGGTGGGTGCTGATCCTCGCGCTCATGGTTTACGCCACGGTGATGGACGTGACCCGGCTGATCTAGGCGGCAGTTGAAGAACAACGTGGCCCCGGGTGGCCCGCTATCTCCCGCGGGCCTGCCCCCTGGGGCGGCCAGAGCGATCCGGAGGCTCCACCCGACAGTCGGCTTCCCCCCGCTGGAATGTGACGCGCAGTCGATCCCCGGGCTGGAGCAGGGTGGCATCCCGCACGATCTCGTGGCCGGGGAGGCTCCGCACGATGCTGTATCCCCGGCCCAGCACCTTGAGGGGACTCAACGACTCCAGCATGGCCCCCTCCCGCGCCAGCTCTCCCCGCTTCACCAGGAGGGTCTTGGCCACCGCCTCCCCCAGCCGGGCCTCCAGAGAGCGGAGCTCCACTCGGGTCCCATGGATCCGCTGGCGGGGATCGGCGCGAAGGAGAAGGGCGCTCTGGTGCCGCAGGCGCTCCCGGGCGCGGGTCAGGCCTTGCCAGGCTGACGCCCCCAGGCGGCCGTGCAGGTCATCGATGAGGAGCGACCAGTCGGCCATTCGCCGCCGGGGGTCCCCCAGCCGCTGGCGACAGGCATCCAGGGCGTCCCTCTGATCCCGGATGCACCGCGCCATGGCCACCGCCAGATCGTCTTTCAGCTCCGAGATCGCCGCGAGAAGCTCGCGCTTGACGGGGACGATGAGCTCGGCCGCGGCCGACGGCGTGGGCGCCCGGAGGTCGGCCACGAAGTCGGCGATGGTGTAGTCCACCTCGTGTCCCACGGCGCTCACCACGGGCACCGCCGAGGAGGCGATGGCCCGGGCCACCGCCTCCTCGTTGAAGGCCCACAGATCCTCCAGGGAGCCACCCCCCCGGGCGATGACGATGAGGTCCACCCCCCCATGGCGGTTGAGATCCTCCAGGCCCTGGACGATGTCTTGTGCGGCGCCCTGCCCCTGGACCCTCACCGGGCGCACGAGGATGTGGAGGTTGGGAAATCGGCGTCCCAGGATCTGGAGCATGTCGCGTATGACCGCGCCCGTGGGCGAGGTCACGATGCCGATGCAAGCGGGAAGGACCGGCAGCGGGCGCTTTCGGGAAGGGTCGAAGAGACCCTCCTTTTGGAGCCGTCCCTTGAGCTGCTCGAAGGCCTTCTGCAGGGCGCCGAGCCCGCGGGGCTCCATGAAATCCACGTAGAGCTGGTACTCGCCCCGCACCTCGTACAGCCCGATGCGCCCCAGGCAAAGGAGGCGCATGCCGTCCTCGGGCTCAAACCCCAACTCCCGGGCCTGGGAACGAAACATGACCGCCCGGATCTGGCTCCGCTGGTCCTTGAGGGTCAGGTACATGTGGCCCGATGAGTGGCGGTGGAGGTTGGAGACCTCTGCCTCCACCCAGACGCGCGGAAAGGAGGCCTCGAGGAGCTCCTTGATCGCCAGGGTCAGCTCGGAGACAGTGTACACGCGCTGCGGTGCATCGGGGAAGATCTGCTTTTCGGACATCTGAACTCGCCACTCCGCTGTCTGACTCAAGAAAGATGATCTGGTACGAAGGCCGCAAGTGCCGCTGTTCGTCATTGCGTGGAAAAACGGCATCCAATGGTTTCAGTTCGTTGAATGATTCCTGAACCCCGGTTTTCACCGGGGTGACGGATTCTTGCAGAACTGTCAAGAAAGAGACTATCTCAATCGGGGCGGGGCATCAACAAGGCGCCGACCATGGGCGGGTAACATGGTTGCCTTGCCCCGGGATCGGCGATATCCTTGGGCCGTGGGGGGGCGGAAACCTGGCCCAAACACTGGGGTGGGAGGTGCGTGTTGACCGTGTTCATCCTCAGCGTTGCGGGCCTCTTTCTCATCGATGCGGCGGTGGTCGGGGTGGCGTTTTTCGCCCTCAGGCAGCGCCTGGGCTGGCGGATCTCCCCCCGCTGGAGCTTCGCCCTTCTGTGGGTCATCTTCGGGTTGTTGGCCAACTTTCTCCTGCCCATGGCCGTGGTGCTGGACGCCACCTTCACAGTGCGAAACCCCGAGGTGGCCAGGGCCATGGACCTGCGCCCCGAAGAGCCCTTTGTCGGTCTTTTCGGAGTCGGTGCCTTGGAGTTCATGATGTGGGCGGCCCAGGCGTTCCTGGCCTCGCTCATCGGTCATCGCCTCTTCGGCGGGGA
>CAZEPJ010000021.1:0-10678 GCA_964514105.1 uncultured Desulfarculaceae bacterium | reverse complement strand
CGGGCTCTGCTAGCGTGGGTCCATGGCGAGAAACCCTGCACCGAACCCGCCCCAAGGGCCGTGACATGAGCGTCCGGCGCCTCCTTCTCGTTGCGCCCCTGGCCGTGGTGGGCATCCTTGCTCAATCCTACTTCTGGGTGCCCACGTACGACGAACAGACCCGGGGGAATCCCCACCGCCTCCAGGAGTTCATCACGGGATCCATCGGGGATGCGAGCATCCTCAACCCCATTCTGGCCGCGGACAGCTCGAGCAATGAGATCGCGGGCATGGTGTTCGAGGGGCTCCTGGACCGGGACGAGGAGCTCCGCTTCCGGGGGCGGGTGGCCCGTTCATGGGAGATCACCGAGGAGGCCTACTTCCGGGTCCATGGTCCCGTCCTGAGACAGGGCCTGACGGCGGCCTCTCCCCAGGAACTGGTGGCCTGGCTCTCCCGCGAACTGGAATCCTGGGAGCCGGTCACCGCTGTGGCGCTGGTCCATGACCCCCCTGCAACCCTTCAGATACCCCTGCGGGACGGCCCCCGGGGAAAGGCCAGGACGGTGGAGGTGCGGGTCACGCCGCCACCCCGGATCCGCATCTCCCTCAAAGAGGTGGACCAGGATTTCTTCCGGAGGCTGGAGCCGCTCCTGGGCGAGGGGTACTTTGAGGCATTTCAGCCCGAGGCCTACTGCGAATTCTCGGGAGAGGTCCCGCCGGAAGACCGGGCCCGGGTGAGCCGGGAGATCCTCCCGCCGGTGGAACACAACCCCGTGATCCTTTTCCGCTTGCGGGAGGGGGTGCGGTTTCATGACGGCCACGCGGTGACGGCCCGCGATGTGGTCTTTACGTACCAGGCCATCATGGACCCGGCCAACCTGTCGCCCCGCGTCCCGGATTACGAGCCCGTGCTGGCCGTGGAGCGGCTGGACGACCTCACGGTGCGCGTGGTGTACAAGCGCCTCTATGCCCCGGCTCTGGGCACCTGGGGCATGGGGATCCTCCCGGAGCACCTTCTCAACCGGGAGGCCCTGGATCAGGAGGCCCGGGAGCGGGGCATGGATCCGGCCAAGTTCACCCTTCGGCAGAGCCGGTTCAACCGCCGGCCAGTGGGCTCGGGGCCCTTTCGTTTCGCCTCATGGAAGACCGACCAGGAGATCGTCCTGAAACGGTTCGAGGCTTACTGGGAGGGGGCGCCCAACTACGAGCAGTACACCTATCGCGTGGTGCCCGACCTGCTGGCCCAGGAGATGGAGTTCTACGCGGGCACGCTGGACACATATGGGGTCCAACCCCACCAGGTGGCCCGTCTGAGCCGGGATCCGAGGTTTCAGGCCTTCTCCGGTTTGGCCTTCGGGTACACGTATATCGGGTACAACATGCGGCGGGAGATCTTTCGGGACGCCCGCGTGCGCAGGGCCCTGGGAATGGCCATCGACGTGGACAAGATCCTTCGATACGTGGTCCACGGCCAGGGGGAGCGGATCACCGGTCCGTTCCCCCAGCAGACCGACTATTACGATGTGGACATCCCCCCGCTGCCTTTCGACCCCCAGGGTGCCATGCGCCTGCTGGAGGAGGCGGGGTGGCGCCGCGATGCCTCGGGCCGGCTCATGCGGGACGGAAAACCCATGCGGTTCACCCTGATTACCAACAGCGGGAACGATGTGCGCAAGGGAATCCTGGCCATCGCACAGGATTCCTGGAAGCAGTTGGGCATCGACGTGCGCACGGACCTGGTGGAATGGGCCGTGTTCATCAACGAGCGCATCGACAAGCACGACTTCGACGCCGTGGTCCTGGGATGGAGCATGGGCATCGACCCGGACCTGTATCAGATCTGGCACTCCAGTCAGACGGGCCCCTTCCAGCTCAACTTCGTGGCCTTCGAGGACGCGGAGGCCGACGACCTCATCGTGCGAATCCGGCAGGAGTATGACCGGAATCGGCAGATCGAGCTATGCCATCGCCTCCACCGGATTATCGCCCGGGAGCAGCCCTACACCTTCCTGTACGTCTCCAGGTGGACCGCCGTGCTGGACAGGCGGATCGTGATCCAGGAAAGGGGTCCAGACGGCGTGGGGTATAGAAAAATAGAGCCAACAAAAACGGGAAACTACACGTTTTATTTCAACCGATGGATTAAGCTACCTGAGGCCCCTGTCTTCGCCAGCGGGGGGTGAGGGTGCAAGGGGGATGACACGGGGATGAAGGGGTGGGATGGCGCCGGAGTGGAGAATGCGGACGGTGGGGAAGACCGGGACGCGGAGCGTCGGAGGCGGACACGAGCCACGATTCCGATGGAGGATGGGCTGGAAGGGGCGGCATAGGGGATGATCTCGTTTCTGGCCAGGAGCGCGGTGCAGAAGGTCGTGACCCTCTTTTTCGTGTCGGTCATCTCCTTTCTCATCATTCACATGGCCCCGGGGGAGCCCAGCCAGGTTGACCCCCTGAACCCCAAGTTCACCCCGGAGATGGTGGAGCGGTTCCGCAAGGCGTTCCATCTGGATCAACCGCTTCACGTGCAGTATCTGCGGTTCTATGAGGAGCTCTTCAACGGGACCACGGCCTCCTGGAAGGACAATCGGCCTGTGCTGGGCAAGATCTGGGAGCGGTTCCTCAACAGCCTGCCCCTTTTCGTGGTGGGGACCATCCTCACCTGGACCCTGGCGTTCCCCCTGGGGATCCAGGCGGCCATGCACCGCGGCGGGGCGTTCGACCGGACGACCGCCTTCGTGGCGTATCTGCTCATCTCCGTCCCGGGTTTCTTCTTCGCGTACATCCTCATCATCGCGGTGGTGACCTTTCTTCATGTCCCGGTCATCGGCATGGAGACCTTCGGCCTCTCCCAGGCCCACGGCCTCAGCCGGGTCATGGACCGGCTGTGGCATCTGGTGATCCCGTCGCTCCTGGGTGCCACGGTGGGGATCGCCGAGCTGTCACGCTACGTGCGCAGCCAGATGCTCGAGGTGGAAGGGCAGGATTACGTGCGAACGGCCCGGGCCAAGGGGCTTCCCGCGGAGGCGGTCCATTACAAGCACGCTTTGCGCAACGCCCTGCTGCCGTTCGTGACCATGTTCGGCTTGATGATCCCGGGGCTCATCGGGGGGTCGGTGATCATCGAGTCCATCTTCGCCTGGCCAGGCATGGGGCGCATGGCCTACGAGGCGGTGCTCGCGCGGGACTACCCGGTCATCCTGACCCTGAACTTCATATCCGCCGTGCTGGTCCTGGTGGGGACCTTTGTGTCTGACCTGCTCTACATGCTCGTGGACCCGAGGATCCGGCTGTGAACCACATGCCCGCACAGGCCCCGGAGATGGCCGAGGAGCCCGGAGAATCCCTCTGGCAGGAGTCCTGGAGGCACTTCCGCCGACACCGCATGGCGGCGGTGGGTATGGTCATCTTCGTGGCCTTCTTCGCACTGGCCGTGCTGGGGGTCGTGCTGACCACCGGAGAACGCCCGGTGCTGGACCCGGCCCTGGTGAGGCTGCCCGAGAAGCTCCGCCCGCCCATGTCCCGCCCGGATCTGGAGGCCATTGCGCCCCAGGAGGCTCCGGCATTGGGGGTCTATCTCATGGGCACGGACGAACTGGGAAGGGACGTTTTCGCCCGCATGATGCAGGGGGCGTGGGTCTCCCTCACCGTGGGGTTCGTGGCCGTGGGGATCGCCGTGGGCATCGGCATCTTCCTGGGGGGGGTGTCGGGGTACTACGGGAGATCCCAGATCCGACTGGGTCACGTCCTGGGGGCCACGGGGCTGGGGGGCGGGGTGGCGGCGCTCCAGCTGGTCGGGCCTGTGCCGGGGGGCGGGCTTGCCGCCCTCGGGGTGCTCTGGTTCGCCCTGGCGTGGGCCGCCGGCCGGCGGACGCGCGTCCGGGGGAAAGGGCGGTTCCTGTGGGCGGGGCTTCCCTGCATCTCCATCGACACCCTGGTGATGCGCATGGTGGACATCATGCTGTGCTTTCCCAGCTTCTTCTTGATCCTCACGGTGGTGGCCCTCCTTCCGCCCAGCATATACAACATCATGGCCGTCATCGGCCTGACGAGCTGGATGGGCACCACGCGCTTCGTGCGGGCCGAGTTTCTGTCCCTCAGGGAGCAGGACTTCGTGGCCGCGGCCCAGGCCCTGGGCTTGTCAAGCGGCCGCATCATCTTCCGATACCTCATGCCCAATGCCATCGCCCCCGTGCTCGTCTCCGCCACCCTGGGGATCGCCGGCGCCATCATGACCGAGGCCGGGCTGAGCTTCCTGGGTTTCGGGGTGCCGCCGCCCCACGCCACGTGGGGAAACATCCTCTCGGACGGCAAGCGATTCCTCTTCGACGCCCCGTGGCTCACGTTGATCCCGGGCTGCTCGGTGCTGGTCGTGGTCCTGGCCTTCAACCTGTTCGGAGAGGGCCTCAGGGAAGCCTTCAATCCCAAGCTGAGGGAGCGGATCCGATAAGGGCGCGGCCGTTCCATCGGGTGTGAAGTCTTGGGGAACACGGTGTTGACGATTCCGTTGGAGGACGTGCTTCGAGCCACCTTGGCCGAGGCGTGCGGCAATGTGGGCTTCATCGGGCTGGCCCCTGACGGATCGGCTTATCACGTGGTGGTGCCCGTGGACCTTCAGATCGCCCGGGGGGTCCTGGCCTGCAACCGCCCCAGGGACGGAACCCCCTTCGGTGGGTACTCGGGCTGGCGCTACTTCCAGTGTCGGGCCTACCCCACCCATCCGGGGCAGATCGAGCACCGGGCCGCGCGAGAGGGTGCAGCAAGGGCCAATGGAGAGTCTTTGAAAGCGTGGGCCGAGTCCCTGGGCCTGAGGGTCGAGGTGGTGGACGCCAAGCCCGGGGGAGAAAAGAAAACGGGCCTGCCGGAGCGGTGACGGGAAGGTGAGGGGAACGTGGGGTTGCGGCGGCCGAGGACTGTGGGGTTGACCGGGTCCGGCCATTATCCGGTACGCCGGGGTCAGGGCCTTCCTGTGGAGATCCTCCGCCGGTTGGAGGAGGCTTTTGAGACCAGTGTCTACGAGGGATACGGCCGGACGAGTGCTCGCCCGTGTGCGCCTTGAACCCCTTTGGCAGGCCGTCGAGGCCGGGCTCCATCGGCCTCCCCATACCTTGGTTTGGAGGCCCGGGTGGTGGACGAAAGGGACGGGGAGGTCCCATGGGGTCAGGTGGGGGAGCTCATCGTCCGCGGGCCGGGGATCATGAGGGGATATCTCCACCAGCCCGGGGCCACGGCGAAGGAGATCGGCCTCTTCGTGAAACAGCGGGTGGCGCCGCACAAGTATCCCGGGCGGGTCCACCTCTGGGCGGAGCTCCCCCGGAAGCTACGCCCAACCAGATTCGGGGGGGCCAGGTGGTGGTGGCCCAGCGAATCCCGCCGGGGCGGGATCGGGAGACGATCGCCGAGCTTCACGAGGCCGCCAATGATAGCCATCGCGGCGCTCACCGAGACCAACGGGCTTCTCGCCCGAGGGCGTTGCTCCCTCCACACCCAAGGCCTCGCTGTGCCTGAAATGGCGCCGATCCCAGGCCAATGCGGGCCGCTCTCCCGGCTTCATGGTTGGCGGCTCCAGTGGTCGGTTGGGCGGAAAACCCACAAAATATAGCGTTCAGATGCCGGATCTTATGCTATACTTTGTGGTATCGCCCGTCGTTAAGCAGACGGGGCGCAGGAGTCTCATGGACGGGAGGTCGATCATGGGGAGCGGATGGAAGATCCTTGAGAGGGTCCTGGTTTTGGTCGTCATCGCGGGGTTCATGGCGGTCCCCTGCAAGGGGGCGGCCGGGGAGCTCAAAGTGCAATCCGGGGTCAATCACGGCGCTGCCGTGGACGGGGCCTCTGGCATCGGGGCGCCTGTGCTGATCCACGTGGTGGTCACGGCCGGCGGTCAGCCCGTGATCAATCTGGGAGACACCGTGGGGGACGGAACGGCGGAAATCAATATCCCCACTCCGTGGACCCTGAGGACCGTGAGCACGCCGAGCGGCGGATGCATTCTGGCCCCTACCCAGTTCGTCAATGGGGGCAAGGGCCTTTACACCATCGTGGTGGTTCCGCCGTTGTCCAATCCAACCGGCTGCGCGTGGGTGGCGGGCGACTACGTGTACGCCGTTCAGATCGACAAGAGGAAGTTGGGGGGCACCGCACTCGGCGTGCTGACCATCCCAGCCGCGACGCAGTGAGAGGGGACATCCCCGCGCTTTCGTGGGAAAGTGGCCTGGTGGCCTTGGGGACGTCTAGCAATGATTTGAAGGAGCTGGACCGGGGGTGTCACACCTCGGCTATTTGGCATGCCATTGGGCCCAGTCAAGGGAAAAAATAGACCCATTAAAAGGCGTCCCCCTAATCATTGTCTGGCCTGGGGGATCCGGGCCCCCGACATCAGACGCCTTCCTGCTGACCCTTGATGCCTCGGACTTGAAGGGAGTCCGGAGAAAGCCGGATGATGGTCCGGCCTGGGTAGAAGCCCGCCGGGACGGCCACCCCCGCGTAGAGCACCGATTCCGGCCCGAGCAGCGTGCCGGGGGAGGTGACGGAATTGCACCCCGTCTCCGTTCGATCCCCCAAGATGGCGCCGAGCTTGCGCCTTCCCGTGTCGTGCCGCTTTCGGCCCACGGTCACGGCCACCGAACCGGGGATCATCTTCAAATTGGCCAGCTTGGTCCCCGCGCCCAGGTTCACATCCCGGCCCAGGATGCTGTCGCCCACATACGCGAAGTGGGAGGCCTTGGCGCCGTCCAGCAGGATGGAGCCTTTCATTTCCGTGGTGTGACCCACCACGCATCCGTTGCCGATCAGGCAGTCGCCTCGCAGGTACGCGCCCTGCCGGATCTCGCAGCCGTTTCCGATCACCGCCGGCCCCCGGATGAAGACCCCGGGCTCCACTACGGTCCCGGGGCCCAGGATGACCCGGCCGTCGGCCAGGAAGGTCCCGGGCAGGATCAGGGCCGCGCCCTCCAAAGGTTCCCCATTCCGGTACGCCTGAAAGCCGCCCTTGGGGCCCGCGGCCCGGATCTGGAGATCGTCTCGAACCTCCCCCCCGTGGATCACGAGGGGCCGATCCACCGGGCCGACCCTCCCGGACAGGGGCCAGGGATGCACGAACCAGGCCTCCAGATACTCCTTGAGTCGATCCAGCGCCCTCCAGACGGGACCTTCCTCGGTGAATACGCCCCGGTGCGCGAAAGCGGTCAGATCGAAGAACTCCTGGGGCTTCAGCATCTTCCCTCCCTATCTCAATCCCCCTCCATGGTGGAGGTCTCCCCCGGCGGAAGCCCCAGCTCGTTGGCCTCGAGCAGCCGCCTCATGAACTCCCCGCTCCTCGGGTTGGGCAGCGCGGGGATGAACCCCATCTCCCGGCGAGCCGCCGCGCTGGAGAGCCCCTTCATCACGGATTCCTGGATTTGGTGCCGCAGCTCCTCCCAAGGCTCCAAGCCGTCTTTGAGGGAGACCAACGCCTTGACCAGCTTCCTGGCGACAAGATCGGCCTTTCCCATCACCCGCGCCTGGGCAACGGCCGAGTGGTCGATGGGCACGGATTTCACCTCCAAGAGGCCCACCAGATGCCCGGCCGTATGGATCACGTCGTCGGTGCGGCCCACGAACCAGCAGTAGCCTTCCGGGTCGTGCCTGGCCCGGTCTCCCGTGATGGAGGACACGTTTGGGAACCGGGATGCATACAGCTCGTCTTTCTGCCAGTCAATCCGGAACATGTGGGACCATCCCGGCCGAAGCGCCAGGTTTCCCTCCCGGCCGTCCGGCGGCTCCTGTGAATCGTCATCCAGAGGGAATCGGCGCCCGGATCGTCCCGGGGGTGGGCCTCAAACACTACATCATCCTTGTCCACGGCCAACGCCGTGGCCACCATTTCTCTGATTTCGTCCAAAAGGGTCATGACAAACCTGCCTCTTCTGTTCTCCCGCCCCGGGGATCGGACCCATGAAGAGCAACATACTCTGTTTTTCCCCTGGAGGGTAGGCCGCCGCCGTCGTCCGAGCGCTTGGCGTCGGCCTCCCGAATCCGCAAGGGACAAGGGGGGCAAACCATTCGAATTGGAACGCCACCGCGTATCTCGTGGATGCAGGAGCATGGATCGAACCGATGGCATTGGCTGCCAGCGGAGACGGTTCGTGCCCACGATCATCTCATCCAGACCCACAGCGCGTGCCCGGGCGTGGGTGCGATTTGGGTCGCCACCCACGGGCCCGATCACCATGTCCGGCGCCATGGCCTCCAGGTCTCCCTGAATCCTGGCCCTGTTCTCCTGGGACTGAGCCCGTTGGGAGAAGGTCGTCCTGTGCGCCGGGGGTATCGGAACCCCCCGGGTCTTCCAGGCCTCGGGGATCGGTGAGGCAGGCAGGGGCATGACCATGGACACCACAGTCCTGGACCATTGTCCGGGGCCCGGGGCCGGGGGGCCTGTGCGCTACTGGCACGCGTGCAATTCCGTGGACCTCTCGCGCCGGCCGTTGAGGGTGCCCGCTGCCGCATTGCCCCCCGTCATCCGACGGCTGCTCAGCGGGGCCGGGGTCGTCCAGGGCGGTTGACGAGATAGATCCCCCCGGCCACCAAAGCCAGGCCGCCCCACAGGGGCAGGGGGATCGCTTCGCCCAGAAGCGGGGCGCTCAGGATGACGCCGAAGAAAGGGGCCAGGAAGGTGAACGCGGCCAGGCGGCTCACGGCGAAGCGATGGATCATCCAGAACCAAAGGAGATAGCTGAAGAAGGCGACGACCGCGCTCTGGTACACAAGGGCCACAAGGACCGGCGAGGTGAGGAACATGGGCCGATCCCGTTCGAACAGGAGGGAGCCCAGGGCCAGCACCGGGACGGACCAGGCGAGCTGGGCGAAGAGGGTCTGGTAGTGGGAGATCTCCCGCGTCTCCAAGAGCCGCTTGATGTACAGGGTCGTGGCGGCCCAGAACATGGCGGCGGCCACCTCCATGAGGTCCCCGAGCCAGAAGAGGGGCCCCAGTTGGGCCGGCCTGGAACCGAATACCAGGGAAAGCCCGGCAAAGGCCAGGGCGAGCCCCGCGCCTTTGGAGGCGGTGAGGCGGTCCCCGGCGATGAGGAAATGGGCCCCCAGGGCCACCCAGAAGGGGTGGGTGTACAGGAAGACGACGGCCCGGGAGGCATGGGTGAACGCCGTCCCCCAGTACAGGAACAGGAAGTCCAGGCCGAACAACGCCCCGATGGCCGCCCCGTGACCCAGGCAGGGTCCGGCGAGGCCCACGGCCTCTCCCCTGGCCCTGGCGTACGCCCAGAGGAGGAACGCGGCCGCAGCCGATCGGACGGCGGCGGCCAGGAGGGGCGGGATCCCCTGGTTGCTGACCTTGATGCTGGGTATGTTGGCCCCCCAGAGAAAGCAGACCAGCACCAGGAGAAGGGCCCCGGCCAGAGGGATGGCCTGGGGAGCGGGCTTCGGCCCCGGGGGGCGTGGTCTTGCCGCCCTGGGGTCCCTTGGATGGCCGGGGCGCGGGCTCATGCGATCATCCCGTGCAGGGCCCTTCCCGCACCCACGAGGTCCTGCCATCTGCCCAGGGGGAGGAAGCGGTCCACGAAGGGAAGTGCGGCGCTCATGCCGCGACAGGTGGGTTCGTAGCCCCGGGTGCTCATAAGGGGGTTGAGCCACAGGATCCGGTGGGCCCGCCGCTTCAGATGGGCCATCTCGCTGCGGAGCAGATCGATCTCCCCCGTGTCCCATCCGTCACTGTACACGATGACCACAGGCCGCGCGGCCAGAAGCGTGCCTCCATACTGGAGGCGGAGGCGCTTGAGGCACTGGCCGATGCGCGTTCCGCCCGCCCAGTCTTCCACGATCCGGGGCAAGCCCCGCACGGCCTCGTCATAGCCGCGGTTCCGGAGATGATGGGTGACGCGGGTCAGTTCCGTGGAGAAGAAGAAGACCTCGGTGCTCCGGTCCGCCTGCAGGACGGCATGGACCAGCTCGAGAAGCACGGGCTGCCGGACGTCCATGGATCCGCTGACGTCGCACAGGAACAGGACGCGGCGCTTTCGGATCTTGGGGTCACGGAACCTCAGCAACAGCAGATCCCCCCCGTACTGGATGTTCCTGCGCAGGAGCCTGCCCAGCGAGATCCTCGCACCCCGGGCCGCCTCCTCCCACCTCCTGGACCGCCTTGGGGCCAAGGTCCGCAGCAGCCTGGCGATCTCCTGCCGCACGGCGGCGGAGTGGGACTGGGGGGGCTCCAGATCCTGATCTCCCCGGTGGAGGGGATCGGGGCTGTACCAGGGGGCCCCTTCCCGGAGAGTCGGTCGGGGCCGCCTCCATCGGGCCTCCGCCTTCAGTGCCCGGGTCGGCTCAGGCGTCCCGCCGGGCGAGAGGCGGGTCCCGGCCCCGGCCGAACGGGCTGACAGCCAGAACCGGGCGAACAGCGCGTCGAAGAGTTCCAGATCTTCCCGCCGCCTGGCGAAGGTGGCCCGAAGCGCGGCGTGAAACGCCCATGGATCGGCTGGGTCCACGGCGGCGATCCCGGCGGCCGCTTCCAGGACGGCCGAGAGGGGGGCCGCCATGCCGTGGGTCCTGAGCATGCGGCCGAAGCGCGCCAGATTCTCCAGGAGGCCGGCGCCGGTTGACGCGGCCTCCCCTGCGTCTTGGTCTGCCATCATGGGGTGCGGGCTTCCCCCGAGCTCCTTGCCTCCCGGTTGGGCAGAGTGTAAGGAACTTCCCGTGGGGTGTCAACCGG